>JAGWXF010000031.1 GCA_018970025.1 Actinomycetales bacterium | reverse complement strand
AGCTGGCCGACCTTGACGTTGTCGAAGGACACGTAGTAGTCAGCCGGAGCGAACGGACGGTCGTAGGCGATGACCGGGATGCCCTGGGCAACGGCCTTCTCGGCCACGGTCGCGCCGGAGCCGTTCAGGTCGACCAGGATCATCACGCCGCAGCCGCCGGCGAGCATCTGATCGCCGATGGTGAGGTACTGGTTGGTGTCGCCCTGGGCGTTCTGGATGTCGGCGGTGAAGCCGGCAGCCTCGAGAGCGGACTGGATGGCCGGACGATCCTGGTTCTCCCAGCGATCGGACGACTGGCTGTCCGGCAGGATGACGCAGGCCTTGCCGCCGGCGGCAGCCGGAGCGGCGGAGGACGCAGCCGGAGCCGCGGAGGACGCAGCCGGAGCCGCGGAGGACTCCGTTGAGGTGCTCGATCCGCCGCAGGCGGTAAGGACCAGCGCTGCGGCCGCGAGGCCCGCTACTGCTCCGTAGATCTTCTTGGACATGCGGTGACGTCCCTTCCTCGCAGGTTGCCCTGCGCTGTTGAGGAGGAGTGCCCAGTCAGGAAGCGTCCTGTGGGCAGATTGTTGCGGGACCCAACATATGTTGCATGGAGGGGACTGGCAACGCCAACAGGTCACGAAACGGCACCAACGCGTAACGATTTGGTCACGGACCGTTAGGCGCCTGTCGATCCGCTGCCGTTCCACTGAGACCGGGGTCGTGGCGTCATGCCGGCCGCCTCGTAGGTGGCATCGATGAAGGCCATCTGGGTCACTGCGTCGTCAAGATCGGTCCGCAGCGGTGCACCGCTGCGGACGGCGGCGGCGAAGGCAGCGAGCTGGTACTGGAAGGTCGGAGTCGTCCCCATCCGCTCCGTTCGGGTACGGCGCCTGGTTCGGCCGAGGAATCCGCGCTGGTCGACGCTGATGATCAGCCGGTCGTCGTTCATCGGCAGGACGAACGCCGGCGCCTGGATGCTGCCGCGGGTACCGGTCAGCCGGAAGGCGAACGACAGCGTCGGGCTCAGCATCCCGCTGTGCATGACGGCGGTGGCTCCGCTCGGATACGACAGGCGGGCGATCAGGTCGGCGTCCACCCCCGGGTTCGCCTCCGACTCGACGGCGGTGGCGCTCGCCAGCCGTGGCTCGCCGCCCAGCCACCGGCCGAGGAACCGTGCCAGGTGCAGGCCGTAGCAGCCGACGTCCATCAGCGAGCCACCGGCCAGCGGGTACGACCACCGAGGATCGGCAGGGTCCGGCGACGGCATGATCATGTCGATCTCGGCGTGGGTGATCTCGCCGATCTCTCCGGCGTCGAGGAGTTCCTCGACCCGCAGCATGAGCGGGTGGTACTGGTAGTGGAAGGCCTCCACGACCACCAGGCCGCTGGCCTGGGCTGCCTGTCGAACCTGGGCTGCCTCGGTGGCATTGCTGGCGAAGGGCTTCTCGCCGAGGACATGCTTTCGGCTTGCGATCGCGGCCAGGTTCAGCGGGCCGTGCAGTCCATTCGGCAGTCCGTTGTAGACGACGTCGACATCGCCATCGGCGAGCACCTCCTCGTAGGAGCCGTAGGCGCGTTCGATGCCGTGCTCGGCTGCGTACGCCTGCGCTCGGGCGAGGTCGCGTGCCCCGACCGCCACCAGTCGGTGACCGAGGGCCTGGGCCGGCCGGATGATCGCCGCGGGTGAGATGCGGGCGGCTCCGAGGAGTCCGATGCGCAGGGGCTCGGAAGCGGTGCGTGCGTCGTGGCTTGGCTCAGCGTTCGGGTTCGGCTCAGCGTTCGGGTTCGGCTCAGCGTTCGGGTTCGGCTCAGCGTTCGGCATGCCGCAGTCTTGCACCCTTGCGCCGAGTTCGACTCCCAGCGCCACAAGGGCCGGCCCTTGTGGCGCTGGGAGTCGAACTCGGCCAGGGGGTCAGTGGGACTCGCGGCTGACCTCGGAGCCCGAGCTTCCCACGAGGAAATCGAGATCGGCCCCGGTATTCGCCTGCTGGACGTGCCTGACGTAGAGCTGCTCCCATCCACGAGTCGGGTGGGCGATAGCTGCGAGCATCTGCGGCGCCGGCGTCCGGGCAGCCCACTCATCGGCCGGCACCTCGACATCGAGGCGGCGGCCGGGCACGTCCAGGACGATGACATCCCCGGTGCGCACCAGGGCCAGCGGCCCGCCGGCGGCCGCCTCCGGAGCGACGTGCAGGATCACCGTCCCGTAGGCCGTCCCGCTCATCCGGCCATCGCAGATCCGAACCATGTCCCTGACCCCCTGCTCCAGCAGGCGGGCAGGTAGCGGCATGTTCGCGACCTCGGGCATGCCCGGGTATCCCCTGGGCCCGCAGCCGCGCAGGACGAGCACCGACGAGGCATCGACCTCGAGGTCGGGGTCGTCGATGCGGGCGTGGAAGTCCTCGATGGAGTCGAACACCACGGCATGGCCCCGGTGCTGCAGGAGGTCTGCCGAGGCGGCCGCCGGCTTGATGATGGCGCCATCGGGCGCGAGGTTGCCGCGCAGCACGGCGATGCCGGCCCCCTCGATCAGCGGCTCATTGCGCAGCCGGATCACCTCCCGATCCCAGACCTGTGCGCCGGTGATTGCCTCCACCAGCGGCCGGCCGGTGACAGTGATGGCGGTCGGGTCGAGCAGGTCGCGCACCTGTGCCAGGGTGGCGTGCAGCCCGCCGGCCCGGAAGAAGTCCTCCATCAGGCCGGTGCCCGCGGGCTGCAGGTTCACCAGCAGCGGGACGTCAGAGCCGATGCGGTCGAAGTCGTCCAGGCTCAGGTCGACTCCGAGCCGGCCGGCGATGGCCAGCAGGTGCACGACCGCATTGGTCGATCCGCCGATCGCCGCGAGGGCGACGATGGCGTTGTGGAAGGAGGCTCGTGTCATCACCGTGCTCGGCCGCCGGTCGGCCTCGACCAGGCCGACGGCGAGCCGGCCAGTCGCATGCGCGCCCTCGAGCAGGCGGCTGTCCGGTGCGGGGGTGCCGGCGATGCCCGGCAGCACCATGCCGAGCGCCTCGGCCATCAGGCCCATGGTCGAGGCGGTGCCCATGGTGTTGCAGTGGCCGCGGCTGCGGATCATCGAGGACTCGGAGGTGATGAAGTCCTCATTCGACATGGTGCCGCCGCGGACCTCCTCGCTGAGCCGCCAGACATCCGTCCCGCAGCCCAGCGGCTGCCCGCGGAAGGTCCCGGTCAGCATCGGCCCGCCGGGGACGACGACCGCTGGCAGGTCGACCGACGACGCCGCCATGAGCAGCGAGGGGATGGTCTTGTCGCACCCGCCGAGCAGGACGACCGCATCGATGGGATTGGCGCGCAGCATCTCCTCGGTGGCCATCGCCGCCAGGTTGCGCCAGAGCATCGCCGTGGGGCGCACCTGAGTCTCGCCGAGCGACACCACGGGCAGGTTCAGCGGGATTCCGCCGGCCTCGTAGATGCCATCGCTCACGCTGCGGGCGACCTCGGTCAGGTGGGCGTTGCATGGCGTCAGGTCGGACGCAGTATTCGCGATCGCGATGTGCGGACGTCCGTTGAAGGCGTCGGCCGGCAGTCCGCGGCGCATCCAGGCCCGATGGATATAGCTGTTGCGGTCATCACCGCCGTACCACTGACTGCTGCGCAGGCTCATGGGACGTCCCTTCCCTCGCTCTGGCCGGGGTCACCGGGCATGTGCTGTCCGTCGAAGATGCGCAGCAGCTCGCCGATCGGCCGCATCGCCTCCGACGGGTGACGAAAGGCAAGCTCTGGGTGGACCCGATACTCATTGCGACGGCCGGCCTTCTCCTTGGTGACGTAGCCGCCGCGCTCGAGGTCGACCAGGATCGCCCCGACGGCCCGCTCGGTGATGCCGACCTCATCGGCGATATCGCGGATGCGCGCCTGCGGGTTGCGATGCAGGCAGATCAGCACGTGCCCGTGGTTCGTCAGGAAGGTCCACTCCCGACCGGTGCCGCCTGCCACTGTCAACCGCCGTCTCCTGCTGTGCGTCTCCGCGAGCCCGCCTGATGGAGGCATTGCGGTCTGGACCCCAGGACATTACTCCAGGCCAGGCCAGACGGGCCGCTGTCGGCTGCCGCCGAAGGCGATCTATGGATTGCAGCTCGGGCATCGGGCCGGATCCTCGGCGGCGCGCTGCTCATGGACCTCGCGCTGGAACGGGCAGCGGGTACAGCCGAGAATCACGCCTCGGTGGGCGGAGTCGATCCAGGTATCGCACCACGCGCATGGCAGCCCGCTGAGCGTGCCGACCCGGCCCCAGCCGGGCGCCCCGCAGTCGGGGCACCTGCTGATGACCCGGGCGGCGAGCCGCTGCGCTGCCCGGGCGATCACCTGCTGGCGGGTCGGCGAGCAGTGGGCGCGCAGGTCGGACTCGACCCGGGCATGGCCGGTCGGCGAGGCCGCGCTGCAGTCGCGGATCGCCTGAGCCAGGGCCTGCTGGTCGGCGATCCCCTTGCGCATCAGGCCAGCAGGGACGTCCGCCGGCTCCATCCCCTCGGGTCGGACGATGAGCCGATGGCCCGGGAAGTCGGCCTCGTCGAGGAAGGCCGCGATCGGCTGGCCCGGCCGTGTCACGGTGACGGCCGCTCGCACCCCGTGATCTCGGGCGGTCTCCCAGATGACAAGCCCCTGATCGTCGTCGACGAGCAAGACCAGCTCGGTGTCGCAGATGAGCAACGGGATCATCGGGTCTGGCCCGATCGTCCCCTCGGACGCCAGCCCGATCGCACAGCCCTGCTGCTCCATGCCTATTCGTGCCTTTGCCACTGCCGCCTCGTGCATCGGCAGGGTGCGGGGGATCTCGCCGGCGAACGTCCCAAGCGCATCGGTGTCGACGTCAGCCGTCGTGATGCGCAGGCCGGTCGGCTCCAGGGCGGGTGCTATAACGGCCAGCTTGCCGTGCCTGGTGGCCAGCACGGCACGCTGGCCGTCATAGGGATACCCCCCGGGCACGGCTGGCTAGTTCTCGCCCTGGGCCTTGGTGTAGGCGGGCTCGCCGTCGATGTCCTCCAGCTTCTCCACGTGCATCCACCGGTAGATCCGCCCGACGCGCTGGAGCAGGTCCAGGACGGACTCCTGATGCCAGGCGTGCCGGTCGGCGATCACGAAGCGGCAGCGGAAGTGGTCGATGCACCCGGTGGAGCCGCCGGTGCTGGGCCACACGACCGTGCCGCGGCACGACACCATCTTCAGGTGGTAGGGCGTCCCGGCGGTGGCGTCCTGCAGGCGGCTGGCAATGCGCTCCGGCTCATCGGTCGACTCGATGAAGATGTCGACCCCTGCCTTGGATCGCGATCCGGGCTCGCTGCGGGCATCGGATCGGCTGATCTGCGGGAGCGCGAGCGGCTGGCGCTGCCGCGGGGCGATCGAGGAGGCCTGCCCGATCCGGGCACGAACGGCCTCGGTGAAGGCGGCGGTGCCGACCGGTTCGCCGGCCTTGACGTCCTTGGTGTGGATGCCGTCCTCCAGGGTGCGGTAGACCGCCTGCTCCAGGGCGTCGGCAGCTTCGAACTGCTCCAGGTGCCGGAGCATCATCACCGCGGAGAGCACCACGGCGCAGGGATTGGCGACGTCCTGACCGGCGTACTTCGGAGCCGAGCCGTGCACGGCCTCGAAGATGGCGACCTCGGTGCCAAGGTTGGCAGAGGGCGCGAAGCCGAGTCCGCCGACGAGGGCACTGGTGAGGTCGCTGAGGATGTCGCCGTTCATGTTGGTGGTCACGATCACCTCGAACTGCTCCGGTGCCTTGACCAGCTGATGGGCGGCGTTGTCGATGATGACGTGCCAGGTATCGAGCTCGGGGCAGTCGGCGGCGGCGAGTGCGAACTCGCTCTTGAGCATGCCCTCGGTCAGCTTCATGATGTTGGCCTTGGTGGCGACGGCGACGTTGGTGCGGCCCTCCGAGCGGGCGAACGCCAGGGCCGTCCGCGCGATGCGCTGGCAGCCCAGGCGCGAGATGAGCTTCAGGCACTGGGCGACGTCCGGCGTCTGCATGTGCTCGATGCCGGCGTAGAGGTCCTCGACGTTCTCCCGGATGACGACCAGGTCGATGCCTCGGCCGCTGTAGGGGGTGGGCACGCCGGGCAGCTCGCGCACCGGGCGGATGTTGGCGAAGGTCTCGAAGAGCTTGCGCAGGGTGACGTTCGCGCTCTTCTCGCCGTAGCCGACCGGGGTCTCCAGCGGGCCCTTGAGGACGACCCTGGTCCGCGCGATGGAGGCGATGGTCTCCTCGGGCACTCCACTGGGGATGCCGCGACGGAACACCTCGGCGCCGGCGTCGGCGTACTCCCAGCTGACCCGGCCGCCGGCAGCGTCGACGAGCGTCACGGCTGACGCCACGACCTCGGGGCCGATGCCATCGCCCGGGATCATCGTCACGACGGGGGTGAATGCATGATCGGGAGGCATGTGATTCGACATGCGAAGAAAAATACAGGTAATGTGTTTCATGTCAAATCCTGCGCCCATTGGAGGGTCATGCATCCCGCGACGACTGCCGGCTCAACGATCAGCCCCGACGATGTCCTGGACCACCTCGAGGCCGAGGCCATCGGCATCATCCGGGAGACCGCAGCTGCCTTCCGGACGCCCGTGCTCCTGTACTCGATTGGCAAGGACTCATCCGTCCTGCTCCACCTGGCCCGCAAGGCCTTCCATCCCGGGGAGATCCCCTTCCCACTGCTGCATGTCGACAGCCAGTGGGAGTTCGCCGAGATGATCGAGCACCGCGACCGGATGGCGCGCGAGGTGGGCTTCACGCTGCTCGTCGCCCAGAACGACGAGGGCATCGCCGACGGGGTGAGCCCGCTGACGCACGGCATCCAGGAGTACACCCGCATCATGCGCACCGTCCCGCTGCTGCGAGCCCTCCAGGACGGGGGCTTCGATGCTGCCATCGGAGGCGGCCGGCGTGACGAGGAGCGCAGCCGGGCCAAGGAGCGCATCTTCAGCCTGCGGGAAGCCCGCCAGCGCTGGGATCCCCGCAACCAGCGTCCCGAGTTCTGGCGGACGGTCAACACCACCCTGGTGAACGGGCAGACCATGCGGGTCTTCCCGATCTCGAACTGGACTGAGCTGGACGTCTGGCGGTACATCCGTCGCGAGCGCATCGACGTCGTCGACCTGTACTTCGCCCGTCCTCGGCCGGTAATCGAGCGCGATGGCACGCTCATCGTGGTCGACGACGACCGGATGCCCCTGGAGCCCGATGAGCGGCCGGTGCGCCGTGAGGTCCGATTCCGGACCCTGGGGTGCTGGCCGGTGACCGGGGCGATCGATTCGACGGCCCGGGATATCGACGACCTGGTGACCGAGATGGAGCAGGTGCGGGTCAGCGAGCGGGCCGGCCGCCTCATCGACGGTGACCGGGCCGACTCGATGGAGGCAAAGAAGCGGGCTGGCTACTTCTGACCTCCGTCGTTCCCATGTCGTTACCGGGAAATCCTGCGGCCTTCGCCGATTCGCTGCCGGAACCTGGGATGATTCGTCAGCGTCAACCGACGAACCGGTGCACCTGCACACGATCCACGAATCGAAGGATGAGTCATGAAGAAGTCTGCCCTGGCCGTGGCTGCTGCCGCAGCCCTTGGCATCGCCGCCCTGAGCGGCTGTTCCAGCAGCGGTTCATCAAGCTCCGAGCCGAGCGCGAGCATGGTCGGCGGGATGACCGAGTGCACCCAGGAGGCCCTGCAGTCCTCCGTCGACGATGCTGCCAAGGCCCTCGGTGACGGCAACGTCCTGTCCGATCCGAGCCTGAGCTGTGCGGATGGCTGGGCGGTCGTCTCCGGCACCCTCGGCCCGGCCGATGCGCCGAGCGACGGCCCCCAGGGCGCTCCCACCTCCTTCATCTTCGAGCAGGAGGGCCAGTTCTGGATTCCCAAGGACAAGGCGAGCGTCTGCGGCACCGCCAACGGGGACGCCTACCCGTCCGATGCGCAGGTGCCCGAGGCCCTCTACACCGCGGGATGCCTCGCCGGCTGAGCCGCGTACCCGAGCCGCCGGCGTGCCCTGCAGGGTGCGCCGGCGGCTGCAATTCAGCGACTGCAATTCGCCGGACGAATCCTGGTGGCGCTCGTCATCGCCATCGCGGCCGAGGGCATGAACGACGCTGCACGGCGCCGAGCCTTCCTGGCAGGATGCCTGTTCACGGCCAGGGTGTCGGTGCGTTGCCGCCCCGTGCCGACATGGGACCCTTCAGCCTGACGTGAGACGAATGGGAGAGTCATGAAGCTGATGCGCATCGGCGAGTTCGGGGCAGAGAAGCCCGTGGTCCGGCTTGACGAGGACACTTATATAGACGTGTCGGATGCTGCCGGTGACTTCGACGAGGCCTTCTTCGGCGGCGGGGGCCTGGCAGCACTGCGCCCCCTGGTGCAGGAGCGGCAGGCGGCCGGTCAGGTCGAGCGCTTCGCCGGCGAGCGCATCGGCGCCCCCTTCGGCCGGCCGCACCAGATCCTGTGCATCGGCCTGAACTACAGCGATCACGCTGCCGAGACGGGCATGGAGGCACCGCCGGAGCCGATCCTGTTCAACAAGTCCCCGAATACCCTCATCGGCCCGAACGATGACGTACGCATCCCGCGCGGGTCAACCAAGCCGGACTACGAGGTCGAGCTGGGTATCGTCATCGGACGCCGCACGAGCTACCTGGAGTCGCGCGAGGAGGCGGCGGCGGCGATCGCCGGCTTCTGCGTGGTCAACGACGTGAGCGAGCGCAGCTTCCAGACCGAGCGCAGTGGCCAGTGGGTGAAGGGCAAGTCGTCCGAGACCTTCAACCCGGCAGGCCCCTGGCTGGTGACGGGCGACGAGATCTCCGACGTGATGAACCTGGGCATGTGGCTGGACGTCAATGGCGGCCGTCGCCAGACAGGCTCGACTGCCACGATGATCTTCGACCCCTTCTTCATCGTGCAGTACCTCAGCCAGTTCCTGGTGATGGAGCCCGGAGACCTGATCAACACCGGGACCCCGCCTGGGGTCGCGATGGGGATGAACCCCCCGGGGTGGCTGCAGCCGGGCGATGTCATGGAGCTCGGCATCGACGAGCTGGGTACCCAGCGCCAGCGCGTCATCGCGTCACGGTGATGTGCCGTCGCGGACGCCGCGACGGTCGGTGATGTGCCGTCGCGGACGCCGCGACGGTCGGTGATGTGCCGTCGCGGACGCCGCGACGGTCGGTGAGAGGAGCCCGGTCCATGCGAGCGTTCATCGTGACCGGGCCGGGCCGGGCCGAGGTCCAGGACATCCCCGAACCGGTCGCCATCCCCGGCGAGGTCGTCATCGACGTGGATCGCGTCGGCGTCTGCGGCACGGATGTGGAGTTCTACACCGGCGAGATGCAGTACCTCCACGACGGCCATGCGTCCTATCCGATGCTCCTGGGCCATGAGTGGATGGGCCGGGTGCGGGAGGTCGGCGATGGTGTCGACCCGAGCTGGGTCGGCCGCCGCGTGACCGCCGACACGATGCTCGGCTGCCAGCAGTGCGCCCGCTGCGCGCAGGGCCTGCAGCACGTATGCGCGGGCCGGACGGAGATCGGCGTTCGCGGCGGGCGGCCGGGTGCCCTTGCCGAGCGGATCGCCGTGCCCGCCTGGTCGGTCCACGCCCTGCCCGACTCGATCGACGACACCGTGGGGGCACTGATCGAGCCGGGCGGCAATGCCCTGCGCAGCCTGGACGCCGCAGAGGTCACGACGGGTGACCGACTGCTCGTCATCGGCCCGGGCACGATCGGCCTGCTGGTAGCCATGCTCGCCCGGGCCCGCGGAGTGGACGTCCACCTGCTCGGGTCGTCCCAGCGATCCCTGGCGTTCGCTGCCTCCATCGGCTTCGAGCAGGGCTGGACGGACCAGACGCTGCCCGACGTCGAGTTCGATGCCGTCATTGACGCGTCGAACGACCCGGGCAGCCCAGCGCGAGCCATCGACCTGGTGATGCCCGGCAAGCGGGTGGTCTACATCGGCATCGCAGGCGAGCCCAGTGCCATCGACTCCAGGCGGCTCGTCTTCAACGACGTCACGGCCGTCGGCATCCTGAGCGCCTCCCCGGGCCTGCCCCGGGCGATCGAGCAGTTCGCCAGCGGTTCGGTGGACCCCCGGCCCCTGGTTGCCGCGACGATCGGGCTGGACTCGCTCGCGGACGTGCTGGCCGGACGACGGCCACCGGATGCCGGCCCCGGCCCGAAGGTGCACGTCGACCCGCGCGTTCGCACCTGAGCCGAGGAGGACTCGATGGCGGAGTTCAGCGGACTCGTCGCCCTGGTGACGGGTGGTTCCAGCGGCATCGGCGCGGCTACCGCAACGCTGCTGATGTCGCGCGGGGCCCGTGTCGCCGTCCTGGATCGAGACGTCGACGGGGTGCCGTCCGGTGCGCTGGGAATCCCCTGCGATGTCGCCGATGCCGCGGCGGTCGATAGCGCCGTTGCCGCAGTCGTCGAGGCGTTCGGCCAGCTCGACATCGTCATCAACAACGCCGGCATCGGCGCAGCCGGCGACGTCGCAGCCAATACTGACGCCGAGTGGCTGCGCGTGCTGGACGTGAACGTGGTCGGGATGGCCCGAGTCGCCCGGGCTGCGCTGCCCTACCTGCGTGCATCCGCGCACGCCTGCATCGTCAACACGTGCTCCGCGGTTGCCTTCGTCGGGGTCAGGCAGCGTGCCCTCTACAGTGCGAGCAAGGGGGCCGTCGCGGGACTGACCCTGGCCATGGCGGCTGATCATGTGCGCGAGGGGATCCGGGTCAATGCCGTGGCTCCCGGCACGGCCAGCACGCCGTGGGTGGAGCGACTGCTCGACGCTGCCGAGGATCGAGCGGCCACCGAGCAGGCGCTCAATGACCGTCAGCCCCTGGGCCGACTGGTGACGGCCCAGGAGGTTGCCCATGCCATCGCCTACCTGGCATCACCCGCCAGCGCGTCGACGACGGGTGCCATCCTGCGGGTCGATGGGGGCATGACGACCCTGCGCATCTGAGGGCCGGCCCTCGCCATCGCCCTCTCGCAGTCCGCCTGCCGTCCACGTCCGACCCGGGGATTGACGTCGTGCCAGGGTTAAGGTGGGGCGCGTGATCGGGCCTGGTTCTCGGATCGCGCTGGCACTGGGCGGGGGCGGAGCGCGGGGGTACGCGCATATCGGCGTCATCCGGGAGCTGCTGGCACGTGACTGCCAGATCGTGGCCATCTCGGGGACGTCCATGGGAGCGGTGATCGGGGGCCTGCACGGCGCCGGGCGACTGGACGCCTACGTCGACTGGGTTGCGGGGCTCAGCCAGCGGGATGTCATCCGGCTGCTGGACCCCTCGATCAAGGCGCCGGGCGTGATCCGTGCGGAGAAGGTCATGGGCCGGGTGGCAAGCATCCTGGACGGTGCGCGCATCGAGGACCTCCCGATCCCGTACACCGCCGTTGCGACCGACCTCATCGCGCAGAAGGAGGTGTGGTTTCAGCAGGGGCTGCTTGCGACGGCCATGCGCGCATCGGTGGCGATCCCGAGCCTCATCGCCCCGGTCATGGTGGAGGGCCGGCTGCTCGCGGACGGGGGGCTGATGAACAACCTGCCGATCGCCCCGCTGACGCCGATCCGCTGCGACGGCCTGATCGCGGTCTCGCTCAGCGGGCCACGCCAGACGCCGGCACCGACGCCCCACGAGCCGGCCGCGCCCGCCGAGCCCGCGGAGCGGGTGCGTCGGGTCATCGCCCAGCTGCGTGATCAGGACGTCGTGCGAACGCTGGCGACCCGGCTCGGCGTCGACCTCGGCCGTGATCTGGCTCAGGATGGCCCGCATGCCACGGCCGATCTCGGCATCGAGTCCTCAGGCGCCATGGAGGCCCAGATCCCCACGGGCCTGCGCACGCGTGATGTCATCGAGCTGTCCATCCAGACCATGCAGCGGCTCATCACCCGCTATCGGCTGTCCGCCTATCCGCCTGACCTGCTCATCGAGGTGCCGGTCGATGCATGCGGAACCTTCGAGTTCCATCGGGCGGTCGAGATGATCGAGCTTGGACGAGACTGCGCACGGCGAGCCCTCGATCCGCTCACGCAGTCGTCTAGCATCACGGACGAGCCCCATGGCCCGGTCATGGACGCGACGCCGTAGCGGCGCGGCATAGTGGCGTGCGAGGTGCGAACCTGGAGGGTTGCGGCGTGAGGCGCGGATTGCAGGCACATCGGGCACAGCAAGCCCAGAAGGCACGGCGAGTGCCGCGAGCACGGCGCCCGCGAGGACGCTGGGTGCCCCTGGGATGCATGGCGGCCGCCTGCGCGGGGCTCACGGCGCTGGCAGCGCCGGCACAGGCAGATGAGCCGGCCTCGATCACCGTGGCCACTGGGTCCGGCGTGGCCTTCAGCTCGGCCTTCCTGCCGGTGCTGTCCTTCGGCACCCCGCTGAGCATCCAGGCGACGTCGACCTCGGGCCAGCCGTTGACCTTCGCGGCGGAGGACGGTTGCTCGGTCGCCGGCCAGCCAGGCCCGACATCCGCCGCCGTGCTGACGGTGGTCTCCACGGCAAGCGCCTGCCGGCTGACGGTTGCCTCGGCCGCCGGCAATGGCAGGAGCGAGGCCACCGCCACCTACCTACTGCGTACCCGGATGGGGCAGCAGCTGGCACCGGTGGCACTGGTCAGCCGCAAGGTCACGACCGGGTCTGCTGTCCAGCTTGGCGCCGCCGGGATGACGACCGATCACGGACAGCCCGTCGTCAACACCGTGACCAATGGCAGCAAGCTCTGCAAGGTCAAGGCGAAGAAGGGCGTCGTCCGAGTCGCCTTCGGGGCCAAGGAAGGGGCATGCACCGTCTCAGCGAGCGCTGCCGGCGTGCCGGAGCAGTACCTGCCGTTCCAGCGGATCTACGTCTTCACGATCGCCGGCAAGAGTCATGGTGACCGGTCAGGGGTAGCGGATGGCCCCGGGTCGGTGACGTCCGCGACCATGCCCCGTTCGTAGCCGGTCACCTGCCGTCCCTCATGGGCATCCGGCAGCGAGATCCGGCTGACGCCGAGCAGTGCCCGCAGCTTCTTCCAGGACAGGGTGCGATCACCGGGCACCGGTGACCAGCACGTCGTCATCCTGCGACCTGCGCACGACGAGGGTCCTCACCACGTCAGCGATGTCGACCCCGCAGGCCTCGGCGGCCAGCGAGAGCAGGCCGCTCGAGTCGTGCCTGCGTGGCACCCGATGGCGGGACCACGCAGGCACGCTACTGCGGGTCGACCGTTTCGACGTGTCGACTGTGCCGGACGGGTCAGCTGGCAGGGGCAGTCGCGCCCGTGCCCGATCCTCGCGCTGCCGTGCGAGCCGCCTGCTTCGCAGCCTTGTTGGCCGCCTGCTTGGCCTCGATCGCCGAGGTGAGTGACGCACCCTGCTCAGCGGTGAGCGTCCCGCTGGCCACGAGCGCCGCGACGGCAGCGGCCTTCTGCTTGCCGGCACCCTTGATCGACGACTTGATGGCCCGTGCTTGCTCCTTGGTCAGCGAGCCCGCGGCGACCATCTGACCGACGATGCCCCTTCCACCCGCGTGGTCGCCTGGTGCTGCGTGGGCCACGCCGACAACCGCCGAGCCAGTCAGCAGCAGGGTGCTGACGGCAGCAATCATCCGACGCTCGACTCGATTCGTTCCGCGCATGCTGTTCCTTCCGTTTCGTGATTGGCAGGAGCAGGATGCATCAGCGGAGGAGTCCACTGAGCCTGGCTCGATGTGGATTCGTTGTGAACTGCCCATCTGGCCCGTTTCACATGGTTCTCACAAGTGCGCGAACGGGTCAGCGCGCTGTGGCTGTCATGCTGGTCCTCGCCGGTGACGAATCCGGTCGATGATGGCAGGCTCGGCTGGTGGGAGCGCAGCGACAATGAACGCCACGGTGCTGGTGGTCGATGACGAAGCCGCAGTCAACGATGCGATCTGCGATGTCCTGCTGCTCGCTGGTTACCGGACGCTGGCGGCCAACGACGGTATCCAGGCGCTGCGCATGCTGCGGGAGCAGGATTGCTCGCTCATCGTCCTGGACCTCAGCATGCCGCGCATGGATGGCCTGACGATGCTTACCCGACTGCGCGACTCGGGCGACACCACGCCGGTGATCGTCCTGACGGCTCGGCAGAGCCCCGATGACGTCCAGCGGGCCTTCGAGGCGGGCGCCGATGACTTTGTCCGCAAGCCCTTCGGCATGCAGGAGTTGACCCTGCGCGCGGCTGCCGTCCTGCGCCGGACGAGCCCGGAACCGGACACCGGATGCCTGCGCGTCGGGGAGGTACTCCTGGACTACCGCCGTCATGGCGTGTGGTGCTCGGGGGAGCAGGTGCAGCTCTCCCCGACCGAGTTCCGGCTGCTGCGACTGCTCATGGAGCACGTCGGCGAGGTGCTCAGCAAGGACACCCTGCTGCGCCGGATCTGGGGCCTGGACGGCCTGGCCGAGACCACCGTGGTCGAGACGTACGTGTCGTATCTCCGGCGCAAGCTCGGCGATCACCTCGTCATCCGGACGGTTCGGGGCTTCGGCTATGAGCTCCTGTGCCAGGACGGTGAGACATGAGCCTGAAGGCCAGGCTGACCCTGCTGACGGCGGCCGTGGTGCTGCTGTGCTCCGTCGGCCTGGGCGTGGTCCTGTACGCGGCCGCATCGGCCATGCAGTTCCGGGCGATCGACCAGTCGCTGGCGGCTGCCGTGACCCAGGCCCGGGTGAAGGGCCTGCTGGCGAACCCGCGCCCTATCCCGGCGGACGTCTTCAATCCCATTGCCCTCGCGGTGGTAAGCGCGGACGGCTCGACGACGGTTGTCCGCCAGGCCGGGTACGTCAGCGAGCCACTGCCATTTCCCGTCCTGTCGTCGTCGGCTCTCTCGTCAGCGCTCTCGTCGGTGATCGAGGTCGGTGGTGCCGTCGACTACCGGGTCCTTGCGCGTGCCAGTGGCGGGCAGGGCCGGGTCATCGTCGCAGCGACGCCGGTTGCGAGCGTCCGCAAGGACCTGTCGACCCTGCGCCTGCAGATTCTCGGTGGTGTCCTGGGCTGCACCGTGATCGGCTCGGTCCTGTCCTGGATGCTCGTGCGTCGTTCGCTGCTTCCGGTCACGGACATGGTCAGCGCGGCTTCCGGGATTGCCGATGGGGATCTGGACCGGCGCGTACCCACGGCCCGCGCCGGCACCGAGATGGCCGCGCTCGGAGATGCCCTCAACCGGATGATGGCCTCGGTGACATCATCCCTGGCCGAGGTTCGAGCTGGCCAGGAGCGACTGCAGCAGTTTGTGTCCGATGCCTCGCATGAGATGCGCACGCCCCTGACGGTGATCCGGGCCTACTGCGACATCCTGCAGCAGGATGCAGGGGAGCGGACCCCGACGCAGGAGCGTGCCCTTGAGCGGCTGTCGAGTCAGAGCCTGCGCCTGGAGGCACTCGTGACACAGTTGCTCGCCCTGGATCGCGCGGCACACCTGGACCAGCAGGCGCGCACCGCTCTCGACGTCGGCGAGGTCATGGCTGAGGCATTCGGCGACCTCGCCGTCCTGCAGCCTGGGCGGCCGATCCGCATCGAGCTCGAACCGACCGTCGTCATGGCCGATGCGGAATCGTGGCGGCAGCTGGCCGGCAACCTGGTGCAGAATCTCGTGCGGTACACCCCGGCAGGCTCTCCGGTGGCACTGACGGTTCGGGCGGACGCAGGCACGGCACTGGTGGTCGTGGACGACGCCGGCCCAGGCATCCCGCCCGAGCGTCGTGCAGAGGCCCTGATGCGCTTCCGGCGGATGGACGACTCCCGCTCGGCCGAGACGGGCGGCACCGGGCTCGGGCTGAGCATCGTGGCCGACATCGTCCGGGCGCATGAGGGCACCATCGTGCTCGCGGATAGCCCGCTCGGCGGGCTATCCGTCCGGATCGAGCTTCCTGCTGCGGGATGAGGCGGGCTCAGTCGACCAGGCGCATCCGGTGCAGCGTCGCCGGGCCGGCCAGCATTGGCTCGATGGCGCTGCGAAGCGCGGCGATGTGGGCAGTGCCGAGGTGCTCGGCGAGGGCGGCATCATCGGCCCACTCCTCGACGAAGACGAAGTGACCAGGCACCTCGTTGTCGGTGAGCAGGTCGTAGCGGATGCAGCCCGCTTCGCGACGGGTCGGCTCGATGGCCGCGCGGAGGTGCTCGGCGATCTCGGCCGCGCACTCGGGTCGGGCGTGGACATGGGCGATCACGCAGAGGGTCATCTGCCCGTCACCTCCGTTCAGCTGTCGTGTTGCCGTGCCGTGCGGCCGCGGCGATCCGCCGGTAGATGGCGGCCGGTCGACCGGGTCGGCCGGTGGAGACCTCGCCGGTGTCAGCGAGCATCGGCAGCATATGCCGCCGGAAGGTGTCGACCTGCCAGTCCTCGTCGAGCACCGCGACGTGCACGGCGAGCAGCTCGGCGAGGGTGAACTGCCGATCCTCGAGCAGGCCCTCCGGGTCGGGCTCCTTGCGATAGCGCTCCCGGATGTCGACGACGGCGTACCGCACGATCTCGTCCTGGCCGTAGGGGAGCCGACGCTGGCCGCTGACGCGGGCTCGCTCGTCGGCGATCGGGGCAAGCTGCAGGTCATCGCGCGATCGGATGACGTCCTGCAGCAGGCTGCAGGGAAGGCCGAGCAGATGGGCCGCGGACATGACCCAGCCACGGTCATCGCGATCGGGGTCGTCGAACAGGTGCAGCTGGTGCGGTGCTCGGCCGCGCAGTTCCCGGGTATGCAGGCCGCACTTCTCCTGCAGTGCGATGGCAACGGCGTCGGCCAGGCGCTCCCGCGGCCGGACGAACCGGCCCGGCAGGGCCCACTGCCCGCTTCGATCGCCGGTGCGCCGGTGCAGGAGCACGGCGAGCTCGTCGGTCGGGAGCACCGTCAGGACGGCGACGTCCACGGCGACGTGCGGGGCGGGGTAGTCGCCGATGTCAGGCTCGGGCACGCGGCGAGTCTATCCCGTGGCGCGCACGGGCAGGCCGAGTTGTCGCGTTTCTGCGAAAAACATGGTAGAGTTAACGCGATGATGCGATAACAAGGGCGTGCGAGCGCCTCGGAAGGAGATGCCATGGATATCCAGGCCCGGTACGACCTCGATGTGGTTGCCCTGCAGTCCCAGGACGACCTCACCTGCCTGCTCACCCTCACCGCGCCGGAGCCCGAGGGGCTGGCCCAGCGGCCCGCGGAGACCCTGATCGCGGTTCTGGACAACTCGGGGTCGATGTCGGGACATCGCCTTGCCGCCGCGAAGCACGCCCTTCATGAGCTGGTCGAGCGGCTCAAGCCGCAGGACACCTTCGGCGTGGTCACCTTCAGCTCCGATGCCCGGATCTGCGTGCCCACGGGCCGGATCGGCGATCAGCACCTGCCGGGCCTGCACGCGCGCATCGAGTCGGTGGTCGCCCGGAGCTCCACCGACCTCAGTGCCGGCTACCTGCTCGGCCTGGCGCAGGCCGAGCGTCACTCCTCGGCAACCGGGTCGAGCCTGGTGCTGCTCTCCGACGGCCACGCCAATGCCGGGGTGACGGACCGGCAGCAGCTCGGATCCCTGGCAGCCCAGGGTCGGTCCAAGGGGACGACGACCGTCACGATCGGCATCGGCGATGGCTACGACGAGACCCTCATGAGCGAACTGGCTACCCACGGCCAGGGAAGCCATCGATTCGCCTTCACCCCGGACGATGCGGTGGCCGTGGTCTCCGAGGAGGCCGGCGACCTGCTGAGCAAGGCGATCGTCAACGCCTTCCTGCGCATCAGGCCAGCGCTGCCGGGGCTCATCGACGGGATCGGGACCCTGCATGACGTCCCTCGCTGGATCGAGGACTCGCCAACCGGCCCGGTGGTCACCATCCCCCTGGGCGACCTCTACGCCGGGCAGTCCCGGGAACTGCTGGTGCGGTTCGCCGTGCCGCGGATCGACGTGCTGGGCCCGACCACCATCGGCACGTTCATCCTCGACTACGTGGCGCTCCCTGGACTCCAGGCAAGGACGGTCAACTGGCCGATCACCGTGAACGTGGTGTCCGACGACGAGCGGAGCGCCAGACTGCCGGATCCGACGGTGACGACCGCGTTGCTGCTCGCCGAGGTCACCAGCGCCAAGAAGGACGCCTCCGACGCGCTCGGCCAAGGGGACGGCGACCGTGCCGAGGCGATCATGGCGAGTCATGCCGAGCGCGTGCGTGCCTCGGCGAAGGACATCGCCGACCGCCATCCCGACCGAGTCGAGCTTGCAGCCAGGCTGGCCGAGGAGGCCGAGCAACTGGAGCGCCTGGCGGCCGCAGCGCGGCATCGCAGCATGCAGTACTCACGCAAGAGCCTGATGGAGGACATCTCCATGAATGCCCGCGGCCGCGATGACCAGGTGCGCCGCGGCCGTGCCCGCAAGCGCTGGGAGGACCAGGCGTAGGCCCGCGGATCGAGGCCTGTGGCCGGGGGCCAGGCGGCTGGTCGCTAGCCTGGCCCTAGTCCGGGGGCGCGCCACCAGGAGGCTGCGCAGCCAGGAGTCCGCGCCGCCAAGGAGGTCGAGTTGACAATCGGCGTCGGCGTGATCGGCGCCGGTCGGATCGCCCAGTCGGCGCACCTGCCGGCGATCGCCAAGTGCCCACACGTGCGGCTCGTCGCCGTCTACGACCCGTCGCAGGAACTGTGCACGGGGGTTGCGCAGCGACACCAGACCACGCCCGCTGCCAGCCTGGAGCAGTTGCTGGCGGATCCGTCCATCGAGGCCGTCGTCGTTGCGGTGCCCGATCGTCTCCATCTGCCGATCGCCTCCGCTGCCCTGCGAGCAGGCAAGCACGTGCTGGTGGAGAAGCCCCTCGCCAGCACCGTCGAGGAGTGCCTCGAACTGCAGGCCCGCGCCGATGAGGCCGGGATCGTCCTGCAGGTGGGAGCGATGAAACGCCATGACCCCGGAGTGCGCTACGCCGCCGAGGCGGTGCGTGAGCGCATCGGCAGGGTCCTGTCGGCACGCATCTGGTATCGCGTCATGTCCTCGCTGCGGTCCGCGGTCGAGGCGACCTACTTCCCGCCGATGATCGTCGATGAGCAGGTCCGGGCCAGCGAGGCCGCCTTCAAGGCGGACCGCGCTTCCTATCTGCTCGCCACCCACGGGGCACACGTGCTCGACGGCCTGCGCTTCCTGCTCGGCGAGCCCATCGAGGTGTGCGCGCGTCGCGCCAGCATCGCCGGGGACCACTCCTGGCACGGGATCGCCTGTCTGGCCGATGGCGGGCTGGCTGGCTTCGAGATCACCGCGAGCGTGCACGGCGAGTGGTCCGAGGGCGCTGAGATCTGCGGCGAGCGAGGCACCGTGCGGCTGCGCACGCACTTCCCGGTAACGCTCCGGCCGAGCGATGTCGAGGTGTTCGACGAGGCGACCAGCCGGATCGAGCGCCCGGTATTCGCCGACTCGAACCCGTACCGACTGCAGCTGGATGCGTTCGCCAGGAGTATCCGCGACGGCGCCCCGGTTGAGCCGGACGCCGCAGACGGCCTGGCCGTCATGCGCCTCCTGCGGGCCGTCGGCCGGTCTGTCGACAGCGGCGGAGCCTGGGTGACGACGTGACGCAGATCGGCGTCTTCGCCCGGGTGTTCGCCGCGGGCAGCGCCAACAGCGCCAGCAGGCTTGCTGCAGCGATCGCAGGTGCCGGGTTCACCACCAGCCAGCTCAACCTTGCGGCGATCGGCCGGCCAACCCTCGATGCCGAGCTCGACCGGGCGACAGCCGAGGGCATTCGCGCAGCGTTCACGGGCGCCGGTGTCGGGGTCTGGGGCGTATCCGGGACCTTCAATGCGATCCACCCCGATGCCCGGATGCGGCAGCAGATGATGGCTGCCTGCTGCGTCCTCATCGCGCAGGTGCGTTCGATCGGGGCCGATGTCGTCACGCTGTGCACCGGCACCCGAGATCCTGAGGATATGTGGCGCGTGCATCCAGCGAACACCTCGATCGATGCCTGGCGTGACCTTCGTGGCACCCTCGACGTGCTGCTGGCCGCCGCCGATGCCAGCGGCGTTCGACTCGGCATCGAGCCGGAGGCCGGCAACGTGATCTGCGATGCCGCTGCGGCTGACCGGCTCATGTCCGAGCTCGGGGCTGATGCCCGGCTCGTAACGATCGTGTTGGATCCGGCCAACCTGGTCACCCTCGACACCCTCGATCAGCAGCGGAGCATCCTGGAGCGTGCCTTCGACCTTCTCGGCGATCGCGTCGGGGCCATCCACGCCAAGGACGTCGGCCCTGATGGCCCGTGCGCGGCAGGGCGCGGCGGGTCGGGCACCGGGGGCCTGGACTACGGCCTGATCATGCGACTGCACGCGCGCCTGGCGGGTGACGTGCCGGTCATCGCGCAGGACCTCGCAGCCGAGGAAGCCCCCGTTGTCTGCGCCTTCCTGCGTCAGGCCGCGGCGCAGGCCCGCGGATGACAGCACCGACGACGACGGAAGACTGCCCGTATCGACGGCTGGGCACTGGGATGGATCCCTTGGTCGTCCTCCATGGCCTTGGCGGCTCGAGCGCCCAGCCGATCAGCCTGCTGGCGCCGGACGTCCTGCGCCGGTACGACGTCATCGCGGTCGACATGCGCGCGCACGGAGACAATCGCCTGCCCGTCGTCGGCACGCCCCTGTCGATTGCCAGCCTGGCCAACGATGTCATGGAGCTGTTGGTGGCACTGCAGGTCCAGCGGGATGCCGTCCTCCTGGGCATCTCAATGGGCGCAGCTGTCGCGGTCGACCTCCTCGCACGGGGCTATCGCCCCGCCTCGGCCGCCTTCGTGCGCCCGGCCTGGCTGTGGTCGCCGAGCCCGCCCAATCTCGATGCCTTCGCGCGGATCGGCGAGCTGCTCGGCGAGTATCCGACGAATATCGGGCGCCGCCTGTTCGCAGCTTCCAACGACTATCGGCGGATCGCCGAGGTATCCGTGACCGCAGCGCAGGCACTGCTCGGCCAGTTCGACGACCCGCGGGCCGTCGAGTGCCGAGCCCGGCTGCTGGAGATCCCGCGGAGTGCACCGGCGCGCCCGGAGGCCCTGGAGGGTGCGCGCACCTCGACGATCGTCGTGGGGTGCGATCGCGACCCCATCCATCCCCTGCCGATCGCCGGGGCGCTCGCCGCTGACCTGTCCGCGCCGCTGGTAACCATTGCGTCCCGGTACGACGATCCGGACGGCCACCTGCGGGCCCTGACCGATGTCCTGATGGGCATCGGGCAGGGCCCTAAGGTCAGCTGACTATCGAGCGGCCGGTCGCGGGCCCTTCGACC
>JAGWXF010000013.1 GCA_018970025.1 Actinomycetales bacterium | reverse complement strand
GTCGCGGCCCATCAGGCGGGGGATGAGGTGGTCGCGCCACACGAGCAGGACGGCATCGTTGAACTCATGGCTGTACAGCGGATCCGGTGCGGCGACGCATTCACCCCATCCGACCCCGACGTCGGTCGTGACCTCCACGAGGAGGGCATCCTTGGCGTACTCGGTGAAGAACGAGGTACGGAACGGCCGGACAAGCGGCAGGGCGCACCGGTGGACAACGACCTTCTCAATCCGCATGTTGCCTCCGGAGAGTGGGAACGCGAAAGGCGCGATAGCGGGCGGGCCGTGCGGTCCTAGCGCCGGAGCCGTATCAGAAGTATCTTACGATGAAGAGCGATCATGGAGGTTCACATGCCCGTCCCGAGCAGCACCCAGGTCGACCTCGGCCCCTCGCACGGCGTACGGCTGAGTCGACACCGCGTGCCGATGCGCGACGGCGTCGGGCTGAATGCGGCGGTCTACCGTCCGAGAGCGGCGAACGCCGGCGTGCCTGCGGTGGTGGAGCTGACGCCGTACACCATCGAGACAGCGCACGGCGAGGGCCAGTACTTCCCGGGCCGCGGGTTCGCCTACGTCGCTGCAGACGTCCGCGGTCGAGGCGACTCCGAGGGCGAGTTCGTCCCCACGGTGAACGACGCGCAGGACGGCTACGACCTCATCGAGTGGATCGTTCAGCAGCCGTGGAGCGACGGCCGCGTCGTGCTCTACGGCGGTTCCTACACCGGGCAGAACCAGTGGCTCATGCTCGGCAGCGGCCATCCCGCGATCGCGGCCGCGTCTCCCGCGGCCGCATTCGCGTCGGCGATCGACATCCCCCGCGGAGGCATCCCGAACCTCTACGAGGCGAAGTGGCGCGGACTCATCTGGGGTCAGGCGCTCTACGCCCTGTCCGGAGCCGACAACGGGCTGTGGGTGCAGGAGATCAATGACGCGATCGACGAGGGCCGGCCCGTCTGGACGGCCGGCGAGCCCTTCGGCATTGCGTACGACGACACCCTTCGGGCATTCCTCGAGGCTCCCGACCTGGGCCAGGCCTGGGCGGCGCACTACGCCTCCGACGAGCAGGTCGCGCGGATCACCGCACCCGTGCTGACCGTCAGCGGCACCCACGATGACTGCCTGCCCGGCACGCTGCTTCACTGGGATCGGTTCGAGCGGCTGGCGCCCGGCAAGACGCGCGCTGCGAGCCACCTGCTCATCGGCCCCTGGGACCACGCGGGCACCGACTCCGGGCACAACGTGGTCGGCGACCTGCACTTCGCCGACGCCGCCAGGGTCGACCTGCGCATACTGCGCACCGACTGGTTCCGCCATGTGCTGTACGGCGAGCCCGAGCCGGCGCTGCTCACGGACCGGGTCGTCTACTACGTCGCTGGCGCGGAGGAGTGGCGGTCCGCGGCGACGCTGACAGCGGCCACCGCGGGTACGACGAGCCTGTATCCGGTGTCGACACCCGGGCCCAATGACGTGTTCCACTCCGGCTGGCTGGCGGCTGAGCCGGGGGATGGGCCCGACTACAGCGTCCGGCTCGACCCGGCCGACCCGCGCATCCGGCGACTGGAGCTCGAGCCGCGGCCCGGGGCTGCCCCGGACAACCCGCTCTTCCCGCTCGCCTACAACAGCCTGCTCATGACCCAGGGCGGCAACGACCCGACCAACCAGCTCTTCACCGTGTCCCTCGACGGCGAGGGCGTGGTCTACCACTCGGCACCGTTCCAGGAGCCGGTCACGCTCACGGGCAAGCCGGCACTGCGGCTGCGCGTCATCCCGGACGCCGAGGACGCCGACCTGTCGATCCTCCTGCACGAGGTGCGTCAGGACGGTCAGGCGATCTTCGTGTCCAGCGACCTCATCCGCCTGTCCCGGCGCGACCGCGGCGGCGCACCGCAGCCGCTGACGCCCGGCGAGGAGAACGAGGTCGACATCACCGACTTCCGGTTCTGCGCGCGTGCGCTGGCTCGCGGATCCCGGCTGCGACTGACCATCCGAGCCGCCTGGTCACCGCTCATCCTCCCGGCATCCGACGGCCTCACGACGCACCCCGTCGTCACCCTCGTCCTGGTGCACCGAGCCGAGGACCCCGCGGTGCTCACCCTGCCACTCGGTGCCGGCCAGTGACCGTCCGCTACGGGGCGGGCGACAGACGGGTGGCGTGGTAGCGATCGATGAGCCACCGTCCGTCACGACGGACGAGGACCACCGTCTCCAGGAAGTCGATCTCCTCGGACTTGCCACCGGCCGGCGTGTAGCGCTCATGGTTGCGGTGCGTGCTCCATGCGATGTCGCCATCGACGGAGACGTGGAAGTCGCTCAAGGACGCATCGAGCTGGTAGTCATCCGCTCCCGACAGCATCTTGAGCAGCTCTGTCTCGTTGACGAGTTCGTCGTGCTCGACGAGGAGAAAAGTGTCGGTCAATGCGGCGCCAACGGCGGTCAGGTCGTGCGTGGCCATGGCGGTGTACCAGCCGTGCAACGCGGCGCGAATGTCTGACTCGTCGCAGGTCACACGCTCCCGCCGATGCTCACGACGTAGGGACGGGTGAAGGAGTCCAGTGCGCCCGGCCCGAAGCGGACCCGCCCCAGGCCACTGTCCCGTGCTGGCTCGAACGGCGCGTCCTGCGGCCCGTCCCCGCCGCCGTTGATGGTCACGGCACCGGCGTCGAGGCCCGCCGCGATCTCGATGTGGTCCGGATCGTTCGTCAGCGCTGCCGCCGTCAGTCCGTAGGCGCCGGTGTTCGCGAGGCGCACACCCTCCTCGAACGACTCGACGACGCGCACCGCGATGACCGGCCCGAACGTCTCCTCGGTCATGAGCGAGCTGTCATCAGGTGCTCCCACGACGACGGTCGGCGGGTAGAAGAACCCCGGTCCCGGGAGCGGCTCGCCGCCGACAATCACGTCGGCGCCGGCGAGCCGTGCCTGACTCACCTGTCGGTGGACGTGGTCGCGCTGGGCTGCGTCGACGAGCGGACCCATCCGCGACTCGGGATCGCTCCCCGCGCCGACTCGCCAGTCGGCGGCCCGACGGGTGAGCTCGAACAGGAACTCCTCTGCGACATCCGTGTGGACGTACACGCGCTCGACGGATGTGCACAACTGGCCTGTGTTGACCCAGCCGCCCTCGGCCGCGATCTCGGCGGCTGCGGTCACGTCGACGTCGCGATCGACAACGAGGGCGTCCTTCCCGCCCAGCTCGAGGAAGCACGGGACGAGGCGCGCACCGGCCGAGGCACCCACCTTGCGACCGGTGGCCACCGAACCGGTGAAGTGGACGAGCCCGACGAGGGGGTGCTCGACCAGGGCGGCGCCTGCCGTACCGTCGCCGAGGACGATGGACACCACGCCCGGGGGCAGGCACTCGAGGAGGGGACCGAGGGCCGCGACGGCCAGCGGTGCCTTCTCGCTGGGCTTCACCACGACCGTGTTCCCCGCGGCGAGAATGGACCCGAGGAAGTCGGTGACCTGGCAGATCGGGTAGTTCCACGGCGTGATGAGCGCGGCGACACCATATGGGTGCCGTCGCAGGCCGCCTGCCGCCCGGTCCGCGGTGAAGAAGGACTCGGCGGCCCGAGCGGAGTCGCGCACCACCTCGATGGAGCCCTCGATGTCCTCGCGCGCCATCGCGACCGGCTTGCCCATCTCGCGCGACTCCAGCGCCGCGAGATCGCTCGCGGCAGCGGCTATCCGGTCAGCGGCCTCGAGGAGCAGTCGACCGCGCTCCTCCCAGCCGAGCGCCCACCAGCCCGGTGCAGCCGCAGCGGCCGCCCGCACGGCCCGGTCGACCACGTCTGAATCGGCCACCGGGAAGTCTCCGGTCGCCATGCCGGTCGAAGGGTCGATGACCGGCCGGACCCCGCCGGGAGCGCTGGAGTCCGTGCTGCCGTTCACCCAGTGACGCGCGTGAACTAGGTGATCCTCATCCGTCGCCACCAGTGTCACGAGGTCTCCGCTCAAGCATAAGAGAGTTACGAAGAGACCGTAGCGCACCGGGTGGACCGCGTCGACACCTCGACGTCACGGCCGGTGGAGGAGGGGCGCGCGGCGTGTCCAGATCGTGACCCTGCCGAGACATCTCTTCGACTGAAGTCCTTGCATCGACGCGCAGTCTATCGTAACTTTCCTACCAAATGCTCAGCTCGGTGCCGGCCGCGTCGCGGACGACCACCCACGCGTCGCTGGAGGAACCGCATGAAGCGTCCCATCATCCTGGTCACCGCCCTCGCATCAGGGTTCGTGCTGGCCGCCTGCGGCGGCGCGCCGGCGCCGTCCGAGCCGACCGCCGCGGCGCCCGGACCGAGCGCGGCCTCCTCCGCGGCCTCCGCTGCGCCCGCCGAGTCGGCGGACAGCCTCGTGATCGACACGCCGCCGGGAACCGGGCCCGTGCAGAACGTCAACTGGAACCTCGGTGACGGCGAGCCCCTCTCGATCGACCCAACCCTGACCTGGAGCGGCTCCCAGAACTTCGTGGGCATCAACCTCTGCGAATCGCTGCTCACCATCGCTGCTGACGGCTCGATCCAGCCCGGCCTGGCAACCGAGGTCGTCCAGCAGGACCCCACCACTGTCGTGGCGACGCTGCGCACCGACGCGACGTTCTGGGACGGCACTCCTGTGACGGCCGCAGATGCCGCGTTCTCCCTCGATCGGGCCCGGACCGACCCCACCTCGCAGTACGCCGGCGACCTCGCGTCCATCGCCTCGGTCACCGCAACCGATGACACGACGCTGACGATCACCCTGTCCAAACCCGACGTGCTCGTGCGGTCGAACCTCGCGACGAGCGCATCCGCGGTGGTCTCGAAGGCCTTCTTCGAGGCGAACAAGGACACCTTCGGCAAGCCCGGCGGGCCGCTCATGTGCTCGGGCCCGTACAAGCTCGACTCGTGGACGCCGGGCAAGTCGATCGTGATCTCGGCCAACCCGGCCTGGTGGGGCAAGGGCGAGGGCAAGCAGCTCGCCAAGCAGATCACGTACTCCTTCGTCACCGACCCGTCCGCGGCAGTCGCCGGCATGAAGTCCGGTGCGATCGACGGGGCGTTCCTCCTGCCCCCGTCCGCGATTCCCCCGCTCCAGCAGGCCACGAACGGAGCGGTCGGGTTCGGCAGGGGCACGGCCTTCCAGGCGTGGGTCCCGATCATCGGCTCCGGCGGGCCGTTGGAGAACCCGAAGCTGCGGGAGGCCCTCGCCAAAGCCCTCGACTACCCGAGCATCATCAAGAACGACACTGCGGGCGCGGGGTCGCCGGCGAAGGCACTCGCCACACCCGGATCCTGGGGCTACGCGGTGGATGCCTACAGTGCGGCCTGGGACGCCCTGCCGACCCCGGCACAAGACATCGAGGCGGCGAAGCAGCTCGTGGCAGAGTCCGGGGTCGCGAACCCGCGCCTGGTGATCGCGGCGTTCTCGGAGCTCCCCGACTCCGTGAACAGCGCGCTCGTCCTGCAGTCGGCGGCCAACGCCGTCGGATTCGACGCATCGATCAAGAAGATCGGCTTCGACTATGCGAACACGCTCTTCAGCGGTGCGGAGAAGCCGGATATCGACATCTTCCAGACGAACTACCTCTCACTGGTCACCGATCCGCTGTCCATCTACTCGCAGGTTGGGCTGCCGAAGGGCGCGGCGAACTGGGGCGGCTACGACAATCCGCAGGTCGCCGAGCTGCTGACCAAGGCCCTCGGGACCACTGATGAGGCTGAGCGGGCGCAGATTGTGATCGAGGCGCAGACGATCATGTCGAAGGAGTACGCGTGGATCCCCACGACGACCTCGCCGAACGGGTTCTTTCTCAGCAACTCGATCACGGGCGCGGTCGTGACGGCGCCCGCCAATCTGTGGAGCCCTTGGGCGACCCAGCTCGGGGCGCCGTGACACGAGACCGCATGCAGGTCCGGCGTCCGAGAATGGACTCGTGAAGTCCTTCCTCGGGCGCCGGATCCTGCTCGGTGTTGTCACGATCCTGGCTACCACCTTCTTGGTGCACATCGCCCTCTACCTTGCTCCCGGGGACCCGATCGACGTCCTCACCGCCGGCAAGCCCACGACGCCTGAGCGACTAGAAGCCCTGCGCGCCCAGTACCACCTGGATGACCCGTTCCTCACCCGCTACTTCTCGTGGCTCGGTGGGGTGCTGCACGGAGACTTCGGCCAGTCGGCGGCATTCAACACCGATGTCCTGACCCTCCTGACACCGCGCGTGCCGACGACGATCCTGCTGGTGAGCTGCGCCTTCATCATGATCATGGCCTTCGGTCTCTCCCTCGGCATCGTCGCCGCCCTGCGGGGGGGCGCTATCGACACGGCTTCGATGGCAACTGCCACGTTGGTGGCTGCGATCCCGGCCTTCGTCTCCTCCTTCCTCTTGATCAACGTCTTCGCGCTCCGGCTGGGTTGGCTGCCCGCCATCGGCCTCGGAGATGGGTCGCCGCTCGACACGGCTCGTCACCTCGTACTGCCATCCGTGGCGTTGGCGCTCGCTGCGGGCGCCTTCGTGGCTCGCACGACGCGTGCATCGGTACGCGCGGAACTGGGCCGTGACCACGTCGCCACCGCGACGGTCCGTGGCATTCCGCGGCGCCTGGTGATCAGTCGACACGTGCTTCGCAATGGGCTCCTGCCCATCCTCAGCATTGCCGGGCTGCTCCTCGCCGGGCTCATCGTCGGCACGGCCTTCGTGGAGCAGGCCTTCGCCATCGAGGGGCTGGGCAAGCTCCTGGTCACGGCGGCCCGTCAGCAGGATCTTGCAGTTGTGCAGGCCGTCACCTTGATCCTCGTGGTGGCGTTCGTGGTGCTCAACATCCTCGTCGACATCCTCTACTGGTACCTCGACCCGCGCGTGCGATCGGAGGCGGCCTGATGTCGGTCGCACAGGTGGCCTCGGTCGTCCGGACCCGTCGTCGCAGCCGACTGTCGCATCTGGGCGTCATCGGCTGGCTGGCCCTCGCGGTGATCGTCGTGTTCGTGTTCGTTGCGGCGTTCGGAGAGGCGCTCGCGCCGGATGATCCGAACGCTATCGACATCGCCTACGCAAACGTCGGCCCGATCCCGGGCCACCCCCTCGGCTTCGATGACCTGGGCCGGGACCTGCTCTCTCGCCTGCTGGTGGGCGCGCGCAGCAGTTTCGTCGGCCCACTGGCCCTCGTGGCTCTCTCCACGGTCGCCGGAACGACGTTGGCACTCATTGCGGCCTGGCGCCGAGGATGGACTGACGCGACGCTGTCGGCGGGCTTCGATATCGCCTTCGCGTTCCCCGGCATCCTGTTGGCCATCCTGCTGGCGACGCTGTTCGGCGCAGGCCTCGCCGTCGCGGTCATCGCGCTGACGCTCGCCTATACGCCATCGCTGGGGCGACTGCTCCGTGCGACGGCGCTGCGCGAGACCGGCATGGAATACGTCAAGGCCTTCCGCGTCATGGGCTACAGCGACGTCCGCATCGTCGTGCGACACGTGCTGCCCAACCTGATGCCGTTCATCATCGCCCAGGCCATCATCATGTTCGGCTACGCGACGCTGGACCTGGGCGGCCTGTCCTTCCTCGGCCTCGGCGTACAACCACCGACCGCTGACTGGGGGGTGATGGTCGCTGCTGGGGCACCCGCCCTGCTCCAGGGATATCCGACGCAGACGCTCGCCGCCGGTACCTGCCTGGTGCTGGCCGCCGTTGCGTTCGGCGTTCTTGGCGACCGGCTCGCGCGGATGTGGGGTGTCGAGTGAGCCTGCTCGAAGTGGAGGACCTGACCCTCGACGTTCCCGTCGACAGCGGGCACGGCCGGATCCTGCACGGCGTCGACCTCACGGTCGAAGCGGGGTCGGCGATCGGGATCGTGGGGGAGTCCGGATCGGGCAAGAGCATGACCGTGCGCACGGTCGCCGCCCTGCTGCCGCCGGGAGCCTCGACGTCCGGGAGGGTGTCCTTCGACGGCGATCAGGTGGCGGACATGTCTTCGGACCGCTTGCGGCGCTACCGCTCCTCCCAGGTCGCGATGATCTTCCAGGACCCGCGCGCGGCCATCAATCCTGTTCGCAAGGTCGGCAACTTCCTGGTCGAGAACGCCGTGACCAACCTCGGCTGGAGCAGGGCACGTGCTCGGGAGAAGGCGATCGACGTGCTGCGTGAGGTGGGGATCGCCGATCCTGAGCGTCGCCTCAATGCATTTCCGTCCGAACTGTCCGGCGGGCTCCTCCAACGGGTGATGATCGCGTCGACGCTGCTGTACGAGCCGGAACTCCTGCTCGCTGACGAGCCGACCACGGCGCTCGATGTCACGACCCAGTCGGCGGTCATGGCGCTGATCGACCGGCTGCGCCGGGAGCGCGGCATGGCGATGGTGTTCGTGACGCACGATCTGGAGCTCGCGGCTGCCGTCTGCGACACGATCCACGTGATGTACGCCGGTCGCATCGTCGAGAAGATCCCCGCCTCCGAACTGCACGAAAGGTCCCGGCATCCGTACACGCGGGCACTCCTCGATGCGCGGCCGAGGCTGGACGGCCGGGAGTCACGGCTGCGCGCGATCCCGGGACAGCCCCTGTCGGGGCTCGAGGACGTCACTGGCTGTGCGTTCGCCGCCCGGTGCCCGTTCGCTGTGGACATCTGCCGCACCGACGAGCCTCCCGTGGTTGCCGTGGAGACCGGGGAGATCCGATGCCACCGGGCCCACGATCGTCTGTGGGGGGACTCATGACCGATCCACTCATCGTGGCGCGCAACCTGCGCAAGGAGTACGGCGATCTCGTCGCCGTCGATGACGTCTCGTTCGAGGTGGCCCCGGGCGGCAGCCTGGGCATCGTCGGCGAGTCCGGCTCGGGGAAGACGACCGTGGCCAAGATGCTGGTCGGCCTGGAACGGCCGACCGCAGGACGGATTGAGATCGCGGGCACGGACTGCTCGGCACCGGCCAAGGGCTGGCGGGAGCGCTCGCGCCGAGCCCAATCCCTGCAGATCGTCTTCCAGGACCCCTACTCCTCCCTCGACCCCCGCCAGAGCGTCGGCGACGCGCTGCGGGAGGTGCTCGTCGTAGCGGGCCTCGGGCGGGACCGGACCCAGGCACGTGCGCGGGAACTCGTGGACCTCGTCGGCATGCCCGAGCGCGTCCTCGGCTCCAGACCGTCAGCCCTGTCAGGGGGCCAGCGCCAGCGCGTTGCGATCGCGCGGGCCCTCGCCACCGAGCCTCGATGCGTGATCCTGGACGAGTCCGTGGCGGCGCTCGACGTGTCGATCCAGGCACAGATCCTGAACCTGCTGGCCGACATCAGGGAGCGGACCGGTGTCGCGTACATCCTGGTCAGCCACGACCTCGCAGTGGTCCGCCACGTGACGGATGACGTCATCGTCATGAGGTATGGCGCGATCGTCGAGCGGGGCCAGACGGGGACAGTGCTCGACGATCCACAGCACCCCTACACCCAGCTGCTGCGCGAGAGCGTGCCGCGCCCGGGGTGGGTTCCGGGTGCGGGAGCCACGACATGATGGCCGCTCGCGTATCGCGCATTGAGAGCCGTCCGAGCAGGGGCGGCGTGGCTAGGCTCGCGAGCGTGACGAACGACAAGACCAGTTCACGTGGTGGGAAGAAGAAGCCCCAAGGCGCGGCTCCGGTCGTGCGCAGGCGCAGGCCGAAGGAAGAGACACGCGAGCTGCTCCTCCAAGAAGCCGAGGACCTCCTCGTCGAACGACTGGCTGAGGGCTCCGACAACCTCAACCCCCTTGCGGCCCTGCGCATCACGGATGTGCTCCGCAGCATCAACGAGCGTCACTCCGACGAGTCGAGGATGACCACCGGCGCGGCGTATCAGATCTGGGAGAGCCAGACGGACTTCCAAGACGAGTTGTACGACCGAATCATGCGCAAGGTGTCCGTGCCCTGGGAGGCACGAGTGCGCGAGTCAATGGATGCGGCAATGGCCGCGGGCCTCTCGCTGGAGGATGTGCTCATTGCTCTGGGGGACGCCCCGACGCCGGCGCGCGAGAAGGTCGAGCTCACCCTGGCCGCGGGCCTGTCGGCTTTCGTGTCGCCGGCACGCATCAGGCGGGCGGAGATGAAGGCGAATGCGGAGTTCGTCCGTGTCCTTGGCGGCATGCTTGAAGAGGCGCTCGAGTACGGCGGACGCCGAATGCGCCCGGGACTGACCATCCCCGACATCGTCTGGCTGATCGAGGCCGTGGGTGTGGGCACCAACCTCCGGGAACGCTCCCATCCGGAGTTGGTGCGGCGTGCGGACTCCGAGGGTCGCCAGATCGTTGACCTGGCACTGGTGGGCATCGTCATGGTCATGACCGAAGCGATTCCCGGTCGCCGCGCACCCAGACGTAGACGGTCGTCCTGAGGAGATGACGGCATGACGCACCACTCCCGTGTCCTCCGGGGAGCCCGCACCCTCGACCCGGAGACCGGACTTGATGCCGTGTGCGACGTCGCGATCGACGGCACCACGATCTCGGCCGTGGCAGTGGGTGGCTCCGCCGAGCTTCGGGGTGATCGCGAGGTGGACCTGACGGGACTGGTTCTCGCTCCCGGATTCATCGACCTGCACAGCCACTGCCGCGACTATCCCTCCAGGGCCCTGCAGGTATGCGACGGCGTCACGACGGCTCTGGAGCTCGAGGGCGGGGAGTGCGACGTCGGGCGTGCCTACGCGTCCATGTCAGCCGACGGCAGCCCCAACCACTACGGATTCTCGGCTTCGTGGGCATTGGCCCGCATGGCCGCGTGCGGCCTCGACGTCAGCGACGGAACCGAATCCTTCCTGCGGAACATCGGTGCACCCGGCTGGCACCGCGAGCTGTCGGACTGGGAGTCGTCCACGATGTTCGACACGCTCCGCCAGGGGCTCTCCGACGGGGCTCTCGGTATCGGCGTTCTGCTCGGCTACTGCCAGGAGGCACCCGGGGCCGAGTACCTCGACGTGGCACACCTCGCCGCCGATGCGCGATCCGCCGCCTTCACGCACGTCCGCGAGCTGTCCCGGCCCGACAGCGGACTCTTCGGCGCTGCGGAGGTCGTCACAGCCGCGCTCGCTACCGGTGCGCACATGCACCTGTGCCACATCAACAGCACGTCGACGCGTCACGTCGACCGGGTCCATGCCCTGCTGCAGCGGGGCCGGGAGCAGGGACTGCGCATCTCCACCGAGGCCTACCCGTATGGGGCGGGATGCACTGGGATCGGTGCGGGCTTCCTGGCGCCGGAGAACCTCGTCAACGAGGGGATATCACCGGACGACATCCGCTACCTGCCGACAGGTGAGCGCGTGACGACCGTCGAGCGGCTCGCCGAGCTACGCGCTCAGGACCCAGGCGGCCTCGCGGTCATCGACTTCCTGCGCGAGACCGACCCCGATGACCTCGGCTTCCTCACCCGGGCGCTGCTGTGGCCCGGTACCGCCGTCGCGTCCGACGCCATGCCCTTGGTCGTGCCGAACGGCGGGACCGGCACGAGTGCGACCTGGCCCATCGCCGGGGACGTGCTGACGCACCCCCGCACGGCGGGGACCTTCAGCAGGGTGCTGCGCTGGTACGTTCGCGAGCTACGGGTGCTCGACCTGCCCGAGGCGATACGCCGCTGCACGCTGGTCCCGGCGGAGATCCTTGAAGGCATCGCCCCAGGCATGGCGCGCAAGGGTCGGATCCAAGTGGGCGCCGACGCTGACCTCGTCGCGTTCGACCCCGAGACGGTCAGCGATCACGCCACCTATGACGCACCCACCCGGCCGTCGCAGGGCATGCGCCATGTGCTCGTCGCCGGCACCCCCGTGGTCGCCGACGGCGTGCTCGACACCCGCGCTCGCCCGGGTCGCCCGGTCCGGGGCGCCGTCCTCTGACACCGGGCGACGATTGAAAGGAACACCCATATGCGCCAGCCACTGGCGGACGGCTTCCTCGACCGGTTGCGCGAGGTTGTGCAAGGGCGTGTCAGCCTGGTCGAGAGCGAGCTCCAGCGGCATGGCACCGATGAGTCCTCCCACCCGACCGTGCTGCCCGATGCCGTCGTCATGGCCCGTTCGACGGACGACGTCGTCGCCGTCCTGAGGCTCGCGAACGAGCACGGCGTCCCCGTCGTCCCGTTCGGGGTCGGCAGCTCGCTGGAAGGTCATGTCCTCCCGGTGGAGGGTGGCATCTCGCTGGACCTCTCCGGGATGGACCAGATCCTGCAGGTGCGCCCGGACGACCTGGTCGCCGTGGTGCAGGCCGGCGTGTGCCGGGTCCCGCTCAATGAGCGGCTCGCCCGTGACGGGCTCTTCTTCTCGGTGGATCCAGGTGCCGACGCCACGCTCGGCGGCATGGCCAGCACCGGAGCCTCCGGAACGACGACGGTTCGCTACGGGTCGATGCGCGACAACGTGCTCGGGCTCACCGCCGTACGGGCCGACGGCACGGTGTTCCGCACCGGGACTGCGGCCCGCAAGGACAGTGCGGGCTATGACCTGACCCGCCTGCTCGTCGGCTCCGAGGGCACGCTCGCTGTGATCACCGAGCTCACCCTGCGCGTATTCGGCATCCCCGAGCGGATGGCCGCGGCCGTGTGCACGTTCCCCACGCTGTCGGCCGGTGTGGAGGCCGCCATCGCGGTCGTGCGCTCGGGAATCCCAGTGGCCCGCTGTGAGTTCCTCGACGCCCGCAGCGTTGAGGCCGTGAACCACTACTCGGGGACAGCCCTGGAGGTCGCACCCACGCTCTTCTTCGAGTTCCACGGCAGCGACAGCGGCGTCGCCGACCAGTCGGAGGAGACGCGACTGATCGTGGAGGAGTTCGGTGGCTCCGGCTTCACCTGGGCCACCGATGAGCGCTCGCGGCGGGAACTGTGGCATGCCCGGCACAACGCCTATCCCGCTGGCCTGGCGTCGCGCCCCGGAAGTCGCTCGGTGACCACCGACGCGGCCGTGCCGCTGTCGCGACTCCCGGAGGCGGTCGAGGCCGCCGAGCGCATCTTCTCCGACGGCCCCTTCGCCTGGTCGATCCTCGGCCATGTCGCCGATGGCAACTTCCACGCGTTGCTGCTGGTCGACCCGGATGACTCCGAGATGGCCGACTCCGCTTATCGAGCGGCGAAGCAGCTCACCTCGGAGGTGATAGCGCTGGGGGGTACGTGCACGGGGGAGCACGGCATCGGTCTGGGCAAGCGTGAGGCACTTGTGGAGCAGGTGGGTGCAGGCACGATCGAGGTCATGCGCGCCGTCAAGGAGGCGCTCGACCCCCGTGGGATCCTCAACCCCGGCAAGGTACTTCTCCCGTGAGGCGATCCTCTCCGGAGGGTGACAGGAGCGTTCGACGGCAGCTCCCGCGGCCCGCCGACCTCGCTCCACTGAGGGGTTTCCAGCGGCCGACGACCGACCCCGTGGCACGCAGGCTGGCGAAGGCACACTCCATCGCCGACCTCCGCATGATCGCTAGGCGGAGGACACCTCGAGCGGTGTTCGACTACACCGACGGTGCAGCCGAGCAGGAGATCAGTCACCGGCGCGCGCGTGCCGCGTTCGCCTCACTGGAGTTCCGGCCGTCGGTCCTGCGTGACGTGGGCTCCCGGGACCCAAGCGTCGAGGTGCTCGGACGCAGGTCTGAGCAGCCCTTCGGGTTCGCGCCCACAGGATTCACTCCGAGCCTCCGGCGGCGGACGGCTGTGGTTCCAGCTCTACGTGTGGCGTGACCGGCGTGCGGGTGAGCTGCTCGTCCGGCGGGCCGAGGCCGCCGGCTACGAGGCACTCATCCTCACTGTCGACACTCCGGTGGCGGGAGCACGGATGCGCGATGCCAGGAACGGTCTCACCATCCCGCCGCGGCTGACCTTCCGAACGGTTGGCGAGATGGCCCTGCACCCGGCCTGGTGGGGCAACCTGCTCATCACGCGCCCGCTCGAGTTCGCGTCGATGACGGGCCCGCCGGCCGCCCTGGCCGACATGATCAACGCGCTGTTCGATCCGACCATGACATTGGCGGACCTCGAGTGGCTGCGGTCGATCTGGTCGGGTCCGCTCGTCGTGAAGGGCATCCAGACCGTCGAGGACGCACGGCGGGTGGTGGACGCCGGCGCCGACGTCGTTGCCTGCATCGCCCAGGGAGCGGATCTCGTCCTCGTCGGCCGGGCGTACCTGTACGGCCTGATGGCTGGCGGGGAGCGTGGAGTGGACCGCGCAGCGGAGATCCTGGCGGACGAGGTGGCTCGGACGATGCGGCTCCTCGGCGTTCGGGCCTCCTCCGAACTCGGACGCCGCCATGTAGCCCAGAGCTGACAGCGGAAGCAATGGGTACCTCAGCAGGACGGCCGGCCAAGCTGTGGTCGTCCGACGACTCAGCCGTCGTGAACGGTGTGCCCGGCAGCTCGCAGGGCAGCGATTGCGTGGGTGATGGCCGTCGACTTCACGAGCACGTAGTCGGTGTCGAAGGTCGAGATGACGAACACGCTGACGCCGGAGTCCGCCAGCGGTGCGGTGATCCCCGCCATCACGCCGACCATCGAGAAGTCGAGCGGCCCTAACACCTCGAGGGCACGCCAGCCTTGCTCGACGCGCACGTCGTCCCCTCCGGGCAACGCCTCCTTCGGGCACACCACCGACAGCTCGGCCTCGGTCCGCGTGACCGGCCAGAAGCCTTCCAGCGACGTGGGGGCCGGCCACGGTGCGCTGGCCGGCAGGCGGCACACCGCGAGGCGCTCTGCGAGAAGGCGCAGAACCACATCCGGGCGTCCGGTGCCGGACTGAGCGTCGTCCTGAATGCCGCCTTCTCCCACGTCGCCCACTCCCGGATTCGTTCGTGCCTGTATGAGGCGTCACATGAGCGTGAGAATCTTCCGCTGAACTGGCGAGAGAATGCCGTGATGCTGGCACCGATCAGGACCTGTCGGACCGGTGGGCAACCGGCGTGAGGCCAGCAAGGCCTTCCTCAGGGCGACGAGACTCCGTGCGCGGCTGAAGGTGGGCAGATGATGGGCAGGACACGAGACGAACGCGAGGCAGCCGACCGCGGGAGCCTTGTGATCGCTACGACGTGACCCGAAGCACCCAGTCGGCGACTGGACCATTCCCGTCGGCAGTGAACTGTTGTGCTGCCGCCGGCCGGCCGCAAAGGCGGCTCTCCGTGCCCGGTGTTCGAGGCTCAGGCGCAGTTCGCATTCGGGTGCATGGACCCTCCGCCGAGGACAGATCTCCCGGGCCGCCATCGCCAGGTTAGGGGCCGAGAAGGGCCAGCGGGACAACGACAACCCCGTCGGGCCGGCGGTAGGCAACTGGACCCGTTGTGATGACGAGCCGATCGGCAAGCTGATCGTTGAGCTGCGTTCCGAGCCAGTTCAGGTGGCGCACGTCGGAGTCGCCGACCGTGGGAGCAAGCTTCACCTCGATCGCGACTACTCGTCGGTCCGGACCCTCGACGATGAGGTCGATCTCACGCGCGCCGTCCTTGGTTCTCAGGTGGGCGGTGGTGCCGTCGAGTGCGTCGGCGTACACGCGGATGCTCTGCGTCGCCAGTGATTCGAAGAGCGCACCGAGCCACGTCCCCGTTGACGCTGCAGTCCGGTCACCGCGCAGGAGACCTTCCTTGCCTACCCGCACCAATCGAGCGGCGATCGCGGGATCGACGAGGTGGTGCTTGGGTGCACGTGTGAGTCGCTTGAGCGGATTGAAGACGGGGATCCAGGCGGGCAGCGGATCGAGGATGAACAGCCGCGTCAGTTGCTCCCGGTAGCCGTCGACCGTGCCCCGGGCGGGTTTGTCATGGTGCCCAGCAGTGGCGGCGTCGAGGATTGTCGAGTACGAGGCGTCGGTTGCCGTAGCGGCGCCATACGCGGCGAGCCAGGCGCGCAGGGCGGCTGGTCGACGGATCGTCACGCCGTTCTCCGGGAGCTCTCTCTCGATGATGCGGGCGATGTAGCTGTCGAGCTGGAAGTTCCGCGCGCGTTCGGGCAGGGTTCGGATGCCGGGAAAGCCCGAGCTCAGGATCTCGTCGACGTAGGTGGGCACACCGATTGGGGACTCTCCGGCGATGTCCGGTTCTTCGCCACGAAGGAGCGCTCCGAGCGACACCGTGGGCTTGATGAGCCCGCGCTCGCTCAGTGCGAGCGGTCGCATGTGAAGGCTTCCAATGCGGCCTGCTCCGGAGTGGATCCGTACCCCTGCAGACACCCCGGCGGAGCCTGTCAGCAGGAAGCGTCCCCCTGTCGGGTCGTCGTCGACTGCTCTCCGCACCCGGTCCCACACGGGTGGCTCGAGCTGCCATTCGTCCACCAGCACGGGGGGCGGAACCTGTATGACGCGGTCGAGGTTCGCGGCGAGCGCCTCGCGTTGACCGGGGTCGCCGAGCGAAATGACTGTTCTGGCACGCTGGCTGGCCGTGGCCGTCTTCCCCACGCCCTTGGCGCCCTCCAGCGCGATGGCCGAGACGTGCGGGAAGAGCTCGTCGAGGGTGTCGTCGAGGATCCGCCGCTGGTACTGCACCTGCCGAAACTAGCAGATGGGTGGCGATCAACTGTGCAAATAGTCGCATCTCCATTATGCAAATTGCTGCCCCTGCCCCGCCGCGTGGAACCCGCCTACCTCATTCCGTGCCTGGGTGGCTCGATCATGGGTAGGTCGCCAGGCCGCCCGGGGTGCTGGGGTTGCCGGGCGGTTGATGACACAAGGTTCACCCGACAGGCGCGTGCCCAATCCGTGCCCAATGGACCCGGATAATGGTGGGTTCTATCGAGTCTGGGTGTGAACTCAGATGAGGCCGTAGCGCCAGTCGACGAGAACGAATGCCGTTGGCATTCACCGGAAACCGTTGGTGGTAGTCAGTGTGCGCCGGTGGTCGGTGATGTCAGCTGGCGTTACGGTCGAGGTGCTCAGCGATCCAGGTCTTGATGACGGCCTGGCGCGTGATGCCGAGCCGTGCGGCTTCGGCATCGAGGGAGCTCACCATCCAGACCGGGAAGTCGACGTTGACTCGCTGCACGTCGCGCTTAGGCCGGCGGGCCGAAGCGAGGTCGAGCTGATCAATGATGTCGACGCCGTCCTCGTCGAACGCGGCATCGAGTTCACGAGCCTTCATGCAGTGCCTCCTCTGCTGCTCGAGCACGTCTCACGGAGATGATCCGTACGACGCCTCGCCTTCTGGTCACGATGGACGCCCAGGTCCGATCACCGATCTTCCCGATGACCAGCCAGCGTGGCTCATCCTGCGTGCGCGCCTGGACCTCGAGGTAGTTCTCGTCGTCCCACAGTGCTTGGGCAGCGGTGAAGTCGATCCCGAGCTTGGCCAGGTTCAAGGTCGACTTGGCTGGGTCGAACTCGACTTCGCACAGGGTGCAGCCGATCCGAAAAGATATAGAAAAGGAACACCTCAGGTGAACAGTGCGGCACTGGCTTCTTATGAGCACCCAGTCACGAGCGACGTGGCTGGTACAGCACGTCCGCCCGCGTGCCGAGCAGGCTCACGCCTGGCAAGGACAGGGCGACGAGACTCCGTGCGCGGCTGAGGGTCAGCATGATCGCGCGGCTTGGTGCCGGCTCCAGATGGCGGATCGGCAGGGCCGGCCGCCGGATTCGATATGCCCGATGCTCGTCGATGCGATGGTCGCGGAGGATCCGCGACGGGATCGTCGCCAACCGGCCGGACGCCTCGTCTCCTCTGGCCCCTCAGCGCAATACACCCCGGTCGAGCATCGCCTGAGATCTCACCGGTGGTCAGTCCCCTCGCCGATGCACGAGTCACCAGCCCGCCCGACCCCTGGCATCCGCCGGGAAAGCCTCTTGACAGTCTTCGGCTCGAACGTGCCGTCCCGTTCTCGTGGAACCTCGATCGTCACGGGACCGGCCTTGCGTCAGGACTGTCCCGGGCCGGCTGCTGTTCGGCGGAGTTCCCTAGGTTCCGGCCCGACGAGTCGTGCTTGTCGTAGCCGAGAGGATCGCCCATCGCGGGCCTCAAGAGCGGTCTCCAGGACCGTCCTGGCCAAGCCGCACAGCACCGCCCGGCCCGACCAGCTCGACCCCATCGGCCTTGGCCTCCACGGGCCAGCCGCTCAGCGATCTGCAGATCCGTCAACCTCGCGTACGAGGCCTCATTCATGGATTCAGTGCTCATCCTGCTTCCCGCCCGCCAGGCTCCACACCCAGCGTGTCAGACGAAGCCAGATACACCGAGTTCCTGAGAGTCCCCCCATCTCAGCAAACTGCTGAGGGAGATCAGCGAAGTCACCGGGGGCATGGAGCCGTCGGGGCAAGTCCTGCGGCGGAATCACCATCACGCTACCCGTGAATGAGGTGACGAGAACCGGAAATCGTGGGATGTGGCGGGTTTGGGTGGGAACTCAGGCGAGGCCGTAGCCACAGTCGATGAAAGCGAAAGGCGTTGGCAATCAACCGAAACCGTTGATATCGCTGGTGGTGGCCCCGAGAGGATTCGAACCTCCGACACAAGGTTTAGGAAACCTCTGCTCTATCCCCTGAGCTACGGAGCCAACGGCGGCCGTTACCGGGCCGCAGACACGTCTATATTGCCATGACACGAATCGGACCCAACCTGGTGGTGCGTGATGGGCACGGATGTTCGCACCCGCAGGCGCGAGGTGCTGACCGGGCTGGCCAGTCGCCTGGCCGGCACCTTCATCCACGGCGTCCCGGCGCGAATCCGGCGCAGCCCGGATGCCGTCCGGATCACCTGGGACTTCCCCGATGGCGCGCGCGGGATGGTGCAGATCGCGCCGATTCGCTCCGAGATCGGGGCTGGGATGTTCGCACTGGAACCGCGGGTCACGGTTGCCGGCGGCCCGCTGGCTGACGCCCTGGAGAGAGCAGTCCTGCCGTCGCCGGTTGCGTCGCATGCTCCCTCCCTGCTGAGCGCGGACTGCCGTCAACTGGGGGGCCGCCGAGCGACGTTCACGATCCGGCCTGCAGAGCCGGGTGGAGTCGAGGCCGTGCACGAGGAGATCACCAGGCTGCTGATTCCGGCGATCGGTGCATTCGCTGGCAACTGGCCTGCTGCGCTTGCCATCGTCCTTCGGGCACCGGAGACGGTGGCCTATCCGGCCGACCTCGCGGCCATCCTTGCTGCCTGGACGGGCGATGGGCCTGCACAGCGGCATTGTGCGGGGTGAAGCACGACCGCGAGCCGTTCGTCAGTGGTTAGATAGCGCTAATGGGCTTCCAGGACTACCGCGATGCGGCCAAGGGTGCGCCCTTGCCGGCAGCGGTGACCTGCAGTGAGTTGGAGACTCGCGCAAGCGGCTTCACGGTTGGGCGCCTCGACGTCTGGCCTGCCGGAGTGATCAGTGGGACTCGCGCGAGGGAACTGGTGCTGGAGTCGGGGCTGGACGTCGTGGTCATCCGCTCGTCGGCCGATGATGTACGACTCGCGGCAGACATGCAGTACCCCGAGTTGGTCATACTCCAGGCTGACACGCTGCTGTACTTCGAAGTCGAAGCCCGCCGCGCGAGCAAACCCATGGACGTCTGCCTACGGCCTCTGGGGCCGGATGATGCTCCCGAGGTCGATCGGCTCGTCGGCCAGACCTTCGCAAATTATCGAAATCACTGGTCGGCAACCCCCGTCTTTGATGCCGTCGATGTGCAGGGCGCATATCAGGACTGGGCGCATCGGTCGCTGATGCAGCCGGGACTGGCCGTCATGCGGGTTCAGGCGGCCGACGGCCAAGATGTCGGTGTCTGCGTGGTCGACGAGCGCCCCCCAGACCTGTGCGACATCCTGCTTGCAGGGGTGCTTCCTACCTATCGCCGGCGGGGGCACTACCAGCACATGATGCGGGCGGTGATTGATCGAGCAGCATCTCAGGGTAGGGCTTCGGTGGCGATCTCGACACAAGCCGCCAATGTCGGGGTCATGCGAGCATGGTGTCGTGTCGGATTCGTACCTGTCATTGCGCTGAACACCCTGCACGCGGTGCGTCGTGATCGCTTCCCGGCAGGTGAAGGAATGGTGCACCCGCCTGGTTCGCCTGGCTGTTAGGTTGTGACCCGTGGTGAGCCTCGGCATCAGTTGCAATCACGATGCAGGCGTGACCGTGCTGGATGGCGACTCGATCGTGTTCGCTGCCAATGAGGAACGCTACACTCGTCGGAAGTTCGACTTCGGCTTTCCGGTCAATGCCCTTGCCGAAGCCCTGATCTATGCGAATGGTCAGGAATTCGACTCCGTTACCTTTGATGGACGCATGCAGACCCCGCATCCGACCCGGATGAACCTGGTGTTCACGGACTCGACATGGATGACCAGACTTGCCGAGCGCGATCTGCTTGCCCGGTCCCTGTTCGGCACGGCAAGTGGGCTTCGACTCAGCCGCTTGTTGCTTCGCGGTCTCACCCAGCCGTACCGCACCCAGTACCGCAGGAGGGTACGGGCTGTTGGCGTCGGCGGTCCGATCCGCTATGCCGAGCATCACCAGGCGCACGCAGCAAGCAGCAGTCTCCTCTTCGGTGGATCGGATGGATTGGCGATCACGGTGGACGCCTTCGGCGAAGGCGTCTGTGCCGGCATATGGGATTTGCGCGATGGATTCCCGGTCAAGCGGCATGTCGTGCCGGGCTTTCATTCGGTGGGCATGCTGTACCTCTACGTCACGCATCTCTTGGGTTTCAAGATCGGGCAAGAGGGCAAGGTCACGGGTCTGGCTGCCCACGGTGATGGAACCCGTGTAAGCGAGCTCCTGCTCGCGCGCCTGTCCTACGACCCCGCCAAGAGGCGCTTTGCGAATCAGAGCCTTGGTTATGGCCCGAGTGCGGTCGGCAGGCTCACGACCGACCTGGCGGGGTACAGCAAGGAAGACATCGCCGCGGGCGCCCAGGATGCACTCGAGACGCTCGTAGTTCAGTACGTGCGCGACGCCATCCAGGAATCAGGGGGCACTCCGGCCAAGATCTACCTGGCGGGTGGAGTCTTCGCGAACGTCAGCCTCAACCGACGTATCGCTGAGGAGCTTCCCATCGAGAGTGTTGCGGTCGCACCGAACATGGGAGACGGTGGCCTGTCCCTGGGGGCGGCGTTGATGAATCACCCTGAACGAGTCGAGTTCAGGACTCTCTATCTTGGGACTGACCTGAACGACACCCTCAGCAGGGTTCCCGTCGACGCACTGAGCCAGGTGCGGGAGATTGAAGTACCAGACCTCAAGGCGGAGGTTGCTCGTCGGCTTGCCGCTGGGGAGATCGTCGCGGTTGCCCGAGGCCGGATGGAGTTCGGCCCCCGGGCCCTTGGTAACCGGTCGATCCTGGCTCCGGCGACCGACAAGGGCGTGAACGACTCGCTCAACAAGCGACTCAAGCGCACGGAGTTCATGCCGTTTGCACCGATTGTTCGCGACGTCGACGCGAACCGCTACTTCGATCTCACCCAGCCTCAGTGGGTCTACGAGAATATGACCATCACGTGCCTAGTGAAGGACATTACCCGCAATCAGGCACCAGCCATCGTTCATGTCGATGGGACTGCTCGACCACAGGTCCTGACGCAGGAGCGAAATCCCTTCGTGTACGACGTTCTCAGTGAGTACGAGAAGCAGACAGGCCTCGGTGTCGTCGTCAATACCTCGTTCAATATTCACGAGGAGCCAATCGTCCGTGATGCCGAGACAGCCATCCGGAGCTTCCTGACCAGCCGGCTGGACGCGCTGGTTCTCGGCGATCGGCTCTACGCGCGGCGTGACTGAGCCTGGGGACCCCTGCGTGCAGTGCGCGAGTACCCCGGGCGCAGGGGCCTGGACGTCGCGATCGCAGTAAAGTGCCACAGTGGAGGAGCCAGGGATCTCCGTGGTCGTGCCGGTCTTCCGGAGCACCGACTCCCTGGTCGCACTGGTCGACCGGGTGGGGCAGGTACTGAGGCCCATGGGGGAGTACGAGGTGATCCTCGTCGATGACGGCAGCCCGGCGGCGACGTGGGAGGCCATCACCGGCATCGTGGCGCGTACCCCCCAGGTTCGGGGCGTGCGCCTTGGCCGCAACTTCGGCCAGCACAGCGCCCTGGTCGCCGGCGTCCGCCAGGCGAGGTACCCGATCACCGTCACCATCGACGACGACCTGCAGAACCCGCCCGAGGAGATCCCCCGGCTGCTTGCCGCCCTGGAGGAAGGTGACCTTGACGTCGTCTACGGAGTGCCGGAGCAGATGCAGCAGTCGCTGCCGCGCCGCCTCGCGGGCCGGATCACCCGCAAGGCGCTGGGCTCCGGGCTCGGGCAGGACGCCGCCCTGGACTTCTCCTCCTTCCGGGCCTTCCGCACCCGGGGCCGCGATGCCTTCGCCAGCGACCTCGGCACGAATGTCTCCCTCGACGCCCTGCTCACCTGGGGCGCGAGCCGGTTCGGATCCATCCGGGTGCGGCATGACCTGCGCGCCGAGGGGACGTCCAACTACACCTATCGACGGCTGCTGCGCTTCGCGATCGATACCACGACGGGCTACAGCACCGCGCCGCTGCAGTTCGCCAGCCTCCTTGGCTTTGCCACCTCCTTCCTGGGATTCCTGGCCCTGGTCTGGGTCGTGATCGTCCCTCTCGTCATCGGCCGTTCCGTCGAGGGCTTTCCCTTCCTGGCCTCGACGATTGCGATCTTCTCCGGCGTGCAGTTGCTGACCCTGGGCATCATCGGCGAGTACCTCGCCCGCATGCACTTCCGGGTGATGCGCAAGCCGACATACGTGATCCGCGAGATCGCGGATCCCCTGGAGGGGCGGGCTCCGTGATCCCGTTCAACCGCGCCTCGTTCGACGGCAAGGAGCTGTCGTATCTGGCGACTGCGGTCGAAGGCGGCCACACAGCAGGCAATGGGCCGTTCACCAAGCAGGCCGAGCGGATGCTCAGTGCCATGCATGGCGGTGCGGCAACGTTGCTGACCACATCATGCACCCATGCCCTTGAGCTCTCGGCGCGGCTGCTGGATCTGCAGCCGGGCGACGAGGTCATCGTCCCCGCCTACACCTTCGTGACCACGGCGAGCGCCTATGCGTGGAACGGCGCACGGCCGGTGTTCGCCGACATCCGACCGGACACGATGAACATCGACGTCGACGACGCTCGCGGCCTGGTGACGGAGCGGACGAAGGCGATCTGCATCGTCCACTACGCAGGCATCGGCGCAGAGCCGGATGCGTTCGCCCAACTGGCGGACGACCACGGGATTGCCCTGATCGAGGACAACGCCCACGGCCTCGGCGCCCGGTACGGGGGGCAGACGCTCGGATCGTTCGGCGCGATGTCGACGCTGAGCTTCCACGAGACCAAGAACATCACCTGCGGAGAGGGCGGGGCCCTGGTGATCAACGATCCCGCACTGCTGGAGCGGGCCGAGATCCTGCGGGAGAAGGGCACCGACCGCAGCCGCTTCCTGCGAGGCCAGGTCGACAAGTACACCTGGGTTGACCTCGGATCAAGCTGGGTGCTGTCGGACCTGCTTGCCGGGGTGCTCGTCGGCCAGCTTGAGCGGTTCGCGGAGATCCAGGCCGCGCGCATGCGGATCTGGGAACGATATGCCGATGAGCTCCGCGGCTGGGCGGCGGCCAACGACGTGCGCCTGCCGGCCATCACTCCATCGGCGGAGCACCCGGCGCACATGTTCTTCCTCGTCCTGCCCGACGACACTGCCCGGGACCGGTACATCCAGCACATGCAGCGGCATGGGGTGATGTCCGTCTTCCACTACCAGGACCTCGCGACCTCGGCGATGGCCGAGCGCCTAGGCTCGGTGCGCGAATGCCCCAATGCCCAGGCGGCTGCCGGGCGGCTGGTCCGGCTGCCGCTGTTCGCCTCGCTGTCGACGGACGAGCAGTCCCAGGTGATCGAGGCGACGCTCGGGTTCGCGCGATGAGCGGCACGAGCACGTCCACCGCCACCCGACGGGCCCAGGCACTCCGCGACGCCGGGCTCTGCGGCCTGCTCGGCCTGATCGTCTTCTTCATCGGATTCGGGCGCTCCCCGCTGGACCTGCGGCTGCCGCTCGGATTCGGGGATCTCACCTACTACTACGGCGTCATGAACGCGCCCGGCCTGCGCGGGGAGGTGGCACCGCACCTGGGCTACCCGTTCGGGCTGGACACCGCCTACTTCCCCGACTCGGCCTGGATCCAGATCCTGGGCGCGCGTGCGATCACCTGGCTGACGAGCACGGTCTTCTTCGGGGTCAACGCGGTCTACGTGCTGTCCTTCGCGGTGGCAGCAATCGCGGCCTGGCTCGCCTGCCGCCTGGCCTCCGTGCCGCGAGTGCTGTCCATTCTCATCGCCGTGGCATACACCGCCATTCCCACGCACTGGTTCCGCATCGACCACGCCTGGTTGGCGACCATGTACTCCCTGCCGGTGGCGCTGGCCATCGCGCTCATCGTGCTCACCGGTCGTCTGGACCAGGGCCAGTCGTCCGGGCTCCTCAGCAGGCGCGAGTGGACGCTCGCCTGCATGTTGCTCTGCGTGGTGCTTGCCCTGAGCGGCCTGTACTACACCTTCTACGGCCTGCTGCTGATCGCCCTGGCGGTCGTGTTCCGCTTCAGCAAGGCGCCAGGCCGCCGGGCCTGGCTGCTCAACCTGATTCCCCTGGTCGTCGTCGGGATCGGGACGCTGCTGGCGATGGCCCCCGGCATCGGGGTGCGGCTCACCACGGACGTGGAGGCCGGGTATCAGCGGCCGATCTACGACGCGGTGCTGTACGCCGGGCAGTTCGTCGATGCCATCCTGCCGACGACCGTCTCGATGATGCCGGTCTTCTCCCGCCTGGCGAATCCGATGATCGCCATCAACGAGTGGGCCAGCCAGGCGAACAGTTTCGGCGTGCGCTGGACGGCAGACCAGGGCACCACCCTGATCCTCATCGCCGCCGTCGCCCTGCTGCTCTGGCTGGCGGCCTGGGGTGGCGGCCGCCGCGTCGCGCATGACGCCCGACTGGCGCCTGCGGATCGGCGAGGCGCACGACAGGCGCGGATGACCCTGGTGTTCCTGGCGGTATCGGCCGCGCTGACGGCCCTGTGGTTCGTGCCCTTCGGGCTGGGGACCTACTTCTCGATGGCCGTCACGCTGAACTTCCGCGGGTGGGACCGCATGATCGCCCTGTTCCAGCTGCTGCTGCTGGTCTCCCTCGGCCTGATCATCCACCTGGCACTGCTGCGCGTCGGTCGGGCCCGCCAACGGGTGGTGCTCGTTGCCGTCGTGGCGCTGGCCTCTGTCACCGTCCTACTCGACACCGTGCTCCCCGCCCGCGCCTTCTATTCGGAGCAGATCGCCGGCGCGGCCGAGCGCGTGCACCCGGCGAGCATGGTGGTCGAGCAGGTCGACCAAGTGGTGCCGGCCGGCTGCGCCATCCTCCAGCTTCCCTATCGACTCTTCCCAGAGGCCGCGCCGATCCAGCGGCTTGGCGTGTACGAGCCGCTGTGGTTCGGCCTGGTCGACCGCAATCACCCGTGGTCATACGGCGGGGTGTTCGGATCCACCCAGGACCAATGGCTGCAGCGGGTCTCGGCGGACCCGGTAGCCAATCTCGGCGAGCTCAAGGCGCAGGGATTCTGCGCCATCCTCGTCGACGTCCGCGGCTACGACCAGGCCGGTATCGACGCGGTCGTCCCGCAGCTGACCCGATCCCTTGGTCCGCCGGTCCTGGCGCAGGGGGTCGAGCAGGCACTCATCTACGCCATCCCGTAGTCCGAGCCGCCGCTACCCTGCGCCCATGACCCCGGAGGATGCCGTCCTGGCGGCATGTGATGCCGTGCTCGCGGACGGCGACATCGTCACCGACACCGACATCCTGCCGACCTACTCGCAGGATCGTTCGATGGGCTCGGCGGTCGGAACGCCCTTCGCCGCGGTCTTCCCACGGACCACCGATCAGGTATCGGCCATCATGCGCGCGGCGCATGCGCACCGGGTCCCGGTGGTTCCTCGTGGGGCGGGCTCGGGCTTGACCGGAGGCTCCAATGCCGTCGACGGGTCGCTGATCGTCTGCGTGGAGCGCATGCGCCGCGTGCTTGCTGTCGACGTCTCGAATGGCTACGTCGAGACCGAGCCCGGCATCTACAACACCGAGCTGCGCGAGCATGTCGCCGGATACGGCCTGTGGTACGCCCCCGACCCGGCCAGCAAGGACTTCTGCTCCATCGGCGGCAATGTCAACACCAATGCCGGCGGCCTGTGCTGCGTGAAGTACGGGGTCACCCGTGATGCCGTGCTCGGCCTGGAGGTCGTCCTCGCCGATGGCCGGGTGGGCAGGTTCGGCCGGCGCACGATCAAGGGCGTCGCGGGCTATGACCTGGCCGGGCTCATGGTGGGCAGCGAGGGGACGCTCGGCATCGTCACCATGGCCCGCCTGCGACTGCGCCCGCTGCCGCCGACCCCGACGACTGCGGTGGCCGTGTTCGCGAACGTGGTCGCCGCCGGGGCGGCCGTCGAGCAGGTGATGGCGCAGCTCACCCCGAGCATGCTGGAGCTGATGGACCGCACCACGCTGACCGCGGTGGAGGCATGGCGCCCGATGGGCCTGGACACCACCGCCGAGGCCCTGCTCATCGCGCAGGTCGACACGCCCGGCACGGCCGGTGCGGCCGAGGCCGATCGACTGCTGGCGATCTGCGAGCAGGCCGGTGCCGTCGAGGCATATCGCTCGGAGGATCCAGAGCAGGCCGAGATGCTGCTCGGTGCGCGTCGGATGGCGATCCCGGCCCTGGAGGCGATGGGCGACTGGCTCCTTGATGACATCGCCGTGCCGCGCACCCAGCTGGCCCAGGCGGTCGGGATGATCGAGGAGACTGCGGCCAGGCACGAGGTGATTATCGGCACCTTCGGCCATGCCGGGGACGGCAACCTGCACCCGACCATCGTGGTCCCGCGTGGCGATCAGGCCGCGATGCAGCGGGCGATGGCCGCCTTCGACGAGATCCTGGATATCGCGCTGTCCCTCGGCGGCACCGTCACCGGCGAGCATGGCGTGGGCACGCTCAAGGCCGCGCACCTGGCGAAGGAGCTCGACGAGGTCGCCATCGACTGGCATGGCCGAATCAAGCAGGCACTTGATCCGCTGGGCATCCTCAACCCGGGCAAGTCACTGCCGCGCTGGTAGCACCCGACGCATCAGCGCGTCGAGGCCCAGCATCACGATCGCGATGACGATGCCGAAGACGCAGATGACCCCGATGAAGACCAGGACGGACGGCAGTCCGTTCGCGGCAACGTCCAGGAATGGATACGGATACGCGCCGATGACTGATCCTCGGAGGAGGGCGTATCCGGCCCAGGCCAGCGGCAGGACCAGCGCCGCAGGGATCGTCGACCAGCGGATCAGGCCACGGGGGCCAGCGACCAGCCAGACGAGCGCCGTCACCGTCGGCGTGATGATGTGCAGCATCGAGTTGGAGATCGCATCCCAGCCGGACTTCTCGCCACCGGCGAGCAGCAGGTTGAACACCACGGCGGTGACGACGATCATCATCACCGAGTCCAGCCGCAGGGCCTGCCAGGTCGCGCCCACCGGCCCGCGCCGGGTGAACAGGCGAGGCTTGAGCAGCAGCACAGTCAGGACGACGGCAATGGTGACGTTCGACAGGATGGTGAAGTACGTCGACCAGTCGAGGAATCGCTCCAAGGCGGTGTCCTGCCCGCCCGGCGACCCGCCGAGGATGGTCGGCGAGTCGGGAGTATCGATGCCGAGGTAGTAGCCGCTGAGGTTCAACGTCAGCGAGAGCAGGACAGCTGCCCAGGCGATGACGGCGTTCACCAGGAGCAGTGCCCTGCGCCAGCCGGACAGGGAGCCGGCCGTCGTCGACCGCGTGCCGTCCTGGCTCATCTCAACCGTGCTCATGATCCTCCCTGCAGCGTGGTGATGGCCGCCTCGATGCGGCGCGCACGGGTCTCGGGCTTCTTGGCATCCTCGATCAAGCGCACGCAATCCTTGCGCTTGGTGTACGACTGCGCCTCGAAGGCCTTGGTCAGCTTCGCCTTCCGCAGCGCTGCGGCCAGGTCGTCGGGGACCTCGACGACTCGCTCATCGGCATCCGCGACGATGTCGACGGTGTAGGTCGCCCCGGGCACCAGGCCGCCCGCGCGCATCTGCGCGTTGACCACGGTCATCCACTGACCTCGGTAGATCGACACGCTGGTGCGGAAGACCTGACCCTGATAGGTGATGGCCAGCGGTACGCGCGCGCGCCCCTCGCTGCCGCGGATCCGGTCGACCTGCTCCTGGGACAGGATGGTGGTCGCCGTCGTCCGACCGGTGGCGATGACGTCGATCTTCAGGCGCATGGCGTCAGCGTAGGGCTGCGAGGCCGTCGGGAACGGGCGCCGTCACTGGTGAAGCCAGGTGCCAAGCCCTCGCAGGTGCTTTACTATCGAGTCAGTAGAAAAAATAGGAAATACGGATCGGAGTCGACATGAGAGGCATCCCCCCGAGGGTCCGGGTCGGGATCGTCGGTGGCGGCGCATCAGGAACGCTCGTTGCAATCCGCCTGCTGCGCGACACATCCCACCCCATCGACCTCACGGTCTTCGAGCCGCGCGAGCGTCTCGGCGAGGGGATCGCCTACTCGACCGACGACCCGCATCACCTGCTGAACGTCCCGGCGCGAGGCATGAGCGCGTTCGTGGAGGATCCCGATGACTTCCGCCGCTGGGCCGGCGCCGAGGCCCCCGCCTTCGTCCCGCGAGCGCGCTATGCCGATTACCTGCGCAGCCTGCTCGGGGAAGCGGTTGCCGCGGCACCAGTCGGGAGCGTGTGCACGCACGTGCGTGAGCGCATCACGGATCTCGGCTACGCGCCCTCGCCATGGGTCGTCACCGAACAGGGCCACTCGTGGACGCTCGATCACCTGGTGCTCGCGACCGGAAACGGCTCCCCTGCGGTCCCCGAACCCCTGCTGGCGGCAGGCCTGCCTGCATCTCGGATCGTTCCCGATCCATGGCGAGCCGGAGCCCTCGACGTGATCGCGGAGGGTGACCGATTGCTCCTTGTCGGCTCCGGCCTCACCGCAGTCGACGTCGCGGTGGGCCTGGCTGCCCGCGTGCGCGGCGTCCGATTTGAGATGCTCTCACGGCGCGGACTGGTACCCGCGTCACATGATGACCCGTGGCAGCCCGGTAGTGAGACTCCGGGTTGGGATACCGCGGCGACCAGCCCTCGTGACGTGCTGCGGTACCTGCGGGCAAGCGGCGAGGGCTGGCGACAGGCGCTCGACGGCCTTCGCCCGATGACCGCGGAACTGTGGCAGGCCTGGGACGATCGAACGAAGGAGGCCTTCCAGCGCCACCTCATGCGCTACTGGGATGTGCATCGACACCGCATGGCACCCTCGGTGGCCGTCGCGTTCGATCGGCTCGTCCGGGCCGGATACGTCCGGCGTCACACCGCCTCGCTGGAGTTCGCGAACGATGCCGCCGCAGGGATCCGCGTCCGCCTGGGCAGGCGCAGCCGGGGCCGCTGGGCTCCTGCGGATGGGCATCGAGGCGATCGCGATCAACGACGACGTCCTCGCTGCCCAGGCCGAGGGCGTCCCATGGTGCGAGGGAACCAGGTGCGGCGACTACGTATGCACGAGTGCGATCACGTCAGCAGTCGCCGGGGTGCCGGCCTGAGGTCGCGGCTCGCCCGCCAAGTGCGGCACGCGATCGGGCCAGTGCAGCCACGAGGCCAGCACGCAGTGGCCGGGCTTGCAGCATGAGGTTGCGCTGGGCTGCTGCATACTCCGCCCGGCCTGCTGGAGTCTCGACCGCAATCGGTGCAAGGCCGAACTCGGTGCAGTCGTATGGGGACGCCCGCATGTCCAGGTCGCGAGCCGCCCGCGCGAGCTCGAAGCAGTCGGCTACCAGGTCGCTGCCGACGAAGGGCTGGAACCACATCGCGTACTTGTACAGATCCATGTTCGCGTGCAGGCAGCCGGGCTGCTCGAGATCCGGCTGCGTGGCACGCGTCGGGATGATGCTGTTCCGCGGCATGGCCTGCGGGGTGAAGAAGCGAAAGGCATCGATGTGCGTGCAGCGCAGCCCGAGGCCGTCCACCGTCTCGGCGATCGCCTCCGGCGATAGGCGCAGGGGCTGGTCGGCATGCCGGATCTGATCCGGTTCCAGCCGATACACCATGGCCCATTCGTGCAGCCCGAAGCAGTTCACCATCGGTGGGCGCTGCTGCGTCCCTGCCAGGAGTCGCAGGACGAGATCCAGGCGATCCTGCCTGGAGTCCAGCGCCGACAGGTCGACGATGATCCCGTCTTCGTGCTCGACATAGCCACCGCGGAATCGGAACTGCGAGGTGTCGCCGAGCAGGGTGACCCCGTGGCCCGGGTGCCAGGTGGCGAGCCTGGCCGGGGAGTACGGGTAGTACTCGAACAGGAAGTCGTCGACCGGGTGCTTGCGCCCGCGCAATCGTCGTTGCAGGCGTGGCGTGATCCACGGCTCAACCCGCTCGGCATGCCGCTGCTCGAGGGTGCGCCACTGTGCCTGGCTGAGGATCACGGCTATGCCCCGGCCTCCAGGCCCGCGTTCGCGCAGCCGGCGAGCACGGCATCCAGGCCGAATGCATCGACAGGGCCGAGAGCACCTGCCCCCGTCGCCCGGCCCTCCCAGCACATCCGCGCTCCCCAGGCGAGCAGGTCGGCGGTCAGCTCATAGGGGGTGGGCCCATCCAGGCGGACGATCGCCGTGCACGCGCCCGCGGCATCGAAGGCGCGGGCGAGGACAAGCGTCCGCGAGCCGGCTCGCTGCTGCTCGTCGGGGCCTGATCCGGTGGCCCTGCTGGTCGTCGCCCGTAGCAGTCGGCGCGCGGCGGCGCGCATGCCCGGCAGGCGGAAGGCCAGGTCGCCGACCCCGCCCGCCACGCTCGCCGGCTTGGTCCACGCGCCCGCCCACCCGAGGGTGACCTCCACCTCGCGCAGGCTGCTGGCCAGCCGAGGCAGGGTGAACTGCTCGGTGGCCCCGACGGTCAGCCCGGTGAGCACTCGAGGCGGCCCATCGGCGCGAGCCACCGTGAAGGCTGCGGTTCGGGCACCTGCCCGCTCGGTCACCAGGCGCCCATTGCGAAATGCGTACGTCGGCTCGACGAGCACGCCGGCCATGCTGGCCCGCGTGCCACTGCTCATTCCCATCCCACCGGTCACGAAATAGCCGATCTCGATCCGTGCCGGCTCGGCGCCGGCCTCGCGTGATCGGTGGATCGCCAGGGCCCCGGCAAGGTTGCCGGGCACGTAGTCGTAGGCGAGTGCGGGGAGCAGGCGGGCCCCGGTGCCCTCGGCCCGCGGACTGGCATCGGCGAAGACCCAGCGGATGAACGGCGATTCCCCGGTGGAGTCGACGTACGCGGCACCGGCGTCGATGGCGGCCTCCACGGCTGCGGCCCCGTACCGCATGAAGGGTCCGACGGTGCTGAGGAGCACGTCGCCCGGCGATTGCAGCAGGGCCCTGACGGAGGCGGGATCGCCGGCATCCGCGGTGGCGACCGCCGGCTCGGCGCCATCCGGCGACAGGTGCGCCATTGCCGCGGCCAGAGCCCTGACCCGGTCGGCCGACCTGCTGACGAGTACCACCGGCAGCCCCGTCCGCACCAGCGCTGCCGCGGTGAGCCGGCCGGTGTAGCCGGTTGCGCCGAACAGCAGGACTCGTCCATTCATACCGTGAAGGTACGGCAGCAACTACCCTCGCCCTATGGCTGGATCAGCTTTCTGGCACCCGTTCGCTGACATGTCCGCTGTGGCGGGCCACGACCTGGTGATCGCCTCCGGCACGGGTGCCTACGTCTTCGACGCAGCCGGCCGCCGATACCTCGATGCGACCGCGGGCCTGTGGTACTGCAATGTCGGCCACGGTCGCACCGAGCTGGCCGAGGCCGCCGCCCGGCAGATGGCAACGCTGGCCGGCTACTCGACCTTCGGCGACCTGGCAACCCAGCCCACCCTGGATCTCGCCGACCGGCTCGCTGATCTCAGCGGCCTGCCCGGGGCGAAGGTCTTCTTCACCTCCGGCGGCAGCGATGCGGTCGATACCGCGGTGAAGCTGGTGCGTCGCTTCTGGGCCCTGCAGGGCCAGCCGGGGCGGACGATGATCATCACCCGGAACCGGTCGTACCACGGGATGCACCTCGCGGGTACCTCGCTGGCGGGCCTGCCGGCGAATCAGGACGGCCATGGCCCCCTCGATCGATGCGTTCGCACCTGCGCCTGGGATGACGTCGCCGATCTGGCCCGGGTCATCGACGAGTGCGGGGCCGAGCAGGTGGCCGCCTTCTTCTGCGAGCCGATCATCGGCGCGGGTGGCGTGTATCCGCCGCCGGACGGATACCTGGAGGCAGCGCGGGCCCTGTGCCGTGAGCACGGGATCCTCTTCGTTGCCGATGAGGTCATCACCGGCTACGGCCGCGCCGGCGCGATGTTCGGATCCCTGCGGTGGAGCCTGGAGCCGGACCTGATCCTCACTGCCAAGGGCCTCACCTCCGGCTACCTGCCGATGGGCGCGGTCATTATCGCCGGCTCGGTCGCCGAGCCCTTCTGGTCCACGCCCGGATTGATCTGGCGGCATGGCTACACGTACTCAGGCCATGCGACGGCTGCCGTCGTGGCCATGGCGAACCTGGACATCCTGGAGCGCGAGCACCTGCTGGCGCGAGTGGGCGAGCATCAGCTGAGCCTGGCCGCAGCGCTGGCGCCGCTCGCGCAGCATTCGATGGTCGAGACCGTCCGGGCAGGCGTCGGCCTGCTCGGCGCTGTGCAGTTGCGTCCGGATGCCCTGGCCGAGCAGCCGGACCTCGGCGCGCGCCTGATCGCCCAGGTCCGGGAGCGCGGAGTCCTCACCCGGATGCTGGCCGACGGATCGGTGCAGGTGTCGCCATCCTTCGTGGTGACCCGCGAGGACCTTCGCATGATCGCCGGTGCCATCGATGAAGGACTCACGGCGCTTGGGTCAGCCCGCAGTTCACGTGCGCTCCCCGAAGTCGACCTGCTGCCGGCCCAGACCAGCGATGACGCTGGCGGCTTTGATTCCCTGGACGACCGCCTGCTGGCCGAGGTGCCTCCGCACCACGTGGCCTAGCGGCGCACGCGAGCGCACGAACGTTCGGACCAGCCTAGGGATGCACGGCGATCGACAGGTCAGAGCGTGCAGTCGCACTCGCCAGTGCCAGCGCGGTCGGCTCGTCAACGGCCACCACGAGCATCCCACCGGAGGATGCCAGGAAGCTGCCCGCTCCGCTTGCGATGCCGATGACGCGGGCGCGACGCGCGACCACGGTCGCTGCCGCATCAGTGGCCTGGTCCGAGCCCGGCTTGGCGACCGCGATGACATCGACCCGGTCACCGACCGCCGCGATCGAGGCCGCGCTGCCGTCCTTCAGGGTGATCGGGACGGCGACCTCCCCGATGGCAGGCGTGGTGCTGGGCGCCAGGCTCGCCTCCAGCTCCGCCTGCTGGGGGGCGCGAAGCGCCGACAGTGCCAGCAGCGTTGCCAGGCCAGCCAGGCAGGCGGCGATCAGGCGGCGATGCCGGTGGATGAGCTGCTGGATCCCCTGTCGATCCAGACGAGGGCGATCGATACGGGTGCGCTCACCTCGTGAGCGATCGAGCGGACGAGTTGACATGCAGGCACCGTAGGCAGGCGCCATCGATCCGCCAACCCGCTATCCACAGCCCTGGCAGGCGCCTGACCCCGAACAGGATGGAGGGCGGACTAGCTCGTGGCCGCGGCCGCCTTCGACGCACCTGCCTTCGACGACCCTGTGCCTGAGCCAGACGATGATCCTCCGGACGACCCGCTTGATGTCGAAGCGCCGGACGAGGACCCGCCGGACGAGGACTCGCTCGAGGAAGAGCTGCCCGACGATGACCCGCCGGAGGATCCGCTCGCCCCAGACGCGGACGCGCCGCTGTCGGACGAGCCGGTGGAGTCCGAGCCCTTCTTGCCAGAGTCGCGGGAGTCCGTCCGGTAGAAGCCCGATCCCTTGAACACGACGCCGACGTTCGTGAAGAGCTTTCGCAGGGTGTGCTGATGGCAGGCAGGGCACTCGGTCAGCGTGGGATCGGTCATCTTCTGCTGCACCTCGTGGGTGGTGTCGCAGCTGGAGCATGCGTACTCGTACGTCGGCACTCCCGGCCCTCCTCGGCACATTTAGCACTCGCGCGAACTGAGTGCTAAGTGTGCCACGGGGTCGTGCGAGCGGCCAACTGCGGCGGTTACTACCGTGCGCGGGTGTCCATGGCGCGCATCCTCCCGGTCATCGCGGCGGGCGGGGTCATCGGCACCCTGTGCCGCCTGGGTGTGAGCGAGGCCGTCGGCCCCTGGGACGGCAGCGGCTTCCCGATGGCGACCCTGCTGGTGAACCTGTTCGGCTGCCTGGCGATCGGGGTGCTCGCCGCCTGGCCGGCGCTCGCGCACGAGCGTCGCCCGTGGGCTCGTCCCTTCCTGATCACCGGTGTCCTGGGCGGCTTCACCACCTTCTCCGGCATCGCGCTCGAGGTCGGCGTCCTGCTGGAGTCGGCGCGGGTGCCCACGATGCTCGGCTACCTCGGGCTCACGCTGGCGGGTGGCATCGCCGCGGTCGCGGTGGGCCGTGGGCTCGTCGAGCGGCTGGCGCGGCCGTGATCGAGCACGCCACGCCCGCGATCGCGCTGGGCATCGCCCTGGCGGCCGCAGTCGGCGCCCCGGCCCGGTTCATCGTCGAGCGTCGGGTGACGGATGGGGTCGTGCGCCGAGCGGCGGCCGGGCCGGCCCGGTGGTGGGCGATGTTCCCCTGGGGGCTGCTCGCGGTCAATGCCATCGGATCGGCGGTTGCCGGCGCCGCCTGGGCCGCGATGGCCGGCGGCGCGGCGCGCATCGTCCTGGTCGGCTTCTGCGGTGCCTTCACCACCTTCTCCGGATTCGGCTGGCAGGTGGTGCACCTGTGGCGCCAGGATCGCCGGGCCTGCGCGCTGGCGATCATCGCGATGCCGGTCGCCTGCATCGCGGCCTTCCTGCTGGCTGACCGGATCGCGCACCTCGTGGTCGGCTGATCCCTACGGTAGGCACATGCGCAACGTGCTGCGGTACTTGCTGGTCGCGGGCCTGGTGCTCGTCCTGCTCATCGGGGCGGTCTTCGCCTACCTCATCCACGTGACCCGGGCCTCATTCCCCCAGGTGAGCGGGCAGGTGGCCGTCTCGGGCATCACGGCGCAGGTCTCCGTCGTCCGCGACGACCTCGGAATCCCCAATATCTACGGGGAGAGCCTCGAGGACCTCTTCTTCGCGCAGGGGTACGTCCATGCGCAGGACCGCTTCTGGGAGATGGACGTTCGCCGGCACATCACCGCGGGCCGGCTATCGGAGATGTTCGGGGCCAGCCAGGTGACCACGGACGCCTTCCTGCGCACCCTGGGATGGCGGCGCATCGCCGAGCAGGAAGTCGGCATGCTCTCGCAGCGCTCGCGGCGCATCCTGGATGCCTACGCCGCGGGCGTCAACGCCTATCTCGCCGATCACACCGGCTCGGCCCTCAGCCTGGAATATGCCGTGCTGGGGCTGCAGAACTCCTCCTACCAGCCTGAGCCCTGGACGCCAGCAGACTCCGTCGCCTGGCTGAAGGCCCTGGCCTGGGACCTGCGCGGCAATATGACCGACGAGGTCTACCGGTCGATCATGTCCGCCTCCGTCGGCGTGGAGCAGACTGAGCGCCTCTTCCCGCCCTACCCGTATGCCCAGCACCGGCCCATCGTCCAGATCGGAGCGGTGGTCGACGGAGCGTTCGACCAGACGGCCATGCCGACGGCCGGCGGCGGCGGCGCGTCCGCCGGACTGCACCTCGATGCCTCGTCCCTGGCATCCCTGCGGCGCGTGCAGCAGGCATCGGCCGGACTGGCCCGCTGGCTGGGGCCGACCGGCCCGGGCATCGGATCCAACTCCTGGGCGATCGACGGCAGCCACTCGGCGACCGGCAAGCCGATCCTGGCCAATGACCCGCACCTGGCGCCGATGATGCCGAGCCTGTGGTACCAGTCGGGGCTGCACTGCACCCGCCAGACCGAGGACTGCAACTACGACGTCACCGGCTGGACGATGGCCGGGCTGCCCGGGGTGTTCATCGGCCACAACGACACCATCGCCTGGGGATTCACCAATCTCGGACCCGACGTCACCGACCTGGTGCTGGAGCAGGTCGATGGCGACAGCGCCCTGCTCGACGGCCGGCAGGTTCCGATGACCACCCGCGAGGAGGTCATTCAGGTGGCCGGCGGCGACCCGGTGCCGATCACTGTGCGCGAGACGGCTAACGGGCCGATCATCTCCGACGTCTCCGGGATCGAGGAGTACGCCGCGGTCGGGGCTGATGCGCCCGTCCCGGCGCCCGGCTCGACCGCTGACACGATGGCTCCGCCCGAGCGAGGCGATGGCTATGCGGTGGCCCTGCGCTGGACGGCCCTGACCCCTGCCCCGACCTTCGATGCCTTCGACCTGCTCAACACGGCTCGCTCCTGGAGCCAGTTCCGCAAGGCCGCGCAGAAGCTGGCGGTGCCGGCCCAGAACCTGCTCTACGCCGATGTCAACGGCAATATCGGCTACCAGGCGCCGGGCACGATCCCGATCCGCGATGGGTATGACGGCAAGTGGCCGGTCCCGGGCTGGGATTCCCGGTACCAGTGGCAGGGCACGATCCCGTTCGAGGCCCTGCCGAGCGTGCTGAACCCGCCGGAGGGCTGGATCGTCACCGCCAATCAGGCGGTGATCGGCCCGCAGTACCCGTACTTCCTTACCGATGACTGGTCATACGGGGCACGCTCCCAGCGGATCGTCGACCTGATCGAGGAGGCGACGGCCGGCGGCCGGACGATGACGGTCGAGCAGATGCGCGGGATCCAGATGGACTCCTTCAACGAGCTCGCATCCTTCCTGGCACCCAAGCTGGCCGCGCTGCCCACGACGGACGACACTGCGGCCGCGGTGGCGCTGCTGCGGGACTGGGACTTCACCCAGCCCGCCGACTCGGCACCGGCCGCCTTCTTCAATGCCGTCTGGCGCCAGATGGTCACCCGGATGTTCGATGCCGCAGCCGACACCGACCTGATCACTGCCGGCGGGGGCGATCGGTACTGGCAGGTCATCACCGATATCTGGTCGAATCCGGACGACTTCTGGTGGGACGACCGCACGGTGCCGGGTGTGCAGTCGCGCGATCAGACCCTGCAGGCAAGCATCGCCGGCGCGGTCGCTGAGCTGAGCGACCTGCAGGGCACGGACCCGTCGGGCTGGAACTGGGGCCGGCTGCACACCCTGGAGCTCACCAACCAGACCCTGGGCCAGAGCGGGATCGGCCCGATCGAGTGGCTGTTCAATCGCGGGCCCCTCGAGCTCGCCGGGGGCGAGTCGATCGTCGATGCGACCGGCTGGACGCCGAAGAACGGCTACGTGGTCGACTGGGTGCCGAGCATGCGCCAGGTCGTCGACCTGGCGAACTTCGACAACTCCAGCTGGGTGAACCTCACCGGCGCGAGCGGGCACGCCTTCAGCGCGCACTATGTCGACCAGGCGGATTCCTGGCGGACGGGCTCGCAGTATCCATGGGCCTTCGGCCGGGCGGCGGTGCAGCAGGCCGGGGTGGACGTCCTCGCCCTGGTACCCGAATCGTCAGCCGAGGGCTGATCCGCCCTGCGTCGCGAACCAGGTGACCCCGCCCTCGGATACCGCGCAGTCGACGGGCTGATCGTGATCCTGTGACGGGAGCTCGTCGATGAGCTCGTCCGCATAGAGCATCGCCATGCGCAGCGGACCTCCCTCGGCGTGGGACGCCAGGTCGCTCAGGGCCCGGTCGAAGTAGCCGCCCCCCTGGCCCAGGCGCAGGCCCCGCCGGTCGATCGCCAGGGCCGGCAGGACGATCACCGCGCAGGTCGACAGCGGCGCGGTGTCGTCGCCCACCGGCGTGCGGATCCCCAGCACCCCGGAGGTCAGCGCTCCCGGGGTCACCGCAGCGCCGGGTGGGGTACGGACCCAGGCCATCGTCCAGCCGGGCTCGATGCGCGGCGTGCGGACGTCGACGCCGCGGTGCTGCAGGCGCTCGATGAGGTCATCGGTTGGCGGCTCGGTCGGCATCGACCAGGTGCAGGCAATGCGGGCTGCGCCCGGCAGGGTCGAGCCGATGGTGGCCAGGGCAACGTCAGTGATGAGGCTGCCACGCCGCAGGCGCTCGGCGTCGGGCAGCTCCCGGCGCTGCCGGCGGATCCGCTGGCGCAATGCGGCCTTTGCGGCGGCGGGCTCGGATCCGGCCATGATCCCATCGTGCCCCAGGGCCAGGCGGCTAGTGTGCCCGCATGACGAAGTCGGGCGGTGTGCACAAGGCCGTCGTGCCGGCGGCAGGCCTGGGCACGCGCTTCCTGCCGGCGACGAAGGCCACCCCCAAGGAGATGCTCCCGGTCGTCGACAAGCCGGCCATCCAGTACGTGGTGGAGGAGGCGGTGGCCGCCGGGCTGGACGATGTCCTGTTCATCACCGGCCGCAGCAAGCGTCCGCTGGAGGACCACTTCGACCGCAACCTGGAGCTCGAGCATGCGCTCGACTCCAAGGGCGATCACCACCGGCTGCAGCTGGTCAACGAGTCGACCGACCTGGCCCGCATTCACTACGTCCGGCAGGGAGATCCGCTGGGCCTCGGCCATGCCGTGCTGATGGCCGAGCATCATGTCGGCCATGAGCCGTTCGCCGTGCTCCTGGGCGATGACCTGATCGACCCCCGCGACCCCATCTTGCCGCGGATGATGCAGGTGCGGCAGGCGCACGGCGGCTCCGTGATCGCCCTGATGGAGGTACCGCGGGAGAGCATCGCCCTGTACGGCTGCCCGGCCACGGAGCCGACCGATGAGCTAGACGCGGTCCTGGTGACCGACCTGGTGGAGAAGCCGGATCCGGCCGACGCCCCGAGCACCTTCGCGGTCATCGGCCGCTACGTGCTTGATCCAGCGGTCTTCGCCGTCCTGCGGCAGACCGCGCCGGGCCGAGGCGGCGAGATCCAGCTGACCGACGCCCTGCGCGTGCTTGCCACGATGCCTGCCGGGGAGGGCGGCGGGGTGCGCGGCGTTGTCTTCTCCGGCCGTCGCTACGACACCGGCGATCGGCTGTCCTACCTGCAGGCGTCGATCATGATCGCCTGCGAGCGCGAGGACCTCGGGCCGGCGCTGCGCGACTGGCTTCGAGGCTTCGTCGCCTCCGCGGAGTTCGCGGACGAGCCAGCTGCCCGGTCCGGCTCCGACGCCGGTGGCCCGGTGCGATGACCTGGCCGGTGACCCTGGTCGAGCACGACCCGTCGGGGCTGGTGATCGGCCTTCGGCCCATCCGCCTCCGCGATGGGGCTGCGTGGCGGGAGGTCCGCGCCCACAACCAGGAGTGGCTCGGGCCCTGGGATGCATCGCTGCCGCCGACCGGATCTGCCGCTGCCGAGGTGCCGCCGAGCTTCTCCTCGATGGTGCGACGGCTGCACCGGGAGGCGAAGGCCGGGCGGATGCTGCCCTGGGCCATCACCGTCAACGATCACTTCGCCGGCCAGGTGACGGTCGGGGGCATCGCCTACGGCTCCCTGCGCTCGGCCTACATCGGCTACTGGATCGACCGGTTCTACGCCGGACGCGGTGTCGTGCCCACCGCCGTCGCCATGGCTCTCGACTACTGCTTCGAGGCCTTGCGGCTGCACCGCGTCGAGATCAACATCCGGCCCGAGAACGAGGCCTCCCTGCGGGTCGTCGCCAAGCTCGGGATCCGACAGGAGGGGTCCCGGACCAGCTACCTGCACATCGACGGTGCCTGGCGCGATCACCTCGTGTTTGCCGTGTTCGAAGGCGAGTTCCCGCACGGCGTCCTGGCGCACTGGCGCGAGCAGCGCGCAAACGCAACGGCCAGGGGCCCGCGACACGCCGATCACTGAGGTACGACTTCCCCATTTCGCGGGGAAATGCCCCTTAGCGTACGAAACGTGTCTGGGCTCATATACGTGGTGATCATCGCGTTATGGGCTGCGGTCCTCATCCCGATGTGGCTGCGGCGCAAGGACCGGTCCATCGAGGTCCGCTCGACCAGCGAGTTCAGCGCTGCGATGCAACTGCTGAGCAGCGGTGCCAGCGTCCAGACCCCGGTCGGCCCGAAGGACAGCCGGGTTGCCGAGCTGGGCGGAGACGAGTGGCTCTGGGAGCAGCATGTCTCCTACACCACCGAGGTGGCTGCCAAGCGCCGGGTCCGTGCGCTCGTCCTGCTCGTCGCCGTCGTCCTGCTGCTCATCGTCCATGTGCTGACCTACGTCGGCGTGTCGCCCAAGTGGGTGCCGATCCTGCTGGCGGTCTTCCTGCTTGCCTACCTCGTGGTCACCTCGCGCGTCGCCGTGAACGAGTCGATGCATCCGTTCGCCATCTACGAGGGGCAGCGGCTCAGCGGCAAGGGCGCCATGTGGTCGCGGGAGATTCCCTCGGTCGACGTGGTGCATCCCTCGCCCCGCTTCGACGACCAGGGCCTTGCCTGGGATGCCGTCCCCAGGCTCCGGCCCCCGGAGCCTGCCTACGCCGCTGCCGACGCCTCGGGGGCCCAGGGCAGCGGGATGGCCCGGCGCAGCCGCCGTGATACCGAGGTGCAGCGCCGCCGCGACACGGTGGCCCGCAAGCGTCGCGACACGATGACCCGCAAGCGGCGCGACACCGAGATCCAGGAGCTCCTGCTGGCCGAGGAGCTCCAGCGGCGCGATGCCTCGTACCAGGGCCGGGTCGACTACCGGGCCGAGACCACCCCGCTGCCGTCCCGCCCTGGCCGATACTCGAGCCGGGACTGGGCCGTCAACGAGTAGGGCGCATCCGCCGGTCGGCCGGGCTGGTAGCCTGTGCCTCCTCCGGGGCTGTGGCGCAGTTGGTAGCGCGTCTCGTTCGCAATGAGAAGGCCAGGGGTTCGAATCCCCTCAGCTCCACGGTGGTACGCCGGCCCCCGCCGGCTGCTGGGTTCTCGGTCGCCGAGTGTGGCGGCGGTATCCCCGGACTCGTGATCTGACTCGCTAGATCCAGGTGGGCATCCACATTCGCAGGGTCCATTCCTGGTAGGGGATGACCTGTCCGGTCCACACCGGGTAGAACCACCACGCTGCCACCACGACCAGCAGCACGATCGTGCCGACGGCAAGGGCACCCCATTGCCGTCGCCTGATGGGCGCGTCACTGGGCCCGAGGACGGCTCCGAGCGTCATCGCGAGCGCCATCACCACGAAGGGCACGTAGACCACGGTGTAGAACGTGAAGATCGTGCGGTTGAGATAGAGCAGCCAGGGCAGCCAGCCGGCGGCGATGCCCACCAGCACGGCAGCCGACCGCCAGTCGCGATGGCCGAGCCAGCGCCAGGCCTGGTGCGGGATCGCCAGCAGGGCTGCCCACCAGATGATCGGGTTGCCCAGGGCCAGCACCTCTGCGGAGCAGTTGTCCGTGGGGCAGCCGCGGCTGCCGTCCTTGATGCTGTCCCAGTAGAAGGACGTCGGACGGGTCATGAACGGCCAGGACAGCGGATTGCTCTGGTAGGAGTGCGGGGAGCTGAGGTTGACGTGGAAGTTCCACATCTGGGCGTGGTAATACCACAGCGAGCGCAGGGCCGCCGGAACGATCGACGGATCCTGGCCGGCAGCCCATTGGCGGCCCCAGCCGTCATCGCTGAGGAACCAGCCGGCCCAGCTCGCCAGGTACGTCCCGAGCACGATCACCAGGACGATCACCGCGGTCGACGGGACACCGCGGACCAGCGTCGACAGCCAGGGCCGACCGACGCCGACCGCCTTCCGCGCACCGGCATCCCAGACCAGGCTCAGCAGGATGAAGGCCACGACGAACCAGATCCCTGACCACTTGACCGAGCAGGCCAGGGCCAGGGCGAATGCGGCAGCCCAGCGCCAGGGCCGGATGCCCAGACGCGGCCCCCAGGCGGTGGAGGTTGCCTCGAGCCCGTCCGCTCGCACGACAGCCGCCAGCCGTGCCCGGGTGCGATCCCGGTCCATCAGGATGCAGCCGAATCCCACCAGCACCCAGAAGCCGAGCACCATGTCCAGCAGCCCGGTGCGGCTGAGCACGAGGTGGATGCCGTCGAGTGCGAGCAGCAGGCCGGCGAGGGTGCCGATGAGGTTCGAGCGAGTGAGCCGACGGGTGATCCGCGCGGTCAGGAAGACAGCGATGACGCCGAGGACGGCAACGCTGATGCGCCACCCGAATGGGGTCGCCCCGAAGGCGTACTCGCCCACGGCGATGGTCCACTTGCCCAGGGGCGGGTGGGCGACGAAGGCCGGCTCGCTGGTGAAGAAGCCGAGCGTGCGCCAGTTGCCGTCCGATGCGAGCAGGATCTCGTTCGCCTTGTCGCCGATGACCCGCTCGACGCCGAAGCGGAGCAGGGAGATCGCATCCTTGGGGTAGTAGGTCTCGTCGAACGCGATCGCATGGGGGCGGCCGAGATCCCAGAGCCGCAGGATCGCCCCGATGGCGGTGACGATGATCGCGCCGATCCAGCCGCCGCTGGCCGGCATCGGCGGGCACAGCCGATCGGGCAGGGATGCCGCATCCCGCCGGGGGGCGGTGCCCTTCCTCGGGCCCTGGACGACGATCGGGCCCGGCACCGCCTCGGAGGTCACCGCCGCATCGTAGGACGCCCGGACGACGCACATCACCTGCGAAGATGCGGGCGTGGGACGTCTGGCGGTCAATGAGCGGGCCACGGGTGGCATCGTGCTGGCGGCGACGCCGCTGGGGAACCCCGGCGATGCGTCCGAGCGGCTGCGTGACCTGCTGGCGACGGCTGATGTGATCGCCGCCGAGGACACCCGCCGGCTGCGTCGGCTGCTCGCCGCGCTCGGGGTCAGCCCCAGCGGCCGGGTGCTCTCCTACTACGACGCCAACGAGCGCGAGCGCTCCCGCGAGCTCGTCGACCAGGCACAGGCAGGGGCCAGGATCGCCATCGTGACCGACGCGGGCATGCCCGCGGTCAGTGATCCCGGCTACCGGGTCGTGGTGGAGGCGGTCGACCGCGGGGTGCCGGTCACCGTGGTGCCGGGGCCATCGGCCGTCCTGGCTGCCATCGCGGTGAGCGGACTGCCGGTGGATCGCTTCTGCTTCGAGGGCTTCCTGCCCCGCAAGCAGGGCGAGCGGGCGGCACGGATCGCCGATCTGGTCCATGAGCCGCGGACGATGGTCTTCTTCGAGGCACCGCATCGGCTGCATGCCGCCCTGGTCGCCCTGGCAAACGGGCTGGGGTCGGGTCGTCGCGCGGCGGTGTGCCGGGAGCTGACGAAGACGTACGAGGAGGTGCGCCGGGGCACCCTGGGCGAGCTGAGTGCCTGGGCCCGGGAGGGCGTGCTGGGTGAGTGCACCGTGGTGGTGGGAGGCGCCAGCCCGCAGGACCGCCGGGCAGCCCAGGGGCTGCGGGAGCCGGCCGACTGGGCGCTGGCAGTGCACGGGCGGGTGGCGTCGGGGATGGATCGCCGCTCGGCCATGGCCGAGGTTGCCCGGGAGGCGGGGGTGCCGCGCCGCCTGGTCTATGACGCCTGCATCGACCGGCCGCACGACCCGGGGGAGCCGGCAGCCCGACCATAGGATCACGACATGGATGCAGGCGACGTCGCGGCCGAGGGGAAGGCGTTCTACGTCACCACCCCGATCTACTACGTCAACGACGCGCCCCATATCGGCCACGCGTACACCACCACCGCGGGGGATGTGCTGACCCGGTGGCACCGGCAGTGCGGGGAGTCGGTGTGGTTCCTGACCGGGGTCGACGAGCACGGCACCAAGGTGCAGCGGGCGGCGCAGGCCGGTGGCGTCACCCCCCAGGAGTGGGTGGATCGACTCGTCGGGGAGTCCTGGCTGCCGGTGCTGGAGACGATCGACGCGGCCAATGACGATTTCATCCGGACGACCTCGACCCGGCACGTCCAGGCCGTGCAGCGGTTCTGGGAGGTCGTCCGCGATAACGGGTACGTGTACGCGGCGCCCTATGAGGGGCCGTACTGCGTGGGGTGCGAGGAGTTCAAGCTGTCCGGCGACCTGGTGCCCGGGGAGGGCGACTACGCCGGCGAGCAGGTGTGCCCGGTGCATGGCCGGCCGGTCGAGCAGGTCGCCGAGGACAACTGGTTCTTCCGGCTCTCGGCCTTCGGCGACCGGCTCATCGCGCACTACGAGGCCGATCCCGATGCCATCCAGCCGGCCAGTGCCTACAACGAGGTGATGAGCTTCCTGCGGCAGGGCCTGGTGGATATCTCAATGTCGCGCTCCAGTGTCGCCTGGGGCATCCCGCTGCCCTGGGACGACCGCCAGGTGGTGTACGTCTGGTTCGACGCGCTGCTGAACTATGCGACGGCGGTCGGCTACGGCGCCCCTGCCGGATCGCAGCAGGCCGAGCGATTCGCCAGCACCTGGCCGGCGGATGTGCACCTGGTCGGCAAGGACATCCTGCGCTTCCATGCGGTGTACTGGCCGGCCATGCTGATGGCCGCTGGCCTGGACCTCCCGCGCAAGGTCTTCGCCCATGGCTGGCTGCTGGTCGGCGGGGAGAAGATGTCGAAGTCGAAGCTGACCGGCATCGCCCCGTCGCAGATCATCGACCACTTCGGCTCCGATGCCTTCCGCTACTACTTCATGCGGGCCATCGCCTTCGGCCAGGACGGGTCCTTCTCGTGGGAGGACATGTCGGCCCGGTACACGTCCGAGCTGGCCAACGGCCTGGGCAACCTTGCCTCGAGGGCGACCGCGATGGTCGGCCGCTACCGGGAAGGGAGCCTGCCGGCCCCGGAAGCCCTGCTGCCGGCCGAGCATTCCCTGGTCGAGCTGCTCGGTCGGGTCGCACCGCAGGCCGACGCGCGGATGCGCGCCCTTGACTTCGCCGGCGGCATCGCTGAGATCCGCGGCCTCGTGGAGGCGGTCAACGTCTACGTCACCGAGACCGAGCCGTGGGCGCTGGCGAAGGATCCGGCCCAGGCGAGCCGGCTCGACACCGTCCTGTACACCGTCTGCGAGTGCCTGCGGGCGATCGCGGTGCTCTACCACCCGGTCATGCCGAAGGCGATGCGGACGCTGTGGTCCGAGCTCGGCGCCGAGGCCACGCTCGGCCCGATTGCTGATCAGCGCATCGATGACGTCGCCCGGTGGGGCCAGCTGCCGGCCGGCGCCGGGGTGACCAAGGGCGATGCGCTCTTCCCCCGGCTCGAAGACCCGGCCTAGGCCGGGTCGAAGGGATTCACCGTGACGGTCATCAGCCCGGAGCCGCTCGTCGCTCCCGTCATCGACACCCATTGCCATCTGGACGTCCACGACCGGCACCTGCACGGGGATCAGCACCCGGATCCGGACGCCATGCTCGAGGCGGCGCGGGCGGTCGGGGTCACCAAGGTGGTGCAGATCGGCTGCGACGTGCCGTCGGCGCACTGGTCGGTGCAGATGGCACGCTCCCGGCCGGATGTCGTCGCCGGGGTCGCCATTCACCCCAATGACGCGGCGCGGCTGGTCCAGCGGCATGGGCCGCAGGCCCTGGACCAGGCCATTGAGCAGATCGAGGAGCTGGCGTCCGACCCGGTCGTGCGCGCTATCGGCGAGACCGGGCTGGACTACTTCCGGACGGCCCAGGAATGGCGGCCCGTCCAGCAGGATTCGTTCCGCCGGCATATCCGCCTGGCCCGGCGGCTCGGCAAGACCCTGGTGATCCACGACCGCGACTCGCACGAGGATATCATCGCCATCCTGCAGGACGAGGGGCCGCCCGAGCGAGTGGTGTTCCACTGCTTCAGCGGGGATGCCGAGATGGCCGCCACCTGCGCTGCGCGAGGGTGGTACATGTCCTTCGCCGGGGTCGTGACGTACAAGGCGAACGAGGGCCTTCGCCAGGCGATGCTGCGCGTCCCCGATCACCTGCTGCTGGTCGAGACCGATGCGCCCTACCTGACCGCGGAGCCCAACCGCGGCAAGGCGAATGCCTCGTCCCTGATGCCGTTCACGGTCCGGCGGATGGCCGAGCAGCGGGGCTCGAGCGAGCTGGAGCTGTGCGGGTTGCTCTGGCGCAATGCCCAGGCTGCCTTCGGGGCGTGGTGAGCGGACCTCTGCTGGGAGCCGGCGAGATCCGGGCGCTGGCGCGCGAGCTGGGCCTGCGGCCGTCCAAGCGACTGGGCCAGAACTTCGTCATCGATCCGAACACCGTCACGCGCATTGCCCGGCTGGCCGAGGCCGGCGAGGGCATGACCGCCCTGGAGGTCGGGCCCGGCCTGGGCAGCCTGACGCTGGCCTTGCTCCAGCAGGGTGCGCGCGTGGTCGCCATCGAAGTCGACCCGGTGCTCGCGCAGCGGCTTGCCACGACGGTCGCCGAGCGACTGCCCGGGGCCGATCTGGAGGTGATCGAGGCGGATGCGATGCGCATTGGCGAGGTACCCGGGGATCCGAGCGCCCTGGTCGCGAATCTGCCCTACAACGTCGCCGTACCCGTCCTGCTGCACCTACTGGCAGTGGTGCCGTCGATCCAGACCGGCCTGGTGATGGTGCAGAAGGAGGTCGCCGAGCGGCTCGTGGCCCTGCCGGGGGGCAAGGCGTACGGCGTGCCGAGCGCCAAGGTGCGCTGGTTCGCCGAGGTGTCGTACGCCGGCGACGTCTCGCCCAGGGTGTTCTGGCCCGAGCCCAACGTCGACTCGGGGCTCGTCCGGCTGGCGCGGACCACGCCACCGGCATGCCGAGCCCCGCGATCCGAGGTGTTCGGCCTCGTCGATGCGGCCTTCGCCCAGCGCCGCAAGTCCCTGCGATCGGCCCTCGCGGGCTGGTGCGGCTCGCCGGATCGGGCCGAGCAGGCCCTTCGGGCAGCCGGGATCGATCCGGCCCTTCGCGGGGAGGTCCTCACGATCGCCGACTTCGCCCGGCTCAGCGACGCGATCCGTGGGCTGGCGCCCCGCTGAGGGAAACCCTGGCCGCTGACGCGCCACCGGGCACCCGAGCGCCTAGCCTGTACGCCGTGCCCGCCGAGTCCGTGACCGTCCGCGTGCCGGCCAAGGTGAACCTGCAGCTCGCGGTCGGCCCGCCGCGCGCGGACGGGTATCACGAGATCGCGACCGTCTTCCACGCCGTTGCCCTCTTCGACGATGTCACGGCCCGTGAGGGGACGGGCATCACGCTCTCGATCGAGGGGGAGGGTGCCGGGGAGCTCCCGGCCGATGCGGGCAACCTGGCCTGGCGTGCGGCCTCGCTCCTAGCCGCGCATGCCGGCATCGAGCCAGCGGTACGCCTGCACCTGCGCAAGTCCATCCCGATCGCCGGCGGGATGGCGGGTGGAAGCGCCGATGCGGCTGGGGCCTTGCTCGCCTGCGATGGCCTGTGGCAGCTGGGAACTCCGCGCGACGAGCTCGACCGCCTGGCCGCCGAGCTCGGATCGGATGTGCCCTTCGCCCTGCATGGAGGCACCGCGATCGGCACCGGCCGGGGTGAGCGCCTGACGCCCGTGCTGTCGAGCGGGTCATTCCACTGGGTGTTCGCACTCGCCGATGGCGGCCTGTCGACCCCGGCGGTCTACGCCGAGTGCGACCGGCTGCGCGCGGGCATGAGCATCCCGAATCCCTACGTCTCGGACATCCTCATGCAGGCCCTGCGCGCTGGCGATCCCATCCTGCTCGGCAAGGCTCTCAACAACGACCTGCAGCAGGCCGCGCTCTCACTTCGGCCCTCGCTGAAGGCCGTGCTGTCGTTCGCGGACGACCTCGGCGCCCTCGGCGGGATCGTCTCCGGCAGCGGCCCCACATGTGCCTTCATCGTGCGAGACGAGGCCCAGGCCATCGACCTGGCCGTTGCCCTGTCGGCCTCCGGGCTGTGCCGGACGGTCAAGACGGCGACGAGCCCGGCCCAGGGCGCTCGATTCATCGCCTCGTAGGGACGTCGGACGTCCCCGCCCGATCGGTGCACGGACGCGCCCCAAGCATCGAGCCAACGGAGGACGCCAGAGAGGTACCTTCGACGCGCGCAAGGCTGATGGGAGCAACCCCGAGGAGAGTTACATCGAGGAGAGTAACATCAACGTTACTCTCCTCGATGTTACCTTCCCCCGCATCAGCTGCGGGGCTCGTCCCGTGCCGTGGCTCAGTTCCGGGAGAAGATCGCCAGGAAGCGGAGGATCTCCAGGTACAGCCAGATCAGGGTGACGAGCAGGCCGAAGGCCATCCGCCAGGACTCCCGCTCCGGCAGGCCCATCGCGATGCCCTGCTTGATCGCCTCGAAGTCCAGCATCAGGGTGAACGAGGCCAGGAGCACGCCGATGGCGCACAGCAGCAGGCCCAGTCCCCCGACGCCGTAGAAGCCCCAGCCGCCGCCGACCCCGAAGATCGCGCCGACCACGGAGGCCAGGCCGATGACCAGGTAGCTGATGAGCGCCACCATCATGATGCGGGCGAACTTGCCGTTGACCTTGATCAGGCCGGTGCCGTAGATCAGCAGCATGACCCCGAAGGCGGTCATCGTGCCCAGGACGGCCTGCAGGACCAGGCCGTTGTAGCCATTGCCCTGGGCGTAGGCGTTGTACCAGTTGCTGATGCCGCCGAGGAACAGGCCCTGGAGCACCGCGTAGAGCATGACCAGCGGCGGGGAGACCTGCTTCTTGAGCGCGTTGACCAGGCCCAGGCCCAGGCCGCCCAGCGCGGCAACCATCAGGATCCACGGGGCGGACGGCCACACGTTCCAGCCGACCACCGCGAAGGCGACCGTGATCGCGAACAGGATGGCGCCCTTGACGATCACGTCGGCGAGCGTGACGCGCAGGCCAGCGCCGGCGGTCATCACCTCGAACGACGTGTCAGCGGGGGGCGTGCCGGCCGGGGCCGTGGCAGCGGGGGCAGTGCCGCTGGCCTGGGCGTAGGCCTGGCGGCCCTCCTCGTAGGCGAAGCCGGAGCCACCGGAGGCGGCCTTCTCGTAGCGGGTGAGAACAGGGTTATTTGACTGCATGAAAACACGGTAACCGACACGAGCCGATCCGCCAACTGCCGGATCCGAGCGACTACAGGGCCCGCCGGAGCCGAGTGAGGATTGCCGTGGCGCTGGCGAGCGCGGCCGCGTCGGCACTGCGCATCGCAGCCGTGCGAACGTCGGTCCCGAGCACGGCCACCTGTTCGCCGACCGCCGTCGGCCGCAGGGTCGGCAGGGGGGCCGGTGCGGGATCGCCGAGTGACCTGCTGACCTCCAGGAGGTCCAGGCATGCCTGGCGAGCGGGCTCTTGCACGCCTTCCAGTCGAGGCATCGGCATGCTTCGGAGCCGGTCGACGACTCGGCGGAGCTCGGTATCGAAGTCATCGACATCAGGCGCTGTCACGTCGCTCAGGCCTCGCTGATGGCGCCCTTGCGGACGAGGAACGCGCGGACCTGCTCCCGCGCTCGCTCGCGGATCTCGGGTCCATGGGTGAAGGCCGCCACCCGGTAGTCGAGATCGGCGAACACCGCGGCGCTGCGCTGGTTCTGGGTGACCGAGGTGCAGAAGGCTGCCAAGGGCCAGGTGCGCCGATTGGCCATGTTGAAGATGGCGTCCCCGGTGATGAGCACCCCGCTCGGCTCGTGCAGCAGCGAGACATGGCCAGGGGTATGGCCGGGGGTGTGGTGGATGCGCAGGCCGCCGGCGACTTCCAAGATCTCGCCGTCGGCGAGGTGGCCGATGACCGGCACCGGGTCGAAGGCCCCGCCGGAGCGCCGAGCGAACAGCCGCCCGGCGGTGGGATCGGTCGGCGGGGTGACGCCCCGGGTGAGGTAGGACGCATCCTGCTCATGTGCCAGGACGCCCGTCGCGGAGCTGCGCTCGACCATGGCCGCAGCGCCGCCGGCGTGGTCGTCGTGCGCGTGGGTGAGCAGGATGCGCTGGACGTCGCCGGGGTGCCGGCCGATGGACTCCAGGGCACGCACGATCCGGGCAGGGGCGCGCTTCAGCCCGCAGTCGACCAGGCAGACCGATCCGTCAGCCTCGAGGAACGCGAACGCATTGATGAAGTCGCCGAGCAGGGGGAATCGGTACACCCCGGGGGCCAGCTCGACTGCCGATGCTCCCATGGCGGCAGCGTACGCGGCATCGGCTCGGCTGGCCGCGGCGTCCGGGTCGGCCGTAGGGTCATGGAATGCACGCCGATGACATGCACGCCGATGACATGCTCGCCCATGAAATGCACGCCGATGACATGGACTACGCCGATTCCGTCGTCGACCTGATCGGCAATACCCCGCTCGTGCGGCTGAGCCGGGTGACGGCCGGGATCGTCCCCGAGCCGGGGCCCCTGGTGCTGGCGAAGGTGGAGTACCTCAATCCCGGCGGATCGGTGAAGGACCGCATCGCCGTGCGGATGATCGACGCCGCCGAGCAGGCCGGGCTGCTGCGGCCGGGCGGGACCATCGTCGAGCCGACGAGCGGCAACACCGGGGTCGGCCTGGCCCTGGTCGCCCAGCAGCGCGGGTACGCCTGCGTCTTCGTCTGCCCCGACAAGGTCAGCGAGGACAAGCGCAATGTCCTGCGGGCCTACGGCGCCGAGGTGGTGGTGTGCCCGACGGCGGTCGACCCGGCGGACCTGCGGTCGTACTACTCGGTCAGCGATCGCCTCGCCCGCGAGATCCCCGGCGCATGGAAGCCCGACCAGTACGCCAACCCGAGCAATCCTCGCTCGCACTACGAGACGACCGGGCCGGAGATCTGGGAGCAGACGGCCGGCCGCATCACCCACTTCGTCGCCGGCGTCGGTACCGGCGGGACGATCTCAGGGACGGGACGTTTCCTGAAGGAGGCGTCCGGCGGGAGCGTCCGGATCATCGGGGCTGATCCGATCGGGTCGGTGTACTCCGGCGGCACCGGCCGGCCGTACCTTGTGGAGGGGGTGGGGGAGGACTTCTGGCCGGACGCCTACGACCGGGAGATCTGCGACGAGATCATCGCGGTCAGCGACCGCGAGTCCTTCCGGCTCACCCGTCAGCTGGCCCGCGAGGAGGGCCTGCTCGTCGGCGGCTCTTGCGGGATGGCGGTGGCGGCCGCTCTTCAGGTGGCCGCCACGGCCGGGCCGCAGGATGTCGTGGTGGTGCTGCTGCCCGATGGCGGGCGCGGCTACCTGTCGAAGGTGTTCAACGACGACTGGATGCGGGCATACGGCTTCCTGCGCGCCGATGGGGAGCGCAGCGTCGGGGACGTGCTTCGGGACAAGTCGGGTGCCCTGCCGCCATTCGTCCACACGCACCCTACCGAGACGGTGCGCGATGCAATCAACATCCTGCGCGAGTTCGGGGTCTCGCAGCTGCCGGTCGTGCGCGCCGAGCCCCCGGTCATGGCGGCGGAAGTCGTGGGGTCGGTGGTCGAGCGCGACCTGCTCGATGGGCTTTTCACCGGCTCGGCGCAGCTGGCCGATGCGATCGAGTCGCACATGTCGCCGCCGCTGCCGATGGTCGGCTCGGGCGACAGCGTGCAGGCGGCCGTGCACGCCCTGCAGTCGGCCGATGCGATCGTGGTCGTCGACGACGGCAAGCCTGCTGGTGTGGTGACCCGGCAGGATCTCCTGGGGTATCTCGCCCGGTAGCGGCTATGCCAGGGGTGGCAGGGTCAGGCCGGTGCTGGCATGGCAGCGGTAGCCCGCTGGGTTCTTGTACAGGTACTGCTGGTGGTACTCCTCGGCGAGGTAGTACGGGTGGGCCGCAGCGTCCTCGACCTGCGTGGTGATGTCGCCGTAGCCGCGGGCCGCGATGACCTGGCCGAACGCGGCCCGGGTGGCCTCGGCAACGGCCCGCTGGTCGGCTGAGGTGACGTACACGGCGCTGCGGTACTGCGAGCCGATGTCATTGCCCTGCCGCATGCCCTGGGTCGGGTCGTGCTTCTCCCAGAAGGCCTTGAGCACCTCGTAGGTGCTGATCTGCGCCGGGTCGTAGGCGACCGAGACCACCTCGGCGTGCCCGGTCAGGCCGGTGCACACCTCCTCGTACGTGGGATTCGGACTGAAGCCACCCTGGTAGCCCACGCTGGTCGAGACGACACCGGGGAGCTGCCAGTAGATCTCCTCGACGCCCCAGAAGCACCCGGCCGCGAGGTAGATGCGCTCGGCGCCGGGCCAGGGGCCGCGCAGCGAGGATCCGAGCACCGCGTGGACATCGCCGACCTGGGAGAGCGGTTCAGGATGCCCGGGCAGGGCTTGGTCTGGGGTGACCATTCGCGACCGAGAGCCGAAGCCGAGCATGTGCCTAGGGTACGTCCCATGACCGGAAGCGAAAGTCGAGCAGCCGAGGCGGGCTTCCAGACCCGTGCGATCCACGCCGGCCAGGAGCCTGATCCGCTCACCGGTGCGGTCGTCCCCCCGATCTACCAGGTCTCGACCTACGCCCAGGATGGGGTCGGCGGGCTGCGCGGGGGCTATGAGTACTCCCGCAGCGGCAATCCGACCCGCACCGCATTGGAGACCTGCCTGGCGGCGCTCGAGGCGCCGGGGGTGGAGACAGCGGCTGCCCTGGCGTTCGCGTCGGGCCTGGCCGCGGAGGACACCCTCATCCGAACGGTCTGCCGCCCAGGCGATCACGCTGTCATCCCCGATGATGCCTACGGCGGGACCTTCCGGCTCTTCTCCAAGGTTGCCGGGCCCTGGGGGGTGGAGCACACCCCCGCGCCGGTTGCCGACCCGCAAGCCGTGGCGCGTGCGATCATCCCCGGCCGCACTCGGCTGATCTGGGTCGAGACGCCGACGAACCCGCTGCTGGGCATCGCGGACATCTCCGCCCTTGCGCAGGTGGCCCACGATGCTGGTGCCCTGCTGGTCGTCGACAGCACCTTCGCCTCGCCCTACCTGCAGCAGCCGCTGGGCCTAGGTGCCGACGTCGTCGTGCACAGCACCACCAAGTACCTCGGCGGGCACAGCGATGTCATCGGCGGGGCGCTGGTGGCCACCGATGAGGCCCTGACCGAGCGCCTGCGGTTCCACCAGAACGCGATGGGGGCGGTCCCTGGGCCATTCGACTGCTGGCTGGTGCTCCGCGGGATCAAGACCCTCGGGGTGCGGATGGACCGGCACTGCGAGAACGCCCGGGTCATCGCCGACCTGCTGCTGCGGCACCCGGCGGTCAGCGAGGTCATGTGGCCGGGCCTGGCGATGCATCCGGGCCATGAGATCGCCCGGCGGCAGATGCGCGACTTCGGTGGAATGGTCTCCTTCCGGGTCTCGGGAGGGGAGCAGGCGGCCCTCGATGTCTGCGCACGTACGAGGGTCTTCACCCTCGGGGAGTCGCTGGGCGGCGTGGAGTCGCTGATCGAGCACCCGGGCCGGATGACCCACGCCTCGGCGGCCGGCAGCGCCCTGGAGGTCCCGGCCGACCTCGTCCGGCTCTCGGTCGGCATCGAGTCGGCGGAGGATCTCGTCGCCGACCTGGCGATGGCCCTCGGCTGAGGCGCCGGCCGCCTACTTCGGCATCTCGTCCTAGTTCGGCATCGCGTCGGCGACCCGGCCGCTCGGCCCGGCGCATGCGACCAGCGCCTTCAGCTGCGCGGCGAGGCCGGCGAGCAGCTGCGGATCGGCGCTGCCGATGACGTTGTTCATCTCATACGGGTCGGTCGCGTGGTCGAACAGCTCGCGGGTGCCGTCGGCATACTCGACGTACAGGTAGCGCTCAGTGCGCAGGGCCTCGAACTTCGGCGGCTTGAAGGCCTCGTAGTCCGGGTCGCCCGGGTCGGACTCGCCCAGGCTCTCGGACAGAATTCCGGTTCGCCAGTCGGCTCCGTTGGAGCCGCGCAGGAACGGCATCAGGGACCGCCCGTCGACCCAATCGGGGACCGGTGCCTTGAGGATCTCCCCGATTGTTGGCCCCAGGTCGATGGTCGACGTCATGGAGGTCACCGTCGAGCCGGGACTGGCCCCGGGCCCGATGAACAGGAACGGCACCACGGTGTCCTCCCGGTAGGGAGTGCGCTTCCCGGGCGGCAGCCGCCGGCTCACCGCATGAAACCCGTTGTCGGACCCGACGATGACCAGGGTGCGGTCGAGCTTGCCGGTATCGGCCAGGGTCTTCATCACTGCGTCGACCGCGTCTGCGACGGACTCCGATGATCGCACGCGCTTGCGCCAGATGGCGTCGTAGCGATCGAGCCGTGCCTGGCTCATGGTCAGCTTGCTGGAGCGCCAGCCCGGCTCATTCAGGCCCCGGGCATTGTAGGTCGGGTTGCGGGGGACGGTGACGTTCTGATTCGTCTTCAGGTGGCGAGGTGCCACGGGCGCCGGCATGTGCGGGTTCATCAGGGACAGCTCCACGAAGAACGGCGAGGAGGACGTCCGGATGAAGTCGGTGGCCCCCTTGGTCAGCACATCGGCCAGGAAGTCCTTGGGCTTGTCCCCATAACTGACCAGCCGGCCGTTCTGGTTCAGCGTGTACCCGTAGCCGCGGTAGGCGGCCGCCTGGGTGACCGGGACAGCCCAGGTGTTCCACCCCGGGGGGACGTACGTGCGACTGGGGGCACCGTCCGGATAGTCATTGAGGTACTTGCCGAAGAAGCCAGTGCGCACCCCCGCCTTCTGCAGCCACAGTGGCAGGCAGTCCTGCTCCTCGCCCAGGCTGTAGAACGTGGGCCAGCCGCCGCCGGACTCCACGACATTGGAGATGACCCGGTGGTTGTGGACGTACTGGCTGCGGAAGATCGACACCCGAGACGGGCAGCACAGCGAGTCGGTGACCACAGTGCTGGCGAAGGTCATCGCGCGCTCCTGCAGGGCCTGCAATCGCGGGACCTGCAGGAAGGTCTCCCAGTCAAGATCATCAGCGAGGACGAAGACGACGTTGTCGATCGCGGGCACGGGGCCGAGGGGGACGGGCGTGGGGGTGGTGTCGAGTGCCTGGGCGACGGCGCCCGGCAGTGCCCCCGCGCCGGGCTTGGCGTCGGTGCTGGCGGCGCTGACCGACAGTGCCTGCCAGGTCAGCGCGCCGGCGACGGCCAGGATGGCGGCAATGGTGACGACTGCCGTGATGGGGACCTGCCACGTCGGCCTGCTGGACGCGTCGGTCACCGTGCTGTACCCCTCGCTTCTGCCCGACTCAGCCGGGTTATGGCTCATTCCCTCGTGACCCACGCGGCTCGGAGGGCCCCGCATACCCGGATTGCGCTCGGCGCAGGGTCTCCGGCATCGCGAGGACCACGATAACCGCTCCCGCGGCCAGCGCCGAACTGGCCATGAATGCCCAGTCGAAGTCCAGGGCGTCCACGAGGAAGCCGGCCACGAGCGGGCCCGCGACGGCTCCGATATCCGACACCATCTGGAAGGTCGCGACCACGATGCCACCGCGCCGGCCGCCCATGATGTCGCCGACGACGGCGGCCGGTGCTGATCCCAGGAAGGCGGAGGCTGCCCCCTGGATCGTCATCGCGAGTAAGAACAGGGCCAGGCCCGCCATGGCCGCGGTGCCCAGGGCGTTCGCCGCGATATCGGATGCGGTCAGGGCGATCATCCCGACCAGCAGCGCACTGGATCCGATGGTGAGGGCACGCTTGCGGCCCACTGTGTCGGCCATCCGGCCGGCCGGCAGCAGCAGCACGGCCTGGACGGCGGCCGCGAGCAGGAATCCCACGCCGCTGAAGGATGGCCCTCGCCGCAGGCCCTCGGTGACGAAGAGCGGGACGATCGCGGTGCGCATCCCGAAGGCCACGAAGCCGGTGACCAGGTTGACGGTCAGGGCGGCCCGGTAGGCCCCGCTGCGCAGGGCCGCCTGCAGCGACTCTCGTCGATCCTCCTGGCCGCCGGAGACCTCCTGCTCGCGATCATGCAGGCGGGCCTTCGCCAGGAAGATCAGGGTGACCGCGGTGGCCGCGCCCAGGGTGAACGCGTACACGAAGAAGGGTGCCCGGATCGACCAGGCCACGACCAGGCCCCCCACGGCCGGTCCTGCGACCCCGCCCAGCAGGAAGCCTCCCTGGTAGGCGCTGACCGCCCGGCCCCGCTGCTCCTGATCGACCACCCGCAGGAGCAGCGCCATGGCGGAGACCGTGAACATCGACGAACCCAGCCCGCCGACCCCGCGCAGCAGGAGCAGCTGCAGGTAAGACTGCGAGAAGCCTGCCGCTGCGCTGGATACCGCGACGATCGCCAGCCCGCTTGCCAGCACCGCCCGCTCCCCCCAGCGGTTGACCATGGCCCCGGCCGGTGGCGCGCTGACGAAGCGGACCAGTGCGAAGACCGAGATGATCGCGCTCGCCTGGAGGACGGAGACGTCGAACTCCCGGGCGAACACCGGCAGGGCAGGTGCCAGGATGCCGAAGCCGAGGGCGACGCAGAAGGAGATGGCGGCCAGGACGCCGACCTCCCGGGGCAGGTCGCGCAGCAGCGGGGGACGGCTCGTGGTGCGGGTGATCTCGGCTCCCGGGGTCAGGCGTGGGTGCGAGCCTATCCTCGGCTCGGGTGCGAGGTCCGGGCGCCGACGTCGCACTGGCCTGATGTGCGGCTGGCCGGTCGGGGAGGGGTGGTCTGCGATGCGCGACACCGCGCGGTCCGCGGTCTACGCCGTGGAGGACGCATGGTCCCGGGTGCTGGATCGGGGCGGGCAGGTGGACTTCTTCGGCTCCCGTTTCGATGTCCCCATGCAGCGGCGATTCGGCGATCTCGCTGCGATGCAGGCCTACGCCGATCACTGGCTGCGGCACGCCTCTGCGGACGGAGCGGCCATTGGCCCCGTCCGGATCCGTCGACGCAAGGGGTCGCGGATGGCCCACTACGAGCCGGCCGGCATTGTCGCCATCCCCGTCGAGGCGAGCTGGGCCTGCACGGAGGCCGTGCTCCTGCATGAGCTCGCACATCATGTCGTGACGGCGCTCCCTGATCCGGGCGCATCAGCGCAGCCCCATGGCCCGGGCTACCGAGGCGCGATGTGCTGGCTGGTCGAGCTCGCCCTCGGCCCGCAGGCAGCCCTGCTGCTGCGCACCGGCTACCAGGGCGCGGGCCTGGGGGTGCTCCATGTCGCTTGAGCGGATCTCCGCGCTGCTGGCCAAGGCCGAGCGCACCGACAACCCGCATGAGGCCGAGGCCTATCTGATGAAGGCCCAGGCCCTGGCCACCGCGGCCAGCATCGACCTGGCCGTGGCCCGTGCGGCCGTGGCTCGCCGCGAGGCCAGGCAGCAGCCGCAGACGCGCACGGTCACCATCGGCGAGAAGGGCAAGCGGGCCAACCAGCATCTCATCGCGCTGTTCATCGCCATCGCCCATGCCAATGACGCGCGGGTCGATATCGCCGCGAACTCGACGTACGTGCTCGCCTACGGCATGCCGGGCGACCTGGACGTCATCGAGGCGATGTACGGGTCTGTTGCCGTGCAGATGGTCACCGCGGCAACGACCTGGGTGGCGGTGGGCACCTGGCGGCAGGAGTCCTACGTATCAGTCCAGCGGGTCCAGGGCAGGGCCAGGCGCACGGTCAAGCCCCATACGGCCTTCACCGCACGGGTGGCGTTCTACCGGGGCTATGTCGAGCGCATCGCCGAGCGACTGGAGCAGGCGCGGGCCAGCGTGATCACCGCCTCCCCTGGCGACCTGCAGGCGGCCGGCTCCGAGGGCGGTACCCCGGGCTCGGCGGCCGCGGGCCTGGATCCCGCCGGGCGGACCCTGGTGCTGAAGCAGAAGGCGGACGAGATCCGCGAATATCACCGAGCGACCTCCAAGGCGCGCGGCTCATGGTCCGGCTACTCGGGCGCCATGCGCAGCGACCGCGGCTCGGCCACCGGGGCCGGTCGGCAGGCCGCATCGCTGGCCCGCCTGGGCAGCCAGCGCGGGCTCCCCGGCAAGAAGCCGGTGCGAGGATCGTCCACGTGACCGTCTCCCTCGCCGATATCGAAGCCGCGGCCGACCGCCTGGCGGGCATCGTCCGAGACATCCCCGTGGCGGGGGCTCGCTGGCTCAGCGACCGGGTCGGCGGGCCGGTCGTGCTGATCCCGGAGAACCTGCAGCGGGCTGGCTCGTTCAAGATCCGCGGCGCCTACAACCGTCTTGCCCGGCTGACGCCCGAGCAGCGGCGTGCGGGGGTGGTGGCGGCCAGTGCCGGCAACCATGCCCAGGGGGTCGCCTTGGCGGCCCAGCTGACCGGCACCCATGCCACCGTCTTCATGCCGGAGGGGGCCAGCATCCCCAAGCTGCAGGCGACCGCTGCGTATGGCGCCGAGGTGATCCACCATGGCGCCACGATCGACGATGCCCTGCATGCGGCCCGCGAGTTCGCCGAGCGCACCGGTGCCGTCCTCATCCATCCCTTCGATCACCCGGACGTCGTGGCCGGCCAGGGCACCATCGGCCTGGAGATCCTGCGCAAGGTGCCCGACGTGCGCACGATCGTGGTCTGCACCGGCGGCGGCGGGCTGCTGGCAGGCGTGGCGGTCGCCGTCGCGGAGCATCGACCGCGCGTGCGGGTCGTGGGCGTGCAGGCCGAGCAGGCGGCCGCCTACCCGGCATCCCTCGCCGCGGGCCATCCCATCCGGCTCGAGCGGATGGCCACGATGGCCGATGGCATCGCCGTCGGCCAGCCCGGCGCACTGCCCTTCAGCATCATCGAGCGGCTCGTCGACGAGATCCGGGTCGTCAGCGAGGAGGAGATCTCGCGCGCGGTGCTGCTGCTGCTCGAGCGGGCCAAGCTCCTCGTCGAGCCGGCTGGGGCCGCGGCCACGGCAGCCGTCCTGGCCCGGCCCGCGGACTTCGAGCCGCCGGTGGCGGTCGTGGTGAGCGGCGGCAACCTCGACCCGCTCGTACTCATGCGCATCATCCGACATGGCATGGCGGCCGCCGGTCGCTACCTGACCATCACGGTTCGCGTCCCGGATCGGCCCGGCTCACTGGCCCGGGTGCTCACGGACGTGATGGCCCTCGATGCGAACGTCCTCGACATCGAGCACAACCGGGTCGACCCGGGCCTGGCGGTCGACGAGGTCGACATCATCGTGCAGATGGAGACGCGGGGCATCGAGCACTGCGGGCAGGTGCTCGATGCCCTGGGCGCGCGCTATCGACTGCTCACGGACTGATCGTCCAGCCGGACGTTCGCGCTCGCCGGTCCTTTGCGCTCGCCGGTCCTTCGCGGTGGCGTGACCCGTGGATCGATGGCCTAGGGTTCGGCACGTGACCCAGGCAGATGACGCAGTCCGAGCCGAGGGGCTGGTCAAGGTGTTCGGAGACGTCCGAGCCCTCGACGGCATGGACCTCATCGTCAAGCGCGGCCAGGTGGTCGGCCTGCTCGGGCCGAATGGATCCGGCAAGACCACGACGGTGCGCATCCTGTCCACCCTGCTGGAGCCGACCGCCGGATCGGCCCGCGTCGCCGGGTTCGACGTGGTCAAGCAGCCCGATGAGGTGCGCCGGCAGATCGGCCTCACCGGGCAGTACGCCGCCGTCGACGAGTACCTCACCGGCCGGGAGAACCTGCGCATGTTCGGCGGGCTCTACCACCTCGAGCCGGCCTACGTCCGCCAGCGCTCCCAGGAGCTGCTCGACTCCTTCGACCTCGCCGATGCCGCCGATCGCCCGGTGCGCACCTACTCGGGCGGCATGCGCCGTCGGCTGGACCTCGCCTCCAGCCTGATCGCCAAGCCGGCGATCCTGTTCCTCGACGAGCCCACGACCGGACTGGACCCGCGATCGAGGCTGGGCATGTGGCAGGTCATCAAGGAGCTGGTGGCCGAGGGCACGACCGTCCTGCTGACGACGCAGTACCTCGAGGAGGCTGATCAGCTCGCCGAGGACATCGTGGTCATCGACCACGGTCGCGTGATCGCCCACGGCACCGCCGAGGAGCTCAAGGACCAGATCGGCGGGGACCGCATCGAGATCACCATCCGGGAGGCCGGCCGGGTGGCCGATGCGGTGACGGCCATTCGCCAGGTGAGTACCGGTGAGCCCTCCGTGGACGATCGCCACCTCGCCGCACCCGTGTCGGGCGGCTCCACCGTGCTGGTCGAGGCGATCCGGGCGCTGGATGCCCAGGGGATCGAGGTCGACGATCTGGTGCTCCGACGGCCGACCCTGGACGATGTCTTCCTGACGCTGACCGGTCATGCCGCCGAGGAGCCTGAGCAGGCCCCGGCCCGACCCAGAAGAGGACGTCGGCGATGACGATCATGCAGTCAGCGGCCCAGCACGCCCCGATCCGCAGGCGACCCCTGCTCGGATGGGGGGTGCACGACGGCCTGGTGGTGGCACGCCGCAACCTGATCGCGTCGATCCGCGTCCCCGAGTCGCTGTTCTTCTCCCTGGTGCAGCCAGTGATCTTCGTGCTGCTGTTCGCCTATGTCTTCGGTGGCGCGATCCCGATCCCCGGTGACGGGGCCAGTGCGCAGGACGCCGCGAACGCGTATCGCAACTACCTGATGCCGGGCATCTTCGGCCAGACCGTGGCCTTCGCGGCGGCGGCGAGCACGGTCGGCCTCGCCGAGGACATGCGCAAGGGCATCATCGACCGGTTCCGGGCGCTGCCGATGTCCCATGGAGCCGTGCTGTTCGGACGAACCTTCGCCGATGCCGCCCGGCAGGTGCTCGTGCTGGCGGTGCTGAGCATCACCGGCCTGATCGTCGGCTGGCGCATCACCGGGGGATTCCTCGATGCGCTCGCGGCATATGCCCTGCTGCTGCTGTTCGCCTACACCGTCGCCTGGATCGGATCCACCGTCGGGCTGTCGATGCCGAACCCGGAGACGGCCAGCACGGCGGGCCTGATCTGGCTGTTCCCGCTGACGTTCCTGTCGAATGCGTTCGTGCCGATCTCGTCGATGCCGGACTGGCTGCAGGCCTTCGCCGCCTTCAACCCCATCTCGACCCTGGTGCTGTCGACGCGTGAGCTGTTCGGCAACCCGATCGGTATCCAGCCGGACTACTGGCCGATGCAGCACCCTGAGGCGTACACCGTCCTCTCCTGCGCCGTCCTGATTGCCATCTTCGCGACCCTGGCGATCCGGAAGTTCAAGCACACGACCAGCCGGTAGCCGGTCGGCGGCGCGTCAGGGGGCGTACGCCTCGACCCGGACGATCTCCACGGACATCTGCTTGCCATTGGCCAGGTCGTATGACGTGCGGTCGCCGACCCGCTTGCCGAGGACGGCAGCCCCCAGGGGCGAGGTCGGCGAGTAGACCTCGATCGACGCATGCGCGGCTTCCTCCCGCGAGCCGAGCAGGAAGGTCTCCTCCTCGTCGAAGGCGGGGAACCGGATCGTCACGACCTTCCCGTGGGACACCTCGTCGTGGTCGGCATCCGGGGCGCCGATCTGCGCGTTCTCCAGCAGGTGCTTGAGCACCCGGATGCGCGCCTCGTTCTTGCCCTGCTCCTCCTTGGCGGCGTGGTAGCCGCCGTTCTCCTTGAGGTCGCCCTCCTCGCGGGCCAGCTCGATCCGCTTGGTGATCTCCTGGCGGCGCGGACCCTGACGGTCGGCCAGCTCGGCGGCCAGGCGGTCATACCCCTCCTGGGTCAGCCAGGTCACCTCAGCGGTCATGCCCGAAAGGTTAACGGCTGATGGACATTTCCGCCTAGCCCGGCGATGCGCCGGTAGCGGCCCACGGCTGCGCGGGAGGCACCACCCCGGCAGGAAACTGCGGGCCGGTGACCCGGGGTGCCTGCCCGACGGCGCAGCCGAGCACTTCCACGACATAGGCCGGGACGATCGTGCGAAGCCGGTAGGTCACCGTCGTCGGCTCCAGTGCGGATGGCAGGCGCAGGGACGCATAGCCGACGTCCGCACGGGTGCGGTCCTGGGCCCGGATCACGCAGGTGACCGCTCCGGGCGAGCCAGTCGAGACGGTGACGACCACGTCGACGTGATCGGGATACGCCTGCCAGGACTGCAGGTCAGCCTGGACCCCGCCCCGCGTGGTCGACCAGGTCACCCACCCCAGCGCGGCAATGAAGGCGAGCACCAGGAGCAGCGTCAGCGCGGCACCGGCAGTCGGGCGCCGGTTCATGCCGTACCGCTCGAGCATGGCCTGCGAGAGCTGGTCCGTGCGGAATGGGCTCGGCATCACCGCCTCCTGCCATCCGCGTCGACTGCCGGCTCCGGGTCCTGCCCGGCCCTTGGCAGACTATCCCGGTGCCCGATGCCCTCCGATTGATGGCCGTCCACGCCCACCCCGACGATGAGTCGAGCAAGGGGGCGGCGACCATGGCTAAGTACGTCAGCGAGGGCGTCGATGTCATGGTCGTCACCTGCACCGGGGGCGAGCGCGGCGACGTCCTGCATTCACTGGCCGAGGATGAGGTCGCCGAGCAAGGGCTCGCGCAGGTGCGCCGGGCCGAGATGGCGCGGGCCGCGGAGATCCTCGGGGTCAGGCACGCCTGGCTGGGCTTCGAGGATTCCGGCTACCCCGAGGGTGATCCGCCGCCACCCCTGCCGGACGCGTGCTTCGCGGCGCTGCCCCTGGAGGTCGAGGTCCCATCCCTGGTCGGCCTGCTGCGTCAGTTCCAGCCGCAGGTCGTCACGACCTATGACGAGATGGGCGGCTACCCGCACCCGGACCATGTGCGCTGCCATGAGCTCACCATGGCTGCCGTCGATGCTGCCGAGGATCCGCAGTACCGGCCTGACCTCGGCTCGCCCTGGTCGGTGGCCAAGGTCTACTACAACCACCAGTTCAGCAGGGCCCGACTGCTGGCCCTGCATACGGCCATGATCGATGCCGACCTCGAATCGCCGTACCACGACTGGCTGGCCGAGATGGACAAGCGGCCTGACCAGGGCCATCGCATCACCACCCGCGTGCATGCGGCGGACTGGTTCGAGGTCCGCGACGCGGCCCTGCAGGCGCACCGCACCCAGATCGATCCGTCGAGCACCTGGTTCGCCGTCCCGCTCCACGTGCAGCGGCAGGTCTGGCCGACGGAGGAGTTCGAGCTGGCACGGTCTACCGTGGTCACGCCGGTACCGGAGACGGACTTGTTCAGCGGCCTGCGCTGAGTCCGCCGTGCCAGTGCCCCCGCGCCGCGAGGTGCGCTCGGGGGTATGAGGTCGGGCAGTCGAGGTGTCGACCGCCCGAGGAGCGAAGGGACGTCGCAATGCCGTTCGGCGCACTGCTGCTGGCCGCGCAGGATCCCAGCAAGCTGCAGGAGATCATCGACCAGGCGGGCCCGATCGCCGGCCTGTTCGTCCTGCTGCTCGGTATCGCGCTCTGGCTGCTGTTCCGCTCAATGAACCGGCAGATGAAGCGGATCGACCCGGCGCTGCCGATGGGCCGGCATGAGCAGGAGCGCGCCGAGGATGCGGCCCGCACGCAGCAGGCCCTCCAGGCGGGCAAGGATGAGCAGCCCAGCGCCTAGTGCGCACGGGCTGACGCGCGGCCGCGCTCGAACCCTCGCTCGCACGCTCGTCACGCCGAAGTGGCTCGCCCTGGCAGTCGTGCTCGTCATGGCTGTGGGCGCATGCGTCCTCCTCGGCCGCTGGCAGTGGCAGCGCACGCAGGACATCCTGTCCGCCGAGCGGGTTGCCGCGGCCACGCCGGTGCAGGTCCAGGACCTCTTCGCAGCAGATGAGCCCATGCCGGCGCAGGCCATCGGCCGGCCGGTGATCGCATCGGGGACGTACCGGGAGACGGGCCGCATCATCGTGCGGCATCGCGCCTCGGCCGACGGGATCGCGGGGGCATGGATCCTGCAGCCGCTGGACCTTGGGGACGGCAGCACGATCGGCGTGCTTCGCGGATGGGTCGCCGACGACGGCGATCCGGCGGCCGTGGCTCCGGCGGGCAGGGTGCGCGTCCAGGGCATCCTGCATCCCCCGGAGGCGTTCTACCCGGATGCGATCAATCCGCCCGGCACCGCCGTAGCGATCTCCGATGAGGTGATGCGCAGTGCCTGGGGGTCGCGGGCACGGGATGGCTTCGTGATGCTCAGCAGCGAGCAGCCAGCCAGTGGGCTCACCCCGCAGCCCGTGCCGCCGACCATCCAGACGGGCGACGTGCCCTTCCCCCTGCAGAACTTCTTCTACGCCTTCCAGTGGTGGACCTTCGGCGGATTCGCGGTCGCGCTGTACGGCCGCTGGCTATGGCTGGACACCCGGTAGCAGGTACGTTCAGGCACCATGATCACCGTCGTCGGCGAGGCGCTGGTCGACATCATCGTCGACCCGAGCGGCAATGTGACCTCCGTGGTTGGGGGCGGCCCGCTGAACACGGCACGCACCATCGCCCGACTGGGCCTGCCGGCCTCATTCCTCGGCGGTGTCTCGACTGATGCCTTCGGTGGTCGCATCATGCGACTGCTCCAGCAGGATCACGTGGCCTACGCCCTGCGGGAGCAGGTGCCCGAGCCCACCACCCTGGCGATCGCGTCGATCGATGCCTCGGGTACGGCCTCCTACCGGTTCATGATGGAGGGCACCTCGGCCACGGCCGTCACGCCGGAGCGCGCCCTGGCGTCGATCCACCCCGACTGCAGGGTGATCCACGTGGGCACCCTCGGCCTGGTGCTGCAGCCGCTTGCCGATGCCAGTGCGGCCGTGGTCGCCGCGGCCCGCGATGACCAGATCGTCATGGTGGATCCGAACTGCCGGCCCAGTGTCATGACTCCCGGCAACCCCTTCGCGCGGACACTCGACGCGATCCTGCGGCGGGCGGACGTCATCAAGGTCAGCGGCGACGATCTCGAGGTCATCCATCCCGGGGTGGAGCGGCTGGAGGCCGCCAGGCGGCTGCATCAGGTACGCGGTGCCGTCGTGCTGTTCACCGACGGGGCCCAGGCAGTCCGCATCGTCACCGCCAGCGGGGTCGAGGTGCTCGACGTCCCCAGGGTCGAGGTGGTCGACACGGTCGGAGCCGGGGACTCCTTCAGCGGCGGATTCCTGGCACACCTGCTCGCTCACGGCCGCGGACGCGAGGATCTCGGGGATCAGGACGCGGTCATCGCCGCCGCGCGCCATGGCATCGCCGTCGCTGGCATCACCTGCCAGCGCGCGGGAGCGGACCCGCCCTTCGCCGCCGAGGTCTGGCCAGGTGACGCCGGCGCGACGACCCTTGCCCGATGACCCTTGCCCGATAACCGACTAGCCTGGCCCCATGAAAGGGATTCCAGGGGCTGCGCTGCGCTACAAGGTGATGGCCTACGTCACTGGTGTCATCCTGGGCACGGCATTCACCTGGATGGTCGTCCTCATCGCCCTATGGGTATCGGCGGGCAATGACCTCCTCGGCTACTTCAGTGCTGACCCGGACAAGCCGGCTCTGTACTCCGTGCTGTGGATCGTCCACGGCTGGGCCTACTTCATCTACCTGATCGTCGGCGTCGACCTGGCCTTCCGGCTGCGCTACGGCATCGGCCGCACCGTGCTGATCCTGCTTGCGGGCACGATCCCCTTCATGTCATTTGTCGCCGAGCACTACGTGCACGCCGACATCGAGCGTCGCAGCGCTCCGACCGCAGCCTCCTGACGCGACCGGAGCAAGTCACCCGCGCTGGGGCCGGCTCGGGCTAGGGCAGCGACCAGTCGATGGGCTCGCCGCCGAGATCGGCGAGGTACTCGTTGGCGGTGCTGAACGGCCGTGACCCGAAGAACCCGCGGTCGGCTGACATCGGGCTCGGGTGGGCACTGGCGATGATCGGGACCTCCGGCAGAGCAGGCTCCAGCGACTGCGCATCCCGGCCCCACAGGATCGCCACGAGGGGAGCGTCGTCCCGGTCGACCAGGCCGCGGATGGCCGCATTGGTAATGCGCTCCCACCCGATCCCGCGGTGACTGCCGGGCTCCCCGGATCGCACGGTGAGCACCCGATTGAGCAGCAGCACCCCCTGCTCGGCCCATGGGGTCAGGTCGCCGCTCGTGGGCCGGGGGACGCCGAGATCGTCGACGAGCTCGGTGAGGATGTTCTGCAGGCTCCGTGGCAGCGGGCGCACCCCGGGCGCGACCGAGAACGACAGCCCGACGGCATGGCCCGGAGTCGGGTAGGGGTCCTGCCCGGTGATCAGGACGGACACCTCGTCCAGCGGCTGCTGGAAGGCCCGCAGGATTGCCGGGCCGGCAGGGAACCAGGGGCGTCCCTGCTGGGACTCGGCGCGCAGGAACTCCCCGATCTCGGCGAGCGTCTGGCGCTCGCCCTCGAGCACCGGAACCCAGGATGGGTGGACGAGCTCCTCGAGCGACTGTGGCATACCGGGAGCCTACGTATGTCGGTCGACACGTGACAGTCGACGCGTGACGGGCGACGAGTGAAGGTCGACCTATGCGGGGCGATCCGTGGCCGACCCCGGGCGCTGCGCCTCGATCGCCCGCAGGGTGTCGACGTGACGTTCCCGCATGGCCAGGAACAGCGGGAAGGTGAAGGCCACCGCGGTCACGAATGAGCCGATGACGTACAGCCAGGCCCAGCGCATGCCGAGCCGGCGCGCCTCCAGGATGATGAAGATCGACGCGGCACTAGCCGTGGCCAGCAGGTCGATCGCCAGCGAGGAGGTCGCGGGGCTGGCGAACCAGGCAGCGAAGAGATTGCCGACGGGGGTGATGACCCCGAGGACGTTGCAGATGGCGGTGCCGATCAGGCCGACCGCGGCGATAACGAGGTAGGTGATCGCCAGCGGGCTCAGTCGCCTGGCAGACGGTTGCGGCAGGGCGGCAGGGAGTGGTTCGGCCATGACCTGACTGTGGCAGACGCCGGCTCTGCGCGCTCGAGGAGTGGCCCGTGTGACGGGTCCAGCACCTAGGATGAGTCGCTCGTGCCAGGTGATCGGATACTGCGAAGGGAACGGTCATGATCGCATCGCGAGGGGCGACCGCCGTCATCGTCGCGGCCATGGCTGTTCTGATCGCCGTGCCGGCGCAGGCGGCAAATGCCCCAGGCTCCCCGTGCACTTCAGAGGGGACGTTCGTGCATGACGATGCCACGAACAAGGACTACACATGCACGAAGGCAGGTGGATCACTGGTGTGGGCGGAAGCCGGGCATCATGCCGGGAACGCCGGCAGTGGCGCGGGCCTTGACTCCAGTGCGGCCATCCCGAAGGTCATCAAGAACTGGGGGGTGCGGCTCGCCCCCTATGACCCGGCCACTGGGCTTGCGGGCGTGATGCAGATCAAGGGTGTGCAGCCGCCGACCTTCGACAACCCTCAGGACACCGCCGCCTACAGCCACATCGTGGGCATCTACGGCGAGCAGATCAAGGGTGGCATCCAGGAGCCGCAGATGGCCTTCATCGCACCCCTGGGGACGCCGGTCATCGCCATGCTTGACGGCACCGTGTGCGACCTGCCGAAGCTCTACAGCGGTGACTACAGCATTCGGGTCGTGCCGAAGGGCACGAAGTGCTCCGGCGGGCAGGCGGCCGTCCTGTTCGAGCATGAGCATGTGCTCAGCCCCAGGGTCAAGGTCGGCTCGAAGGTCAAGGCCGGGCAGGTCATCGCGACGGTGAGCGACTACAACCCGCACTGGAAGGACAAGGGCTTCGGGATGGTCGAGACCGGGGTCTTCTTCGCCAAGAACGACGGGGCCGGACGTCCCTGGCATGCATGCCCATCGAGATTCCTCGCGAAGGGGTCGAAGGCCGGGATGCTCACGACGCTGAGATCGATCGAGCAGGCGTGGATCGCCGAGCGGAATGATCCTGCGCTCTACGACCTGGCCGCGCAGAATCCACTGGGCTGCCTGACCGCCGGCGACGTCACGGATTCGAACGGCGGAAACGGCTAGGCCGCATGCCGGCAGCAGCGAGTCGCGATCAGTGACCCAGTCACGCCGGTCTCCTCCTCAATGGCTCGCTGCATCGATCCGAAGTCCGGGCGCGACATTTCGTGGCGGTGCCGAGTAAGACCGATGGGGTTAGGCGCACTGCACTGGTCCGAACGTGATGTCAGGCTCCGCCTGATCGGTCAGTGCTCGCGGACGTGCTGTCCGTGGCCGACTGCGGCCGGCATGAGCGGTGGACGCTCGGCATCCTGAGCGCATGGGCTCGCAGCAGTGGACGGGCCTGAGTGCCGCTGAGGCGAAGCAGCGGCTGACACGCGACGGCTGGAATGAGCTGCCGTCTGTGCGGCGTCGCCGGCTGTGGCGCCTGGCCCTGGATGTCATGCGCGAGCCCGTGCTCATCCTGCTCCTGGCGGCGGGCACGATCAGTTTCGTCCTCGCCGAGCCCTTGGACGGCGGCCTGCTCATGCTCACCGTCCTGGTGGTCATCGGGATCTCCATTGCCCAGGAGCGCCGGACCGAGACGGCACTGGTCGCGCTGCGCGACCTGTCTTCTCCGCGCGCGCTGGTGCTCCGGGACGGCGCCCGGGTGCGCATCCCGGGTCGGGAGGTGGTCCGCGGGGACGTGATCTTCCTGGACGAGGGAGATCGGGTGCCGGCTGACGCCGTGGTCGCCGAGGCGGTCAACCTGGTCGTCGACGAGTCCACCCTGACGGGTGAGTCGGTACCCGTTCCCAAGGCTGCCGCCGCGCCGGATGCGATCGAGGCCGCGCTGGGTGCCCCGGGCGGGGACGGCACCCCGTGGGTCTTCTCCGGCACGCTCGTGGTGCGGGGGCACGGGGTTGTGGTGGCCCGTCGGACTGGCCCGCGCACCCACCTCGGCGGTATCGGCACCGCTCTCGGCGAGATCCGAGCCGAGCGCACGTCACTGCAGCGTGAGGTGGATCGCCTTGTCCGCGTCGTCGCGATCGCGGGACTCGCGGTCGCGTGTGCCATCGTGGTCATCTACGGCCTGACCCGGGGCAACTGGCTGGAGGGCCTGCTCGCCGGGATCGCGACCACGATGGCGGTGCTGCCCGAGGAGTTCCCGGTCGTCCTCACCGTCTTCCTGGCCCTCGGCGCCTGGCGCATGTCGCGGATGCGCGTGCTCGCCCGCACGCCCGCGGTGATCGAGGCCCTCGGCTCGGCCACCGTCATCTGCGTCGACAAGACCGGCACGCTCACGATGAACGCGATGACAGTTCGCGAGGTGATCGTTGAAGGGCAGGCCTATCGGATCGGCGGCGAGCCGCTGCCAGCCCAGCCGGCCGGCCTGGCCTGGCTCGCGGCAATGGCCTCCGCGGCCGGCGGTACTGACCCGATGGATCGCGCGCTCACCGACCTGGCGCGCACCCATGCCCCGGACAGGTCAGCCGCGAGGTGGAGCCTGGTGCGCGAGTATCCGCTCAGCCCGTCCATGCTCGCGGTGTCGCATGCCTGGCGGTCGCCCGACGGCGACGGCTGCCTGGTTGCCGCCAAGGGTGCGCCCGAGGCGATCGCCGACCTGTGCCGGATGAGCCAGCCTGAGCGGCTGGCGATGGAGGCGCAGGTGCAGGCCGCGACCGCTCAGGGCCAGCGGGTCATCGCGGTGGCCTCGGCACGACCCGGCCCAGATGATCCCCTGCCCGATGACCTCGGTGCCTTCGCCTTCGCTTGCGCCGGCCTGGCCTGCCTGCAGGACCCAGTACGCCCAGGGGTCGCGCAGGCCATCGAGGAATGCCGGCAGGCCGGGGTGCGCGTCATCATGATCACCGGGGACTACCCGGGCACGGCCATTGCCATTGCCGAAGAGATCGGGATGGACCACGGCCGCAACTGCCTGAGCGGGGCTGACCTGGTGCGCATGAGCGACGCCGAGCTCGCGGACCGGATCCGCGAGGTGAGCGTGTTCGCCCGGATGGTCCCCGAGCAGAAGCTCCGGCTGATCCGGGCGCTGCGGGCCAATGGCGAGGTGGTCGCGATGACCGGGGACGGGGTCAATGACGCGCCCGCGCTGCGCGCTGCCGACATCGGCATCGCGATGGGTGGCCGCGGGACGGATGTCGCCCGCGAGGCGGCTGGCCTGGTGATCACGGACGACGACTTCACCTCGATCGTGTCGGGGATCCGACAGGGCCGCGGCATCCTGGACAAGCTGCGCAAGGCGATGGCATACATCGTGGCCGTGCACGTGGTGATCTTCGGGATGTCCCTGGTGCCGGTGCTGGGCCCGTCCTGGCCGCTGGTACTCCTGCCCCTGCAGATCGCCCTGCTCGAGCTCATCATCGATCCGGCGTGCTCGATCGTCTTCGAGGCGGAGCAGCCGGATCCGCAGGTGATGCAGATGCCACCCCGGGGGCTTGGCCAGCCGATCCTCGGTCGCCGGGTGCTGATGATCTGCCTGCTCCAGGGGTCGCTGGTGCTGGCGGCGGTGCTGACGGTCTACTGGTGGGCCGTGGGCACCGGCCGGCCCGCTGATGAGGTGCGATCCCTGGCCTTCGGCTCGCTGGTCATCGGCAACCTGGCACTGATCCTGGTGAACCGCTCCTGGCGACTGTCGGCGTGGCGGACCCTGCGGGAGCGGGGCAATGGCGCCCTGCCCTGGCTCGTGACCGGCGTGATCAGTGCGCTCGGCGTGGCCCTGCTCGTGCCGGTCGTGCGCGATGCCCTGGGCCTGGGCCAGGTCAGTGCGTGGGACCTGCTGGTGATGCTGATCGCCGGTGTCGTCGGGGTGCTGTGGTTCGAGGCCTATAAGGCGATCAGTAGCCGACGGAACCCCGGTGCCTCACGTGCGTGAGGCGGTGTTGCACTCGACTCGCCTCACTTGCGTGAGGCGGTGTTGCACTCGACTCGCCTCACTTGCGTGAGGCGAACGTGAAGGCGGCCAGCCCGACCAGGACGGCACCGGCGCCGATGCCGACGGTCATGACGTCAGCGGCGTTCGTGGCGTCCGTCAGGATGCCGAGGAAGACCACCGCGATGATCGCCACCACGACGCCGATCAGCTTCGCCTTGAGGTCGTCCAGCGATCGGATCTCCAGCCACGCTGGCAGCTGAACGGAGTCATCGACGAAGAGCTCATACAGGCCGTAGCCGATGACCATCAGGACGGTGGCCAGCAGCAGGGTGTCGACCGCGGCAAGGATGGAGACGACGGACTCCTTCATCGCAATCTCGCTCTGGAACAGCTGCACCACCGAGGCTCCGACATCCCACAGGCCGATGGCCATCAGCACGAAGGAGCCGATGATCGCGCCCAGGGCGGGCAGGGCGACGACATAGCGCGAGAGCTCGATCAGGCGACGCACCCGGTCAGGCTAGCGCCAACCGGGTCAGGTGCCTATGACTCCCGCAGGCCCACCTGGGCATGCAGCCGCGCCAGGGGCGTCGGTGCCCACCAGTTCCAGCGGCCGGCGATCCGCATGAACGCAGGCACCAGCAGGCCGCGCACGATGGTGGCGTCCAGCAGGATCGCGAAGGTGACGCCGAAGCCGAGCTGCTTGATGTTCGTCGTGCCGCTGGTGAGGAAGGCGGCGAAGACGACGGCGATGAGCAGGGCGGCCGCGGTGATGATGCGACCGGTGCGCTGCAGGCCGAACGCGACGGCATCCGCGGTCGACCGCCCGGCATCATGCTCCTCCTTGATGCGCGAGAGCAGGAAGAGCTCGTAGTCCATCGACAGGGCGAAGGCGACGACGGCGATCAGGGCGACCGTGGAGATATCAACGCGCCCGGTGTCGACGTAGTCGCCGGTCAGCCAGGTGAGGTGGTGGCCCTGGAACACCCAGACCAGGGCCCCGAGGGTCGCGGACAGGCTCAGCAGGTTGAGCAGCACGGCCTTGATCGGCAGCAGCGCCGAGCCGGTGTAGAGGAACAGGATGACCAGGGTGGCCAGGCCGATCCACAGGGCGACGATCCATGCCTGCCCCGCGATCCCGGCGGTGGCGTCGGTGAACGCCGCTGCGACGCCGCCGACGAGCACCTGCGCTGCCGGGGCCGGGGTGGCCCGTAGGGCCGAGACCAGTGCGGAGCCCGCAGCATCCAGCGGCTCCACCTCGCTGACGACGGATAGCCGGACGGCATCGGGTGCGGTGTAGGTCGCAGGCATCAGGTTCGGTGCGACCACCGTGCCGTCCACGACCACTGAGGTCGGGGTGGTCACGCTGGCGACGTCCGGCAGGAGCGACAGGGTGCTCGCATAGGACTCGACGGCCGCGCTGCTCTCCGGTGAGCGCAGCACGATCGTGTAGGGGGATGACTGGTACCCGGGGAACTGCTCGCGCAGGACCTGCCCGGCCACCGAGACGGGCTGGTCCTGCGGCAGTGCCCGGTCGTCGACCAGGCCGAACACGGCGGTCACGGCGGGGGCGGCGATGAGGAGCAGGCCGGCGATGACCGCCACCAGGACGGGCCAGGGTCGGCGCATCACGAAGCGGGCGACCCGCGCCCAGGTGCCGTCGTCCTTGGGCGCCAGGTCACCGCGGCGCACGCGCAGCCGGTTCACCCGCGGGCCGAGGATGGCGAGCATGGCCGGCAGGGCAGTCAGCGAGCCGACGACGGCGAACAGGCTGACGCAGATGCCGGCGTAGGCGAAGGACTTCAGGAAGTACTGCGGGAAGCAGACCATCGAGGCCAGGGTGATGGCGACGGTGATGCCGGAGACGAACACGGTCCTGCCCGCGGTCGCGACCGTGGTGATGACGGCCGTCGGGGTGTCGGAGCCGCGAGCCAGCTCCTCGCGGAACCGGTTGATGGCCAGGAGGGCGTAGTCGATGCCAAGGGCAAGGCCCAGGCCGGTGATGAGATTGAGCGCGAAGATCGACACGTCGGTCAGCTGGCTGACGAGCCAGATGACGAAGAAGGAGCCGAGGATCGACGCCGCCGCGACCAGGAAGGGCAGGCCGCCCGATACGACGGAGCCGAAGACGAACAGCAGCAGGATCACCGTCAGCGGGATCGCCACCGACTCGGCCTTGGCGATATCGGATGTGATCGTGTCGTTGAAGGCCTGGCCGATGAGCGGCCCGCCATACCCGTAGACGGTCATCCCGTCGCGGGTGCCGATGAACTGCTCGCTGACCTGGCGGGCGACCGCGCGGGGGTCGGCCTGCTCGTCGGCCGTGACGATCACCTGGGCGGTATGCCCGTCGATGCCGCGCAGCTGGGCGGCCCGGCCCAGTGACCAGTACGACTGCACCTGCGCCACCCCGTCGAGCTCGGCGAGTGCGGACTCCAGGCCGGCGGCCGAGGTCACCGATGCCGGGTCGTCGACCTCCTGCGGCGTCCGGACGATGAGCACGACGGCCGGTGCCCGCACGCCGAACTGCTCCTCCAGGGCGGTGGCTGCCCGGCTCGAGTCGCTGCCTGGGTCGAGGAAGCCCTCGGACTTCAGGGAGCCGAAGACTCCAGCGCCGAGGATGCCGAAGGCGGCGAGCACGACCCCGTACGCGATCAGCACTGCCCAGCGGTGGCGAACCGTGAACGCGCCCAGGGCGGCGAAGGCACCCGTCGGCCGCTCGGTCATGCGGCCCGTCTCCTCATGGGTGCATCCTCGCAGGCGATAGCCTGCGATGGTGACCGCAGTTCCCGGCGATCAGGTCGGCGCCCTGATGCACCACGTCGTCCCGATGGTGGCGACCCTCGGCCTTGTCTATCAGTCGGTCAGCCAGGAGCGGGCCGTCGTGCTGCTCCCTGACGACCCGGCCTACCGCAATCACGTGGGCGGGCCGCACGCCGCGGCCATGTTCGCGGTGGCGGAGTCGGCGACGGGTGCCGTGGCGATCGCCGCCTTCGGCGACCTGCTCGACCGGGGCGTGCTGCTGCCGATGACCGCGACGATGGACTTCCTGTCGATCGCCAAGGGCGACCTGACCGCGACGGCGTGGATCGACGGCGACGTGGCGGCAGCCAGGGCGACGTTCGACGCCGGTCAGCGGCCTGAGTTCGACATCGTCGCGGACATCACCAACGAGGAGGGCGTGCAGACCGGCCGGCTGCGTGCCCGGTGGACCCTCAAGCGGCTGCGCACCGAGCCGGCCACGTAGCCGCGGTCGACCTGCGGCCGCGCAGTCACCGATCACGCGGGCGGCGGCCCTATTCGGGTGCAAGCGAGGCGAGCAGCGGCACCGTCACCTGGTCGAAGGGCAGCTCCCAGGTGCGGGGAGCGAGGTTTGCGACCAGGTGCATGCCCAGGCCCAGGGAGACCTCGCCGTAGGCGTGAGCGAGCGCCCGCGGTTGTTGCGCGCCGCGCGGAAGGGATGCGAAGAACGCGTCCTCTCGTGCCTGGTGAACATCGTGCATGCGCTGGTCGTACCTGGCCAGGCGGTTGGACTCCAGGGCGATGGTGCGCTTGCCGGACAGGTAGGGACGCTGCACCTCGCGCCAGGTGACCGCCTCCGCGATCGCTGGCCCGTACTGGTCGATCAGGGCTGCGGTGTAGTCGGCATTGGCCTGAAGCCCATTGCGCAGGAGCGCATCGGTGGCGGCGAGGAAGATGTCGAGCTTGCCGGCGTACCGCTTGTAGAGGAAGCCGGCCGAGACGCCGGAGGCCCGGCAGATCCGGTTCACGGTGGCCTGGTGATACCCGAGCTCTCCGACGACCGCCATGGTGGCCTCCATCGCACGGTCGATGCGCTCATCGCCGGTGTCGAAGGGGCTCAGGGACAGGTGGATGGCCTGATCTGCGGGCAGGGGGACGGACGGCGCCGGCTCGGTGAGCCCCCGGTGGTACCTGGCGAACTCACCGCTGAGATCCACCGGCCAGGATCGCCAGGAGGCGAGCACCAGGCCGATGCCCAGGTAGGCCAGGGTGGCGCGGACAGTCGAGACGGCGCCGGTGGAGTCCTCGTGGATCCACCCGTCGAGCCAGTGGGCGATCGGGTCGTAGACGTCCGTGCGCAGCCGCGGGTCGAAGGCGCCCGCCTGGACGAGCTCGACGGCAGCGACCAGGCCGGGAGCAGGGGAGGCGAATGCGGACATCGCGTTGGCGAATGCGGCCGGGCCCGTGGCGAGGGCGGCATCGGCCGTCATGAGGGCCTGCGGCAGCAGGTCGGCCAGTCGCTCCCGCCACACGGTCAGCGCCAGGGCCCGCTTGTCGTCGTAGCGCCCGTAGGCCGCTCCGTAGGTGAGCTCGGCATGCTGGCTGATGGATGCCATCGTCGTGGCATTCCAGCCGTCGACCGCGATCGCCGTCACGGTTGCCTCGGCCAGGGCAGCGTCGTTGGCCAGGGCATGCCGCGGGCGTGACCGCATCATCGTGCCCTGCCCTCCTCCATGCCAGGTGGGATGCCAACTCCGCCACCGTAGTCGCCCCCACATGCATGCGGCTCCGGGATGCGTGGCTGCCTTGACCTCGCTTGCATCATCATTAAAAATAGATCAAATTTCCATTGTTCGGCGTCGACCGGGTGCCGACCGCTCCGCAGGAGGCTCGCGTGGGTGCCGAGGCTGGCATGAACGATTCCCCGACCTCAATGCTCGAGGGGCCTTCGCGCAGTGGCCGCGCTTGGCGCAGGCTGCGCTGGGCCGTCGGCCTGCTGGCGTTGGCGATCGTGGTTGCCGGTATCGGGCTCGGCCCGCAGCGGGGGCGGCAGGGCACGGCAGCGCCGGCGCTCGGCCCCGTGTCGGGGTTGATCGCACCGGCAACGGGGGTGGGGGTGCCAGTGACCTACAACCCGGACTACACGTGCGCGGTTCCGTTCCTTGATCTCGACCCCGCTACCAGTGCCCCGAGCAGTCAGTTGATCGCCAATACCGGAGTCACGGTGTCAGTGACGGCCAACACTGCGGTGCAGGGCAATACCAGCAATACCTACCTGTATCAGAGCAATGTGCGGATCGGCACGACCCTCACCTTCTCGCCGGCAGTCCCGGCAATCAAAGCGACGACCCGAAACCACGCCGATGCTCCCGGCAGTGGATTCGAGACCTTGACCTTCACCGGTACCGGTGGGTCCTTCACCGCTGCTGTCACCAACACTAACGGCTCATTCATCTACGACTCCGGGGACGAGTTCACCGGGATGCTCAGCAACCTCGGCGTCGCCTATACCTGGGACGCAGGCGCCCCGCCCTTGTCACGTGGGTCCTACCTCGACATGTACATCTCCTGCGTCGGCGTGACCCCGACGACTCAGACGGTGACCGCTACGACCGGATCGCCGATCACCGCCACCAGCACCTTCACTCAGAAAGGATTCCTCGGCAACATGAGCTACGCGGTGACCTCAGGCTCCCTGCCAGCCGGGCTGAGCCTCGACAGCACCACGGGGGTCATTTCGGGTACGCCGACTGCTCCATCTAGTGGCTCGATAACGGTGTCCGCCACGGGGAGTTCATTCGGCACCGCGACAACGTCAGTCACCTTCAACATCACCGGACCTTCGTACTATTCGGTGACATATGACGGGAATGGTGCCACGGGTGGGACGGTGCCGACTGGTTCGGGTTCGTATGCGAGCGGATCGAATGTGACGGTGCTGGGGAATACGGGGACCCTCGTTCGTGGCGGGTATGCGTTCGAGGGGTGGACGACGGATGCCGCGGGGACGGCGACGAAGTACGTGGGCGGGGACACGTTCGCGATTTCGTCGAATACGACGCTGTATGCGCTGTGGTCGCCGTTCTCGGTGACGTATGACGGGAATGGGTCGACCGGGGGCACGGTGCCGGTGGATTCGACGGCGTACACGTCGTCGGCGACGGCGACGGTGCTGGGGAACACCGGGTCGCTGGTGAGGACCGGGTTCACGTTCGCCGGGTGGGCGACGGACGCGGTCGGCGCGGGGACGGTGTACCAGGCTGGGGCGTCGTATCCGCTGTCGGGCAAGAACGTGGTGTTCTACGCGAAGTGGGCGGCGGTGCCTGCGCCTGCGCCACCGGCGCCGCCTGCGCCGGGGCCTGCGCCGTCGTCTGCGGAGCCGGAGCCTTCGGCGTCGTCTGCGCCGCCTGTGCCTGCGCCGTCGCCGAGTGCGTCTCCGGAGTTGGTGATCATTCAGAATCAGGACAATGGGAGCGTGCCGCCGGGTGCGGGGGTGGCGCCGGGTGGGGCGCTGCTGCTGGTCGGTGAGGTGCCGTCGGGGGTTCGGGTGGTGCCGGATCGGTCGGTGGCCCCGACGGGGCTGGATGCGTCGGGGGATGGGTTCACGATGCGGCTGCTGGGGCTGGGTGCTGATGGGCGTCCGCTGGGGCTGACGGGTGATGGGGCGCTGCTGCTGGAGTCGGGGCGGTCGGCGGGGGTGTCGGGGACGGGGTTCCGGCCGAATGCGCCGGTGAAGGTGTTCTTGTTCGTGCCGGCGCGTGAGCTGGGCACGGTGATGACGGATGCGTCGGGGTCGTTCTCGGGGCGGGTGCCGCTGCCGGCTGACCTGCCGCCGGGGCGGTACACGCTGCAGACGAATGGCTGGACGCCGAATGGGCAGGTGCGGTCGCTGTCGCTTGGGGTGCAGGCGCGGGCGGCGCAGTCGCGCACGTTCGCCACGGCGTCGACGGTGGTGTTCTTCCCGGAGCTGTCGCCGGAGCTGACGGATACGGCGAAGAAGACGCTGCGGGAGCTGGTGAAGGGCCGCAAGGGCCGGGCCGTCCGCACGGTCGTCGTGGGGTACGTGCAGCAAGACCAGCGCACCGACAACAACAAGTACCTGTCGACGATGCGGGCGGTCGCGATCTCCCGGTACCTGAAGTCGCTGGGGGTCACGGGCCTGGTGACCACGACCGGCGCGGGGATCGCGGAGCAGTCCGGGCCGGCGGGCCGCCGAGCCTCCGTCACCATCCGCTACACCAAGTAGGCCACGGCGCCCGCGTCACTCTGCGCCGAGTTCGACTCCCGGCGTCGCACCGGC
>JAGWXF010000004.1 GCA_018970025.1 Actinomycetales bacterium | reverse complement strand
CGCGCGATGGCGGCGGGGTCGTCGGCGCGCCCGCCGAGGCCGTAGACGGTCTCGGTAGGCAGGGCCGCCAGGTGCCCTCCGGCGAGGGCGAGCGCGGCAGCCTCGGCATCCGACGTCAGGTGCATGCGGCCATTCAACAGGGATTGTGAGCAGACGGTAAGGGACCCATCAGGTTCTGCGCAGGTCGTCGCGCAGCGGGAACGGATCGGGTGCCTGCGTTGTCTGATGCACCAAGAAGCACGGTCGATCGGCGAGCCTGATCAGCGGACCCAGATCAGCGAGCCAATTCGACCACCCGTCTGCTACGGCAGCCCTGATCGCAAGGAGGAGTCGTGACCGCCCCGTTGCCCCCCTATGAGCCCATGTCGTATCCCGTGCCCGGGTACGCACCCCCGGCGCCGACCAACCGCCGCGAGCGCCGGCGCCGCGGCCGAGGTGCCGCGATCGTCGCGACGGCCGGCATCACCGGCCTGCTGGCGGGTGCCGCGGGCGGAGCGGTCGGCTTCATCGCCGCACGTGACACACTGCCGTCGATCGGCGTCTCGGTCAGTGCGGTCGACTCGCCCTCCGGCCCAGCAGGCGGCACTATCGCCGGAGTCGCTGCGGCCGTGCAGCCTGCCGTCGTCCAGCTGAACGTCACGAACGGCGATAGTGGCGGCACCGGCTCCGGCTTCATCATCAGCCAGGACGGCTACATCATCACCAACAATCACGTGGCCGGCCCGGCGGCGTCCGGCGGGACGATCGAGGTGACCTTCGCCGATGGCAAGACCGCGACCGGCAAGCTGATCGGCGCGAACCCCGGCTACGACCTGGCAGTGGTGAAGGTCGATCGCGACAACCTGCCGACGCTGACCCTCGGGAAGTCCAGCGCTCTCAATGTCGGCGACACGGTGATCGCCATCGGGTCGCCGCTGGGCCTGCAGGGCACCGTGACCACGGGCATCGTCAGTGCGCTGAATCGCCCGGTCACCGCCGGCGGCGAGGGTGAGACCTCGTTCATCAACGCGATCCAGACCGACGCGGCGATCAACCCGGGCAACTCCGGCGGCCCGCTGGTCGATGGCAATGGTGCCGTGATCGGGGTGAACTCGGCGATCGCCTCGATGGGTGCCAGCAGCACCGGCCAGGCTGGCTCAATCGGGCTGGGCTTCGCGATCCCGATCGATACCGCCAAGCGCATCGCGGACGAGATCATCACGACTGGTTCGTCCAAGACGCCGGTCATCGGCGTGCAGCTGGACATGGCCTTCGAGGGGCCGGGCGGCAAGGTCGTCGACATCACCAGCGGCGGCGCCGCCGAGCAGGCGGGCCTGCGGGTCGATGACGTGATCACCAAGGTGAACGGCCAGCGCATTGCCGACCCGACCACGCTGGTGGTCACCATCCGATCCTTCGCACCTGGTGACACGGTCACCTTGACGGTCGAGCGGGACGAGGACACCCTCACCATCCCCGTGACGCTCACGGCCAGCAAGGACTCGTAGTCCTCGATCACTTCCCCGAGGGGACTCAAGGTGCGAAAAGGCGCGGTTGGCAGCACCCTTATCAGGTGCCGCCAACCGCGCCTGCCTTCCTGCGCCCGCCCGTGAGCCCGAGCGCTGCCCTGGCCTTCGCGCGCTCGCAGGTGGCGTCCGGCTTCCGGCGGATCGTGTCCGGTGACCCGACCGGTGCCCCGGAGTGGGTGCGCCAGATGGCCGATGGCACCGATGCCGGCTACTTCGGCCCCGGCTCTGCTGCCTGGGCCGTCCACGGCGCGCTGCCCACGCTGGTCGGCGGGGTGCGCGCGCTGCTGATGCAGGCGATGCATCCGGCCGCCCTGGCCGGGGTGATGCAGCACTCGCGGTACGAGGCCGATGCCCTCGGCCGACTGGCCGGCACGACCCAGTGGCTGACCGTGGTCACCTTCGGTGACCGGGCCCAGGCCGATCGCGAATGCGCCCGGGTCCGCGGCCTGCACCGGCGGGTTTCCGGCACCTACGAGTCGGCCGACGGCCCGGCCGCCTACACAGCCATGGATCCTGACCTGCTGCGCTGGGTGCACGTTGCCTTCACCGACTCCTTCCTGGCCACCCATCAGGTCTGGGGCGGCCCGATCCCGGGTGGGCCGGACGCCTATGTGCGGGAGTGGGCGACGGCAGGCGAGCTGGTCGGAGTCGTCGACCCGCCGCGGTCGGTTGCCCAGCTGCGCGAGCAGCTCGATGGCTACGCCCCGATCCTGCGCGGGGATCAGGCGACGGCCCAGACGGTGGCGTTCATCCGCAATGCGCCGCTGCCGCTGGCCGCGCGCCCCGCCTATGCCGGCCTGTTCGCCGGAGCGGTGTCGACCCTCACCGAGCCGCACCGGCAGCTGCTCGGCCTCGGGCCTGTGCCGATGGCCATCAGTCGCCCGGTCGTCGCGGCCCTCCTGGGCACTCTGTCGCTTGCGCTCGGCCCGGCTTCGCCCTCGCAGCAGGCTGCCTTCAACCGGGTCAGCAGGCTCGCGGACGGGGACCCGAGCGGCGAGACACCTGAGTTCGATGGCGACGCGCCCGGGATGTCCAGGGTTTGACCTGACCCCCACCCTTCGGGTGATGATGGTGGGATGTCGCCACTGGGACGCATGATCCGTTTGGGTACGCGGACCGGGACGGCACAGCATGGCCTTCGTCCAGCTGCCGCTGCCGCGGCCATCGCCGGGGGATCCGCCCTCGCGCTCATGCTGGCCCAGACGGGCACGGCCGTCGCCGACACGACCCCAGCACCGAGCGCTCCGCCATCGGCAAGCCCGACAGATCCGAGCGCGCCTGCGTCCCGGCCGCCCGAGCCCGCCCCCATGCCATCAAGCCTGGGGAGCTGGTGCCTGACCCTCTTCCCGCCGATGAAGCCAGGCACCGAGCGACGACTGGCCGCTTCTCTCATGGCCGGCACGATTGACCTTGGCAAGTACGGGACCTACAGCCTGGGCGAGCGGCCGGACTGGCAGCCGCAGGCGAGTACCGATACGTCTGGCGACCGGCACGTCAACTCGCTTTACTGGGCCCTCCCGCTTCTCTATCGTGGTGTGCGCTTGCAGGACCAGGCGCTTGTGGACCGGTTCCGGCAGCTCATCACCTGGTGGATCCAGGACCACGAGGGTCCGCGCGGCACCTGGGTCGACGGCTCGATCTACGGGGGCCTGCGGACCCAGACGTTGGTATGCGCCGCACAGACCCTCGGTGATCCCCTGTTCGTGCAGGCGGCCCTTGACGACGCAAGCACGATGGTGCGCTCCAATGCAGCTCAGCGGGAAGTCGCGATCGGGTCGAACAACACCGACCTGATCCGGCAGACCGGAGCGATGGCTGCATTCTGCTGGTCGGCCAATTGGCCAATGCGCGATAAGGCCTGGGGCAACATCGTGTCGATCACGCGCGGACTCATCCACGACGACGGCTCCGATGTGGAGGGCTCGCCTGGGTACGCCGCCTACGTCGAACTCCTGCTGAAGGATGTTGAGCGATCTGCGGCAACGTGCGGGATGCCCGCCGACCCGATCCCGGAACTCAGGGGAAAGATCTACGACTTCCTCGCGCAGGCCGTGAGACCCGACTTCAATCTGGAGTCTATCGGTGACACCATCAATGAGCCCCTGCGAAGGGACTTCGGTGCCGGCGATGCCCGGGCCGACTGGGTGCGATCGCGCGGCACGGCCGGCACGCCCCCGGCGCCGATCTTCACCGCGTACCAGGGTGGCTATGTCTTCGGCCGCGCCGGGTGGCAGCCGCAGCCCGGCGGAGCGGATACCTACTACACGCTGCGCTTCACGTCGTCGAGGCCCGCGACAGCCCACACCCACGATGACGGCGCCGCCTTGACCCTCATGTCGCGGGGCGTGGAGTGGATCATCGATCCCGGTCCCTACAAGTACGAGAACGGCAGCAAGTTGCGCTGGTTCCTGAAGACTCGGGCTGCCCACTCCTCGTTCACCGTCGCAAAGGTCGCTCGCCATAGGTCTGCCGGCGTCCGGAGCATCAAGGCAACCAGTGACTGGCCCACCGGCGGCAACGACCTCACCTGCATCGAGGACACCACCTGGGCAACGGTCACCGTCACCCGCTGCACCCAGTACATCCGGTCGATGGATGCCATCGTGGTGGTTGACTACGTGAACGCAGCCAAGGGCAAGGGCAAGAAGTCCCGCCAGCGCTTCCTGTGGGAGCGCTGGCAGCTGGCGCCGGGGATCAGCGCCACGAATGCCAATGACGTGATGACGCTGGCCAACGGCGACAAGCGGATGGACGTCTACAAGTCCGGCCCCGGCGGATGGGCGGTCGACGTGGCGCGCGAGGGCTCCACGGTCGGCTGGTCGACAGGGGCCTGGGGCGAGAAGCTCCCCGGCGCTGTCCTGAATCGCCAGGCGTCCATCGGCAAGCCGGCGACGAGCATGGCCCTGGTCACCGTGTTCGTCCCCCGCAATGACGGGGAGTCCGTGCCGGTCGTCATCGATGACCGCGGCGTGACGATCACCCGCAATGGCATCACGATCACCACGCCGCTGCCGCAGTAGCGGGCGGCCCGTCGCCTGCCGCGGGCGGAACCGATGGTCCCGGGCTCGCGTCAAAGCCCCAGGCTCTCCGGAATTCCGACTGGAGCCCTGTGACGATAGGAGACATGATGATTCGCCCAGCCCGTGTCGTGGTGCTCGCCTCGACCGCCCTGGTCGCGGTTGCCGCCCTCGCAGCGTGCTCCTCGACCACCAGTGACCAGGCCTCGTCCAGTGCGAGCGCGGTCGTAGGAGGAAATCAGGTGCTGCCCCCGGTGATGGTGGAGCCAGGTCAGACGACGGCGACCGCGAAGGTCGGCGACACGATCGTGATCAAGGCGGACGATCCGGCCGCAACGACGATCTCCACCACGACCCCGGATCTGGTCGAGCTGACCCAGGGCTCTAATGACGGCTCGGCCGTCTTCAACCCGGGTGCGAAGGCCCTGGCCGCCGGCACCGCCGTGATCAACGTGGCACCACCCGGTGCCGATGCCTATGACGTGACCGTGACGATCACCGAGTAGTCAGCACGCAGCTCGTCTGCTCGTTCGAGCCATTCCCGAGCCCCGTGGGACCTTCGTCCTGCGGGGCTCAGGACGTTTGCAGGCAGGTGCGACGGCGCCATCGGCGGACAATGACAGGGCATGGCATCCAGCTCGGATCCTGCAGACCTTGGGAGATGCATATGGGCCACTATCGAATGCCCATCCTGGACGAGACCGGCTATGTCGTACTTGATCCCTACGGCGGCATGATCGATCCACGCGAGTGGACGTCGCTGGCGTACGTCGACTGGAAGTCATCAGGGGACACGCGATTCGCGCCCCTGGCCAGTGCCGCCGGCCAGGTCGAGTGCAATGGCTTCTGGCATGCCGACCCGCCGAGGGCCGACAAGGACGGCGTGTGGATCCCGTCCCAGGTGAGCACGGCCCCCACCCTGGTGGAGCGCGTGCAGCAGGTCGGCGCCAATGTCGGTCGCTGCCGCGTCATCGAGCTGCAGCCGAACAGCTATGCCGATGCCCTGTACAACTCGCACCTCGACGACAACAACCGGCTGAACCCGGACGGCGAGGGCTGGGTGATCCGCTGCTTCATGCAGCTCACCGACGATCCGAGCTCGTTCATGGTGCTGCGGGAGGACATCAACGATCCGAGCACCGAGACCCGACTGGCCCTGCCTGCCGGCGCGCAGCTGGTCGTCGACTCCGAGCGGATGTGGCACTCGGTCTGGCATGCGGGCGATGAGCCGCGCTATTGCCTGATCACCTCGTTCGAGTCCGGCCCGGAGCTGGAGAAGTGGATCTGGGAGCGCAACCCGCGTCCGATCGTCCCGAGCCAGGCAGTCGACTCGGGCTTCGCCGCAGCGAGTGAGGAAGAAGCCCAGCGGCGACGTGCTGCACGTACCGCCTACTACGGCTACGACCCGACCGAGGTTCGCTCCGAGGCGTAGCTCATGGCCCTACCCGCTGGTGACCGTGAACGGGTCCACGGCTCCACGGAGCAGGCCCGGCTGCTTGGGCAGGACGAGTCGATACGAGGTGCGTGGCTGCCGTGCGGTGATGCTGAGGGTGATCTCGTACGGCGACGAGCGGTTACAGGCAATGTTTCGACGCCCGGTCACCTTCTTGACGGTCTCCCAGCCGCTGGCGGCGCGTACCTGCAGGACTGCGCGCGTGCCGCTCCAGCAGTAGTCGTAGTTCCATACCGTTCCCGCGACACACTGACGCTCGATATCCGGGCCCTCGACGCAGGTGGTCGGGGTGGCTTCAGCCGGCTCGCCCGCGGCGGCGAGGGCTTGCTGCGCGAGCTCGGGCATCTCGGACGCCACGGCGGCGTAGTCGAATGGGTCGTCCTGCTCGGAATCGCAGGGAAGCCCAGCTCCCCCTTGGAGCGGCCCCAGGTAGACGACGGTGCCGCTGATGATGGCCAGGAAGGGCCCACCGCTATCGCCCGCGCAGGTGCCGCGGATACCGTCCCCTCGGAAGACGAACTGCGCGGTGCCGCCGCCGTCAGCGGGCACGAGCCGGCTCGTCAGTGAGAGCGGGACGGGGCTGGTCCGTGACGCCGGATCGTCGCGCGGGCCGGTAAATCCGTAGCCGATGTACTCGATCTCGGCCCCGGCACGAGCGAGCTCGACGATCTCTGCCGGGGTGGCCATGCGGGACCAGGTGGGCAGCCCGAGTGGCGCGTCCAGGATGAGGTAGGCGATATCGCGCACGACCGACTCACCGTCCGGAGCTTGGGTCGTCCACTCGGGATCGAAGAGGATCTGCGTCACCTTTACGCCGGCCGGCCCGCCTGAGATGTTGGCCCCCGGCGGATAGACCGTGATATCCCCAGGTTGCGTGGTGGCGGCACCGGTCTGGGAATCGCTGATGCAGTGGGCGGCAGTGATCAGAATGCGGCTGCGCCACAGCGACGCCGTACATAGACCATCGTGGATCTCAAGGGCGACCGCAGCGGAGGCCATTGGGGACCCCGGTGTCCCACCGATCACGCTGGGCAGGATCGACGGCACGGCAGCAACGGCCGGGCCCGCAATGACAGTCGTTACGGCCGCTCCCAGGACCAATGCAGAAAGCGATTGCTTCATGTGGTGCCTTCGCTCGGACGAACGAGGAGCATTGTCCACCATGCATGTCCTGCGGGGTGTGAGCTTCCCACGTATCAGCGGAGCGACAGGTCTGCCCAGCGCAGGCACGCAGGGTCGCCAGTCGAGTTGACAGTTCAGCCACCACTTCGGGCGGCATCTCCATCAGCACGCTCCGGGTCTCTTCTGGATCGCTGACCAGGTCGTAGAGCTCCTGGGAGCCTGACTGGTACGCGACGTAGAGCCAGCGCTTGGTTCGCATTGCGTGGTGGTTCGGGGGCTGGAATGCCTCAACATCGGGGTTGTTGACATTGGTCTCGCCGAGACACTCTGTCAGGACGGCAGTGCGCCAACCCACCGAGGCTTCGTCAGCAAGCAAGGCCGCCGGTGGCTATCGGGGTGTGGCTTTCAGCGGGGATTCCCTCGAGCGTCTCCTTGCTCGCTGATGATTGCGCTGAGCTGATGGATATCAAGGAGGTCTTGCTCTCGGCCTGATGCTTCCTTCATTCGCATGAGGTCCTCGTAGCCGACAACCCACACCGTGACGCCAGCCGCCTTCACCCGGCGTGCTCGAGATCGCATCTCGTTGTAGTCAGCGGCCCCAGGGACGTCATTGAGGAAATCAAGGGGACCCGCGTCGGTATCCATGGTGAACGAGGCGCCATTTGCGAGCACCAGAGGGTCTCTGGGGTCAATGTCCAGCTTCTCCGCATCAACGCCACGAAGGCGAGCGTTGAGCTCGGACAAGGCGGCCGCCAAGCGCGTCAAGTTCTGCTCATCGAGTCTTGCCACGAAATCAATATCCGCCGTGGCTCGCACGTATCCGTGGGCGATGACAGCCCACGCACCTATGGTGAGGTAATCGACACCGTGTCGATCCAGCGTCTCAAATATTCGCGACGGGTCGAAGGTTGTCACTGGCCCGCCTTCCCCGCGAGCTCCGAAGCGAAGGAACACAGCACGAACGCCTGCTCGAACCGCTCGCCGGCCTCGTGTGTGAAGACGTCGTCCGCAGGTACGTCGGTCACGGAGCCAGGATAGGCCGCCTTGTTCTCGCGGGAACCTGGACTCACGGTCGGCGTATGGAGGCATCGCGGCGCCGGGTGCAGGCCTCGATGTCGCTCGATCGCCGCCCGCGAGGTCGTCCGCGGTACTGGTTGGGATCGAGTTCGCTGGGCGTGACCCACCTCTCCGCTCTGGGGAGGTCGGGCACCCGGCAAGCCGGGTTCGGGTGTCGTGCCAACTGGCGAGGTCCGGGACGGCCACCAGGGTGTGCGAACGCCCATCGACATCCGTACAAAGAGGTGATTTTTTGGACAAAAGCATTGTTCATTCCTGGAAGGTCACTGTGGCTGCGGACTCGACTCGGGGGCGGGGCAGCGCTGTGACGATGCTTCCACTCTTCCGGTCTCAGACACAGGCGCTGGTCCTCACGCGTCTGCTGTTGGGTCCCGGCGAGGAGTCGATCACAGACTTGGCAAGCGCGGTGGGCGTGTACAAGAACGCGGTCAAGCATGAAGTCGACCTGCTGGAGACTGCCGGTCTGGTGTCCAGTCGCCCGGTCGGGCGGTCGCGACTGATCAGTGTCAGCGCGAAGGAGCCGATCAGGTCGATCCTGCTCGACCTCGTCCTGCATACGTGTGGCCCAGTCCATGTTCTCGGCGAGGAACTGTCGCGCGTAGCCGGGATTGCGGCCGCGTTCATCTATGGATCATGGGCCGCCCGCTACGCCCGGGAGCCAGGTCTCCTACCCGGTGACATCGACGCGCTCGTGGTCGGGAATCCGGATCGTGATGACCTGTTCGAGGCAGTCGGGCGAGCCACCTCCAGACTGGGCAAGGAGGTCAATACGCACGTTGTGACTTCCGCCGCGTGGGTGCACCAGTCGGGCGCATTCCTCGAGTCCGTCAAGGTGCAACCACTGGTCGTTGTACCACTGTCTGGCACGTCGGAGGGTGAACCAGCATGACCTGGGTACCGGGCCGGGACACGATCGTGGGCATGCTCAATCGCAACGAACTCGACAGAGTGATCGCATCCATGGACCTCGACACTGCCCTTCTCGCTCAGGCATCGGAAGCCATCGACACCGCCAGCGACGCAGCGGCCGCGGGACGCGGGTACTCCGCGTACGCCAATCTGTGGGACGGTGTCCGCAAGGCGCTGAGCGCGCTACTTCAGGCGCAAGGGTTGCGTCCTACTCGTGCTGGTGGCCACATCGCTGTCGAGCACGCCGCCATCGCTCAGTTCTCCGCATCCATGGGCGCGCTGCTGCGTCCCGTACCCGGATGAGGAGCACTAGGAACGACACCGAGTACCCCGACCCCGACACAGAAATTGACGCGGACGTTGTTCTCGCTGACCTGGCCAAGGCCCGCGAGATCGTCCTTGCATGTGGTCAGGTGCTCCCGCACCTGACGGTGTTCCAGCGGTGACGACCAGCGATGTTCAGTCGGAGTTTGCCCTGACATGCCGCCGCATGATTGAGGCGCTGCCTCGTTGACGGCCCGAATGGTCCCGGACAGGCCGGAGTCCGCGGCAATCGCGAGGTACTCCGATCTGTGCGACGTGATGGGTTCAGCGGGCATGTGCAGCAGCGTCGTCGCGCGACTGGGTGACGAGCAGCCGAACAGCCTCAATCACGATCGCCGGCTGATCCTGCTGGATCACATGACCGGAGCGGGTGGCGTGCCACTGCTGCCCTGCTGATGACAGTCGCGAGGCTCGTGCCTGCTCGCGCTCCCACACGCGATCCGCCCACGAGGTGCCCGTTCCGTCCCCCGCAGTGAGGACGATGAGCGGAAGGTCGCCCAGCCTCGGCCCACCCCGGGTGGCGTCCTCGCTTGCCTGCATGTCGATCGTGGTGCCGCCCTCATGCCACGGGCCGCGATACGAGGGCAGGTAGGTGCGGTGGATGGACGGGAACACCGCGTCGATGAGGAGCATCCCGCTGACGTCCTGCGGGTAGGACGCGGCGAATGCGCGAGCGATGAGCCCGGCGTACGAGTGGGCGATGAGCAGGTACGGCCCGCGCTCGCCGGCGGCGGCGAGCAGGGCGTGGAGCTCGTCCGCATGCTCTCCGGCATCCGTGCGCTGGGCACCCTGGCGTGGCGGGGACGAGCCCAGGCCAGGGCGGTCGTAGATGCAGGTCCGCGTGATGCGCTGCAGCGGGGTGATCACCTTGCGCCACATCGCGTGATCGGCTCGCAGGCCGCTGGAGATGACGGCCGTCGGCGAGCCAGTGCCGGCGCACCAGATCCACTGACGCTGGCCGGCGGCTGCGACGACCGTCCCGTGGTCGGCGGCCGTGGCCGACGTGGGCGCAATGCCGAGGGCAAGGAGCGCCACCATCGTGAGCGCCGTCAGCACGTGCAGCGGGCGCATCACCCGCTGGTAACCGTGAACGGGTCGACTCCGCCCCGACGCAGGCCCGGCTGACGAGGCAGCACGATGCGGTACGAGGCCTTGGGCTGCGTGGCCGTCTGGCTGAACACGATCTCGTACGGAGTGTCGCGGTCGCAGTCGCCATTGCGCTTGCCGGTGACCCGAGCGACGGTCTTCCACCCACTGGCGGTCTTCACCTGCAGTGATGCCCGCTTGCCGCTCCAGCAGTAGTCGTACGTCCAGACCATGCCGCTGACGCACGCCCGGTCGACATCGGCTCCCTCGATGCAGGTCGTGGGCGGTGAGTCGGGACCCTCGCCAGCAGCCGCCAGCGCCCGCTGCGCCAGCTCTCCCATGCCCGCCGCGACCGCCCCGTCGTCCATCGGGTCATCGTTCTCGGCCTCGCATGGGTGGCCGAGCCCACCGCTCAGCGGGCCGAGGTAGACCAGCTGGCCGCCGATCACCGCCAGGAAGGGCCCGCCGCTGTCTCCGGCGCACGTCCCGCGGACCCCGTCGCCCACGGTGCTGAAGTCGCCCATGCCTCCCGCATACCGCCCCGCCAGTCGCGTCATGAGCGACAGCGGCACCGGGCTGCCATCGGCGTTCGGGTCATTTCGCGGCCCTGTCAGCCCGTAGCCGACATACTCGACCGGCGTGCCATTGCGTGCGATGTCGATGACCTCCGCTGGGGTTGCCATCCGCATCCAGGTGGGAGTCCCAAGCGGGGCATCGAGGATGAGGAAGGCGATATCGCGCTCCGATGGCTCGTCGTCCGACGATTCCGACGTCCAGGCGGGATCGAAGAGGATCTGCGTCACCCGGATCGAGGTCGGACCATTGCGCTTGTCGGCCCCCGGCGCGTAGATGCGCACGTCTCCCGGCTGGACGTCTGGCTCGATGCCCTCGGAGTCGCTCACGCAGTGGGCCGCGGTGATGACGATCCTGGGCCGCCAGAGCGACCCGGTGCACTCCGAGCTGCCGAGATCGAGGGCCACGGCGGCCGATGCCACCGGGGAGCCGGGTGTCCCGCCGATCACCCCGGGCCAGACGGCCGGCAGGCCCGCGGCCTGTGCGGGCCCCGAGCCCGCGGCCATGATGGCGGCGAGGGCCAAGGCGAGGGGAAGTTTGCCGGTCACGGTGCCGCCCAGGGGGAGTTGGTAACGGTATCTTCACATGCTCGGGCCGATGCTCGAGCATGGGCGCGGGGGCCCAGGCAGTCGTGGTCACGTGGACGGCCGCCGGCTTGCCAGCCGATAGCCTTGGGACGACTCAGGGTCGCTAGCTCAACGGTAGAGCTGCGGACTTTTAATCCGTAGGTTCGGGGTTCGAGCCCCCGGCGACCCACGGACAACCCCTTGCAAATCAAGGGGTTTCCGCTCGTTTCGGGACTTGGAGGCGGGGCGACAGGGGTAGGGGCCCATTCAAGGCCCTGACATCCTGGCCGTGGGAGCGACAATGGGTCCGCGCCCGAGGGGACGGGGGCGCATGTGGAGATGGGCGTCGTCACAGCCCCCATGCTCTAGACGGGCACTGCGTTGGAGGTCGGAGCACCGCTCCCTGAGCCCCTTGCCTGCCCGGGATCGTGCATACGATCGAATGCCGCGCCCTAACTCACACTTGGCCACTTGCAGCCCGTCTGCGATTCGCTACCCTTGACAGGATTCGTGGGGAGCGGGGGAAGGTATGGGATTCGTTCGAGCCGCCGTAGGTGGCGTTGGCGGCACTTTCGCAGAGCAGTGGAAGGACTTCCTCACCGTACCCAGCGACATCTCTCCGACTGTCGCTCTTTGTCCGGCGGTGCCAAATGGGCAGAACTCTGGAAGAGGAGCGAACAGCAAGAGTTCGCAATCGGTGATTTCTAACGGGTCCAAGGTCGTAGTCCCGGAGGGTTACGGACTGCTGCTCTTTCAAGACGGCAAACTGACCGCCTTTGTGGGCGAACCAGGTGGGTACGTCTGGGATTCGGAGAGCCCATATTCGCAGTCGGTGTTTGCCGGCGACGCCGTACGGCGCTCACTCGTCACGCAGTCGTGGGAAAGATTCAAGTTCGGCGGGAGGCCCGGTGCCCAACAGTTGGCGCTCTTCGTCTGCCTCAAGGAACTTCCGAACAACAAGTTCGGCACGCAAGCGGAAGTTTATTGGGACGATGCCTACTTCAACGCGCAGGTGGGCGTAATCACCTATGGGACGTACAGCCTGTCTATCGTGGACCCGATCACCTTCGCTGCGAACTTTGTGCCGGCAGTCTACCTGCAGGGCTTGGACTCGTTTGACTTCACAGACAGAGCAAACCCAGCCGCCAACCAGCTCTTCTCGGAGGTAGTCGGATCCCTTGCTGCGGCTTTCAGCCTCTACTCCAATGACCCCACCCGACCCAACCGAATCTCGCGAATCCAGCAGGACGCAGTGCAGTTCGCACAAGCCCTATCCAGGGCCGTTGATGACAACTACCAGTGGCAAAGCGGCCGGGGCCTGACGATCTCCAAGGTCACCATTCTGGGCATCGAATACGACGAGCAGACAAAGGAACTCCTCAAGACCGTGCAGCGCGCGGATGCGCTGTCCGGTAGCAGGGGTAGCGCCAACCTTCAGGCTTCGCTTGCCCAGGGATTCCAGTCGGCAGGAGCCCAGGGCGGCAGTGAAGGAATCCTGGGCGTGGGGATCGCTGCGGGTGCCATCGGCTTGGGAGGTCTCGCGCAGCAGCCAACTGCAACTCCGCCCCCTGCATCGCCGAGTAGTGATGGGCAGGACCTGGTTGCCAAGCTGGAGAGCCTCAAGCGAGCGCTTGACGCTGGGCTCATCGACCAATCCGAGTACGACGCGGCTCGTTCAAAGGCACTGGGCCTCTAGCAAGTCTCCACTGGCGAATAGGCACTTCACGAAGCGAGATGGGAAATGAAGGCAGTCGATTGCAGAAGGTGCGGAAGTAAAGAACTCGTAGAGCAAGGCGGATTCCTCGTCTGCGAGTACTGCCAGTCACGATTTGCGCACCCTTCTGCGGAGGCGACGCGAGCCAATCCTGCTTCAGTGGAGGCGAGCATCGGCGTCAGGGCAGACGTTCAAGCACTCTTGGAGAAGTGTCGAAAGGATCCTCGGAACGCTGCAAGGTATGCCTCTTTGGCCCTCGACCTTGATCCGACCAATGCGGAGGCAATGCAGTTTCTGAGTCCAAGGAGGAAGAGATGAAGGCGAAAGACGTCGCCAACCAACACCAGTTGGATGTGGCCGGGTTCATCGCATGGTTGAACGGGTCGGGCTATAAGTGGTCAACCAGCATGGGAAACGTCAATATCGACGATCGTCAAGACATGGATGAGATCGCTGCTGCCTACAAGAGAGAAATTGCAGCGGCTCAAGAAATGCGCGAGGGTGTCGTCGATGTTCTGATCACCACCGGCTTCAGTTTTGACGGCTACACGATCGTCAAGTATTCGGGGGTAATTTCGGCAGACGAAGTAGTCGAGATCAGTAGCGTGTCTATGGGCTTTTGGAGTGGTACCAAGGTCACCAAGCCAGGAGAAGCGTTCACTGTCGGGCTTTCCCATATTCGGCGGAATGCATTGGCGAGGCTGAAGGAATCGGCATACGCTCTCGGGTGCAATGCGGTGATCGGGGTGGACTTCGACTACCTCTCTCTCGATGCACCGGCCATCGGATCCTTGCCGAAGAGCTACATATTCGGAGTCACCGTGAGCGGTAACGCCGTCACCATCGAAGGGAGTGGGAGGCTCGGATCAGGCGCCGTTGGCTAGATCCGGAGTCGTCCACTTCAGCCAGTCGCACCGGGTGCCGGCTCTGCCTGGGGACGCAGCCGGTCAGGGATCCCGTCGCGCTCGATGTACGCCTGCCACGGCAGAGGGGCGCGACCTCGTCGGCGACCAGCTGCGTGGCGGCGTCCATCGGCGCCAGGGTCCCGTGGGTAGTGGACCGAGGGATTAGGGGCTGCTCGGGGCGGCGCCACAGCAGGCTGACCGCCGCGGCATGCGTCGGGTGAGCCATGCCGGGACGCCGGCGGGGTCGCGGGTCATCCGCGACGACGCGGCCAGGGCGAAGCCGCCCAGGGTGATCACGCCTGGCGCGCTCGCTTGAGCGCCCTCATCGGTGACCTCGCTTCCTGTAGGCCCCGCAGACGGCTGAGCGACGGTTGGGGCCGGCATCCGGTATGAGGGAAGGGGTGCGACGTCGGATGTCGGCGGGCGCGAGGGATGCGCGTAGGTCGTCGGTGCGGTTTGGCCAGTCGGCCTGCTCGTCGTCTAGGTCGACGGAGAGCACGCTCACGTGCGGTCCGGCCACTGTCCGGCGCCCTTGGACTGGACGTTGAGCTGCCCGCCCAGGATGACCATCTCGGACTCGGTCAGGCACCCGACGCCGGCGGTTCCCTGGGACAGGATCCGGGCCGCGGGCACGACCGCGCGCATCACGATGCCTTGGTCGCCGGCGAACGTCTCCGCGGCGGACCGCTGGTACGCCCACGACGACAGGGGCCGTGCCTGGACCTGCGTGGCGGCCGGCAGGTGAGCGCCGGACTTCACGCCCCGCCACAGCACCACCGAGCCGACGTCGCGGTCGGCGAGGAACTGCTGCGTGCCGGCGTGCTGGGCGGCCAGGAAGTCCCGGTACACCCCGCCGTGCCTGGCGTACATCGCCTGCCCCTCCTCCACGGCCGGGCTCCACCCGCCGCCGGTGTCCCACTGGGCCGCGTCCTGCAGGCCGAACTCCTCGCGGGCGGCCTGCTGGATGGCGTGGGAGCGGGCGCTGGCGTCGTTGGAGGTCTTGGCCCACTGGTCGATCAGGTCGCCGGCCATGGACTCGCGGGCCATCGACTCGGCTGCCTTGGTCCCGCCCAACGCCCACCGGGTCCCGTCGCCGAAGTCGACGTACCCGTCGGCGTCGGCCATCCGGGCCCCGTCGGCGCGGACCGGGTCGGCCTTGCCGGTGATGCCGGCGATGTCGTATCCCGTGCCCACGTCGGTGACCTCAAGGTCGCCGTTCGGCAGCCGGCCCACGATCACCGTCGCGTCCGCCAGGGTGTCGTCAGGCTGCCGGGCGACCGCGAGGGCCTCGTCGAGGTCGTCCCGCTCGGTCATCTGCGCGACCCGCTTGGCCTCCTGGCGGTCGTCGGTCCTGAACCCGTCCGCCGTCGCCGGCGCAGCTATGGCCTGCCAGTCAGCGACCTACACGTTGGGTCTCGTGCGCTCGGGGGGAGAGGCCATTCGACGTACGTGCCGGAGTTTTCCCAGCAGGGTATGACCAAAGTAGCATGATGGTATGAAACTGAGCATCAGCCTTCCGGACGAGGATGTTGCGTTCCTCGACGTCTTCGCGGACCGCGCAGGCATGCCCTCTCGATCGGCGGTCGTGCAGCAGGCGATAGCGATGCTGAAGGCAGCCGATCTGGCTGATGACTATGAGCGTGCGTTCGAGGAGTGGCATGAGACGGGAGAGGGCGCGCTCTGGGAAGCCGCATCGGGCGATGGGGTCGAGGGCGCATGAAGCGGGGCGACATCTGGCTCTTTGATCTTGACCCCGTGCGAGGCTCAGAGGCGAACAAGACTCGTCCGGCGATCGTCGTCAGCAACGATGGCGCCAATCAGGCGGCCGCCCGGCGCGGAACCGGAGTCGTGACGATCGTCCCGCTCACCACGAACACGTCGACGGTCTACTCCTTCCAAGTCCTGCTGGCACCGCAGGACACTGGGCTCCCGCGCGAGTCGAAGGCGCAGGCCGAGCAGGTGAGATCCGTGGCGGTCACTCGCGCAACCCGGCACGTGGGGATGGTTCGGGCATCGGTCATGGCACACATCGACCGTGCACTGCGACTGCACCTCGGACTGTGATGAGAGTCTGCGCCGCCAATCCGGTCGTGTACAGCAGGGTGTCTGTGAGCAAGAACGCAACTTCCCCGCGGCTGAGCGCAACCCTCTGCTGCACGCTGTGGAGAAGTTGGAGGCGTTCGGACCGCAGTTGGGATTTCCGCACTCAAGTGCCGTGCAAGGATTCTCGGGATTGCGGGAGTTGCGGCCCAGGGCTGGACGAAGTCCGTGGCGCGCGCTCTACCAGCGTGTCGAGGACGTGTTCGTCATCGCGGCGATCGGCCCAGAGGCGTAGGTGGAACGGCGGCGTTTCGACAAGGCAGCCCGACTGGCGCAGGAACGACTGGCAGGGTTGGAGGAGGGCTGACATGACGAAGCTTTCGCAGTTGCGCACAGCAGATGATCTTCGGCGAGAGGACCTCGCCGATGACCAGGTGAACGCCGAGCACATCCGAACGGCCTTGGCACGAGCAGTTGCGATGCGCGTACTGGCCTACCGTGTCGAGCACGGCCTCTCCCAGACGGCCTTGGCCCGCCAACTGGACATGCAACAGCCGGCTGTCGCGCGGCTCGAGGCTGGAGATCATGAGCCCACGTTCAGCACCCTTGAGCGGCTGGCGCGCGGACTGGGCATCGAGTTCCACATCGACATCACCCCGGAGAGTTCCGGACTCCGTGAATCCGCGTGAACGAATTGGCCGTGCGTCGGACCGTCCGACGTTCGCAGTGCCCCGGTGCCCACGGACGTCGATCCGGGCACCCTCTGACGACCGTGATGCATGCCCGATGGCTTGCGTCTGTGCGCCGGGCGGGACGTGGTTGCGCCGTCACCTAGGATGACGGGAGTGGAGCAGTACTGGGCGTTCCTGCGCATTCCGGGCGTGCCGCGTCTGCTCTTCGCCTCAATCTTCGGGCGTCTTGCCTACTCGATGGTCAGCCTGGCCATCTTCTTCCAGGTCCAGCGCGTCACCGGCAGCGTTGCAGTAGCCGGGCTGGCAGCTGGGGTCTCCAGCGGCCTGGGGGCCATGACGGCCGGGCCGCGCGGCCTGCTGGTCGATCGCCTCGGGCAGACGCGCCCGCTCGTCGCCCTCGTCCCCGCCTATGCCGTCAGCTGCACGCTGCTGGCCTTCGTCGCGCACGATGCCGTCACCTGCGTGCTGCTCGCCGCGCTCGTCGGTGGGACGGCTCCGCCGTTCAACGTCAGCATCAGGCCGCTGTGGCGTGACATCGTGGGTGATGACCGCGTCCGGATGGCCTACAGCGTCGACTCGGCCTGCCAGAACCTGCTCATCCTCATCGGCCCGGTCGTCGCTTCGCTCATCGCCCTCAACGTCACACCGAGGGCGGCCTTGCTCACGGTCGGGATCAGCATGCTGCTCGGCGGCCTGCTGCTCGTGATGAATCCGCATTCACGGGCCTGGGTGCCCGAGGCGCGCGAGCATGGCGAGGCCGGGCTGCTGCGCTCGCCGGCGATCAGGCTGCTGGCGCTGGAGGGCGCAGCCATGGGCCTGTCGGCCGGCTTCATCACGATCGGCATTCCCACCCTGGCAACCCTCTCCGGCGAGGAGGGCCTGGCTGGCCCCGTGCTGTCGGCCATGGGGGTCGGGGCGATCATCGGGTCGCTGTGGGCGGGAGCGAAGGCACGTGACATCGCTCCGGCCCGCGGGCTGCGGGCGTCGACCTTGCTGTTCGCGATCGCCCTGATCCCGCTGGCGCTCGTGCCGATCGGCCCGGCGATGATGGCGGTCGTGCTGGTGGCGTGGGTTTTCATCGGCCCGGCGAACGTCTTCTATCTCGAGGTGATCGACGTCGTCCGGCCTCGCGGCACGGCGGTGGCAGCGCTCGGGTCGCTGTGGATGATCGAGGGCCTTGGGATGGCCGCCGGCAATGCCATTGGCGGGGTGCTGGCGGAGTCCACCAGCCCGCACCTGACGCTCGCGCTCGGGAGCCTGTTCGCGATCGCCTCGCCGATCATCTTCAGCATCGGCATTCGCGGAGTGCTCAAGCCCGCTGCCCAGGCGACTGCCAAGGACGCGCTCGAGGCTGCGGCGTAATGGCAGACGACGACTGGATCGTGATTGCGCCAGCCGTTGCGCCGACTGCTGTTCGGGCGTGCTGCTCGCGCCCTAGCCTGCGCCCGTGATCGTCTGCACTGGGGTCATCCGGCGGGCTGTGACCACAGCGAAGAGCGCGATGCACGCGGATGCGCACCACAGGATCACGTAGGTGCCGGGCCCGTCGGTGCCGGCACGTACGGCCAGCGCGTGAATCGAGCCGATGAGGCTCGCCACGACGACCACCAGCAGGGAGTCGGCCACCTGCAGGGCTGAGGACGTCCGCCCCTGGTCAGCCTCCGGTGACAGCCGCAGGGCCTGCACGGAGATGGACGGGAACGTCAGGCCCATGCCATAGGCCCCGATGGCCCAGCTGACCGCCGTCGTCCAGACGGGCACGCCGGGCAGGAGCACCAGGCAGGTCGCCAGGATCGTCAGCGTGACGATCGTGCAGCCGACACGTGCGATCGCCGATCGATCGCGATCCTCCGGCAGGCGACCTTGGGTGTACGACCCCAGCAACCAGCCGATGGCTGCCAGCGACAGCGTGAAGCCGGCGACCGTGGTGCTCACCCCACGCTCGCGGACGAGCGCCAGAGGCACGAACAGCTCCGCGGTGAAGAAGGCGGCGGCCAGGATCCCGCGCATGGCCACGGTGCTGCCGAGCCCGCGTGACAGCCGCAGGGTCCCCTCGGGGAACAGCGGCCGGCAGGCGGCCATGATGACGGCGAGGCCGCCGACAGCCTCCAGGGCACCGATCACGTCAAGTCGCAGGATCCCGTCCTGCAGCAGGACCAGCCCCAGGCAGGTGAGCACCCCAGCTCGAATCCGGGGCCGCCGGTCGGCGGCCGGGGACCCGCCATCGTGCGCGCGCAGGCGAGGCAGGAGCAGCATGGCGGGGGCAATGACGAAGACAGGGATCGCCCAGAACACCCAGCGCCAGGACACGGCATCGGCGAGCCAGCCGGCGATGAACGGCCCCACGAGCGAGGGCACCACCCAGGATGCCGAGAGCAACGCGAAGGCCCGCGGTCGCAGTTCGGTTGGCATGGCCCGGGCGATGAGGACGTAGACCCCGACGATCACCGCGCCGCTGCCCACGCCCTGCAGGGCGCGGCCGATGATGAGGACCCCGAGGTCCCAGGCGAATCCTGCGACAAGGCTGCCGACGGCGAAGGCGGTGATACCGGCAGTGATCGACCACCGCGGCCCGTGGCTGTCGCAGTGCAGGCCGGCAATGACCATGGTCAGCAGCGAGGCAACGATGTATCCGGTGAACGCCCAGGTGTAGGAGCCCAGGGCACCGAGCTCGGCAGCGATGACCGGCATTGCCGTGGCCGTCCCGATCCCCTCGAAGGCCGCCAGGGTGATGACCGCGACGATGCCGATCGCCAGGGGCCGATTCGTGGCATCGAGGAGCCGCGGTGCCGGTGACGAGGAGGTCAGGACGCTGTCACCGTGACCGCCCGCGGCGGTCACACCGGGCCGGCACTGCAGTTGGCCAACAAGCCGCCCTCCGGTGCCGTCCTGAATCCTGCCGCCTCATCATATGAGCGGTCTTGCCGACCGAGACGGAGGTCACCATGGCGACCCACAAGCGGAATGCTGGCGATCGGCTCCCGGGTGGGGCTACCGCGATTGCCGGGTCTCAGCCGCCGAACAAGCGGGCGAAGAAGCCGCCCTTCGGTGCCGCAGCTTTCTGCGCCGCGGTGCAGGAGCAGCGCTGATCCTTGGGGATCCCGCGCAGGACCTCGTCCTTATGCTGACCGCAGCCAGCCCACGTGGCCTTCTTGCAGACTCGGCAGGTGGTCTGACGGCACATGTGAATCCAATCGGCAGGTGATGCGGGGTCGAATCCTGCAAATATATACCCTGTGGGGTATCAAATCGCCGAGGGCCCGCGTGACGAGCTCAGGGCAGCAGGGCGGTGAGCTGGTCGAAGACCCCAGGCGCGCCCGCAATGATGCGCCCGTGCCCTGCCGGGCCGTTCTCGCCAAGGAAGTCGTTGGTACGCCCGCCAGCCTCGTTGACGATGCACACGGCAGCGAGGCAGTCCCAGGCATTGATGTACATCTCGACGTAGCCGATGCACTGGCCGGTGGCAACCCACACGATCATCAGTGCCCCTGAGCCGATGGAGCGGATCGCCCCGCCCGCGCTGGTCAGCCGCTCCATGATGACGGCGAGGTCCGCAGGGCTGCTATGCCGTGAGTGACCGACCGCGGTGACGCCATCGGCGAGCGACGTCGCCGTCGCGGCATGGATCGGCACGCCATTCCAGGTCGCCCCGGCTCCGGCGCGCGCTGCATACACGTCACCGGTCACGGGATTGGTGATGAGCCCGAATGCCAGCGAGCCATCGACGGCGAAGGCGATCGAGACGCACCAGGTCGGCAGGCCGAGCAGGAAGTCCTGGGTGCCGTCGATCGGGTCGACGATCCAGATCCCGCCGTCGGATTCGGTGCTGCCGGTCTCCTCGCCGACGAAGCCGTCCTGCGGGAAGGAACCGAGCACTGCGGCCTTGATGACGTCCTCCACGGCGCGATCGGCCTCGCTGACGAGATCCTGGGGGCCCTTGTGCTCGATGGTCAGCCGGCCCAGGTTGCCGTGATACTCGAGGGCAGTCTGCACGGCCTGGCGCATGATGCGCTGCGCCACCTCGAACCGCTCATCGATTGCTGCTGCGTCCACCGACGATCCCTCCATCACCCGGGTGCCCCGCGCCCATCATGCCGCCCGCCAGAGCTGCCCACTCACCAGGTGTTGTGGGTCAGGACGCCACCGTCGACCACGAGCGTTGCCCCGGTGATCCAGCGTGCGGCAGGAGAGGCGAGGAACAGCACTGCGTTGGCGATGTCGTCCGGAGTGCCGAGCCGTTGCAGTGGCGCAGCCGCATGCCAGCGTGCGACGCCCTCTGGCCACTGCTCGGCGAGCGCGCCATGGTCGATCAAGCCCGGGGCCACGGCGTTGACCCGAATGCCACGCGGGCCCAGCTCCAGTGCTGCGGCTCGGGTGTGCATGATGACCGCCGCCTTCGCGGCTGCGTAGTGGCTGTGACCGGCGGCCGGCTGCAGCCCCTCGATCGAGCTCACGTTCACCACGCAGCCGGTCTCGCCCGAGTCGGACGGGGTCATCGCCAGCGCAGCCGCGCGCGTGAGGGCGGTGATGCCGCCGACGTTGACCCGAAGCATCTCGAGCTCATCATCCGAGGTGAGGTCCAACAGCGCTGCGACCGGCTGGATGCCGGCATTGTTGACCACGATGTGCAGTGCGCCGAAGGCCTCGATCGTCGCCTGGCAGATGCCGGTCGCATCACGCTGCACGTCGCCGGCGACCACGGCGGTGCCCGGGAGCGAGTCGGCGAGGGCGCTCAGGCGGCTGGTATCTCGGTGGGCATGAAGCATGACGGATGCCCCGGCCGCATGCAGTCGGCGGGCGATGCCGGTACCGATCGTTCCGCCGGCACCGGTCACCAGCGCGACCCGACCGGTGAGGTCGAGCAGTGCCGCATGCGGGATCATGTCGATGGCCAGGAGCCTACCCTGGCTCGTGATCGACGGGTGCCGTTCGCACGTGTACGCGTACATAGGTGTACGCATATACAGGTGTACGCGCACACACGTGCCCATATATATGTATGTAGGTTGAGACCTCGGACGAGGGTTCAGCCTTTGGAGTCGCGCAGGGGAATCGGAAATGAGTGACGAGAATCGAGTGAACCCGGCAGATGGCACTGACCTGTCCGAGGACGTCGCATGGATCATCGCGCACTTCGGGATGTCGCGGCTGCCCGTGGAGGGCACCTGGTTCGTCAATACCTATCGCAGCGCGGCGTTGACACCGGACGGCCACTATGCCGGCACCGCGATGATCGGCCTGTACTGCCGGCAGCCGACGAGCCACTCCATCTTCCATCGACTCGCGCACGATGAGGTCTGGCACTTCTACGGCGGCGATCCGCTGCGACTGGTGCTGCTCCACCCGGATGGCAGCAGTGCGGACATCATCCTGGGCAGTGATCTCGCGGCCGGCCACCGGGTGCAGGCCGTGGTGCCGGCCGGGGTCTGGCAGGCTGGGGAGACGCTGGGCCCAGGGCGGTGGTCACTGTTCGGATGCACCCTGGCACCTGGATTCACCGGTGAGATTTTCGAGGCCGGCTATGCCGAGGAGTTACGCGGACGCTACCCCGATCGCGCCGCCGATATCGATCGCCTCGGGGTACCGCCGGATAGCCCTGGGTCGATGCCTGACGGATTCGTGTAGTGCCGCCCCACCTGCGTGACGCCGGCCGCTAGCCCACGAGCTCGCGAATCTCCTCCGCGGTCAGGCTCGAGCCCTTGGCGCTCGTCCCGGTCATCACCGCATCGAAGAGCGCTGCCTTGTGCGCCTTCATGGCCATCACGCGTTCCTCGATCGTCTCCCGCGATACAAGGCGATAGACCATCACCTGATTGTGCTGACCGATGCGGTGCGCGCGGTCGACGGCCTGCGCCTCAGTGGCGGGATTCCACCACGGGTCGAGGATGATGACGTAGTCGGCAGCCGTGAGGTTCAGGCCGAATCCGCCAGCCTTGAGGCTGATGAGGAACACGGGTACGCCCCCGGCCGTGAACGCATCGATGGCTGCCTGCCGCTTGCGTGTTCGCCCGTCCAGATAGGCATACGGGGTGCCTGCGCGATCAAGCCGATCTCGAGCCTTGGCGAGGAAGCCAGTGAACTGGCTGAAGACCAGCACCTGATGGCCCTCGGCGACGAGATCATCGAGCATTGCGATGAGCGCGTCGAGCTTGGCTGAGGGCACGTCCGCGTAGTCATCGTCGACCAGGCTCGCGTCGAGGCTCAGCTGGCGCAGCATGGTCAGGGAGCGGAAGATCTCAAACCGATTGCCCTGGACGTCATCGAGCAGCCCGAGGATCTTCTGCCGCTCGCGCTGCAGGCGCTGCTGATAGATCCGGTGATGCCGAGGATGCAGGTCGAGCTCGATCACCTGCTCCTGCTTCGGTGGCAGCTCGCTGGCGACCTCGTGCTTGGTCCGGCGGAGCATGAATGGCCGGATTCGGCGCCGCAGCTGTGCCAGTCGCTCGGCATCCATCTCGCGCTCGATGGGGCGCTGGTAGTACTCGGCGAAGCGATCCGGGTTCGGGAACAGGCCGGGTGCCGTGATGGACAGCAGCGACCAGAGCTCCATCAGGTTGTTCTCCAGGGGCGTGCCGGTGATGGCCACCTTGAACGGGGTGGGCAGCCGCCGCGCGCATGCGTAGGCCTGGGATTGCCGGTTCTTGACGAACTGTGCCTCGTCCAGCCAGAGCCCCGCCCATGGCACGTCCGCAATGGCGGCGAAGTCCAGCCGGAAGATCGCGTAGGACGTGATCACCACGTCGGCATCGCCGACCAGCTCGGCCAGCGGGATGCCTCGTCGAGCGCTGGTCTCCGCCAGGATCACGGTGCGCAGGCTCGGGGCGAAGCGCTCGCACTCCCTGGCCCAGTTGCCGGTGACGCTGGTCGGCGCGACGACCAGGAAGGGCGGCCTGCCGGGCTGCTGGTGCTCGACCATCGTCATGATGGCCTGCAGTGTCTTGCCCAGGCCCATGTCGTCAGCCAGGATGCCGCCGAGGCCGTGGGTGCGCAGGCTGGCCAGCCAGGTGAACCCCTCGAGCTGATAGTGCCTCGGCTCTGCCTGGATGAGCCCGTCCGCGACGGTGCGCGGGCCGGCCGACCCGGCGTCGACCCAATGGGCGATCGACTGCTGCCAGGCCGCGGACTGCTCATCGATCACGCCCATGGCCACGAGGTCCTGCCAGAGATCCACGTGGTAGCGGCTGATCCCCAGGCCGTCGCGAGCCGACTCCCGCAGCTCGCGAGCTTCCTCGATCAGCGCTCGCAGCTGCTGCAGGCGCGGGGAATCCAGGGCGAGATAGCCACCTGAGTCGAGGATCAGGATCTCCTCGCCGGCGGCGAGCGCGAGGAACAGGGCCTCGAAGGGAACCTCGTGGCCCGCCACGGTGACGTCGACGGACAGGTCGAACCAGTCCCAGCTGTCGGGCCGCTGCGCAAGGCCCACCTGGATCTGCGGGTCCTCCAACAGCGCCTGGTACTCAGTCGCAGCACCGTCGATGTGCACCTGCACCCCGGCTCGGTCGCCGAGCTCGGGGACGTCGCGGCTCAGGAAGTCGATCATGGAACGTCCGGTCAGCACCGATCCGGGCGCAAGGCGCCCATCGGGAGACGCCAGCTCCGGGTGGGCTTGCACGAGCCAGTCGATCGCCTGCAGCTGCTCGAGCTCCGCGGGCCCATCGCGGTAGTCAAGGCCATCGTCAGACCACAGCGGCAGGTGCCCGACCCCGGAGCCGTCTGAGCCGAGATAGGCCCAGAACCACTCGAGTGACACGCGTCTGCCGAACTCATGGCGGAGCTGCAGCTGCAGGGAGGGTGCGGGGGGAGCGGGTGCAGCGAAGCTGGTGTCACGGCTGATGATGCAATAGCGGCGGGCGATGGCTGGGTAGGCCTCCAGCAGGAAGGCGGGCTCCTCTGCTGCTGGGACCTCGATGGCATCCTCGGCGAGGATCAGGCTGACCAGGGCATCGGGCAGCGGTGCACGCAGTGGCATCAACTGCAGGGATGCCAACTTGCTGCTCCGATCGTCCTGCTCCCAGGCGAAGATCCCATGACTGGGGCGGCCGATGAAGCCCAGGTTGAGTGCCGGGATTGGCTGGTCACCGCACCAGACCTCCGGCACCGCAGATAGGCCCGCCTGACCGCGGCTGATGTCGAACACGACATCGACCAGCTCGCTCCTGACTTCCACCGGCGCCTGCGAAGCATCATCCAGGACGATGGGCATGTCGGCCTGCCGTGCCTCTTGGAGTACCTGCCACAAGGCAGCGGTATGGATCCGGCCCAGGTCGAGCCATTGAGGGCTGAATGCGTAGCTCCTCGTGTCAGGATGCAGGTTCAGCAGGGTCAGGGCCAGCCGCTGATGCACCGGATCGATCTCATGATGGGGGTAGCGCAGCGCCTGCCAGGAGGCTTTGCCCTGGATCCACCGACCCTTGCGGCCGCGCATCACCGGTCTGGCACCGAGTCGGTACCGCGGATAGTCATCGCCTGAGCGCTCGTAGGTCAGGGGCGCCTGCACCGTGAGCTGCAGCCCGAGGGGAGCCTGTGGTCGGGCAGCCCCCGACTCGGTGATCGTCCGGAACGCTCGACGCCAGGTCGATGGGGCGGCCTTGCTGCCGGGCGGTGAGCCCGGCGCGCACTCGCGGCCGACCAGCATGGCTGCGGCCACATGCTTGCACATGGTGCGCATCGGGCAGGTGCACCGGCCGGTGATGACGTCCCGCCCATCAGGGCGGGTCTCGCAGCTGATGAGCACGTGGTACGGCTGAGGCTGGTTCCCTCGCACGCGGGCGGTCAGCTGCTGGCCTGCGTCACTCCAGGTGACCTGCTGGACGTGACCATTCCGCGCATAGGTCTGCCCGCGTCGGAAGGTCTCCTGCCCGCAGGCGGCGGCGATCGCTGCGTCGTCCAGCCAGCGATGCTGCATGCATGGACGGTAGCCCACGGCGGGTACGCTGGGGCGATGGCCATGTACCCGCTCGCCCTGCTGCCCGTCGTGACCATCGTGGAGGGGCATGCCAGGCTGGCGCCGGCGGGCTATGGGGAGTCGACCCAGACCGGCACGGTTGCGCAGGCGATCGCATCGTGGGTGCACCAGGGCGCGGCGTGGATCCACGTGGTCGACCAGGATGCCGTTGACGGCAAGCCGGCCAATCACCGTCACATCGTCAGCTCCGGGGCGCACCTGCAGTACTCCGGGGTCGTCCACGACGACGCTACCCTGGCCGACGCCCTGGCCACCGGCGCATCCCGGGTCGTGATCGACGGGACGGATCGCGACTGGGCAGCGGTCGCGGTGCAGGCCCACGGGGATCGGCTCGCGGTGGGGCTGGATATCCGGCAGCCGGACGCATTCGAGCTCGGTGCCGAGCTTGAGCACGCAGGCTGCCAGCGCTTCGTCGTCACCGATGTCGCCCACGCCCACCACTGGAAGCACGGCGACCGGCACCTGCTCGCCGAGTTCTGCGACATGACTCGACGGCCGGTGATGGCCCGCGGGGGGATCGGCCACCTCGGTGACCTGCACGCCCTGCATGAGCTCGTCCCCAACGGGCTTGACGGCATCATCCTCGATGACGCCCTCTACGACGGAGCCTTCACCTATGCCGAGGCAGTCGCCGCGGGGGCAGACCGCTTCGACATGTTCTTCTGGGGCCCGCCGCAGTAGTGCACCGTTGAGCCAGGACGAGTCCACCCATGTCGGGACGGATGTCAGGGGGCTGGCGTAGCCTGATGCTGCTCAGGTGACTGACCGGCGACCAGTCGGTCTGCGCTGAGCCGATGTCCCCGGGTGGGAACCGCCACTCGGAGCGCTACGGGGGTGCATGATGGCCACGCGTTCCTTGATGTCCGTGCTGATGGCCGGCCTGGCAGTGTTGGGCCTGACGCCGAATGCCACCGCAGCGTCACCGAGCGGGGCTCCTCCCGCGCCCATGGGCGTGGTGGCCGTCGCCTGCAGGCCTGATTCCCCGGCAAGCACCGGATGCACGTCTGCTGATCTCGGCGGTGGCCGTCTACGGGTCAGCTGGACGCTGCCGAGCCCGGCCCCAGCGACGCCTGTTCAGTACACCGCGACCGCCTGGGGCTCGAGTGCCTCAGGCTCGGCCCTGGGCAGTTGCTCAACCGTGCGGGCCGATCAACTCAGCTGCACGATCGAGGGCCTGGCGAACGGCACTCCGGTGTGGGTCGACGTCGCAGCCTCTGACACCACCGGCACCTCGACAGCCTCCAGCCCTCGGGTCACGGCAACACCGGTTGATGTGCCCATGACGCCGATCGGGCTGGATGCCCAGCCGGCGACCTCTGCTGGCCAGGTGATCGCTGGGGCTGTCAGTGTCAGCTGGCAGGGTCTTCGATCACCCGATGAGACCGGTGGCTCGGAGATCGCGCGCTATTCGGTGTCGGTGTTCGCGGACCCGTCGGGAGGCTCGCCAGTCGGCATCGGGTGCTCCTCCGTGGCGGGCCCATCCGGTCCGCCGGCGCCCTCCTGTGTCGTCACGGGCCTGGCGATCGGGTCGACCATGTGGTTCACGGTCACGGCAACCAGCCGGGCCGGGCTCGTCTCTGCTCCGGCCGATCGCGTCGATGCCACGGCATCAGCAGTGCCGCCAGGTGCGCCGCAGCGCGTGGCCGTTGTCGAAGGCGTCGGTCAGCTGCGGGTGTCGTGGGGTGCCCCCACTGGCGACGCGACCGCGGCTCCCGGGCAGCGAGTGACCGGATACACGGTCATCGCCTGGGACTCGATCACCGGCGGAGTCGAACTCGGTCGATGTGCTACCGACAGCTCCTCAGTCGCGGTCCCCGCGACCTCCTGCACCATCACGGGTCTGGCCAATGGCACTGGTGCCTACGTCGACGTCATCGCGCGCAATGCTGCCGGGGAGTCTGCGGCGTCGAATCCGCGACTGCCGGGAATGCCGCGGTCGGTCCCGGCATCGCCGATCAACCTCACCGTCACGCCGGGCTCAGCCTCCCTGCGCGCAACCTGGTCCGCACCGACGAGCACGGGCGGCTGGCCCGTCAGCTCGTACGCGGTCACGGCCTATGACGCCGCAACCGGCGGCGCGACCAATGCGCGCTGCACGGTGGTCATGGCGAGCCAGGCGATTCCGCTCACCTGCGTGCTGACGGGGCTGGTGAACGGAACGCGGGTGTGGCTGTCTGTCGTGGCGACGAATCAGGCGGGCACCTCAGCACCGAGCATTCGCGTCTCCGGCGTTCCGATCGTGGTTGTGCCTGACCCTCCCCGGTCGGTAAGCGTGCAAGCGTCCGACAACCGCATTCAGGTGAGCTGGATGGCTCCGGCAGCCACCGGTGGGGCACCGCTGACCGGCTATTCGGCAACCGCATGGTCATCGGCTGACGCAACGGCCTCCCCAGTCGGAGCCTGTACGACGGAGGCGGTGGGATCGACTCCGCCTGCGACGACGTGCGTGATCGACGGGCTGCTCAATGGCGACCCGGTCTGGGTGGCAGTGCGGGCACGCAACAGCGCTGGGCTCGGCTCCCCTTCGACCCCACGCGTGGCCGCAACCCCGGTCGCAGTGCCGGATGCCCCACCGGCACCCACGGTCGACTCGGGCCTACCTGGTCAACTGATGGCAGCGTGGACGAGACCAGGAGATGACGGTGGCCTGCCGGTTCTGGAGTACCGCGTAACCGTCACCTCCAGCCGCACCGGAGGATCGGCGATCGCCAGCTGCGGAACCACCGCGCAAGTGAGGTCATGCACGTTGAGCGGGCTGACGAATGAGGTGTCCCAGTGGGTGTCGGTGCAGGCGCGCAACGCCATGGGGTGGAGCGAGCCCTCAGCGCGGGTCGAAGGGATTCCGCAGGCTGCACTGCCGACGGCTCCGACCGGGGCAGCGGTCACGGCATCGCCAGGCAGCGTTCGCGTGACCTGGCGGGCACCCCTCAGCAATGGAGGATCTCCGATCACCGGCTACGCCGCAACGGTCTGGTCTGCCAGGGATGCCGGAAGTCGCCTTGGGTCATGTGTCGTGTCAGGATCCGCGCAGGCCTGCACGGTCACTGGCTTGGTGAACGGGGAGCCGGTCTACGTGGATATCGTCGCCACGACCCTCGCGGGGGACTCGCCCGCATCGGCGCCACGGGTCGGTGCGACGCCCCGGGGGGCGCCGCAGTCACCGACCGGGGTCGTCGCGCAGGCTGCCTTCGCGAATGGGCGGGTGATCCCCGGGGCCCTTGCCGTCACCTGGGACGCGCCGGCGTCCGACGGCGGCTATGCCATCACGAACTACCGGGTGCAGGCCTTCACGAGCCGTGATGGGCTGGTGACCGCCGGATCGGGCTGCATCGTCGTCACCGCAGCAGGGGCCCTCCAGCCGGCGCGATCATGCATCGTGACGGGTCTGCGCAATGATGCGACCTACTACGTCGGGGTCACCGCAGGCAACTCTGGTGGCAACTCCGCTGGCAGCTCGCGCGATGAGGGTACGCCCCTTGCTGCCGAGCCCGGAGCGCCGCGACTCGTCGCTGCCAGCGTCATCACGGATGCGTTGGTGGCAACCTCGGGCAACGGGGTGGTCTCCGTCACCTGGGCACCTCCGATGAGTGATGGCGGGCTGCCGGTGACGACCTACACCGCGGCTGCCTTCGGTGCGTCAGCCGGGGAGGACTCCCTGCTCGATACCTGCACCGTGCGGTCATCCGCTGCACTTGCCTGCAGGCTCGACCAACTCCCTCCAGGCGAGCCTGTGTTCGTGGAGGTCGTGGCAGCCAACGCAATCGGCGAGGGCGAGGCGTCGGCGCCCCGCGTTCAGGTCATGCCGGTCTCGCTCCCCGATATCGTCGACGCACCCGCGGTCGTGGCCGGCCAGGGGAGCCTGATGGTCAGCTGGACTGAGCCCGATCATGATGGCGGTGCCCTGATTTCCGGCTACACCGCGACCGCCTACCTCTCCGAGGCGGGATCGAGCGGCGTCGGGCGCACCTGCGTGACCACCAATGCTGCGGCCCCGACCCGCAACGCGCCCACATCCTGCGTCATTAGCGGGCTCGTGAACGGGCAGGCCTACTGGATCGGTGTCGTTGCGCGAAATCGCGTGGGCGGGTCAGTGCCCTCGCCGAGATCCCTCGGCGTGCCCCAGGCGACTGTTCCTGGTGTCCCGAGATCGGTGACGGCGTCACCATCGACGAGCGCTGCGTCGGTCACCACGGTCGGCCCCGGCACCATCCGCGTTGCCTGGCAGTCACCCCTGTCAACGGGTGGCTCTCCCATCACCGGCTACAACGCCACGGCCTGGACAGGACCCGAGGCCTCGGACCCGTCTGCATCGTGCGCCGCGGGCCCAGGTGCGTCCAACTGCCTCATCACCGGGCTGGATGATGGGCGGGTCTACGAGGTGGAGGTCAAGGCGGCGAATGCCGTAGGCCAGGGCAATCCATCAGCACCACGCGTTCGCGCCACCCCTCGCACCTACCCCGGCTGGCCCACGGTGGCGGGAGTGCAAGCAGGGAACGGCAGGCTGCTGGTGACCTGGGAGCCCACCAGTGACGGCGGCGCGTCAATCGTGGGCTACTCGGCTACCGCCTACACCACCGATTCGGGATTCATCGCTGCGTCGACATGCTCGACAAGTGCGGCCGCGGGCATGCCGCCGGCACTGTCGTGCACCGTTGAGGGCCTTGCCAATGGCGTCCGCTATTACATCGCGGTAGCCGCGCGCAACAGCCTCGGGAACTCATCAGCGGCAGCATCACCTCGCCCCGCACGCACGGCCGCCGCCCCCGTCGCTGATCCGCCGGGTGCTCCCGTGGCGACGAGCGTTCGGGTCGTAGCCGGCAATCTCGCGGTCGCATGGGCACCGCCCTCCAGCAATGGCGGTGCACTGGTCACCGGATATACCGCCACCGCCTTTGCCTCACCGGTTGCCGGCTCGGGACTCGGATCCTGCACGACATCGAGTCTCAACGGTGGACAGGTGCCCGCTGGCTGCACCATCACCGGCCTGGAGCTCGGGTCGACCGTCTACGTCTCGGTCACTGCGCGGAATAGCTCCGGGGTGGGGGCGGCGTCCACGCGCATCGCTGCCACGCCAGCGGTCGCACCCGCCGCCCCCACGGGCGTGCAGGTCAGGGAGCGTCACCGGAGTCTGGTCATCTCGTGGGCAGCGCCCGCCGTGACCGGTGGCTCACCGGTGTCCGCATATACGGCGAGGGCCTATGCCACGTCGGCGACGGCCCTTAGCCCACGTTGCGTGACCAGTGCGAGTCCGCTGGCACCGACGCTGATGACCTGCACGATCAGCGGCCTCACCAATGGCCTGCGCTACTCCGTCGACGTAGCCGCGCAGAACTCAGCCGGGTATGGAGTGCCCTCGGTCCCGGTCGTGGCCGTGCCCACAACGGTGACGCCGGATGCGCCGACGGCGCTGTCCGCTCGGCCAGGTGATGGCAGGGCGATCATCGCCTTCACCGCAGGGTTTGATGGGGGCGCGGCAATCATCAACTATGAGTATTCGCTGGACGACGGCCGCACCTGGCTGGCACTCGGTCCCCAGGACAACGCCAGCCCGGTGACCGTGACTGGCCTTCCGAACAATGTGACCTCCAGCATTCGACTCCGGGCTGTTAATGCGAATGGAGCAGGCTCGGCCTCCGAAGCGGTATCGGTGCGGCCAGCGCCGCGGCCAGCCACGCCGATGGATGTCGTTGGCGTTCCGATGCCCGCTGGGGCGAACATATCCTTCACCCTCGGCTCGGACTTCGGCTATCCGATCAGCAATATGGAGGTGCAGGTCGGCAGTGGGCCATGGCGGCCAATGAACCCGGCCCGTGTCAGTGGCCCACTGGCAGTGACCGGGCTCACCGACGGGGTGACCTATGCGATCAGGATCCGGGCGGTCAACATCATCGGCGTATCCGATCCAACGGAGGCTGTCTCGGTCACCGCTGGCGAGTATGCAATGCCGCCTGACATCAGCTCGCCCACGATGCAGAGCTGGCTGGTCAACTCGGTCAACAATCATGTTGTCTACCCCGCGCGCAGCTCCATCGACTACTGGAATGGCGTCGGGGTCTTCGGCTGCCTCGTCGACACCGGAGGGACGGTGATCCGCGACTATCGGTATACCTATCGGCTCTACGAGAATGGCGTCCTCGTCGACTCGGGATCAAACACCGGGGATCCCTGGTGGAACGGCCGCCGGGTGTCGAAGACCGAGCCCTACTGGACCGGGCTCTCGCTTCGGGCATGTGGAACGCCCCCCACACCCCCGTACCTCGACCCAGCACCCGGGTGGTGGTCAGGCATCCCGACCAGTTTCCGAGGCACGGGAGGGCCGCACTGGATTCCAGATGAGATGGCAAAGACTCGTCCCGACGTATACCCGTACGGCCTCTTCCCGAATCGCGTCTATACGATCGTCGTCGAGATCACCAATGACGGCGTGACCTCGATGAACCGCGTGAGCTTCCGGACCGTGCGTCAGTGACCGGAACGACGCAGTCGGCGGTCACAGGCAGTCGCTGGCTCCGGTGCCGAACGGGTTCTCGTCAGCGTTGATCCGATAGCCGACGCAGGCGGGCAGCTGCTGACCGTTCTCCACCCCGCCGGGCGAGCCGAACCTCGCCTGCATCTGCGCCACCGCGGCGGGCGTGAAGATCGACGGACTGGTGATGCGCGGGCCCACATTGAGGTGGAAGTGCAGATGGGTCGAGCCATCGGCCTGCGGCGGCACGTACATATAGGCCAGGACATCTCCCTTGCGCACCCGCTGGCCGTCCTTCACCTTGATGAACTGGGCGTAGAAGCCCGGTGCCGGCTCCATCACGAATGGCTCGAGGGAGTAGTTCGCGACCGCCTGGGTGCGTCCGTCCTGGGCGATGATCAGGCCGAGCCCGTAGGCCTGGTGGACGCCCATCTCGCGATGCGGCTCGACCATCGTGACGACGCCATCGGCGACGGCGCGCACGGCGGGGAAGTTCTCCGGCGTGGACCCTGCCGAGTTCCACGACCCATCGGCGTTGCTCCAATTGACGTGCATCCCCTGGTGCGGCTGACTGGATCGGGCCCCTAGGAACGGGGCCACGCTGGAGGTTCGGGAGATATCGACCGGCAGGACATCGGTCTTGCTCGTGGCGAAGGCAGACAACTTCGGCAGCCAGCTCGTGTTCGCGCCACCGGAGCCGGGCGAGGCTCCGGCGTTGCTGCTCGGGCCGAAGAAGGCCCAGGCCAGCCGCCCGCCGGTGCGCTGGCAGACATACTCCTTCCCGGCGTACTGCTGGTGATTCCCCGGGCTTGAGCAGGCCATTCCCGGCTTGGGCTTGATCTGCGCCTGCACCGGCATGGCCGCCGCAACGATGACGGCGCAGGTGACGGTCACGGCGACTGCCGCAGCTACGCGTACCCGCATGACATCTCCTCAACTCGCGTGCGCGAAGGCGATGACATGATGCCACGGCAGGAGGTGACCGCTGAGTCACGTCGCTGACCTTCCCGCTCGCAAGATGGCTCGGACGGCCGTGACGTGCGCAGGCTCGGGCAAACCGGAGATCTCGGCCTATGCGCTGCGCGTATCAGGTGGTCCCGGCGATGGTGATCTCGTCGAAGGAGGCCACCTGTCGATGCCCCGTCATCTGCTGATCGGCATGCTGCTCACCCGGCCTGCGAATCCCGATCGTCTGCCAGCCGGCAGCCTTGGCCGCGTCCAGCTCTGCATCGAGATCGGAGATGAAGACCAGGCGAGCGGCGGGCACCGCCAACGCCTTGCTGATCGATCGGTAGGAAGCCTCCTCGCGCTTCGGCCCTGCGTTCTCGGTGTCGAAGTTGCGCTCGAACAGGGATCGGACATCCCCTTCGGGGGTATGGCCGAACCAGGCGGCCTGCGCTGCCAGCGAGCCCGACGAGAACACCGCCAGGCGCAGGCCCTGTGCACGCCAGCGCCGCAGAGCCGGCAGGGCGTCGGGATAGAAGTGCGACGTGAGATCCCCTCGCCGAAAGCCCTCCTGCCAGATCTCGCCCTGGAGGACCTTCAGGGGCGTCACCTTCTGATCGCGATCAAGCCACTCGTCGAGCGCCTGTCGCACCTGGGCATCACTGGGGTCAGGCACGCCGATGAGCTCGCCAACCTGCGCGACGACGCGAGCCACGACGGGGTCGTCGTCTCGGCGAGCGATCCAGTCGGCGAAGCGTTCGCGAGAATACGGATACAGGCGCTCATAGACGAAGATCGTCGAACTGGTCGTCCCCTCGATGTCCACGACGACCGCGTCGACGTCCGTCACCAGCACTCCATCAACGGCACTCATGGTCTGCCCGCTCCTTCCCACGCAACAGTGGCGACGGTGTCTGAACCCTCGTGTACGCGCAAGGCGGCAATCTGACCACAGGCTGGCCCCAGGGACCTGGTGATCATCCTTCCGAGCCCGGTGCCACGCGAGCCTGGCTCGGTGGACGCGACCATGCTGCCATCATTGCGTTGACGAACACGGGCAGGACCATCCATACTCACCAGGCATTTTGCCTTACACCACTAGGGAACTTCGTACATGGCCTGCAAGTCGGAGGACGGCGCACTAGGCGGCATCGAGCATGAATCCAGCTCGCCGCTGCCACGGGCAAGTGCCCGTCTCTACCGGGCGGGATGGATGCGCGGAACCTCAGGCAATATCTCCCGCGTCATCGCCAGCGAGCCCTGGACGATGGAGATCACGGCATCTGGGATTCCGAAGGATCAACTCACGGAGGCTGACCTCGTCCTGGTCGACGAGCTGGGAAACCCGCGTGCCGGCCAGTCGGGCCGACCATCGGCCGAGACCCGGCTGCATTCGGCGATCTGCCGGGCAACTGGTGCCGAGTCAGTCGTGCACGTCCACGCTGTCTCGGTGATCCTGGCAGCCGACCTGTGGCCAGCGGGCGTCCCGCTTGAGGGGATTGAGCAGCTCAAAGGTCTCGGTCTGGACGCAGACGGCATGACGGTGATCCCGGTGGTCCCCAACAGCCAGGACATGGAGGAACTCAGCCGGTGGGTCCTGGCCGCCTATCAGCCGAATGTTCCCGCAGTGATCGTGGCGAACCACGGCTGCTACGCGTGGGGTGCGGACATCCAGCAGGCAGTGGACCGCACCGAGAGCCTGGACTGGCTTGCGCAACTTGCCATCGCGAGATGCCAACTCTCGGTGGGCTCCCCAGCGAGTGAACACACCACGGAAAGGCGATACCGATGACGACGCTCATCACCTGGCACGAGAACGACCCGGATCAGCCGCTCTTCCACTCCAGCAACCGTGACGACATCAGGGTCGAACTTGATCTGCATGGCGTGCGATACGAGCACCACGTGCCCGTGACGATCGACCTGTCAGCCAGCTCTGAGGACATCCTGCAGGCCCATGGCGAGCTGGTCGACGCCATCAGCACGGACGAGAACTACGTGACCGTCGATATCGCCCGCCTCCATCCGGTCGATAGCGACGAGTGGCGCTCGACAGCCCTGGCAGCCCGCCAGAAGTTCCTCAATGAGCACACCCATGACGACGACGAGGTGCGCTACTTCGTCGATGGATCCGGGATCTTCTACTTGCATATCGGGCAGAAGGTGCACGCGGTGTTGTGCACCGCGGGCGACCTGCTGGACGTTCCCGCGAACACGACCCACTGGTTCGACATGGGGTCTCAGCCCGACTTCGTCGCAATCCGCTTCTTCAAGGTGGACGATGGCTGGATCGGCAACTTCACGGGGAACGACATTGCTTCGCGATTCCCGGACTTCGACACGATCTCGCAGAGCGTGGCCGCCTCCGCGTAGCGCACGGGTGGCGCGATCCCACTGCTGGTGGTTGCGTTCCTTGCCGTGACGTGGGGCCGATGACTGAGCCTGGTGATGCTCGGCCTGGTCGCGGTGCCGCTGGCCGGATGCCGGGTGCTCGTCGCCATCCCCTGAGGCGGGTACCCATCCCTGGCCTGGCGCACGGCGGTGGTCGCCTGCGCGGTCAATGACCGGACTGACGAGTCAATGTCCGTCGATCGGGGTGGCCGATCTGACGATCCACGGGGATCGTCGATCAGAGCCGAAGACGCGAACACCGCACTGCGCGGGGTTCGCCCCAACCTCGAAGGGAACCTCACCATGGGCATCGCTCACCGATATGCACGCCTGGGCCGGACGGTCCTGGCGACCGGCGCCGTCCTGCTGGCCATAGGACTCACGGCGTGCAGCAGCACCACGAGCCAGAGCTCCACCTCATCGGCGAGCGTCGGCGCGAGCGCGGTGGTCTCCCCCGAGGCCGGCATGATGTCCGCTCCCGCCGGGACGATCATCGATATCGCGTCCGGCACGCCAGATCTGAGCACGCTAGTCACGGCCGTCAACGCGGCTGGCCTGGTCGACACCCTCAACGGGGCAGGGCCCTTCACTGTGTTCGCCCCGACCGATGAGGCATTCGCGGCACTGCCGGCCGGGGTGCTCGATGCCCTGCTCATGCCGGAGAACAAGGACACCCTGGCCAAGATCCTCACGTATCACGTCGTGCCCGGGAAGGTGATGGCGGCGGACGTGACCGACGGCAGCGTCGCCACCGTCGAGGGGCAGTCGGTCACGCTGTCGACCTCGAATGGGGTCACCGTTGACGGAGCCACGGTCGTCACGCCCGACATCGAGGCCAGCAACGGCGTGATCCATGTCATCGACGCGGTGATCCTCCCGCCGGACGTCGACATCTCCTCCCTCTCGGCAGCGTAAGCGCGCAGACGTATCCCGGTCGCCATGCCAGCCGGTGACCGGGATACGCCTCGCCGTGAACCTGCTCCGATCGTCCGACCGCGCGCTCGCGAGAGACGGCGACCCGAGTCTCCAAGCGGGATTCTCAGGACCGATGCCTTGTCACGAGCGAACGAACGTCAGGAGGGGCGCGTAGTCGCCCGCGTCGGCGGCCCTCAGGGCGGCGATGTAGGAGGCCCTGACGTCCCGAGCATCGCCGAGCAGTGCTTCCCCTCCCCAGGTGAACGGGGTGACACTGACCGATGCCAGCACCAGGTCAGTCGCTGCGCGGGCGTGCCGGCCGTTCCCGTTGACGAACGGATGGATAGCAACCAGGTGACGATGGAACCTGGCGCCCGCTTCGTCGACGGACATGTGGGTTCCTTGGATCCACAAGGCGGCGTCGCTGACGAGGTCGCGAACCTTGACGGCGATGTGGCGCGGGTCCACTCCGATGTTCTTCTCCGACAGGCGGTACGTCCCGGCCCAGCGCCACACATCGCCGAACATGGCCAAGTGGAGCTGCCGCAGGCACAGGTCGTCGAGCAGTTCAGTGGTGGACAGACGCGACCACCGTCGAGCCCGGAGTGCCTGCGCGATGTTGGCCGCTTCGGCGTTGTTCAGGTCCGATCGCGTCGCGATCCACGTCGGCTTGAGGCCTTCCCGCTCCTCATCCTCCAGCGGCGTGGCGCCGTCCGGGTCGTCTGAGCTGGCCCACGGCTGACGCTCAGTCGGCATCCCACAGTCCCGGACGGTTGATTGCGACCTCGATCGCCTCCCGGCGCAACTCGTCGACGTCGGACATGCTGGGGCGCTGGTCTTCCAGGAGCATCGTCTGCTCAACCCTGGACAACTGGGGCATTGCTGCCTTCACGGCCTGCGCACGCACCTTCGCATCGAGAGGCTGCCGGGGAACAAGCGCATACACGAGGTCGCAGTCCAAGGCGTCTGCGGCTCGCTGCAGCGTTGACAGTTGGACGCGGCCAGAACGCTCGTTGGCTTCCAGGCTCAGGACGGACGTCGCCGAGACGCGCATCCGGGATGCAAGGTGCTCGGCCGACATGCCCAGGGCGTCCCGGATCGCGCGCACCCACCCGCCGGCAGGCACGACGAACAGGCTCAGGTGCGGTGTCATGGCCGCTACCCGGGCGTCGAGCACCCTACGAGCAAGGCGACGCCCCGCCGCAGCTGTCGTCCGCATGGCCGTGCCCTCCAAGCCAATGACATAAGCAAGACTAAAATAGCTGAAAACGAGCGGCTTTACGCTATCACAGTCTTGTTTAAACGCACGGAGCCACCCGTAGCGGTCACGGATTCGATGTGCATCGAAGGCTCCAAGTGCCGCCCGGGGGCGAACGACCTCACCCCTGACGTTCGCATCACGCAGATCGCACGACCACCGGGGTGGCGGTGCACTCTCGCGCGTGCAGCAGATCACTGCCCCGCTCGGCGAGGGTGCGCATGGCCAGGTCCGCTGGCAGGGCCGCCGAGAATTTCAGCCCCTCCACCGCCTGATGATCCACCTCGCACATCGGCATCCCAGCCGCTTGCGCCTGCTCGAGCACCGCTGACAGGGCCCGGATGGCATCGGCTCCGAAGATCTCGCTGCGGACGGTCTCGGCAGCGGCGGTTGCGCTGATGCCCAGCCGATCAAGGCCCGCCACCAGCGAGGCATTTGCTCGGGTGCCCGCGAAGGTCCACCAGCCCTGCTCATCCCCCTGTCGGTGCAGCACTAGGCCACCGGCATCCACCTGCATGGAGCGCTCGGCGCGAATCCGCTCCAGGGTGCCGCTCGCCCGCCGACTCAGTTCGACCGGCGGATCCTGGCCGAGCAGCACGTCTCGGCAGGCGCGGGTCAGCGCGAAGGAGACATCGGGCATGCCCCCGGTCCAGCGCGAGCGGGCCCTGCCCTGGTGCTCGACCACCTGCACACGGCGACGGGCGAAGTCCACGGAGGTCACCTGCCAGGTTCGCCCGGCCAGAACCAGCAGTCGCGGTTCGCCGGCCGGCAGCGGGCCGGTGATGGTCAGTGGCGATACCGAGCCGAGTTCATTGCGCCCGAAGAACACGGTCAGCTCAGGCTCGGCGGTGAACGCCGAGAGCAACTCCATGAAGTGCCGCCGACCGAAGTGTCGTTCCGACTGCGGACCGATGAAGGCCATGCCACCGTCAACGTCCAGGAAGCCAGCATCCAGCAGGTACCGCAGAATGCCATCGCCCTCGTCCATCACCGACAGTCCATCCCACCACCTGCGCCAGGTCTGCAGGCCGAAGGCACCCTCCTGCAGGGCGAGGGCCAGCAACTGCTGCGCGGCGATGTGACGGGGATGCACCGGCGGGATGACCGGCTCGACGAAACCGCTCCCCCACAGCAGGGTCAGTGCGGCGGCCCGCAGCAGGGCATCCTCGCTGGTGGCCAGGAACAGGCAGTTGCGGGTCGTGCCTGCGCGACGGCCGGTGCGCCCCAGCCGCTGCAGGAAGGAGGCCACGGTGCGCGGGGCGTCGAGCTGGATGACCCGGTCCAGGTCGCCGACGTCGATGCCGAGCTCGAGGGTGGAGGTCGCCACAACGACGCAGTCACGTGCTTCGGCGAAGGCCTGCTCACTGCGACGCCGCTCCTGGGCCGACAGCGATGAGTGGGATACGAACGTGCTCACCCCACGCTCTTGCAGCGCCGCGGCCAGTTGCTCGGCCTGCGCTCGGGAGTCGGTGAAGACCAGCCGCTTCTCGCCGTGATGCAGGGCCGCGATGACCGTCGCGGCATTGGCGATGCTGCCCACGTAGTCGATGGTGATCTCCGGGCTTGCCGGGGTCCCGGCAGCAGGAGCCACGACCACGCCGGGGCGAGCAGGGGCACCACCCTGCAGCCAGGTGAGCAGGTCATCGGGGTTGCCGACGGTTGCGGTGAGCCCGATGCGCTGCAGCGACCGGCCAGTCAGGTGCTGCAGTCGCTGCAGCACGGCCAGCAGGTGCCAGCCACGATCATCCCCGGCGAAGGCGTGCAGTTCATCGATGACCACGGCCCGCAGGTGGGCGAAGTGCGCCCGATGGTCGATGCTCGTCGAGACCAGCATCGCCTCCAGGGACTCAGGCGTGGTGAGCAGGATCTGAGGTGGATCTCGCAGGATGCTGGCCCGCTCGGCAGGGGAGGTATCGCCATGCCACACGCGGGCCCGGCACCCCACCCAGCCCGCGTACCCGTCCAGCCGGGGCTGCAGGTTGTTCAGCAGCGCCCGCAGCGGGGTCACCACCAGCACCGAGAGTCCCTGCCAGCCCTGCTCGGCCATGTGAGACAGCAGCGGGAAGATCGCCGCCTCGGTCTTGCCACCCGCAGTCGGGGCAAGCAGCAGGCAATCATCACCCCGACGAATAGGGGCGATCGCCGCGCGCTGCAAGGGCCGAAGGTCTGGCCACCCCAGGGTGTTGACCACGTGGTGCAGCACACCCGGATGCAGTTGCTCGGAGGAGTCCGTCATGCCAGCGTCACGGCTGAGGTTCCGGAGCCCGGGGCTCGGATTCGCTCGATCCGGCATCATCGAGTTCCGCGAGCTCCACGTCGTCGACGCCGGCCGCAGCCTGCTGCTCGTTCGGACTCAGTTCAGCATCCAGCACGGTGAGGGCATAGTCGCGCCGCGGGTCGAAGTCCGGGTGCTGGTCGACTCGGTCGAGCACATCGCCCACGAGCTTCTTCAGGTAGATGCGTGGTGCGACCCCGACCTGTCCGCCGAGTCGGCCGGTCACCGCTGCGGCCAAGTCGGCCAGGTACGCGTCGTCGACGATCTGCGGCACCCGCGGGTCTGCACCCACGGCGTACATGTCGCGCACCCGGCCACCCAACTCGACCAGCGACGCCCGACTGAACCCCGGCAGCCGTACCTGCACTGCGCGAGCGTTGTCGAAGCGCGGGTCCCCACTGAAGTCCACGGCCAGTCGTTGCGCGAGGGGTGCCAGTCGCTGCACCCCGGACGGCCCGTCGAAGAACGGCGGGGTGCCGGTGATCAGCAGGTACAGGCCCGGGAACCGGCCGGCATGCACCTCGTCGACCAGTTGCCGCAGTGCGTTGAGGGCCTTGTCCCGAACGTCGCCGCGAACCCGCTGCAGGGTCTCGACCTCGTCCAGGATGAGCACCAGCCCGGCATACCCGCTGTCACGCAGGACGGCAATGAGCCCTTGTAAGAAGCCGAAGGCGCCGAAGTGATCCAACTCCCCCCGCACACCGGCGGCCCGACGTACGGCGGCCGCGACATGGGGCTGGCCTCCCAGCCAGGAGAGCAGGCCGTCAGCAGTGGGGGCATCGCCGGCCGCGACCGCCGACCGATAGCCGCGCAGTGCTGCAGCGAATGCGGGTGCGGTTTGGGAGACCGTCTGCAGCCGGCGTTCCAGTAACGCGTCGACGGCCGCGCCGAGTGCGATCGGGTCGTGCTCGTCGACGTTGCCTGCGGCCAGCGCATCCTGCTCCAGGGCGTAGAACCAACCGTCCAACACCTCGCGCAGCGCCGACGGCGGGAACTCGGCGGTGGCCAGGTTCTCGGTGATGCGCCGATAGACGGTCTCCAGGCGATGCAGCGGGGTCTCGGTCTCGCTGACCTGAACCTCACTCGATGCGAAGCCGGCCCGCCGGGCTCGCTCGACCAGCCAGCGGGAGAAGAAGGTCTTGCCGGCGCCATATTCACCGCGCACGGCTTTGAACACCGAGCCGCCGGCAGCGACCTCAGCGAGCTCGGCGTCGATGGCACCTTCGAATCGACCGAGGCCGACGGCCAGCACGTCAAGTCCGGATTGTGGGACGGTACCGGCGCGCAACGCGTTGATCACCTCGCGGCGGCGTCGCTCGCTGATCTCGATGCTCACGAGCGGTCGCTCCGGTCGGCCGGTGCCGCGGCCCCGTCGACGAACTGTTGGCGCAGCAGCGGGATGTCCAGCAGCACGGTGACCTCGTCCACGTCGATGCTGAACACCGAGTAACCCTCGACGTTCAACTGCCGACGCAGGTTGCTGACTGCCCCCTCCCAGCGAAGCTGGGCGATACCGGCGGCGGCCGCCACCGTGTCGCGGTGCGCGCGGCCACCCTGGGCGATCAGCAGGGTGAGCGCCCCCCGCACGACCTCGTCCGAGATGGCCCGGGCGCCATAGCGGGCCCTTTGCGCCTGGTAGATCGGGGACGAAAGCACGGCCTCGACCAGCGATGCCAGGGGCTCGTCCACCGGAGCAACCGGAATGTCGATCTCGAAGGCGCCCTGGCCGGGCGGGGTGCCGGCACGGCGCCCGCCGTTACCCGAGGGCGTGCCACCTGCTGGAGCACTGCGAACGTGCGAAGGGAGCCCAGGCAACTGGTCATGCCACCAGGAGGGCGCCTGCGGGATCGCCGGCACCCAGCCGGCTGCGCGAAGGTCATCCGGGTTCCGGCTCAGCACGATGATCGGGATGACCGCCTCGGCAGCACTGGCACCGCCGTGGTAGCCCGCCTGCTTGGTGCCGTAGCGGACGGACTCCTGCACCGCCGCGATGATCGTGCCGCCGTCGGCCAGCACCCGAGGACCGGCCAGCGAGACCTCGTTGCTCGCATCCAACGGCCCGGTCGAGGGGTTGCGCCAGCGCGCCTCGGCACCGTCGATTCCACGCGCCTGACCACCTCGCTCCACGACGTGGCCGTGATCGCTGATCAGCACCACCGTCCGACCCGATCGAGCCGCCTCGTCCAGCAAGGGCTGCAGGTGCTGGATGCTCGACACCGTCCAGTCCGTGCCCCCAGGATCCGCCTTGGCCAGGGTGTCGTCCACGGTATTGAGCACTGCGGCGACCATGCCGACCTCGGAGCGCAGCGCTGCCAGCACCGGTCCGGGCAACGCCTGCCCGGCATCGCCGACCAGGTCGGCCTTGTGGAAGACCTGGCCACCGGTGAGAGCCGTGAACCCGGCCTTCTCCTCGGCCTGAGCTCCGGCAGCGAGCCGGCCCGTCAGCAAGGAGGTTCGCGAATACCGGGTGAGGGTCGGCAGCGCGGCGAGGGTGGCCGTGCGCTGCGGGTCGGCCTCGGGAACGGCCTCGTACCAGCCGGCCCGCAGGGTCTCGTCGGCCAGCTCCGCGGCCACCGCAGTGCTCATCCCGTCGACGACGACGATGAGCAGGCGAGCGGCATCGGCAAGCGGCTGCAGGATGGTGGCGATCACCGACTCCACCGGCACCAGCGCATCGGGCAGTACCCCGCGTGCGGTGGCATCGGCGAGCAGGGTGGCGAACTGCGCATCGTGTACATCCCGCCGGGCCCGCACGGCGCTGAAGAGCCCGGCGGCCGCCTCGGCGACCTCCGGATCCGTCGACCCGACCCAGACATCCGCCGCCGCCCAGTCGACGAAGGCATCCTCGCGGGCCTGCCGCAGCAGGGCGGTGTGCAGGTTCGTCGGCGCATCCGGCTCCGGGACGGCAAGCCATCGAGCTAGGCGCACGGCCATCCGGGCGATGCGGCTGGACCGATCCGGACCAGCGAGGTCATGGCGCAGGAAGTCCGCGAAGGCCGCTTCGACGGCGGCGAGCTGGCCCCATCCGCAGGAGGAGGCCAGGTACTCCCGAATGCCGCGCGCCAGGTTCGCCAGGCGGGCCTGGTACCCGGCCGGCAGCACGGTCGAAGCACCGGCCCCCTGCGGGTAGCCCAGGCTGTCGAACATCGCGGTGGCCCGCTGCATGACCAGCGCATGCGCCGGGTCACGACGGCTCGCCATCCGCTGAGTCGCACCGCGCGCGGCGTCGGCGAAGGCCCGAGCCACGACGGCGTCGAGGTCACGCACCCCGGTCCAGGTCTCCAGCCGGGCGCGGGCTGCGATCACCTCGGCCGGGGCAGGTCGCGAGGGCACGCCCACGGCCGGGTCATCGGCCCACAGCACGTCCGCTGCGAGGCCGATCGACACGGCATCCACCGAGTGACCCTGCATGCTGCACTGCAGCGATAGGGCCGCGACCGGCCCGATCGACTGCCCGACCCAGTTGACGATGCCCTCGCGCACCGCCGCTGGCTGGGCATCCAGGGCAGTCCCTCGGCTGGCCAGGCTCCAGTCCAGGATCGCGGACGGGTCCAGGTCGCTGGCCGGCAGGCCGAGTAGCTCGGCGGTCAGGTGACGCAGGGCGTGATCCCGGGTGAGCACTGCGGTGGGTGCCACCGGCCAGCCACTGGCGGGTGCGCAGGTCACCAGGGCTTCGGCAGCCCAGGAGATCCGGGCCAGGTGCGGGTCGACCTCCCGTGCGGCGAAGGAGCCCTTGACCGCCTCCCACATCGACGGGGTGATGACCCGCTGGTCATAGCAGTGCGACAAGATCCCCAGGCCCAGGTCCGCATCGGACTGGTCGGTGATGACCAGCAGGTGCTCACTGCCAGCGGTGCGCATGGCATCGCGCACGGCCAGCGGCGAGACGCAGGCCCGGACGTGGACGGTGATCGAACGGTCCTGGTCAACGACAGTCAGCTCATCAAGCCCATCCCAGACCGGCCGGGCGCGCAGGATGAGGGTCCGCGCAGCACTGGACCCGGCCTTGCCGACCAGGGAGCGCGCATATTGCTGCACCAAGGCCTCGGGCAGGATCGTGGTCGCCCCGGCAGTGGCCGCACCAGGGCTGGGGCTCACTCCAGCCACCACCGTACGTGCAGGCGTCGACCCGGATGCTCGGCCAGCGCAGCGCGCGCCTGGCGCATCTCCTCGTCGAAGGTGTCCTCGATCCCCTCGAGGGGGACGTCGTCGACATGCCTGGCCGGCAGCGCGCCCGGAGCAACCGGCGACGGACCAACAGGTGGAACAGGAGGTGGAGCAACAGGGACTGGAACGGGTGGATGAACAGCAGGTGCAGGTGGGACAGGGCCGGGACCGGCCGCAGCCAGGATGGTGCTGGCGGTATCGACCGCCTGCCGCAGCGCCGGACCCAGCGCCGCATGCAGTTCCTCGGCGCTGGCCGCCTCAGAAAGTTGCGTCAATGCAGCACTGGCCTGAGCGTGGCGAGCATCCTGCGGGCTGATCCCGCGCAGCGCTTCGATCATGCTCCACAGCAACCCCTGCAGGGCGGTGTGCACCGAGACTGCACTGCTCATCGACTTGGCCAGGGCCTGCGGCTCAGCCGGTGTCGGGAACTCGAACAGCACCTGCACCAGCACCACGTCATCGTGCTCATTGGCCAGCTTGGTGAGCAGCTCGTGCGCGGTGCGGGCGGTGACCAGGCGTGGGCTGGACTCCGAGATGCCGAGGTCAGCGGCATGGGCCCGAAGCGAGGCCAGCAGGTCGGCGACCGGCCCCTGCCAGGTCCGTGCCTTGGTTCGCACCCGAGTGCCCAGGTCGGCGACGTTGGCGGCCGAGCGCAGGGCGGCGACCGTCTCACCGAACAGGGCGGCGGCCAGTGGCACCGCAGCCTCCCAGGCAGCGGCATCGGGCAGGGTCGGCTCGCGCAGGACGAGGTCGTCGGTGACCTGCTCCACCCCGGTGACCGTGACGGCAGCTCCGGCCTTGGTCCATTGCTTGTCGTCCAGCAGGGCCCAGGCGATGAGCAGCAGGCTCTCGACATCGCGGGCCATCCCGTACCCGGCGAGCCAGGCCCGGGCCCGGGCCACCGGGATCGAATCCAGGTGCTCCGCGGCAGCCCAGGCGGTGAATCGGTTGCGCCAGGGGAAGCTGGCAGCGCTGAAAACGTAGTGATTCTCCAGCATCTGACCGACCTCGAGGGCGTTGGCGACCCGGCGCAGCGGCCCACGCTTGCCGGTCTCCACCGGCTCCACCCGGCCCCCGGAAGCCATCGCCCGGGTGACGTGCTCGACGACCACGGCCAGATCGGCACGCTTGACCTCGGCATCGCCCGGGTCGAAGCGCGGGTGCTCGGGGAACTGCGCGCTGAGCATCTGGTCGACCAGCCCGGCCAGCGCATCACGCAGCAACGCACCCACCGGCGACTGCAGGGTGAGGCCGGGCTCGAGGGTCGCGAAGGAGGTGATCTCACCGTACGAGGTGTCGATATCGCGCGGCTCGGGCCGGGCTACCCCGTAGGCCTGGCGAATCACCGCGCCCAGCGAGTCACGCAGGTTGTTGCGGCGATTGGTCAAGGTGGCCTTGGCCAGCGGTCGGTGCTCGGCGGGCAGGTGGGTGGCATGCCGATCGAAGGCATCCCCGGACCCGGCGAGCAGGTACTCCAGCAGCACCAGGCTGCCGACATCCTCCAAGCGCGAGGCCGACAGGAAGGCCGGGATCCAGGCGACGGTTCGGCTGGTCAGCCCCGACTCCCGCAGTCGCTCCACACGGGCGATGTCGTCGTGCGGGCCGTGCTCGGGGGCGTCGAACGGGTAGTCGATGACGAGCTTCCAGTTGGCGCCGTTCGCCCGCAGGGTGTCGTCGGGCAGGGCATCGGGGTCGCGGACGTTGCCGAAGACCAGGTCCACCGTGCGCTTACTGCCCCGCCAGACCACCGGGTGCGGGTTCTCGGCCAGCAGGGTCTCGGTGGCCGGCAGCCCCAGCTGCTCGAACACCAGCCGTCGCAGCAGGCTGCGCCGATTGGCCGGGGTGTCCTCGGTGCGGACCTGGTTGAGCACACTGTCGTAGTCGACCCCGCTGATGGTCACGGTGATCACCGGGTCGTCGCCGGATCCGAGGGTGATCTCCCCGACCTGGTCGCCCCAGGCCTTCACCTTGCCCAGGACGGCGACTGCCTCGGTGCCCGGGATGATGGCCGGCACGGTCCCGTAGTTCAGGTAGGCGAGTTTGGACGCGGTCAGGTTGCGCAAGGCAGACGCCCCCGGCGCCAGCGCCGCGACGAGCAGGGTCTTGGCCAATCGATCGTCGGTGAAGAAGGCCTGCACCGCTGGCGGGGCACCGGGGGCAATGGCCCCGGGCCGGGAGCCGGCCAGGTCGGCCTCGGCAAGGCCGAGGCTGGCCAGCAGCATCGGCCGGAGCTTGGCCCGATACAACTCCCTGGCGATCTCGAAGTGGGTGCGCATCTCGTCGGTGAGCGGCGTGTCACCGCCCTCGACCATCGCGTCATACAGGTCGCCGACCGGGATGACGTCGTCGACGGTGAGCACGTCACGACCGGCGACGAGGAGCTGGGCCATCACCTTCAGCGCGGTCCGCTCGCGCTGCAGCAGCCCGGACAGCGCGATCATGGTGTCGACCAGCGCCGGGGAGAACGGGTAGACCTTGGCGAAGGCGGCCTCGTCGGCACCGTGCTCGTCGCGAAGCAGGTCGTCCCAGGCTCGGGCATTGCCCTTCACCCGGGCCAGCGCACCGGCCAGGGCGGCCGCCCCCTCGGCCGAGGTTGGTTCCAGGAGTCGCTTGTGGACGATCTCCGGTAAGTCGGAGGCCTGCAGCCGGATGGTGTCGAAGCGGTCCTCCCACCAGGTGAAGGTCTGCCCGACAGCAACCCGTTCGGCCCCGGGCACCGAGTCGCCGAGGAAGTCCTTCAGGTCTCGCTGACGGGCGACGAACGACACGATGGGGATGGCCCGCGAGCCGGCACCGGTCTCGACCAGCTTGGCGACCTTGGAGCCCTCGATGCTGACGAACTGGGAGTCGGCCAGGTGGGTGGCGAGCCAGAGCACGAGCTCGTCCAGGAACAGGGCCAGCCCCCGGTAGCCCAGCGACTTGGCATGGGCGGTGATCAGGCGCAGCCCCTCCTCCACCCCGACCCATTCCCCGGCCCGCTCGTACGCGGCGAACATGGTCGTGACCAGTGCGCTGGCCAGCCGACCGCGCGTCTCGTCAGCCAGGTCGGCCGCGACGGCTGCGTCGTAGGAGTCAGCCGACCATCCACCGAAGGCACCCCAGGCCGACCCGCTGCCGTTCAGCGCGGCGAAGAACTCCTCATCACCCAACCGCGAGCGCAGCCGCTCCGCGTCGGCGAACAGGGCATCGGTGTTGTGCAGGACGGGTAGCACCGCATCGGGGTGCCGGGCCCGGACCTGCCGCAAGTACCCGGAGAACAGGGCCGCCTCGAAGGAGTCTGCGCCGATGAGGTGGAAGTCAAGGGCCAGCACCGGCAGGGAAAGGGCGGCATCGTGTCGGGCGATGACCTGCTGCAGGCCCGGCAGGCCCCGAGCCCCGGCATCACCGGAGATGAGCAGGTGCAGGATCGCCATGAAGTGGCTCTTGCCGGAGCCGAAGGAGCCGTGCACGAACGAGCCCCGGTCGCCACCGCTGGCCAGCGCCGAACCCAGCGAGGCCAGGGCGGTGTCGAAGGAGCCAGCGAGCTTGTCGGTGACCACGTACTGGGCGACGGTGCTGGCCGCCTGCTCCACCCCGGAGTCGAGCTTGAGGACGAAGTCCGAGGCGCTGACGTGCTCGGGAATCGAGATCGCATCCCGCAGCAGCATCCGAGCACCTCCCCTACGACGGGGAAAGCCCCCGTATCTCAGCACGAACCCTACGACCTACGCCTGTCACCGGCTCGGCATCCAGACCCGCCCATCGACGTCAGCCCAGCAGCCCCATCAGCAGGTCACGCTACGTACATGACCTTGGCCTGCCCAAGCACCGAGTCCTTCAGCCGAGCATGGATGGCTCGCCTGGCGATCAGGTCCACCGGCCGGCCCAGGATCTGCTCCAGGGCGTCGGACAGGTCGTCGATCGCCCAGCCAAGGTGAACGCCGTCGCGCAGCACGTACAGCACGTCGATGTCGCTCTCCGGGGTCAGTCGACCCGTGGCGGCCGACCCGAAGATCGACAGCTCGGCGACGCCGAACCGCTCGCACACCGCCTCCAGAGCGGCCATGTCGACCTCCTCCAAGCCAGTCATGACGGCGACGATAGCGCGACAGGCGGTGGCATCAGGCAGGTCGCCAGGCAGCGGCATCGGCCCGCGTCTTACCGAGGGACGCCAGCTGGGCGTCGATGAACCCGGTCATGAAGACCGCCGGAGACTGCCCGCCGAAGGCAGCATCCGGCTGCCCATGCCACTGGTGCAGCCACGGCTCAAGCTCGACCAGCCCAGCCACCAGGCTCAAGTGGGCATCGGCCGAGAGCCCCTCCCCGGTGGATCGCTCGACGGCCAGCCGAGCCAACGCCCGCGCCTGGTCAAGGTGATCCCACCCTGCCCACCCGATCACAGCAGAGGCATCACCGGGACGCTCAGCCCCCGGGTAGGAGATGAATCGCTCCTTGGGGACGTCGAGCTTGCCGCGATGCTTCCAGTAGGACGGACGACGGAAGTCAGCCGAGCCATACTTCGGTGGGACCGGGATCGACACCTGCTCCCCCGCATCCTCGCGTCGCTGCAGCGCCCAGACCGACTCCCACTCCGACCGGATCCGAAGACCAGACTCCTTGTAGCGCAATGCCGCCAGGTGCGGGACGGCCTCATCGGCCAGCAACCGACCCAGTTCACCGGTCAGGTCGACCTCGACCGCACCGCGCAGCAGGCGCACCGCCTCGACCAGATCCGCATCACCACGCACCCGATCAGCCAACTGCGCCACCGACAGCACCGCTGGACCAGACCCATCGGACCACAAAGCAGAGGCCTCAAGCCGATCGAGAATGAACGAGCGCAACGCATCAGGAAGAAGGTCATCGAAGGTCGACGAGTTCCAGCGTCGCTTGTATTCCGGACGCTCCAGCAACCCGATGAACGGATCGGACGAGATCAACGCGAGCCGTCGCTCAACAAGAGCGCGATAGTCCGCCGGCCAGTTCTCGGGCAAGTCTGTCCGTGGCACGTGCCTATGGTGCGTAAACCACTTGCTCGCAGACTCAATGCCAGAAGCCATTTTGCGCGCAAGTGCAATCTCGAATGCGCGCTCTCCCGGAGCAATAGTTAGCTCCTCAGAACCCTCATAAGTTAGGTCCGCATCCGTGAGCCCATACGAGCGGTAAACCTCCCAGTCCAACTCCTCCTGCTCGAAAACCAACCTCTCACGGAGCGCCCACCAAGTGGATCGAGCATCGTCTATTGCAGAAGCCGAGACTTCCGACGCCAGAACGTGAGCGGGGTGTACAGCAGATGACTTGATGGCCAATCGGTCAATCACCATTGCCCGTTCGCCGGGGAGGGAGGCGGGTAAAGGAAACTCCTGCAACTTCGTCCCCGTGAACTCCCAGTTCCACGACCACGGCTGGTCCGGCATTCCGCTTGATGCCGTGGCATTGCCCTTGCTGTGACTGACTTGCTTCAGCCAGAAGCACGCCACCGACGAGTTCAAGACCCCAAGCAACTCCAGGTAGTCGGCCTCCGTGGCCTGGGCCGGCAACTTGATCACCGGCGCCGACTGTTTGAAGACCTTCCCGCCGCGATCCAGCACGAAGTGGTTGTGGGTCGCCACGAACGCAAACACCAACGACAGCGGAGTGCGCAATTTGCTTGAGTAAGTTTCCAAATGGTCGTACCAAGGACGACCTCTGTCGCTGAGGGACTTCCCAAATACCGTCCTGTCTGCCAGCCTCTTGCGATTTGGCCACAGCCGCTCTCGAACAACGCTGTCACCTGGGGAAATCCAAGACGGGATTTGGACGTCAACATACGGGTCTACCACCCAGCTAACGGCCCCAATCGAGAAATCACGCACTACCTCCCCTTCCACAAAAGCTACGCACGCGTGCGAGAACCGATACCTCCGGGCACTCTGATGATCAGGAACTACCCAGGCATCGTCCTCACCGACGACGGTGGTGCGCCCGATCTCTGAAACCAGGTCACTCACGGCGCGCCCCTGCATTCGCGACAAGACCGCCATGAGTGTCCCGGATCCACCGCCACCGAGGGACCAGGGGTGCGTTGCGAGTGTGTTTCGATTGAGGTTGGTGACGGTGACGTACGTGCCGTCATGCGCTCCCGCATCGACATGCTCAACGATCTCGCTCCAGACGAGGCCGGTCGCGGCAACGTCCGGCTGGCCAGGTTCGCCCCGGATGCCCAGCACGGCACGCAGCGTGTCTCCGACCGGTCGACGCCTACGGCCAATAAGGATGACCGTCGGGGTGCCGTGGCCGGGGATGTATGCCCCGCTCGTGTCGATGACGTACTGCAGGTCGACTGGGTTCTCGTACATCAAGCTGCCGGTGCCTGAGAGCAGATCCTCGATCACCTTGCTGCCGAACTCGCGCTTCATGAACGAGTTGCTGGTGATCTGGCCGACGTAGCCCGCCGGCTGGGTATCGCCCTTGATCGCTAGCTGGAAGAACAACTCCATGAACGGCACGCTCAGGGCGTACTGACGGTGGCAGGTTTGGTAGTCCTGCCGGTAGCGCTCGTTGAGTGCCTTGTCCTTCACAGTGATGTAGGGCGGGTTGCCGACCACGACGTGGTAGCGGCCGCGGTCCAGGATGCCCGGGTGCTGGGACAGGTCCTCGTTGGCGTACTCGAACTCCTCCGCCTCGGCCAGCAGGTCTGCTTGCACGCCGTGCTTGATGAGGGAGTCACCGACGGCGATGTGGTAGTCGTAGTGGGGCGCGTCCTTCAGTCTGGTCACCCCGGACGCCTCCATGGCTGCGACGGTGAGCCGGAATCGCGCGATCGCCACCGCGGTCGGGTTGATGTCGACACCATGGATGGCGTTCAGTGCGTTTTGGACCCTGGTGCGCTCATCCATCGCTGGCGCATGCGCCTGCCAGGTGCGCAGGATGCGGTCGAATGCTCCGAGTAGAAAGTGACCCGAGCCGCAGGTCGGGTCGATCATGCGCAGGCCCTCGATGCCGAACTCGGCGATCGCCGGGGTCAGGGTGCGGTCGAGAATGAACTCCTCGACGAAGACCGGGGTCTGCAGCAGGGCGTACTTCTTCTTCGCGTGGTCGGAGAGGTCCTGGTAGAGGTCGCCGAGGAACCTGGTGTCCAGTTGCTCGTCTCGCAGGTCGTGCACCAGGGTGCCGTCCGCCTGCTGGGCACGCCAGAAGGCCAGCAGGCTGGATGCCGCATCGGCACTGATCGGTGCCCGCCAGACCAGGTGATGATCCGGGTCGATCAGGTCGCGGCCCGCCTTCAGGTCAGCCAGGCTGGCGAACCCGGCACGCAGCCAGTCGCGGGCATTGCGGATCGGGTCCTGCCGGTAGAACTCGGTCTCGTTGTCCAGGGCCTGCGCGTGCCGGGCACCCTCGCCGGTGATCCACGGGCCGTCGATGAGTCCGTTGTCCTCGCAGAACCGCACGAAGACGGTGGCCAGCACCCAGGCCACTGCAGCCAGGTCGACCTCGCCGTCGCGCCACTCCGACCAGGTCAGGCCGGTGCGGTTCCGTGTTCGGGCCTGCTCGTACTCGGCGCGCAACTGCTGGGCCCAGGCATCGTCCCCCTGCTCGCTTCGTGCCCGCAGGTCATTGGTCAGCGCCTTGACCTGGGCCTGCAGGTCCTTCAGCAGGGTGGGTGCCTGGGCCGTGCGGCTCACGATGCGTCCGCCTGCATGGCATGCCGGTCCAGGAAGTCAATGCTGATCGGCAGGAAGCCGTCAGCGCCCAGCGGCACCGGCACCTGCGCATCCAGGGTCGGGGCACCTGCCGAATCGCGATGCGGGACGAGCAGCCAGCGTGCTGCCGGGCGGGGGGTGGTCAGGTCGGCCAGGGTGGCCAGCCACTGCTGCTGCCGGTAGCGGCCCAGCGGCGCCGGCTCGGTCAGCAGCAGGGGCTCGCTGCTGGCGAGCACCTTGGGCATCGCCTGGTCCAGGGCCGTGGCCACGAAGTGATTCAGCTGCACGCGATCCGGGCTGGCTGGGTCCTTCGCGTCCACTGCGAGCAGGAAGGCCCAGTCCACCCCGCTGCTGGTGGCCAGCTCGCGAGCCGCGTCCAGCAGCAGGTCGGTCAGGTTCACCACGGTCAACCCGTACTCGCTGGCCAGGACCTCGGTCGCCTGCTGCTGCCGCCTCGGGTCGACCGCCAGGGTCAGGTAGCTGTCGCTGGCCAGCGCGGCGCGCAGGCGGGCGTCCACCTCGTCGAACCTCGGGCCTGCATGCCGGGCTCCGAGCATGGTGCGGCCATGCTCGGTCGACAGCAGGCTGCCGGTCGTTGCGGTCGTCGATGCGTAGGCCGTGCCATTCCACGCCAGGCCCGCATCGCACTCCTGCACGATCCGGTCCAGTGCTGGGCGCTCCGGGATCCGCTGAGCCTCGGGGAACCTGCCACGGACCCGTTCGGCCAACGCCTGCGGAGTCAACTGCAGTCGGGATGCCGCCAGACCTGCCAGGGTCAGTCGGATCGCCTCGGCCGCTGCCATGCCACGTGGGTAGATCTCACCACGCCCACCGACTGCTGCCGTCGTTGACGCGGCAGCCGCGATGCGTAGCAGTCGCTCATCAGTGAGGACGACGCCCGCCGGGGCCTTGATCGCGCGCAACGCCGCCAGGGCGGTGGCTCGAACCGGGATGGGCTGGGTCGCGGCCAGCCGGTCAGCGGCCTGCGCGAGCCGACGCACCCAGTCGATCACCGCATCGGCGGCCGGGGCATCCGGGTCGGCGGGCTCCAAGGCGAGGATCACTCTGGGGCCGTGGCGACGCGAGGCGATCGCGGAATCCCCGCCTCGGGTCAGGTCGGCCTCAACCACGGCGCGGACCACGCCCAGGGCCTGGCGGGTGCGATCCGGCTCGTACGCCGCGGACCCGCAGGTGGCCAGCAGCGCGCGGGCGACCTCGCTGGCCTCGGCAACGCCGCCCAGGCCCGCCAGGATCGCCTGGACCTGGGCATCCATCCCGATGTCGATGCTGGTGCGCAACCAGGGCTTGCGCAGTCGGTCCAGCACCTGGCTCACCCGGGCCGGGGTGACGCCGACCACCTCGGCCACCGCGATCAGGTTCGGCCAGCTCTCAGTGCCTGCTGCCTGGATCCCGATGAGCGCACGCGCGCACTGCACCTCGGTCTGGCTGCGGCCTGCGGCCTTGGGAACGTAGGCCGCGGCGATCGCGTCGATGCCGCGCGGCTGGCCGGGCTCCTGCCCTGACGGCTCGCCTGCAGTGTCGCCATTCGTGCCCGGTGCCTCGTTGCCGCCCTGATCCAGGTGGATGGCCCGGCGCCAGGCGCGGATGCGGCGCTGCAACTCCCGTCGGGTCTTCTCGCCCAGGCCCGGGATGCTGTTGATGCGGAAGGGCGACACGCTCAGCAGCTCGCCGACCGTCGCGACCCCCAGACGCGCCACCGCCGACTGGGCCCGGGCACTGAGGCCTGCCTCGCTCAACGACGTGCTCGCTGAGACCTCGACCTCCTCGCCCGTGCCGTCCTCGTCCACCTGCTGCGAACTCGCGTCGGCCGCGGCGAACAGTGCTGACCAGCCCTGCGCCAGCTCGGCCAGGTCTCCGTGACGCTGACTGGCATCGCGGGCCAGGGCCTTGCGGAAGAAGGCGATCATCCCGGCTGCAATGGACGGCTCGAACAGGTCGGGGGTGAGCGTCACCTCGTCGGTGATCGTCGCCGGATCAGCCCCGCCGCTGCCCCAGACCGGCCGCGTGCCGGTGGCCATCTCGAACAGGGTCACCGCGATCGCGAATCGCTCGGCCGCCCGGTCGTACCTCGGCCGCCGGCCCGCCCCGAGGAATGGGTCCAGGTAGGGAGGGGTGCCGGCCTTCACATGCTCCAGCGGCTCATCCGCTAGGGAGAAGTCGAACAGCACCAGTCGCGGGCGGCGATCGGTTGGATCAGGTCGCACCCCGAGGTTGTCGGGCTTGATGTCGCGGTGCAGGACGCTGCGGGCATCCAGATGGGCAGCGGCCTCGAGCAGGTCGGCGCCATAGCGCTCGAGCTGATCCAGGGTGAGCCGGCCCTCCTGCCGGATCCGGCTGCCCAGGGTCGGGCGGCCTGCGTCCTGCAGCTGCAGGGTCAGCCGCCCCCCGACCAGGAAGGGGTCGGCCAGCACCTTGACGACTCGCGGGTGATCGAGGCTGGCCAACGCGGCATGCTCGGCCGCCAGCCGGTGCTCCTTGGTCGCATCATGCGCGACCTTCAGCACGCTCTCGTCGTCCAGGTCGGAAACCAGCAAGGCCACCCCGGTCGATCCGGAGCCCAGCCGCTCGATCACCAGGAAGCGGTCATCGAGGACGTCATTGACCTGGGCCTGCAGGGGGTCGATGACCGGCTCCGGCTCGGTGTCGTCCCGCAGCTGATGCTCGGCGGCATCCAGGTCGGCAAGGAAGGCCTCGGCATCCGGGGTGCGATCAACGCGCGCATCGGGATGGGTGGCCCGCTGGATCAGGGCACGGATGCCATCGGGGATCCCGTCCAGCTCGACCGCTGGGTCCAGGCCCGCGCTGCCGCGGATCCGTCGCTCCAGGGCCGGGATGCTGTCGGCCGGCGGCTTGCCGGTGATCACCAGGTAGCCCACCGAGCCCAGGCCGTAGACATCAAGCGCGACCCCGTCGGGCTCATCGGCGGCATGCAGCTCCGGCGCCAGGTAGACCCAGGTGGTCGGGTCGATGTGATCGACCACGTGCCGGGTGCCCTGCAGGATGGTCGTCGAGGGCGCGTTCGTTCCGCGATCCAGCCCCGGCTCCTCCCGGCCGGTCTGCCAGTCGCGCACGCTGACCCGCAGCGTGCCCTCCGCCTCACCCTCAATGAAGACGCGATGGGCAGACAGCGCCCGGTGGGTCACCCCGCGGGCATGGGCATAGCGCAGGATCTCCGCGAGCTGGCGGATCACCTCCAGTCGTCGATCCAGGGTGAGGTCATCGGCATGCTGCTCCAGCCACCGGTCCAGTCGCACCGGGCCCGGGTCGTAGGCGAAGACCAAGGCCGGCCCGGCGGCCGGGTCGTCGAAGAAGTCCTCCGGGGCGACCACCCCCGGGTGACGCAGCCCGCTGGTCAGGAAGAACTCGCGCTGCGCCATCCGGATCACCTGCTGCCGCTGCTCGGCGGAGGACTGGCGGGGCACGTCATATATACGTATCCGCTTGCGCTGGCCGGGCAGGTGCGGGTGCTGGGCGATCACATCCGACCAACTCGGCCCCTGCTCCACGGCATCGAGCCGCTCAACCGCATACTGGCCGACCATCCGGGTGCGCGGGGGCGCGGTGAAGCCGGCGGCGGCGATCATGGCGACCAGTTCCTTGGCGCGCTTCGCGTCGACCACGTCCCGCGCATCATTCGGCAGCCGCTCGAGGTACTCGCTGAACGCGGGGACGCCACGCACGTTGAACCCGTCCAGCCCATAGGTCGCGGTCGTCGCGACCGGGTCGAGATCCACCACGCTGTCCCGGCCGTGCAGGACGGTGATCGCCTTGATGAACGGGACCGGTACTCGCCGTGGCCCCGGCTGCACGTAGGCCAGCAGTTCCTTCAGCCACTTGGCCTTCTGGTCGGTGAGGAACAGCGGATTGGCCCGCTCCTCGACCCCCACCCGCCAGGTGCGCTGGTTGCCGGTGATCCTCCCGTGCCAGCCCTTCAGCTCCACCAGGGTCAGGCCGGCGCGGGTGAGCAGCAGCAGGTCGACCTCGGCCAGGCGGCCGTGGACGCTGATGAACGACAGGTTCGACCAGGCCCAGGCGATGGCAGCCTCCGGGAGCATGGCCTTGATGACCCCAAGGGCCTCGTCCTCAGCCGGGGTCGCAGCCTGGCCCACCTCATGCCACTGGGGGGAATCGCTGCGCATCTGCCCCCTCAGCCCTGCGAACGGTCACCTCGCGGCATTGTGGCAGAGGCCAACGGGGCGCTCAACAGACGACCCCTTGCCCTTCCAGTGCGCTCGACCTCACCCCTGCGCCATGAGCGGGACCGGATCGTCAGGCGACCCGGACGCCGTCCTTGATCTTCGCCGGCACCGTGCGCGGGAATGAGATCACCAGGTGCCGACCGAGCGCAGTCGCAACTCGAGCGAGCGTGTCGACGCGGTTGCCGGTGCCACCGCCTTCCTCCAAGCGAGAGATCACCGACTGGGTGGTGCCCATCCGCTGAGCGAGTTCACGCTGACTCAGTCCTGCTTCGATGCGCAGGTCGTAGATCATCTGCGCCAGCGAAAAACTCTCCTCCATCGCTGACCGTACCTGCGCCGATGCCGCTGGCCGCTTGGCCTTGACGTCTTCCCACCGCGAATGATTCGCCATTGCTCCACCTCTCCTAGGGATGCTCGACCCCGTCGGTCATCGCCGCCTTTCGGGCCCGATCAATCTCAGTTCGTTCGTTGTTGCGTTCCTTTCGGAACGTCGTAAGCAGCACGATCCGTCCATCCGCCGTGAAGCGATACGTGATACGTCGTGACGTCGAACCCAGCGTGAACCGGATTTCGAACAGCCCGCCTCCCAGGCTGCGCGAGAACGGCATCCGCGCACGTGAGCCCAGCCCTGCGAGCCGATCCACCACGCCGACGACTCGCTCCAGCTCTGCGCCGGTGAGCGAATCGAGCCACTCAACCACTTCGTCGAGCAGCTCGATCTCGACCACATCGCGAATCATCGCATATTCAGGATCATCGCACACGTGCGATGTATTGACCCATGGGATGCCAGGCACCGCAGGCGAAAGAGCTGATGATTGCGTGGCCTCGCGTAGGCGTGGTGGCCTTCGGACGTGGACTTGCCCAGGGTCAGGGTGCAGGTGGACTGCTTGGTGGTGCAGGCCGGCCCGCCGCCGGTGATGACCACGACCTCGCCCCGAGCACTGAACGCGCTGCAGAGACCAGTGGTTCCAGCGACGCCTTCCAGGTGGGCAGATCCCTGGCGAGGGTGAGCCACGGCGACGACCCAATCGACGCCGTCGGGCCCGATGGCCTCCATACGTGCCAGACGATTGGCTGCATCCCCGAGTTTCATCATCAGCGAGTCGCCCGCCTCCTAGAGCAGATCGTCAGACAGATAGGCGGTCTTACCTCGCGCGACGATCTCATCGACGCGATCGAGCCATCCGCTGATGTGGATGAGTTCCTTGGCGGCTCGGGTGTCCATCACAGGAGGACCGCGTCGCGGCGCACGTCGTCATCGAATCCCGGCTTCAACCCGCCGTACTCGACGAGGTCAACGTGCCGCCCGAGGATCTCCTCCAGCGTGCTGGCGAGCGTGACCAGGTCGAATGATGAAGCACCCTTGGGTGCACGGACCAGGAGATCGATGTCGGAGTCCGGTCGTGCGGTGCGACGGGCGATGGATCCGAACACGGCCAGCCGCGAGAACCCCCGTTCGGCGATCACGTCCTTGAGCACTGGGCCGGCAGCCTCGATCAGCGTGCGTGGGTCGACTGTGGCCGGGCCCGGTGCGTTGCGCAGTTGCTGGCTCACCGCCGGTTGCGAGACGCCGATCGCATCCGCGATGTCGCGCTGCGTCATCCCCGTTGCGACCATCGCCGGCAGGGCCACGACACGGCGCAGGCGTGCATTGTCAGCTTGATATGGACGCGAGAGGATGCGTCCGTGAGCCCTGCAGATCCTGATGATGGGCATGACGCCGACGCACTCGCGGCATTGGCTCGGGTCTATGGCCTGTCGGGCGCCGACCTGGACGTGCTCGCCGGCCTCGCGGCGATCCATGACGCCGCCCTGTCGATGCTCGCCGAGGCCATCGACGCGGCGGCCGTCGCGGGCGACGTGGATCCGCAGCGTGTCGCCGATGAGGCGTCCAAGATCTCCGTGGCCCTGCATGACCGCCTCGTTGCCGAACTCCCGGATCTCGCACGACTCGGCGACCCCGACGTCGCAACCGCCGTTACGACCTACTGCCTCGGCGGAAGCCAGGATATTGGCGCGGTTCTGGGGTTTCAGGTGCTCGTCGACACCCTCGCCCCTCTCGTGCCCCACCAGACCCGTCCCGCGGTGGCATGGATGAGGGGACGGGGCGCGGACCGAGCGGGGTTCGGCCTTGATGCGGAACAGGCCTATGAGAAGGCCCTGTCGATGGATCCGTCCTTCGCCCCAGCCCTGGAGTCGGTCGCCAGCTGCGCGATCGATCGAGGAGACCTGTCGCGCGCGCAGATGCTGCTGGAGCGCGCAGGCGTCGATCCGGACGACGGTGTCGTCCGGCTGCTGCGCGAGTACGCCTCGCCGGAGGTCGTCCCGCTGCGACGGAACGACCCCTGCTGGTGCGGGTCCGGCCGACGCCTCAAGCAGTGCCATCGGGGTGATGCCCCGCTGCCCCTCACCAGGAGAGCCACCCTGCTGTATCACAAGGCCTCTGCCTTCCTCCAGGACGGACCCTGGCGAGCGGAGCTCATCGAGCTGGCCCAGGAGCGCACGCGGTACGGCAATGCCGGGTCGCTGTGGGAGGCGCTCGCCGACCCGTTGCTGATGAGCGCGATGCTCTTCGAGGGGTCCGTGATCGAGGACTACCTGGACACGCGGGGTCCGCTGCTTCCCGAGGACGAGCTCGCGCTGCTGGAGCGCTGGGTAGATATCGACCGCGGCCTGTACGAGGTCGAGGAGGTCCGCAGGGGTGAGGGCCTGGGCGTGCGGAATGTCCTGGATGGCGAACGGGTGTTCGTGCATGAGGTGCTCGGATCGCAGGACGCATGGGAGGGGATGCTGTTCGTCACCCTCGTGCTCCCGGTGGGCGGCGACCGGTGCGGATTCTTCGGGGGGATCGAGCCGGTCAGCCCGGCCCAGCGCGATCAGGTGATAGCGCTGCTCGACGACCTGCCCGAACCGCTCGAGTTGGTCTCGGTGTTGACCGATCGGTTCGCGCCGATGCGCTTCACCACGACCACGGGCGATCCGATGGAGCCCTGCACGACCGTCATCCGAGTGGGGGGACGTCGACGGATCGACGCAGTGCTCGATCGGTGCTTCAGTGCCAATGGTGATGGCTCCTGGACGGCGAGCGTCACCGGCGGTCCGATCTCGCCGGGGGACACGATCGGCGGCACCCTGACCCTCGACGGGCGCCAGATCACCATCTCGACGATGAGCCGTGAGCGGATGGACCTCCTCCTTGGCGTCCTCTCCGACAGCGGGCTGCCGTACGACATCGAGTCCGAGGAGGTGCTCGACATCGCACAGGCGCTGGCCGAGTATGGCCAGCAGGAGCTGGCCCCCGTGGCGGGCAGGAGTGCGGACCCGGGCCTAGACGAGGACCCTGAAATTGCGGAGTTCCTGCGCCAGCACATCCTGCGCTACGAGCAGGAGTGGCTGGACATGGAGATCCCGGCGCTGGGCGGGATGACTCCGCGCCAGGCGGCAGTCGACCCCATCATGCGCCGTGACCTGATCGCCCTGATCAACTCCTTTGGCCCGGCCACCCCGAACACGATGAATCCTCAGCGGCTGCGCGAAGCCCTCGACCTGTGACCACCGCAGCCACCGTGGACCGCCCGAGACGCGTCGTCGGTGACTGACGCGCACCCCCGAATCAGATTGCCTTCCACGGATCGAGGACCGTGATCCCGGTGTGCTCGAAGTCCTGGACGTTGCGGGTGGACAGCGTCGCATGGTGGGTGATGCAGATGGCGGCGATCTGGGCGTCGAACCCGGCGATGGGCAAACCGCGCTGGTCGCGGAGATGGACGAGCGCGGCGTAGGCGGCCGCAGCGTCGTGGTCGAACGGGAGCACATGATCATTGAACGACGTGAAGACATCCGTGGCTGCCGTCCGGAGCGAGTCCTTGCGCTGACCCTCGGGAAGCCGCTCGATGCCGTAGAGGATCTCGGCCACCGTGATCGACGTCGTGAACAACTGGACCTGACGCTGGCCAAGCAACCAGTCACGCACGACAGGTGATGGCCACGGCTTCATGATCTCGGAGACGACGTTGGTGTCGACAACGATCATGCTGAAAAGTCCGCCGCACGGGCCGGCGACGTCCGTGCCGGGACCTCGAGGTCAATGCCGCCGAGATCACCGAAGCGCTCCATCAATGTGACGAGCATGCCTGGCCGCCCTTCCGGATCGGCGACCGCCTCCTCCAAGATCGCGCGAATCTCAGACTCCATCGAACGGCCATGGGATGCGGCGCGCAGGCGCAGGCGTTCCTTCACGCCGTTGTCCAGATTTCTGATGCTGACAGCGGCCATCAGCCACCCCCAATCTGCTATCAATGCTAGCACTAGAGGACGCGTGCTCTCGGAGGTTCGTGCGGCCTCGATGTCGCGCTGCGTCACCTCCGTTGCGAGGCGGTCAGCGGCCCCAACGCGCATCGCGGGCATCGCCCACTAGAACGCTCGCATCGGCCTGACGAGCAGCGTTGCACCGGTAGCCATGAGATTCGAGTTCCCGTGCCGCACGTCGGGCGCCGACGGCACCTTCAGTGCGGCATCGAAGACCGGCGACACGTAGGCGTCGGCGAGGTTGGCCGCGCCTGAGGTGCAGGTCTGCAGCATGGCCGCGGTGTTGAGGACCCCGTCGCCGATGCCCTTGCCGAGTGCGGCGGGCATGAGCTTGCTCTCGTTGCACCATGGGCTTGCCGGATCATTGATGCTGCCGCTCCAGCCATTCGGCGCCATCTCCAGGTAGCGCCACCCGTTCTGGACGGACCCGGCGTCGTAGACGATGATGCCGCCGCCGGGGCCGGTGTCGCCGACCTTGCAGGTGCCGCCTTCCCCACACAGCAGGTCGGCCGTCGGCACTCCGGGGGCCGCAGACACCGGGGCGCTCATCCCGGCCCCCATGACCAGGCCGATGGCGAGGATAGCCGCGGTCATCGCGCCCCGTCGCCGTACCGTGATTCGCTCCATCACGCTCCCTCCGGTCGTTGGCTTTCCGCTGGATTCCGCTCGCAGGCTCATCAGAAGGCCCGGATGGGTCGGACGGACAGCAAGTAGGTCTTCGGCACTGGGTTGTAGGTCGGCATCAGGATGCCGAAGGTGTTCTGCCATGCGCTGGCCGCGGCGTACTGCGAGGAGCTCCAGTAGTCGCCATGCTGGATGAAGACCCCAATCGTCAGGAGCTCGCCGGCCGACGGCAGGAACCAGTCGGATTTCCCCCCGGCGAGCGCCCGGGGTTTTTGCGAGGCCGACCCGGCGGTACTCCGCAGTTGCGTGCCTGTGGCGGTCACCCGTATCGGGGCGGGCGGGGCCATCTCGCCTAGGCCCTGCGCATTGCGGGCTGTCACCAGGATCCGAAAGCGGCCCGCGCGCAGGCCGGTGACCTTGCAGGTGAGGCGAATGGTCGAGCAGCTGCGACCACCTGGGTCGGCGACGACGACGTAGCCGGTGATGGGGCTGCCGCCATCACCGGTCGGCGCCTTCCAGGAGACCGTGACCGAGCCCCTGGACGCAACGACCCGCACGGCCGTCGGCGCACCTGGCGTGCCAGCCTGCGCTCCTGGCCCAGGCTCCGTCGTGCTCGCTGGGGGCGAGGTGTCGAATACCGGCGAGGTGTAGGCCACCGCGAGGTTCGCGGCACCTGAGGTGCAAGTGGCCAGCATGCTCGCGGTGTTCGCCTTTCCGGCGCCTATCCAGGTATCCATCGGGGCAGGGATTGGCGTCCGATGCCGCCGCCGGGACCGGTGTCCCCGACCTTGCACGGCCCCCCCGCCTCGCAGATCACCGCAGCCCTCGGCGCCATCGGGGCTGCCTGCACCCTCATCACCTGCCACCTCGCAGGCCGCGAAGGGTGGTGCTTGGCGGTCCGACGCGTGACCCTGCGTCAGGCCCTGGTGACCGGCAGCACCGTGGTGAGCACTCGATGCGCGCCCCCGGGTGGGTCACCGCGACGCCCTGCTGCACGGTCACCTCGATGACGGCGATATCCCCGGGCAGGTGGGCAGCGACGTCCACCCAGGCTCCCTGCATCTTCGCCTGGGTCTCCACACCCTGGCTCAGGGCGGCCGTTGAGCCGGACTCCGCCTTGACAGACTCCGCCGGTGGCGAGGGTCAGCCGGGCGACGGCCAAGGACGGCTGGCGGCGTACCTGGACCTGCATGACGCCTCCCTCTGAAGCCGGCCCGGGGTGGTAACACGAATTGTGGCCGGGCATCCGGCATTCACGGCGTGAACGTCCGGAATGGGGTGCTAGCACCCCATTCGAAGGCAAGCCCTTGGCGGGGTACGCCGAACGTGCGAGATTACCTGCCGTAGATGCCCCTGATCTCGATTCCGTCGGCGTATGGAAAGAGGAGTCCAACATGCAGTCCAGAACAGCCCGCGTACGGAGCACCGGCATCGCGATCGGCGGGACTTTGGCGCTGGCAAGCACCCTGCTCCTTGCGGGCTGCGGCGGCGGGACCAGCACCGAGTCAACGGCTGCGGACAATGCCCAAGCAGCGAGCGCCGAAGCGGTCAGCTCTGAGCCGCCGCGCCCGAGCGGCCTTACCGACGAAGATTGGGCGACCCTCGTGGAATCGCTGGGCAACGCGGACGCCATGATCGCGGAGGCCCAAGCGAAGACGCCTGAAGAGGTCGCCACCGACTGCCAGAAGCCGGCGAAGACAGACGAGGAACTGCAGGCGTTTGCAGAAGACCTCGCGACCCAGAACCCAGAATCCACGGTCGAGGAGTGGATCGCCCTCCTGGACTGGGGTCGTGACCAGGCGGCGATCGCCCGGAACACGGTCTGCGCTGACATCCCTGCGGAAGACGCAGGCTGATTCGGCGCCTGACCCAGGAGTCAGTGCGGTGCAGGTGCCGTGGCATCGGCGAGTGCTGCCACGGCACCTCGGGAACGCCGCCGCCATCGAACGGGAGTCCAGGATGCAGTCCAACCCGGCACGTGCACCACGCACGGGCATGACACTCGTAGGGTTGCTGGCCTTGGCCAGCGCGGTGCTCCTGTCCGGGTGTGCAGGATCCTCCGCCGAACCGTCGGGGAGTGCCGCTGCGTCATCCGAGGCCATGGCGAGCGGACCGGCCACCGCATCCAGTGACTTCGATCCGCCCCGTCCGACTGGCGTCCCTGACAGCGACTGGGCCGCCTACCTGACCACCTGGGACCCGACCGGCTTCATGGAAGGCGCGGACGAGGAGATCCTGGCCGGGTACTGTGCGAAGGACGAGGCAACCGTCCGCGAGGAGACGATCGGCGGCCTCCCGGAGAACGCCGCGGCCGAGTATCCCGACTCCACCCTCGAGGAATGGACTGCCTTCTTCGACTACTCCTTCGCCCGACTGGAAGATCACCGGCAGCAGCTCTGCGCGAATCGCGGGTAGGCCGTCATGCAGGCACGCGGATTTCAGCGACTTCCACGCGTGGGCCGTGTCATGCTCAGCCTCGCCGTCCTGACGCTCTCCGTGCAGCTCACCGGTTGCGGGGGCGCAGCCAGCACGGGAGCCTCACCGTCGGTGAGCATCGTGCCCACCGTAGAGGAAGCGAGTGCACAGCCGCAGGCTTCGCTCGATTCCGCCGAACCCGCGCCTACCGCCGCTGTCGGCAACTTCGACCCACCTCGCCCGACTGGGGTGCCCGACAGCGACTGGGCCGACCTGCTCCAGGCCTGGGATCCAGCGGTGAGCGCCGAGATCCTGGCCACGCTTGGATCGGGCACTGATCCGGATGCGGTGGCCGAGTGGTGCGGGTGGGATGAGGGAAGGCTTCGTCAGGAGACGATGGACGGATCTGCGCAGTCGGCCGCCGACAACTACCCCAAGTCCACCCTGGACGAATGGAACGCATTCTTCGAGGCTTTCATCATCGACCTTGATGCCCTCCGGCAGGAGCGCTGTGCGGACCAGGGATGAATCTGTCGACTATGGATGACCACGCAACTGAACGTGCATGCCAACTCGAAAAGAAAGGCTCGACATGAAGAGTTCTCATCTCCGCATGCCCTCACCCCTGGCCGTCGGCGGGGTGCTGGCGCTGGCCGCCACCCTGCTCCTTGCGGGCTGCGGGGGCGCCTCCAGTGCGGACAGTTCATCCCCTGGTAGCGCGTCGACCGATACCGGATCGACGAGTGGCGGCTCGACCGATACCGGATCGACGAGTGGCGACTCAACGGGCAGCGTGAACCCGGCTGTCGTCGGGACGCTTGCCGACAGTGCTGCTGCGGCTGCCGCGGCCGCCGTGACCTGCGACGGCAGTTCGGTGCCGTGCCAGCTCGGCAACACCGGCCCTGGCGGCGGCCTGGTGTTCTACGTCGATCCGGCGGGCTTCGCCTGCGACGAAGGCGCTACCTGCACCGCCCTTGAAGGCGCCCCTGCCGGATGGAGCGGCCAGGCGGACGACCCGATCGGGGTCTGGTGCATGGAGGACCAGCCTGGGTTCGCGACCGTGAGCACTGACGGCGGTACCTATGACGCCTTCAGCACGACGATCGGCACGGGCCTGGCCAACACGCGGGCGATCGTGGAGGCGTGTGGGCCGGCCACGGCCGCGGGTGTCGCCAGTGCGTACACCGGTGGTGGCCAGGACGACTGGTACCTGCCCTCGATGGGCGAGTTCATGCTGCTGGCCCGTCCGATGTACGACACCGGCACCACCCAGGTGTGGAACGGCCTCAACAATGGCTGGGTATACTGGACGTCATCCCAGGCCGACCCGGACTTCATCGGCCCCAATGCCGCCTACAACGGGGGCGTTCCGATGACGGAGGGCAATGGCGGCATCGGCACGGTCAAGACCGACCCCGCTACCGTCCATCCAATCCGAGCCTTCTGAAGATGAACATGGGCCCGCGGCGTGCCGTCGTCTCGGGCCCATGTTCACTCACCGCAGACGCAATGCACCATCAGCAGTTCACCTACCGAAGGGTGTTGACATGAAGGCTCTGGGCTGGATCGCACTGGCCATCGCGGTCATCAGCGTGCTGATCGGCGTCAGTCCGATCCTCCTCTTCTCCGGAAGCCAGGACGGCGGTGGTGACGCGGGATGGGTCTTCCTGTTGTTCAGCGTGCCTGTCATGCTGATCGGCCTGATTGTCGCTGGTGTCCTCGCTCTCATCACGTCGGTCAAGGCCCTGAATCGAGGCGCCCGACTCCCAGGGCTCCTGGGCATGGTCGGGATCGTCGGATCCGTGGTCCTCGGCATCATCTTCGTCATCGGCCTGTCGGGCTCCGGCGAAGTCGTGGCTGCCGTGGTCATCGGCCTGGCCGCCCTCGCTTACCTCATGGGCCTCGTTGCCGCTATCTGGGCGGGCTTCGCTGCCGACCCGAAGCCGACGACCGCAGCCCCGGATGCCTGACTGCTCCCGTACGGCCACATGACGGCTCGATCCTGGCGAGCCGGGTGATGGCCCGATTGGTTGTCGTCGAGGACGACGGCTTCACTCGCATGCTGCTGTGCAGCCAGTTGCGCGAACTCGGCCACGAGGTCGTCGGCGATGCTGCGGCCAGTGCTGAGGGGATTGCGTGCGTCCGGGCGCTCCGGCCAGACGCGCTCATCGTGGACCTCGACCTCGGCCGTGGGCCAACCGGCCTGGACGTCGCGCACGCAGTGCGCAGGATGCTGCCAGGCCTGGGCATCCTCATGCTGACCTCGTATATCGATGTCCGGCTCATCGGGGATTTCCGGCCACTGCCTCCGGGATCGGTCTTCATGGTCAAGCGAACGCTGAATGACCCGGCGGTGCTCTCCTCGGCCATCGATCTTTCCCTGGCATCCTCGACAGGCCCCTCGACCGCACCGATCGCGGCACGGTCTGTGGCCTTGAAGTTGCGAGACGGCCAGATCGAGATCATGCGACTGGTAGCAGCCGGGTACACCAATGCCGAAATCGCCAAGGAGCGGCATATAGAGGAGAAGTCGGTCGCAAAGGCCGTGACCCGCCTGCTGGATCAGCTCGATCTCAAGGTCACCGAGCAGCGCAACCCCCGAGTCTTGATTACCCAGGCCTACTATGCCTTCATTGCCGGCCTTGCCGAATTCCGCTGAGCGGAGTTGCTGCTGCTTGGTTGTGACTCCTCCCGCGGGGCTGCGGGTGCGGGGCGGACTGATGAGATGGGAGCGTCGCTCGTGCCAGCTCGCATGACTGAGCACATCACGGTCGATGCCGGGCCGCACCTGGCCGTCGCTTCCCTGGCCGATCGGCTACGCTCAAGGGAACGTCAGGATGCCACGATCCGTCGACTCGCCGTGACATGTGGCCTCGGCGCCAGCCTCTTCCTGTTCTTCGTCCTGTTCGTCCTGTCGCCGAATGCCATTCGTCCGCCCGACCCATTGACCTGGCAGTCCGTCACGGCGCTCGCTGCGGTGTGCCTCCTGGGCGGAGCGATCACCGGCCTGTGGGTCTGGGGCGAAGTGCGTTTCTCAAGCCGTCGAGCCCGGGCCTCCGCCGCTCGGTTCATCGGGGTGTACGCCATCGGCGGTCTGGTGGTCGAGATCATCCTCGAGGCGCTGCTGCCGCTCACCGGATTCATCAGCGTCGTCCCGCCTGCAGTGCGGCTGCTCACAGCCATCACCGTCGCGCCTTGGATGGCTGTCATCGTCGGTCTGACCTATGACGGTTGGACGAGGGTGCGGGCCGAACGCAATGCACTCGTGCAGCGAGCTGCTCGACTCGCACTCAGCCAGGCATCCCAGGCCGCCTTCCTGGACGAGCTGAGAATCGCCCTGCATCGAGACGTGGAGTCCGAGCTGGCACCGAAGTTCGATGAGTCACGGATGAGGCTGGCCGAGCAGGAGTCGCTCGATCGTGCGGGGAAGGCACTCTCCGCCGTCGAGATCCTCAGGGAACTCAACGAGTCCAGTGTGCGGCCATTCAGCAAGCGGCTTGCCCGGCAGTCCCGGCAGGCGCGCCGACCCATCTGGGTGCTCGCCTTCATCACCGGCGTTGCCCGCTTCCAGTCGTTCCGACCTGGTGCGGTCAGCGGGATCTTCATGCTGACCGTCGTGGCCGATCGGTGGACGTCCTCAGGCCTGGAGGCGGCGCTGGCGACGGCGATCTCCGGGGTGGGACTGATCTTCCTGATCCTCGGCACGGCTAATGTGCTCATGCGCCGACTGCCCACCCACCACGCCGCGATCTTCGTCGTGGCCTTCTTCGTGCTACAGGTCCCGACCCTTGCCGTTGAGCTCGTGGTTGGCGCGCAGGTGACGCCTGCGTACCTTGTTCACGCACTGGTGTCGATCCTGATGAGCGGGTGCGTGGTCTGGCTCACCTCAGGCATCGGCCGCTGGCGTTCACCGCAGGCCGAGCTGCTGAGGATCTACTCCGATGAGCTTGACGCCGCTCGAATCACCCTGCTGGCCCGCGCGGAGATCATCGCCTCGATGACCCAGCAGGCAGCGCGCTACCTGCATGGTGCCGTGCAGTCGAAGTTGACCGCGTGCATCGCCTCCCTGGAGCTCGCAGCCGCACGACAGGATGATGAGGCCTACTCGCGTGCCATCATCCAGGCGCGCCTGATCCTCACCGAGGCACGAATGCCGGTCCTGGTTGAGCCGGCGAATGCCACCCTCACCGAGCTCGTGCATGCCAAGGTAGCTCTCTGGCAGGGCATCGCGAATATCACGGTCTTCGTCTCAGCGTCCATCGGCTCGGTGACCGGCGAGGCAGCGCGGACGATCGGTGACATCGTGGAGGAGGGCATCTGCAATGCCATCAGGCATGGCGAGGCACCGAACATCTCCATTGCCGTGAACGTGGCGGACTTCGCGGATGGGCCGGGCATCATGGTGCTCGTCGTCGATGACGGCACCGGCCTGCGCGACGTCACGCCCGGCCTGGGGATGGCCATGCTTGATGACACGTGCCCGGATCGTTGGCGATTGATCCCAAACCCCGGCGGTGGGAGCACGCTTGAGGCAACGATGAGCCTGCCGGCTCCCAACGTGTGATGCACCGTTGCGGACGGGCACCGACGGGCCTTCCGGTTCCCGTTCATCCACATCCATCGAGACTGCACGCCCGGGCGACGGTCAGTGCCAAGAACGCCGAGGACGCAACGACGACCAGTCGTGCCAGGATCGCCAGGATGCGCGCGGCCATGATGGTCCGGCTCGTCTGAATCGCCGGGCCGGCCTGACTCGCCCGTGATGCGAGGACCGGTGCGCCGAGCGGCAGCCCGAAGGCGATCGCGCCACCGATCACCATGAGGACGCCTGCGATCAACCCGGCCCAGTTCCACGGATCCGACTCCAGGACCGCCACTACCAGCAGCGCGATGTACTCGACGAAAGCCAAGGGCAGCGCCAGGATGATCGCAAGCAGGGCTGCCACCAGTGCCGCTCGTGCCCACCGAGGGGAGGTGCTCGGTGGGCCTCCTGCAGCGGTCATGGGCCCGAGTCGGCGCACGACTTGGGGTCGACGTGGCTTCCACCGAGGAGGCGCTGGCGGAATTCGACCGAGGCGTGGCCGATCACGGTTGGAGGCCGAAGGGTCACGGATGCCCAGTAGATGCCGCGACTGCGGGATGGGCACGTCCTGCTGCGCGACCTGGTCTCATCGGAAACCTTTGCAGTCACCACGGACGCGTCTGATGCGCTGCATGCAGCGATCGCCTCGGTTGAGGCACGCGAATCGGGTCACTTCCGGGAGAGGGCGCCATGATCATGGAGGTGTCGGTCAACCTCGGAGAACCAGGGACGCACTCCCGCTTCCGACCGAGCTAGGAGGGGCACGCCTGCGAGCCCGGTATGCACGCGAACTCGATGCCCTCGAGCGGTGCGATGAGCCGTTCGAGAAGGCTGCGGCCTCCTTCCTCTTCTCGGCCGACAACCAGCTCGACTTCGACGGCAACAAGGGCACCGCGCTTGATGATGAACGGCGTCCTGCTGTCGGCCGGGGTGAGCGCCGTGCTGTTTCCCGCGCAGGCGCGCCAGGAGTTCAACCAGGCCACGCGCGACTTGTACGCCGACCGGGACTCGACTGCCACGTCCACGAGCGGACGGAGCACTCGCAGGTGCATCGGCCGGAAATCCCAGGTCCGTGGATCCAGGACACAACACTGAAGGGACCCGGCGAGATAACCGAAGTCGGCCCTGCCATCGTCCTCCTCGCAAGCCAGGCGTCGTCCTCCATGATCGGATCGGTGCTCACCATCGACGGTGGCTACACGGTGTTCTCGCGGCTCTCACCTTCCGGCGCAGGCGATGGCCGCCTCCCGAATTGAAAGCTCCCGCGGATCGCTCACCAGGTAGTAGTCCATCCGGTTCATGACGTAGGCGAAGCCCATCCCGAGCTGCGGATCAGCGAAGCCGAATGAGCCGCCTGCACCGGGGGTCCCGAAGGCGGCGGGGGAGCCGAACTCGAAGCCGGGCCAGGGCTTGCAATAGCCGAGGGAGAATCGGGTCTGCTGCTTGAGCACCTGATCCATCAGGCCCAGGCGGGGGTCCTGGGCCGGCTCGCGCAGCCCGTCGAGGGTCGCCGGTCCGATGCCCAGGCGCGGGGAGCCGATCGCGAGATCGCCGTAGGCGATGGCGATGCTTCGCGCCGTGCCGACGCCATTGGATGCCGGCAGCTCAATGCGCAGCATTGCCCGGTCGTTGTAGCGGGCAGGCTGGCCCAGCACCCTGGGGTTGGAGAACGTGCGGGCGGTCAGGGAGCCCGGGGTCAGGAAGCCTCGGACGAAGCCCGATGGCAGCTTGCGGATATGCAATGGCATCCGGGCCGCGTACTGCGGGGCGTGCAGGCGGGCCAGTCGATCGTCGGGGACGTCATCCGGCAGGCCGATGTGGAAGTCCAGGCCCAGGGGCGTGGCGATCTCGTCCGCGAAGTACCGACCGATCGTGCGGTGCTTCGGGTCGACCCGGCGTACCAGCTCGCTCTCATACCACCCCAGCGAGATGCCGTGATAGCCGTGCAGGTCGCCGGGTGCCCAGGCCGGGCGCTGCCGCCCGAGCGCATCGGCCAGCCGGTCGGGGTCGGCGAGGATCGCCAGATCCAGTGGTGCGTCGATCGCGCACAGGCCCGCCTGGTGGGAGAGCAGCTGACGCACAGTGACGTCCTGCTTGCCCTCGGCGGCGAACTCGGGCCAGTAGGCGGCCACGGCTGCATCGAAGTCCAGCAGCCCGCGGGCATGCGCGTGCGCGACCGCGATCGAGGAGACACCCTTGGTGGTGGAGAAGACATTCACCATCGTGTCCCGCTGCCAGGGCTGGCCGGGGGTGCGCTCACCGCCCCACAGGTCGACGACGAGCTCGCCGCCCACGCTGACGGCGCAGGCCGCCCCGAGCTCGCGGCCATCGGTGAAGTTGCGGCGGAAGGCCTCGGCGACCGGCTCGTACCCGGGTGCGACGACTCCGTCGATCGATGCGTTCGCTGGCATGGCGCACTATGGCATGAATGGAATCCCGGCACTGGTCAATGACCGAGGAGCCCCGTCAGCCGCTGCGCGGCCGGCGAGCGAGGCCCGCCGGCGTGCCGGCCCTGCTCATCGTCGCCTGCATCGAAGCCTGTGCGGTCACCCTCCCCACTGGGTGCGTTCACCATGTTCCTCGGCCTGACCGTCATCGGCCTGCTCGCCTTCATCCTCGTCCTGGGGTCATCCACGCCAGGGACGGGCGTCATCGCGTGGCGCAACGACAGCACCGGGAGCGCGAGCACCATCGGCGACCAGACCTGGCGCCCGATCGCCGCCAGTGAGACGGCCAATGGCTAGGCGCTGGGGATGGGGACGGCGACCCCGGACCTGACTGCACTCGATCTCACTACCCCGGATCTCACTGCCTCGGATCTCGATACCCCGGAATCAGCCGTTGCGCGGATCCCGATCTTGGCGCGCGTCGACATGGGCACCATCATCGTGCTGGTGCCGGCCGACCAGGCGATGGTGACACTGCAGTTGCGGGTCGGCATGGGGACCGTGGAGGTGAATCGTGCATAGGCATGCGCTCGACCTGGGATCACTCATCGCCGGGCTGCTCGTCCTGGCAGCCGCCACCGCCGTCGTGGTCACCAACCTGGCGGATGTCTCCATCGACGGCAGGGTCGTGGTGCCGCTCGCGGTGCTGGCGGCCGGGATCATCGGCCTGACGGCCGTGCTGTCATCAGGCCGGCGATCCCGCGGACGCCATGCGGTGGACGGGAGCAGTGGAGCCGCGGATGACGAGTCGGGGCTGCAGGATCGACCGTGAGGCTCGCACGGTGTCGTCCTGGGCGCGCCGGTGCACCAGCTGCAGGCAGCGACGGCCGATCTCCCAGCGCTCCTGGCGCACGGTGGTCAGGTCGAACTGGCGCAGGCTTGCCAGGCCGATGTCATCGAAGCCGGTGACCGACACCTCATCGGGGATCGACAGGCCCGCCTCCTGCAGCGCTGACATCGCGCCGATGGCGATGACGTCATCGGCGCAGGCGATAGCGGTGGGGTGCTTGCCCCGTCTCAGCAGTCGCGTCACGGCCTCATGACCGCCCTCCGAGGTTGACGGGCAGGTGGCGTGCCGGGCCTGCGATGCCAGCTGGCTGGCGCGCAGGGCAGCGGTGAAGGCGTCCTTGCGATCCTTGCCCGACGGGGAGTCGTCCTCCAGCAGGGCGATGCGCTGATGGCCGAGGCTGACGAGGTGGTCGATGATGAGCCGGCCGCCGACATGATCGTCGCTGGTGACCAGGTCGAACTTGGCCGGCGTGTCCGACCGGCCCTCGATCGCCACCGGCAGGCCCTTCGTCAGCCGGCCGATGGTGGCCATCGGCAGGTTGGTGCTCGCCAGGATGATGCCCGAGACGCGGAACTCCAGCAGGGTCTCGATCGCGGCCTCCTCGCCGCCGACCACCTGGTGGCCGGAGACGATGATGACCTGCTGGCCGGCCTCGTCGGCCGCCTGGTGGATCCCGTGGATCACGTCGACGTAGTAGGGGTTGGCCAGGTCGGCGACGACGACGCCGATGACCGATGACACCCGCTCCTTCAGCGAGCGCGCGACGCGATTCGGCGTATAGCCGACATCATGCACCGCACGCAGCACGGCCTGGCGCGCCTCGTTGCTCACCGGGCCCTGATTGCGCAGGACACGGGAGACCGTCGCCTTGGAGACACCCGCAGCCGCGGCGACCTCGATGATCGTCGGCGGACGCATCAGTTGCGACGGCTCAATCGGAAGGCCTCGCCGAGCAGCCGGAGATCCTCCACCGCCTCGCCGACGTCGTTCGCGACCGGCGTGGTGCGCCCGGCCTGGATGGCATCGGCGAAGGCGTGCAGCTCGAGGACGAACGCCTCCTCGGTGCTGTCGTTGATGAAGGCGATCTCACTGCGCTCGGTCGCGTCCTTGACATCGATGCGTCGCAGGGTCGTGGTCGCATGCAGCAGGTAGGGCGCGGGGAACACCATCTCGTACACCCCGCGCGTGGTGTAGACCGTGAACCGCTCCTCGTAGTCGGCGATCGATGGATCCTGGGTATGGGTCATCCGGATCAGGCAGCCGCTGGCGGTGCGCAGGTGCATGCCGACCTGCAGGCCGCCCATTGCCGTGAATCCTGCCTCTACCCGCATCGCCTCTGGGACCAGCATGCGCACCAGGTTCAGGTCATGCACCAGGGCGCTGATGTAGGAGGCGTACGCGGTCGCGTCCGAAGACTCGGGCAGCCGGCCGAGCACCTCGGCAACCGCCTCGGCGAAGCGGCGGGCACCCTCCTCGACGACGCTGCTGGGCACGTCCGTGCCCGGGACGAACGGGAAGTCGCGGACGAATGGCGCGGCATCCGGGTCGCGGACCTCGACGGCGATCCCGGTGATGCGGGCAGCGCGTCGGAGCAGGTCGTCCAGGAGCGCATTGGGAGCCGGGTCGAACCGCTTCATGTAGCCGACCTGGCAGACCCGTCCGCTGGCAGCGACTGCTGCCTGCATCGCTGCGCCCTCGGTCGGGGTGAGGGCCAGGGGCTTCTCGATGAAGACATGCAGGCCCATGCCCAGGGCAGTGCTGGCCAGGTCATGATGAGCTGGGTCGGGCGCGGCGATGACGACGGCATCCAGGCTCGCCGAGACTGTGTCTGCGAGGCCCGCCAGGCTCGTGGCATGCGGGACGTGGTGGGCGGTGCCGAGGGCGGCGGCCCTGGTCGGCGAGGCATCGACGATGGCGGCGAGCCGGATGGGTGAGCCGGGCGCGGTCAGGGTCTGCAGGTGGGCGACCTGGCCGACCAGGCCAGCGCCGACCAGCGCGGCATGAATCGCCTCGGCCATGCGGGACCTCGATTCGGTTCAGACCCCTCGGGAATCTGCGAGAAGTCGTTGACAGCGGGCGTCACTCTACCTAGGGTCAGGCCCGGGTGAGAACGTTCTCAGAGAATGGCGTCGAGCCTGCCCCACGCATCACCCCGTGGTGTCGACAGGAGGAGAAGTCCATGAAGACCCGCATTTCCCTCGCTGCGCTGGCATCGGTCGCCCTGGTGGCCGGCCTGGCTGGCTGCAGCAGTTCATCGTCGAGCGAGTCCGCCTCGGGCGACGGCCCGGCGGGCGGCCTGAAGATCTCGGTCGTCACCCATGGCCAGGCATCGGATCCGTACTGGTCCGTGGTCAAGAACGGCGTCGCCGAGGCGCAGAAGGACACCGGCGACGAGGTCACCTACCAGGCACCGCAGAAGTTCGACATGGTCGAGATGAGCCGGCTCATCGACGCCGAGGTCGCCAAGAATCCTGACGGCCTGGTCGTCTCGATCCCCGATGCTGCCGCGCTGAAGGACTCCGTCACCAAGGCCGTGCAGGCGGGCATTCCCGTCCTGGTGATCGACTCCGGGCCCGATGCGGCCAAGGAGTTCGGCACCCTGGGCTATGTCGGGACGACCTCCTACGAGAACGGCGTCGCGGCCGGCAAGAAGCTGGTGGCCGATGGCGCGAAGAACATCCTGTGCGTTAACCACGAGCAGGGCAACGGCGACCTCGAGGATCGCTGCCGCGGGCTGAAGGACGGTGCCGAAGGCGCGACGGTCACCAACCTCGCGGTCAACGGGACCGACCCGACCGACGTGCAGCAGAAGGTGCAGGCGGCCCTGTCGAATGGCGGGGTCGACGCGATCCTGGCCCTCGGCCCGCTCGGCGCAGATCCGTCCATCGCGGCGATCGACGCATCGGGCAAGACGGGTCAGGTCGTGATCGGCACCTTCGACCTGTCGCCTCAGGTGCTGCAGGCGATCTCCGACGGCAAGCTGTCGTTCGCGATCGACAGCCAGCAGTGGCTCATGGGCTACCTGCCGATCGTCATGCTCGACAAGTACAAGCGCTATGGCGTGCTGCCCGGGCCGGGGCAGGGCGGGGTGCTCACCACCGGGCCGAACTTCGTGACGAAGGACAACGCCGCCCAGGTCGTGGAGCTCGCCAAGGCGGGGATCCGCTAGCAGACGGTCCCGGTGCCCGACCCCCCCTCGGGCACCGGGACACGTCATGCGGCTGACCCGGCCCTGGACGCCAGCCGCAGCGCACTGCCCGAGCCGTCATGACCGGAGCCGCCATGTCCACCGTCACCGCAGGGCCCGCCGATGATCGGCTCATTCGCCGCAGCGTGACCCGCCGCCTGCTGTCGCGGCCGGAGTTCGGTGCCCTCCTCGGCACGATCATCGTCTGGATCGTCTTCGCCTTCTATGCCGGCTCGGTGTTCATCGGCCTGGACGGCGTGCGCAACTACACGGCCGTCGCGGCCGATATCGGCATCCTCGCCGTCTCGGTGTCCTTGCTGATGATCGCCGGGGAGTTCGACCTGTCGATCGGCTCGGTCATCGCGGCGACGGGCATGCTCACCGCCCTGGTCGCCATCCAGATGCAGCAGAACGTCTGGCTGGCCATCGCGGTGTCGGGCGTCTTCGCCATGCTGGTGGGCCTGTTCAACGGGTGGCTGGTGGTGCGCACCGGCCTGCCCTCGTTCATCGTGACCCTCGGGATGATGTTCGCCCTGGCAGGCCTGACCATCGGCGTGACGCGGCTGGTCACCGATCGCACCCAGCTCGGCGGCCTGGAGGACGTCCCCGGCTTCGACTCCGCCCATGCGGTGTTCGGCTCGCAGATCTTCGGCTTCAACGTGACCGTCGTGTGGTGGGTGATCTTCGTCCTCGGCGGGACGTACGCACTGACCCGGCTGCGATTCGGCAACTGGGTCTACGGTACGGGCGGCAACCTCGACGGCGCGCGCAATCTCGGGGTGCCGGTCAATCGTGTGCGCATCACCCTGTTCGTCTTCACCGCGATGTCGGCCTGGTTCGTGGCCGTGACGCAGCTGGTGACGTTCAAGGGCACCGATGTGCTGCGCGGCACCGGCAAGGAGTTCGAGGCGATCATTGCCGCGGTCATCGGCGGCTGCCTGCTGACCGGCGGCTACGGCTCGGTGATCGGGGCCGCCCTGGGCGCCCTGCTCTTCGGCATCGTCAAGCAGGGCATCATCTTCGCCCAGATCGACAGCGACTGGTACAAGTTCTTCCTGGGCGTGATGCTGGTGGTGGCCGTCCTGATCAACAACTGGTTCCGTCGCCGGCTGCTCGGGGAGCGCAAGTGAGCGGCTATCTCGAGCTGGCCGGGGTCGGCAAGACCTTCGGGAACGTCATCGCCTTGCGGGATGTCTCCTTGGACGTCCCTCTCGGCTCGGTCACCTGCGTGCTCGGCGACAACGGCGCCGGCAAGTCGACCCTGATCAAGATTCTCTCCGGGGTCTACCAGCCGGATGAGGGTGCCTATCGGATCGACGGCACCGAGGTGCGGCTGTCCTCGCCCCGGGAGGCCATGGATCGCGGAATCGCAACCGTCTTCCAGGATCTCGCCCCGCAGCCCTTGATGCCGATCTGGCGGGCGTTCTTCCTGGGCAATGAGATCGCGCGTGCCGGTGGCCGGCTGGACATCAGGAGGCAGAAGCAGGAAGTGACCGCCCAGCTGGCGAGCATGGGCATCAACGTCCGCGATGTCGACCAGCTCGTCGGCACCCTCTCCGGCGGCGAGCGACAGGCCGTTGCGATCGCGCGAGCCATCTACTTCGGGGCCAGGATCCTCATCCTCGACGAGCCGACCAGTGCGCTCGGCGTCAAGCAGGCGGGCGTCGTGCTGCGGTACATCACCGCGGCCAAGCGCAGCGGCGTGGGCGTCGTCTTCATCACCCACAATCCGCATCACGCCTACCTGGTCGGCGACACCTTCTCCCTGCTCAACCGCGGTCGCCTCATCGCCAGCTATGAGCGCGACAGTCTCGTCCTGGACGACCTGGTCCGCGAGATGGCCGGGGGAGCCGAGCTGGAGACCCTGACCCATGAGCTGCGCGGCATGGATGATGTGCGCGGCATGGATGAATGACGTGCGGCACCCTCACCGACAAGGAGCATGATGAGCATCACCGTGGCCAATGCGCCGATCAGCTATGGAGCCTTCGAGCTGACCGTGGGCATCGACCCGAATGTCCCGGATGGCACCGGCATCCTCGATGAGGTTGCGGCCTCGGGCTATGCCGGTATCGACCTCGGCCCGGTCGGCTACCTGGGCTCGGGTGCCGAGCTTGGCGAGCGGCTAGCCGCCCGCGGGCTCGGCCTGGCCGGTGCCTACCTCGAGCTCCCCTACGCCGACCCCGATGGCGTCGATGCGATGCTGCCGGAGCTCGACGCGATGCTCGACACCTTCGACGCGGTGGCAGCCCATCGCATCGGCCCGGCACCACGGCCCACCCTGGCCGATGCCGGCAGCGAGTTCCGCCGGGCGAATCCGGGCCGGGCGTGGCGCGACCGCAGCATGGGGATGGACGACGACGCCTGGCAGCGGTTCGCGACCGGCCTGCGCCGCGTGGTGGAGCGCTGTCGCGGGCGTGGATACGAGCCCACCTTCCACCATGAGACGGGCACCTTCGTGGAGGCGCCGTGGGAGATCGAGCGGATGCTGGAGGTCTCCGATATCGGCCTGTGCCTGGATACCGGCCACTTCCTGATCGGCGGCGGGGACCCAGTCGAAGCCCTGCGCAGCTGGGGCGGGCGCATCAACCACGTCCACCTCAAGGATGCCCAGCGGGCCGTGATGGAGGGGATCATCGCCGATGGCGAGCCCACCCCGGCGATCTGGGTGCGCGAGGCCTTCCCGGCCCTCGGCGGCGGTGACGTGGACGTCGACGGCGTGGTGCGCCAGCTCATCGACTCCGGCTACGACGGCTGGCTGGTCGTGGAGCAGGACATCATGCCCCAGACCTCCGAGCGGTTCGCCCGCGCGGCTGCCGATCAGCGCGACAATCGTGCCTTCCTGCGAGGGCACGGGCTCTGACGCAGCCGACATGGCAGGCTGGTCGCCTCTCGCCGAAGGAGGCGCCATGGAGCTCAGGCGACTGGACGACTACCAGGGCTGGCAGGTGCGGCTAGGCGGGGCAAGCCTGCTGGTGGATCCCTGGCTGACGCCGGAGCCGATCACCGGCAGCTTCGACCGCCAGCACACGGCCGGCTTCATCACCCCCGCGCAGCTGGCGGATGAGGGAGCGGCGGCCATCGGGGTGCTGCTGTGCACGCACGTGAGCGACCATGCGCGCCCGATGACCCTGTCGCTCCTGCGCGAGGTGTCGGTGTACGGCCCGCCGCGGGCCGTGCGGGTCGCGCGCCGGGCTGGCTGCCAGCGCACCCACCCGGTTCGCCCGGGGGCCTCGATCACCCTGGCCTGCCCGGATGGCAGCCGGCTGCAGGTCACCGTGACGCGCACCGGCCTGCCACTGGGCCTCATCGCGGTCGGCTACCTGATCGAGGGACGCGACCCGGATGGCGTCACTGTCGGGCGCATCTGGATCGAGCCCCATCAGCCCACGGTTCACGTGGCCCGCCAGCAGGCACGTGTCGACATCGCACTGCTGCCCTGCTCTTCGGTGCGCGCGGTCGTCATGCCGGTGACCGCTGGCCCGGCGGCCGTCGCGCGTGCGGTGGTCGCGGTCGGCGCGGCCGTGATCGTACCGACGGCCACCGAGCCGGAGCGCGACATGACGCGGTGGCAGCGGGCGCTGTATGCCGTGCGCGGCGGAGTGCCGGCGACCCGGGCATTGGTCGGTGCGCCGACGCAACTGGTCGTGCTCGCCGCGGGCGCAGCCCTGGACCTGGCGAGCATCCGCGCAGGCGCGGTGGCTACGGGTGATGCAGCAGGTGAATGAGGCTGCTGGTATCCCAGCGCTGGCCGCCGCGGTCGACGACCTGGGCATAGAACTGATCCACCAGCGCGGTCATCGGCAGCCGGGCGCCATTGCGCGCCGCCTCGTCCAGTGCGATGCCGAGATCCTTGCGCATCCACTGCACGGCAAAGCCGAAGTCGAACTCATCGCGTGACATCGTGCTCGACCGATTCTCCATCTGCCAGCTGCCGGCAGCGCCCTTGCTGATGACGGTGACGAGCTGGTCGATATCCAGCCCGGCCCGCTGGGCGAAGTTCACCGCCTCGGCCAGGCCCTGCAGCACCCCGGCGATCGCGATCTGATTGGCCATCTTCGCCAGCTGCCCGCAGCCGGCATCGCCGAGGAGCTCGCAGGCTCGCGCATATGCGGCAATGATCTCCCGGGCTTCGGCATAGGTCGCCGGATCGTCGCAGCCGCACATCACCGTCAGCTGGCCGGTCTCCGCGCCCTTCTGGCCGCCGGACACGGGTGCGTCGACGAAGCCCAGGCCTGCCGCGCGGCACTGCTGGGCGAGCCGGCGGGCCAGGTCGGCCGACGCGGTCGTGTGGTCGATGAGCAGCGCCCCTGGGCGCATGGTCGCCAGCACCCCGTCCGGGCCCTCGAGTACCGACAGGACGTCCGCGTCATTGCCCACGCAGGTGAGCACGGCATCGCAGTCGAGGGCGGCCTCGGCTGGCGTCATCGCCAGTTGCTGGCCGAACTGCTCGACCCAGGCCTGCGCTCGCTCGGTCGTGCGGTTGTAGACGACGACCTCATGCCCGGCCGCCGCGAGATGCCCGGCCATGGGGTAGCCCATGACGCCGAGTCCGATGAATGCCAGCCGTGCCATGGGTCCTCCTAGGTGATGGGAACGCTGCCGTCAAATGAACGCTGCCGATGTGCGGATTGGACGTTACGCGCTCACGTCCACCGGGTCGAGGCCGAGGAGCACGGCAGCCTCGGCGAAGACGGCCCCCGGATCCTGGACATCGAGCAGGATGCTGCGCAGGCCGACATTCAGTCCGCCGGTGACGTACGTGGGGTTATCGTCGATGAAGACGATCTGGTCGGGGGGCAGGCCCATGAGGTCGATCGCGGTGCGGTAGGGCTGGGGATCCGGCTTGCGGCACCCGAGCTCGCTGGAGTCCACCAGCACCGGGAACAGGTCGAACCAGTCCTGGGCCTGCACCCACGCACGGCCCTGGAAGTCCATCAGCTCATTGGTCAGGATGCCCAGGCGCCGGCCCGCCTGGTGCGCCTGCTGCACCAGGGCGCGGGCCTGCGGGCGCACGACATCGATGCCGGGGGTCTGGAACATCGCCCGCATCAGGGTCGGATGGCCGTCGAGGGGTGCCCCATTGGCGACGGCCTTGGCGGCGAAGTCCAGCCAGTACTCCCGCTCGGTGGCCTCGCCGGCGAGGTAGCGCTGCCAGCGCTCATCGCCCTGCGGGTCCAGCGGGCCGCGGCCGACGACCGTGCCAGGCGGCAGGCCGCGGATCGCCTCGTACTCGTCGGCGATCTCCCAGGCCGACTTGAAGAACACCACGCCGACGTCCAGCAGCAGCCCCTGAGCACTGCTCACCATGTCACCCCATCCCAGTTGCGCTTGTCGTCTGTCACGGTAGTCATGTGCGCGGCTGCCGGGCATGCTCGAGCAGGATCTCGCGCATCGATCGCTGCGCCGGGGCTGGCGGCACGTCGACGGCGATCCAGTCGTCCTCAATCCAGCAGCGGTACGTGGGCACCGAGACGGCCGGGCCGCCCTGCTTGCTGCCGTCCCGAAGGGAGAAGCGCCAGAAGTGACCGGGGCAGGTGACGCACCCATCGCGCACGATGCCCTGCGCGAGCGACAGGCCATTGTGCGGGCAGGTATCGCTGATGGCGTACGGCACGTCGTCGATCAGGGCGATGAGCACCGGCTGGTCGTTCACCAGCACGCGGACCGGCTGACCGCCGGCGATGTCGTCACGATGCAGGATGCGCATGCAGCCCCAATCCATGGAAGCCCAGCCGGCGGCTGATGGCCAGGGCCGACTCGACGCAGGGCTTGGCGAAGCGTCGCAGGCTGTCGCCGTTGACGCGCTGGACGGGCCCGGCGACCGACACCGAGGCAATCACCTCGCCCAGGCCATTGCGGATCGGCGCTGCCACCGATGCCACCCCCATCTCGGCCTCGTTGACGTTCTCCGCCCAGCCCCGTGACCTGACGACATCGAGCTGGTCACGCAGGACGGCAATGGAGGTGATCGAGTGCGGGGTGCGGGCCTCGGGCGCCCAGCCATCGAGGATCGCATCCAGGCGCTCGCCTGGCAGGTAGGCGAGCAGGACCTTGCCGGTGCTCGTGCAGTGCGCCCAGTTGCGGTGGCCCACCCGGCCGAACAGGCGCAGGGTGTGCGGGCTCTCGCGGCGCTCGACGTAGACCACCTGCCGGCCGTCGAGCACGGCCACCTGGACGGTCTCCTTGGTCGCATTGCGCAGGTGGTCGATCACCTCCGAGCAGGCGTCATGCAGGTCGGCGTGCAGCGAGACGGCATTGCCGAGCTCGTACATCGCCAGGCCGAGCCGGTAGGCACCGGTCTGCGGATTCTGCTCGACCAGGCGCTCCTCGGCGAGGGTTGCCAGCAGGCGGTGGGCGGTGCTCTTGCCGATGCCCAGTCGCCGTGACAGCTCGGTCACCCCGAGCTCGCGGTGCTCCCGGGAGAACTCCTTCAGCAGCCGGGCGGCATTGCGCACGCTCAGCAGGGTCGAGTGATCCCGGCTCGCGAGCCCTGGGTTCGTCATGCGCGTGCTCCGCGGACGTCGGCCAGCAGTCGGCCGCGAACTGCATCGAAGGATGCGGGATCGACGTCATCGAGTGACAGGCCCGGGCGGATGCGCGCGGCGAGCAGGGCATGTGCCTGGGGCAGGCCGGCGACAGCAGCACCCTGCATCTCCTGGACGAGGGCCGCCTGGGCGGGCAGGAGCGCGGCCAGGGTCTCGAAGTCACGTGCGGCGGTGGCATGGGCGTGGGCCAGGCCCGTCCCGGCGTGCTGCGCATGGTGCCCGGTGAGCCCGCTGCCCGGGCTGATGACCAGGTGGAACAGGTGGGTGCGGACTCCCAGGGTGCTGCGCACCAGGGCCGGCTGCGGCTCCACGGTCTCGTCGATCAGGCCGATGCCCGGGATGATGACCGGGTCATAGAAGCGCAGCTGCCAGCCGAGCGCGTCGATGGCCTCGTCCAGCGCAATCTCCGGCCCTGCAGGGGCTGGGAGGGTCTCGGCCGTGCCGAGCACGTGCAGGTGGCGGGTGCCGACGACGGCGATGGTCAGCTGAGGGGTTGCCAGGAGCGGCAGCCGGGTGCGGTCGGCTGGGGGCAGCAGGGCTGCGGCGTCCGCATATGCCTGCATGAGGCTGCGCACGTACGCCGCCAGGGCGTCCCGCATGGCCTGCGGGTCATTCGGACTGCTCACGGACGCGGACCCTAGCAGATGCGTCCCGCAATGGGGAACAGCGTCCTTTCATGCGGAACACCCCTGCCCTACTGTCCATCCATCAGCGTGACCAAGGTCACGACTGCGGTCCTCAGGCAGGCAAGAGCGCGGGCCTCACCCGGCCCGTCGAAGGAAGGGACGTGCATGGGCATCCTGCGACTGGCCCACGTGGACGTCGTGGTGACCGATCTCGATCTGGCCACCGCGTACTACACCGAGGTCATCGGCATGCTCGAGACCGAACGGGATGCCGACTCGGTGTACCTGAAGTGCTGGGACGAGCCCGGCCACCACTCGCTGCGCCTGGTCTACGGGCCCCGGGTCGGCTTCGACCAGATGTCCTTCCGCGTCGAGCGGGAGTCCGACCTCGACGAGCTGGAGAACGCCGTCCAGCGCTATGGCTTCCCGGTCAGCCGCGTCTCCAAGGGCGACCGCATCGGCCAGGGGGAGTCGATCACCTTCCAGACGCCGTCCGGGCAGGTGATGGAGCTCGTCCACGACATCGAGTTCGTCGGCCGGTCGACGGCGCGCGTCAACCCCTCCCCGGTGGTCGAGGGCCTGAAGGGCATCGCCCCGCCGCGGATGGACCACGTGCTGGTCACCTGCGAGGAGGTCGGCGAGGCCACCAAGTTCTACGAGAGCGTGCTCGGCTTCCGCACGACCGAGCAGCTGCTCGACGGCCAGGGCCATCAGGTCGCGACCTGGATGGAGCGCTCGCACAGCCCGCATGACCTGGCCCTGGTCACCGGCAAGAACGGCGGCCTGCATCACTTCGCCTACTGGCTCGACGACTGGGATCACGTCCGCCGCAGCGCGGATGTCCTGGCCTACAACGGGATCCAGGTCGACGTCGGCCCGACGCGGCATGGGATCACCCGCGGCAACACCATCTACTTCTTCGATCCGCTCGGCACCCGCAACGAGGTGTTCACCGGCGGCTACCGCCCGGATCCGGACTTCCCGACCATCACCTGGACCGAGGACAACATCGGCCGGGCCGTCTTCTACTACGAGGGCGATCTCAACACCCGATTCATGACGGTGCACACCTGATGGGCATCCTGCGACTGTCCCACGTCGAGATCCGCGTGCCGGATCTGGAGCTGGCGACCGCGTACTACACCGAGGTCATCGGCATGTACGAGACCGCGCGCGAGTCGGACCGGGTGTTCCTGAAGTGCTGGGACGAGCACCAGCACCACTCGGTCATCCTCACCTTCGCGCCGACCTACGGCCTGCAGCACATGGGCTGGAAGGTGCAGGAGCGCGAGGACCTCGACCACTACCAGTCGCGCCTGGTCGAGGCCGGGGTCGCGGTGACCCGCCATGCGGCCGGCGAGATCGGGCCGGGCCATGGCGAGGCGATCCGGTTCACCCTGCCCAGCGGGCACCTGATGGAGCTCACCTACGGGATGGACCAGGTCGGCAACCTGCTGCCGCTGACCAACCCGCCGCCCAAGCCCCTCGGCCTGGTCGGCTTCGCCCCGCCGCGGATCGACCACGTGTTCATCACCTGCGAGGACGTCGGCGCGAACACCCGCTTCCTGCAGGACGTCCTGGACTTCCACCTGACCGAGGAGATCGTCGGCGACGACGGCTTCCAGGTCGCGACCTGGCTGGAGCACTCGCACTCCAGCCACGACATCGCCCTGGTCACCGGCCAGGACGGCGGCCTGCACCACTTCGCCTGGTGGGTGGATGACTGGAATGCGATCCGGGACGCCGCCGACGTGCTGGCCTACCACGGGGTGCGGATCGAGACGAACCCCACGCGCCATGGCGCGACCCGTGGCCACTGCCTGTACTTCTTCGACCCGGCAGGCAATCGCAATGAGGCCTTCACCGGCGGCTATCAGGTCGACCCCGACGAGCCCCCGGTCACCTGGACGGAGGCGGAGATGGGGCGCGCCATCTTCTACTACGACGGCGTGGTCAACCAGCAGTTCCTCACGGTGCACAGCTAGGAGATCGATGACTGCCACAGACAGCCGGGAGCAGGCCGCCCTGCCTCGCACCGAGCGGGTGGATGCTCCCGCGTACCTGCAGCGGTACCTCGATCGCGAGGCCCGCGGCGGCAAGCCGCACGAGGTGCAGGAGCCGTCCGACAGCAGCACCGCGCCGCTGTACCTGCGCCGCTTCCGCGATCGCCGCAGTGGCGTCAACCCGCTCGAGGCACCCGTCCCCGCATGGGAGGGCCATGAGCTCGGCGTCACCGAGGCCCGGGCGCAGATCACCAAGAGCAAGGAGATCATCCCGCCGACGAAGGACGACGCCGGACCCGGCGTCGTGACCCAGATCCACATCATCCGCCATGGCGAGACCCAGGGGTACTCGACCGAGAGCGGCCTGACCCCGCTGGGCAGCTGGCAGGTGCACCGGCGCGGCTTCGATATCAGCAAGGGCATCCGCGAGGGGGAGAGCGTCCACCTGGCCTGCGCCGACACCAACCGTGCCCGGCAGACGGGCGAGGGCATCCGCAAGGGGCTGCTGGACGGCCTGACCCTGTGGGGCAAGCAGGCGCAGATCTCCGAGGTCGAGGCGATGGAGGAGTTCCGCAACTTCCAGGTCTGGACGCCAGAGGGACTCCGCGACGTCACCGGGGCCTTCCGTCTCTATAAGAAGGAGATGGAGAAGTACGAGCGGCTCGGCTCGGGCAAGCGGCCGGCCTGGCTGGTCGAGATCGACCGGTTCTGGCGCACCCAGCAGGGCGGTGCCGACCCGATCACCCTGTGGACGCAGATCCCGATGCTCAACTTCGAGCCCCCGTCGGCCACCGTGCGGCGCTTCTGGGCCGGCATCCTGCGCATCCGGCAGGAGCATCCGGGCGATCGCATCATCGTCGGGACCCACTCCGGCCCGATCCGGGTGTTCGCGATCAGCGCCTTCGGCTACGACCCCGGCGAGCCGTACAACACCGAGGAGGTCATCGTCCGGCTGACCGACGAGGGAACCGCATTCATCGCCTATCGCAACAGGGTGCAGGAGGTGCAGGTGCCCGACCTCGATCTCCTCCCCGACTGGTGGGAGGGGCTCTCCGGCCGGGCGCTGCCGACCTCGCTTCGGGAGGGAGTGTCATGACGAGCATCATGTGGTTCGAGAGCTACTGGGTCGGCATGAAGCCCGAGGTCGGGGGCAAGGCCTCCAGCCTGGGGGAGATGACCGGCGCCGGCCTGCCGGTGCCACCGGGCTTCGCCCTGACGACCCAGGCCTACCGCACCAGCCGCGATGCCGCCGACCTCGATGCCACCCTGTCGCGGCTGCTCTACGGGCTCGACGTGAACGACACGTCGATGGTCAGCGAGCGCTGCGCGGCGATCCGCGACGCGATCGCGACCATGCCAATGGATGCCGATGTCGAGCAGGCGCTGCGCCACGCCTATGCCGAGCTGTCCCGGCGCAGCGGGGTCGCAGACGTCCCCGTCGCCGTGCGCTCCTCGGCCACCAGTGAGGACTCCCCCGACGCATCCTTCGCCGGCGAGCATGACACGTATTTATGGGTGCGCGGCGCCGATGCGGTCGTCGATGCGGTCCGCCGCTGCTGGGCCTCGCTGTTCACCGACCGGGCCACCTGCTACCGGGTGGAGATGGGCTACGAGCACCGATCCGTCGAGATGAGCGTGGTGGTGCAGAAGATGGTCCGTCCGGTCTCCGCTGGCGTCGCGTTCACCCTCAACCCGGCTGACGGCGATCGCTCGGTCATCGCCATCGATGCGGCCTGGGGCTTCGGCGAGGGGGTGGTGTCGGGCGAGATCACCCCCGACAACTTCCTCGTCGACAAGGTCCTGTTCGAGATCACCAAGCGCAAGGTCTCGCGCAAGGAGGTCGAGTTCCGGCTATCGGACCACGACACCGTGGAGAAGGTCGCCCTGGACGACGAACGGGGAGCGGCACCCTGCATGACCGATGCGCAGCTCAAGGCCGTCGCACGCCTGGCCCGCACCGCCGAGAAGCACTACGGATGCCCGCAGGACATCGAGTGGGCCGTCGATGCCGACCTGCCGGAGGGCGAGAACGTCGTCCTGCTGCAGTCGCGGCCGGAGACGGTCTGGAGCAAGAAGGCACCGGCCAGTGCCGCTGCCGGAGTGGGCGTCGACACGATGGCGAGCATCGTCTTGACGCTGATGTCACCGCTGTATACGAAGAAGAGTTCCTGAGAGTTCGCTGCACTGCCCCTATCCACCAGCGCCGCCACCGGCGCACGCCATCAGGAGTGCAATATGGCTGATCGCTTCCCAAGCCCATTCGACATCCCGACGCCGGCAGGCGCCGAGGGTTGGAGGGACTTCTACACCTACTCCTCCCTGTTCTCCGAGGGCCGTCGCGGGTACGAGGAGTCCATGTTCTGGTTCCAGGACGGCGTCCACTGGCCCGAGGTCCTCATGCCCTGGGATGCGACCCTCTTCGAGTACGCCATCGCCTCCCTGTCGCAGTACAACACGCGGCACCTGCAGGTGCCGCCGGCCAACGGCATCGACTGGCGCATCCTCAACGGCTACTGCTACCTCTCTCCGGTGGCCGCCGACCCGGCCACCATCGAATCGCGGGTGGCGAACTTCATGGATCGCGCCGGCTTCTACTTCATGAACTGGAACGACCTCTACGACAAGTGGATGATCAAGATCCGCGACCTGGTCAAGGAGCTCGAGGCGATCGACTTCTCGCCGCTGCCGGATATCGAGGACGCCGATGCCGTCGTGAAGTCCGGCGCGGGCGTCGGCAGCGGCTGGGCCATCCAGGACAACTACCACCGCCTGGTATCGCTGTCGCTGAAGCTGTGGCAGTACCACTTCGAGTTCCTCAACCTCGGGTATGCCGCCTACCTGGACTTCTTCGGATTCTGCAAGCAGGTCTGGCCGAGCATCCCGGACCTGGCCATCGCCAAGATGGTCGCCGGGGTCGAGGTCGACCTGTTCCGCCCGGACGACGAGCTCAAGCGGCTGGCCCGGATGGCCCATGAGAGCGGGGTCGGCGATGCCTTCGCCACCGGCGATGTGGACGCCACCTGCCAGATCCTCAAGGGCACCGAGGCCGGCCAGGCATGGATCGCCTCCTTCCAGGAGTCGGCCGAGCCCTGGTTCAACTTCTCGTCCGGCTCGGGCTTCTACCACTCGGACAAGATCTGGATCGAGAACGTCAGCATTCCGTTCGACTTCATCGCGAACTACATCGGCAAGCTGCAGGAGGGCGAGGACCTGGCCCGGCCGGTCGACGCCATCCGTGCTGAGCGCGACCGCATCGTCAACGAGTACGTCGAGCTGCTGTCCAGCGACGAGGAGCGCGAGACCTTCCAGGGCAAGCTCGGCCTGGCGCGGGTGGTCTTCCCGTACGTGGAGAACCACAACTTCTATGTCGAGCACTGGAGCCACTCGGTGATCTGGCGCAAGATGCGCCAGCTCGGCGAGCTCTTCGTCAAGGAGGGCTTCTGGTCGGACGCCAATGACATCTTCTTCCTGCGTCGGACTGAGGTCGAGGATGCCCTGTTCGACTACTACGCCTCCTGGGCCACGCCGGGGCAGGCCGCCGGCCCGACCCACTGGCCGCAGGAGATCGAGCGTCGCCGAGGCATCATCAGCGCACTGAAGTCGGTGAAGCCCACCCCGGCACTCGGCGTCCCGCCGGAGGTCGTGACCGAGCCCTTCACGATCATGCTGTGGGGCATCACCAACGACAGCATCAACACCTGGCTGGGCGGCGGGGCCAGTGAGGATGGCTCCCTGCGCGGGATGTCGGCCTCGCCCGGCGTCGTCGAGGGCATCGCGCGGGTCATCTTCTCCGCGGATGACATCAGCCAGATCCAGCAGGGCGAGATCCTGGTCGCACCGCTGACGGCACCCTCCTGGGCGCCGATCTTCGGCAAGATCCAGGCGACCGTGACCGACACTGGCGGCATGATGAGCCATGCGGCGATCGTGTGCCGGGAGTACGGCCTGCCGGCCGTGACGGGCACGGGCTTCGCCACCTCGACCATCACGACCGGCCAGCGCATCCGCGTCGACGGGTCCAATGGGGTCGTGACGATCCTGTAGTCGGTGCCCTGGCTCGTGGCGGATGGTCGCTACCGTCCGCCACGAGCCAGGGAACGGCACCTCACTGAGCAATACCAGTCACGTTCGCGCAAGAATCCAGGCACCAAGGATCTGGCAGGGCCGGCAGGAAAGGGGACGCACATGCTTACCGTGGAACAGAACGAGGAACTCACCAAGGTCGGGCCAGGCACGCCGATGGGCGAGCTGCTGCGCCGCTACTGGTACCCGATCGCCTTCGAGCAGGACTTCGACGAGGTGCCGACCAAGACGGTCCGCCTGCTCGGCGAGAACTGGACCCTGTTCAAGACGCCGAAGGGCGGCCGCTACGGCATCGTGGCCGAGGCCTGCCCGCATCGTCGCGCCTCGCTGACCTACGGGGTCGTGCATGAGGACGGCATCCGCTGCGGCTACCACGGCTGGAAGTGGGACTTCGACGGGACCTGCCTGGAGCAGCCCGCCGAGGCCGACAACCAGAACTTCCGCGACCGGGTGCGGCAGAAGGCCGGCAAGGCCGAGGTGATGGGCGGCATGATCTGGGTCTACGTCGGCCCCCAGCCCGCCCCCGAGCTGCCCCGCTTCGACGTGTTCGTGATGGACGGCATCAAGGACTGCGGCTACACCACCCTGCCGTGCAACTGGCTGCAGATCATGGAGAACTCCGTCGATCCGCACCACGTCGAGTGGCTGCACGGCTACTACTTCGAGTTCCTCGGCCAGACCACCGGGTTCGATGCGCCGAAGGCCTTCCAGAAGAAGCACATCCGCACCGGCTTCGACGAGATGGAGTGGGGCATCCTCAAGCGGCGGGTCCTGGAGGGCAGCAGCGAGGAGAACGACGACTGGAAGATCGGCCATCCGCTGGTCTTCCCGTACTTCATGCGCGTCGGCGGTGCGGGCATCGACCAGATGCAGATCCGGGTGCCGATCGACGACACCACGACCTGGAAGCTGTTCTACTCCAATCACGCCCCTCAGGGCGGGGTGTGGGAGCCGCAGCCGCGCCCGGTGTTCTACGAGTACCTGTGGCGTGATGAGCAGGGCCGCTTCATCACCGACTACATCGAGGGCCAGGACATCATGGCCTGGGTGTCGCAGGGCCCGGTCACCGATCGCACCCAGGAGCACCTCGGCCGGAGCGATGCCGGCGTGGCCCTGCTACGCAAGATGTTCAAGGAGAACATCAAGCGAGTGCAGGACGGACAGGATCCCCTCGGCACGGTGCGCGAGAAGCACGATCGCATCGACCTGCCCTGCGAGAAGGACAAGTTCGGCGCCGAGCGCGAGTTCGCCCAGGCCTGGATCACCGGCGGCTCGATGCGCTACAGCCCGATCCGGCAGGAGCTGCTCGACCTGCACCTCACCGCATGGGCCAACCGCGAGAAGGCCGGCGCGGGTGCCTGAGACCGCCGACGATGCCGCCCGGGCCGATGAGGCCCGGGCGGTACCCGTCGAGCAGCTGCCGCCCGACCCGCATCGGCTCCCGTCGCCGGACGCCTGGTTCGCCAAGGATGCCGTCCGTCACCTGCTGGACCGGCCGAAGTTCTGCCCGATGTGCGGGGCACCACTGGAGGCCGACGGCATCACCACCGAGTACTGGTCAGCCGACTGCCGGAACTTCATGACCTGGTGCGGTGCCTGCCAGTGGTTCGGCGAGGTTGTCCGCTTCGGGATGGTCACGATCATGGAGGCGGAGCACTGAGCGCCCTGGTCTTCGACTTCGGCGGGCCCGTCCTGCTCACGCCCTTCGAGCTCCGCGCGGCCGGCGAGGCCGCAGCGGGCCTGCCCGCCGGGTCCTTTGACTGGGCCGGGCCGTTCGACCCGGATGCGGACGCGGACTGGCGCGCCTTCCAGGCCGGTGCGTTCACCGAGCGCGAGTACTGGCGTCGCCGCGTCGAGGAGTTCGCGGCGCTGACCGGGGAGCCGCCGACGGCACCGGAGCTGTTCAAGTACTGCTACGCCGGCCCGGAGGAGACCCTGGTGCGGCCGGCGGCGCGGGCATTGATCCGCGATGCCAAGGCAGTCGGGATCCCGGTCGGGGTGCTCACCAACGACCTGACCGCCTTCCACGATGCGGCCTGGCTGGCCCGCATGACGATCCTGACCGAGTTCGACCAGCTCGTGGACGGCCGGACGGAAGGGGTCATGAAGCCCGACCCTGCCGCGTACCACCTCATCCTGGAGCGCATGGGCGTCCCGGCACAGGGCACGGTGTTCATCGACGACCAGCCGGTGAACCTGCGCGGTGCCCAGGCCGTCGGCCTGACGCCGGTGCACCTGGATCCGGTGCACCCGGCCGAGGGCTTCCGGCAGGCGCGGGAACTGCTCGGCCTGCCGGTGCGTTGATCAGGTCGCCTACGCGTCGCGGCGCTTGATCACCCACGCGGCGCAGGCCACCGCGAGCACGATCCAGCCGACGAAGACCGCAGCCCCCACCCCCGGATCCAGCATCGCCCCACCGCTCTGGCTGGCCGTGGTGAAGGCGGCCCCGGCATTCGAGGGCAGGTACTTGAGGACTTCGTCCCAGCTCTCGGGCAGTAGTGCGGTCGCCAGGGCCGGGACGAAGATCACTGCGCCGATGACCACGCCGATCGAGGCCGCAGTACCGCGCAGCAGGGTCCCAAGCGCCAGGCCGATCACTCCGAGCCCGACGATGTAGCAGCCCAGGCCGATCACGCTACGGGCAACACCGTCGTCGGACCAGGCCACCGTCTGCGCATCAGCGGAGGCCAGCAGGGACATCCCCAGGAAGAACACGGCCACGATGGCGACCAGCACGATGGGCAGCAGGACCCCGACGAAGACCATCAACTTGGCCCATAGCACCGGCAGGCGTCGCGGCACGGCCGAGAACGTCGTGCGGATCAGGCCGCTGGCGAACTCGCGGGCACCGATGATCGAGCCGAGGACGGCCACGATGAGCACGGCCAGGTTGGCGCCCGACATCACGGTGTTCAGCGGATTGCGGCGCATTGCCTCCGTCGGCGGCCCGCCGCCATTGCTGCTGCTCGGCGTGACACTGCCGCTGGCGACCAGGGCCGAGAGCACGCCGAAGCCGATGATGACCGCCACGATCGCGATGAGGGTGATCCAGGTCGAGCGCAGGGTGAGCAGCTTGATCCACTCCGAGCGCAGCACCCGCCACTGGCTCGTCCGGCGAGCCGTGAACCCGTCGGTCAGGCCCTCCGGCCCCTGCGCGAAGGCCTGCTGCTCGCTCATGCTGCACTCCCAGCCTGCTGATCCACCGATCCGTGGAAGACGACGCTCTCGGCCGTGAGCTCCATGAAGGCCGCTTCCAGGGAGGGCGCCACGTCGACCAGCTGATGCAGGACGATCCCGTTGGCTGCCGCGAGCTCGCCGACCTCCCGCGCGCCGAGGCCCTCGACCACCAGGCTCCCGTCGTCAGCCGTGGCAACCACCACCTCGGGGCCAGCCATCAGCTCGGCGAGTCGGGTCGCGTCGGGCGACATCACGCTGACACGATGCTGGGAGGACTGCCGGATGAAGTCGCCCATGGGCATGTCCGCGAGAATCCGGCCCCTGCCGATGACGATGAGGTGGTCGGCGGTCTGCTCCACCTCGCTCATCAGGTGGGAGGACACGAAGACGGTGCGGCCCTCGGCCGCGAGCGACTTCAGCAGGCCGCGAATCCACAGGATGCCGTCCGGATCAAGGCCATTGACCGGCTCGTCCAGCATCACCACCGGCGGATCGCCCAGCAGCGCCATGGCGATGCCCAGCCGCTGGCCCATGCCCAGGGAGAAGCCGCCCGCGTGCTTGCCGGCGACGTCCGTCAGGCCGACCATCGCCAGGACCTCATCGACCCGGGAACGACCGACGCCGATCGTCGCGCCGACGGCCCGCAAGTGGTTGCGCGCCGAGCGGCCCTTGTCGACCGCCTTGGCCTCCAGCATGGCCCCGAGCTCGGCCAGCGGTGCCGGGGCCTGCCGGAACGGGCGGCCATTGACATGAGCCGTCCCCGACGTCGGGCGATCCAGGCCCAGGATCATCCGCATCGTGGTGGACTTCCCGGCACCGTTCGGCCCGAGGAACCCGGTGACGATCCCCGGCCTGACGGTGAAGGTGATGCCGTCGACGGCCGTGACCGCCCCGAAGCGCTTGGTGAGCTCCGAAACCTCGATCATGATCCTCCCTGGCTCATGGTCACACTATCCTGCGCGTCATCGAGCCCCTGCACGGCGGCGGTCGCCGACGCGGGGCGAGCAGAGGATCGGCGGTCGCATGGCAGGCTAGCCCCATGCGCAGACTCAGCCCGATGAGGCGTGCTGTCGGCCTCGTCCTGGTCATGATCGGCATCACCTGGCTGCTGCTGGGAGCCGGCGTGCTCCAGGGCAGCGTGATGAGCGGCCAGACAGCGTGGGCCGTCGTGGGAGGGGTCATCGCCGTGGTCGGCATCGGGGTGCTGACCCTGCGCACCGGCACCAGGCAGTAGCCGATGCCCGCCTACATCCTGACCCTGCAGTGCCCGGACACGACCGGGATCATCCATGCGATGACCGGCTCGCTGCTGGCCATGGACGCGAACATCCTGGAGCAGGAGCAGTTCTCCGACCTGCAGACCGGCCAGTTCTTCGCCCGGACGCGATTCGAGGCGGCGGTCGATGACGTGGACGGCATCCGCAACGCGCTCACCGACGCCATGGCCGCCTTCAGCCCGCAGCTGCGACTGCGCCTGGAGTCCGCCCATCGGCGGGCGCTGATCATGGTGTCGCAGTACGACCATTGCCTGCTGGACGTGCTCTATCGATGGAGTGCCGGCGAGCTCCCCCTCGACATCGTGGGGGTGGTCTCCAATCACCAGACCTGCCGGCCTATCGCGGAGCGATACGGCCTGCCGTTCGCCTACCTGCCGGTGACGAGCCAGACCAAGGCCGAGCAGGAGGGGCGACTGCTCGCCATGGTCCGGGACGAGGCGGTCGACCTGGTCGTCCTGGCCCGCTACATGCAGATCCTCTCCGAGGACGCCTGCCAAGCGCTGTCGGGCCGGGTGATCAACATCCATCACTCGTTCCTGCCGGGCTTCAAGGGTGCGCGCCCGTACCACCAGGCATATGAGCGCGGAGTCAAGTTGATCGGGGCCACCGCGCACTTCGTTACCTCCGACCTCGACGAGGGCCCGATCATCGAGCAGCAGGTGGCCCGGGTGAATCACGTTGCCACCCCCGAGGCCCTGGCCGAGGTCGGCCGCGACGTCGAGCGCCTGGCGCTGTCGCGCGCCGTACGGCTGTTCGCCGAGGACCGGGTCTTCCTCAATCACCAGCGCACCGTGGTCTTCGGCTCCTGACCCGGGCACCGCGCCAGGCTCATGTGCCAGTGACGGGTCCTGTCCGGACATGGCCGCCGCCCCAGGGCGCAGTCGCGAGCAGGCCGTGCTCCCATCGAGGGCATGCGATGGCTGTCGCGCATCCTCGCGCCCGAAGGCCCGGGAGTGATCATCGTGATGCACGACGGGGCAGGGCCGAGGCAGAACAACGTGACCGCGGTGGAGCGGATGCTGCCCTGGTGGACCAAGCACGGCTATGTGCTGCGGGCCGTCCCGGCCTGTCTGACCGGCGGGTAGGCACCGCGGCCGATCAGCACCAGGCTGGCGATATCGGGAGACTTGCGAACCAGCGGCACCACATCCCGCACGCCCAGTGCGCGAATCCTGTTCGGCGCCGGGCCCACGCTCGGAGGCCGTCCTGCTTCCGGATCGGGAAGGCCAAGCAGGTGCCGGCTCGTTGCTGCCAGTCGCTCATACCCCACTGCAGACAGGTGGACCCGATCCGGATGCAGGCACTCGGGGTCGCGCAACTGGTCGTGGGCCTGCCAGTCGATGACCAGTGCCCCATGGGTTGCCTCGCTGGCCCGGATCACCTCGTTCACCGCCTCGATGCGCGCCAGGAGCGCCCGCCGAAGCCGGGCGGGCAGGGGCCAGGCATGTGCGAGATCCGGCACCGTCAGCAGCACGATCCTGGCCTGGCAGGCCGTCATGACGGCAATGGTCCGCTGGAGTCCGGCCTGGAATGCATCGATGGCGAAGCGCCGATGGACGATGTCGTTACCCCCCGTGCTGATGAGGACGATGCGCGGCTCGGCCAGGATGGCAGCGGGGACTTGCGTCGATCGGATCATCCCCATGCGCGCACCGGGGACGGCTAGGTTCAACGAGGTCCCGCCTTCGATGCAGCGGGCCAGCCTGCCTCCCCAGGCGTCGAGCCGGCCATCGACCGCCTGATCGCCGATCCCGGCGGCGATACTGTCGCCGATCGACACGACCTTCGTCATGTCGCCGCTGCCTGCTGTGCGGGCAACCCGTGCGCCGCGAGCATTCGACGAGCCGTCGCCTCCCAGGAGTAGCCCTCCGCCGTCAGTCGCGCGCGACTGGCAATGCCCATGTCGGCGTGCAGGTCCGCCACCGCACCGGCCCAGGCATCGGCGTCCAGGGGACGCACCAGGCCGCCTCCCGAGGCGAGGATCTCGGCCAGGGCCGAGGCCTCGTTCGCGATCACCGGCGTACCGCTGGCCATCGACTCGAGTGCAGCCAGGCCGAAGGTCTCGATCGGGCCCGGGGCCAGGGCGACATCCGCGCTCGCGAGGATCTGGGCAACCTGCGACCGATTCGAGACGAAGCCCAGGAAGGTGACGGGCAGACCGACGGCCGCCTGCTCCATCGCGGGCCGAAGCGGGCCATCGCCGAGGACGATCAGGTGGGTGTCCATGCCAAGCCGGCGGCAGGACCGCAGGACATCGAGGGCGAACTCGGGGCGCTTCTCCCGGGAGAGCCGGCTGGCGATGATGAGCAGGACACTCGCCGGGAACTGGGCACGCCAGTGCGGGTTCGCACGGCTGGGGCCGAAGGCCGAGGTGTCGACCCCGAGCGGCACCATGGTCACGGGCACGCCGATGCGGACGAACTCGGCTGCTGCGAAGCCCGTGGTGGCCACGACCTGGTCGACGCGGGCGGCCGTGGTCCGATTCCATCGATTCGCCAGCGGCAGGGCCGGCAGCCGGGGGGCAAAGGCGTGCAGGACGCCATCAACCCGCTCATGGGCGATGAACGTGACCGGCATGCCTCGTCGTCGGGCCCAGGTGGCGATGGGCAGCATCGTGGTTCGATCCGACAGCTCGATGACCTCCGGCCGGATCTGGCTGAGGGCCTGTCGCACCGCTGTCAGCCGCAGGATCGCCCGGTAGCCGCCGCTGCCCGGAATCCGCGGGGCGCCGATCTCGTGGATGACGGCGTGCGGGGTCAGCAGAGCGCGATCGTGCGGGCCGGGCACGATGACGTGCATGAGGTGACCGGCCTGGGCGTACTGCGCTGCGAGCTGATCGATCGTCGTCCGCAGGCCCCCGCTGCGGGGGCCGTAGAAGTTCGCGAGGTGCGCGATTACGGCCATGGCAATGCCTGGGCCCTCGGGGCTGGATCGGTCAGGCGCGCGCCGCTCACACGTGTTCCCATCACGCTGCCAGGACCTGCGGCCGCGTCTCCATGGCGTCGCGGTAGTGCTCGATCAGCTCGTCGGTGAGCGCCTGCCAGTCGCGCGTGGCCACTGAGTGCCGCCCAGCAGCGGCAAGCGCTCGGGCACGTGCGGGATCCTCGAGCAGGCGCTCGACACAGGCACGCAGGTCATCGGCATTACCGGGCCGATAGAGCAGCCCCGTCCGGCCGTGGTCCACGAGGTCAAGCGGGCCGCCGACTGCAGGTGCGACCACGGGTACCTGGCAGGCCATTGCCTCCTGGATGACCTGGCAGAACGTCTCCTGCTCCCCGGGGGCGACCAGGACATCGAGGCATGCCAGGTGCGAAACGAGCGCCTCGCCGTTGAGTCGTCCGGTGAAGCGGGCAGCCGGCAGCTGCCGCTCGAGGTCCGCGCGACTTGGGCCATCGCCGATGATCACCAGTTGCAGGTCATCACGGTCAGCGAGTTGGGCGAGCGACTCAATGCGCTTCTCCGGAGCCAGGCGTCCGACGTAGCCGACCAGCGGGCGGCCGCCCCCCAGCCGGTGGTGCAGCGCATGGGATCGCGCGTCGGGCGTGAATCGGTCCAGGTCGACCCCGCGGCCCCACCGGCGCACGCCGGCGATGCCCAGGCTGGTCAGGTAGTGCTGTGAGGCCCGCGATGGTGCCAGGGTGATGGTGGCATCGCGATGGACCCGGCGGACGATCGAGTCGGCCACGAACGACAGGCGCGAGAGCCCGTAGTGCCGTGCGAATCCGGCCACGTCCGTCTGGAAGACCGCGACAGACGGGATCCCAAGGGTCCGAGCGGCTGCCAGGCCGCGGGAGCCGAGGATGAACGGTGAGGCCAGGTGGACGACCGTCGGCCCGAAGGCACGAAGGACGCCGACCAGGCTGGTCGATCGCGTGATCGCAACATCGACGTCGTGGATTCCCGGGACCTCGATGGACCGGACCCGGCTCACCGGGACGTCGCCTGGGTCCGCATGGCCGGGGCTGCCGGGGGCGATGACCAGATGCGCAACGCCGCGCCGGCCCAGCTCCCGAGCGACCTGCACCACTGAGTTCGACACGCCGTTGACTCTCGGGAGATAGGCCTCGGTCACGATCGCAACTCGCATGGGTACAGCCCGTCGTACCCAGGTGATCGGCATGCGCGGGGCGGGTGACGATTCGGCGAATGATGGTCGAACTCTTTCCGGTCACCGCCTTCAGGCACGCATCGGCGCAGTGATGCCGGGATACCTTCAGCGCATGGCTGGAGCTGCCGTCTTCGACCTCGACAACACACTGGTCCGCGGTTCTTTCCTCTTCCACTTCGGGGCAGGACTCGTCCGCAGGGGTGTGCTGCACCCACGGCACCTGCTGCCGTTCGCGCTCGCCGAGTGCCGGTACGCGCGCGGTCGTCAGGAGCAGGCAGGCATGCCGGAGCGCATTGCCCGGTGCACCCTGGGACTGGCGCGTGGCTGGGAGCAGGCGCACCTCGCTGACCTGGCAATGGCCTTCACCCAGCGAAGCCTCGATCGGTTCGTGATCACCGGGGTAGCGGACCTCGCGCAGCGGATCTGCCAGGCTGGCATCCCGGTGTTCATCGCCACGGCGAGCCCGCAGGAACTCGCGCAGGCAGTTGCCGCTCGGCTGCACCTGACCGGAGCGATCGGGACGCAGGGTGAGGTGGTGGATGGCCGGTACACCGGCCGGCTTGACTCGCCGATCGCGCACGGGGCGATGAAGGCCCATCGGGTTGCCTCGATGCTCGAGTCGCATGACCTCGATCCGCGCGATAGCTGGGCGTTCACCGACTCCGTCAACGACCTGCCGCTGCTCACCCTGGTCGGCCATCCGGTAGCCGTGAAGCCCGATCCGCACCTACGGCGCATAGCGGGCCAGAACGGCTGGGGGGTCCTGGTGGACGACGCCACCGATGTCGATGCCCTGCAGTGCTTTACTGTTCCTGTGCCAAGGTGACGTGCGAGCGGCGGCGGATCGTGCGACAGGAGCCGGGATGAGCGTTGACGTACAGACGAGCGATGCTTCTCGTGCGCGCCGTCGCGAGCAGCGCGGCTGGTACTTCTACGACTGGGCATCATCCGCCTTCTCGACGACCGTCATCACCGTCTTCCTCGGGCCCTACCTGACCTCGGTGGCCCGTGCGGCCGCGGAGGCAGGGGAGCCGGTCACCCTGTTCGGGCTGTTCCCGGTCACGGTCGAGTCGTACTTCCCCTACGTGGTGAGCGCCTCGGTGATCCTGCAGGTGCTGGTCATGCCCTTCGTCGGGGCGCTGGCGGATCGGTCGTCATCGAAGAAGACCTGGATGGCGATCGGCGCCTATGTCGGCGCCGGTGCGGTCATGGGGATGTTCTTCCTCGAGGGCACCGGCTACCAGCTCGGCGGCATCCTGTTCGTCATCGCGAACGTGGCGTTCGGCACCAGCCTGGTCGTCTACAACTCGTACCTGCCGGATATCGCCGAGCCGGATGAGCGGGACGGTGTCTCCGCGCGCGGCTGGGCGCTTGGCTACGCGGGCGGGATCATCCTGCTGATCGTCAACCTGGCCCTGTTCCTCGGCCACGACTCCTTCGGGCTGACCGAGTCGATGGCCGTGCGTATCTCACTGCTCTCTGCCGGGGCCTGGTGGGCGATCTTCTCCCTCATCCCCCTGTCGCGACTGCGCCGCGGGCGAGCCACCGCCACCGGCATCGATCGGCCGACGGGCGCGACCGGGATGCTCAGCGGGTTCCGGCAGCTGGGTCATACCCTGCGCGAGCTGCCTCGATATCCGCAGGCCCTGCTGTTCCTCGTTGCGTTCTTCTTCTTCAACGATGGCATCCAGACCGTCATCGGCCTGTCGGCAACCTACGCGCAGGAGGAGCTCGGCCTGCCGACCACCACCGTGATCGTCTCAGTGCTCGTCGTGCAGGTCGTCGGCATCGGCGGTGCGCTCATCATGGGCTGGGCTGCCGGCCCGCTGGGAGCCAAGCGCGTGGTGCTGGCCTCGATCGCGCTCTGGGCGGTCATGGTCTTCGCGGCCTACCTCATCCCGGCAGGCGTGGCGACCCTGTACCTGGTGCTGGCAGCCTGCATCGGGTTCGTCCTGGGCGGCAGCCAGGCGCTGGCCCGCTCGCTCTTCGCCCAGCTCGTGCCGCGCGACCGCGAGGCGGAGTACTTCTCCCTGTACGAGGTCTCCAGCGGCGCGAGCTCGATCCTGGGCCCGCTCATCTTCGCGGTGACCCTGCAGTTCCTCGGGTCGTACCGGGTGGCCATCCTGGCGCTGGTGGTCTTCTTCGCCATCGGCGGCGTGCTGCTGTCGCGCCTGAATGTCCGTCGCGGTCAGGCAGACGTGGCGCGAGCAGCCGCTGGCCAAGCGCTCATGGCCCCGGGCCCCTAAGGAGAGGCCACCAGCGGGAAGGTCGTGGCAACGAGGGCCGCGAGCGGGATCGCCTGGACGAGGACGGCGGCCAGCCACCCATTGCGGTACCCGATGACGACCGCGGCGTACCAGGCGAGGAAGACGAACAGCAGCACCATGAGCGGCAGCAGCAGCATCAGGAAGCCGGGTGCCTGCAGCAGCGGGACCGAGGCGAGGATCACGGCCACGGCGATCACCCGAGACCCCAGCATCAGGCCCAGTCGGGCGCCGAAGCCCCGATCCCGCGCGAGCAGGGCGTCGCCGGCGAAGTAGGCGCCGAAGGCGATGAGCAGGGCCAGCAGGGCCAGCGGTCGGGTGCCGACGAGCGCGAAGGGAGCCCAGGCCAGCCGGCCGGGCACCGCCAGGGCCAGGACGGCGATCGCGGCGACCAGCAGGCCGCCGCCGATCGCCCGGCCCGTCACGACCGGGGCGCCGAGGGCGTGCCGCCAGCGCAGCCACCACCCCAGGCAGGTGGCTGCGCCGGCGACCAGGAACCAGCAGGTGACATAGCCGCCGACGGCGATCGGCATGACCACGTGCAGCGGGGTGGTCAGCCGGGCGATGAGCGATGCGAGCACCGCGGCCGCCAGGCAGGCGAGCAGGGCCTGCCAGCCCGGGACGGCCGTCGCCGACTCGCCGTCGATCCCCAGGGCCCAGCCGCCGATGGGTACCAGGAGCAGGCCGGCACCGATGAGCGCGAGCACGACCCACAGCAGCACGGGCGCCACGCTCCCCGGAGTCGTCGGCACATCGAGGCCCGTCGCGAGCCAGTCGGCAGCGGCGTCCGATGCCGCACCGGAGAAGACGATCCCGATGTGCTCGACCCCCGGGATCGTGACCGCGCTCCTGGCCGTGCCGTCCGCCGGATTGCCATAGGCGGCCCCGATGACCGCATCGGGATAGGCCGCCCGCACCCCCGCCAGCGCCGCCGTCTGGAAGGAGGCCGGCTCGAGGGCACCGACCGCCAGCAGCAGGTTGCGGGGCAGCGCCGGCTCGCCCGGCGCGATGGCATCCGCGCTGGGCAGCGAGAGCGCGACCGTCGCGCTGATCTGCCCTTCCGCATCATCGGCGGCGTACGCCACCACGGCACCTGCGCCCATCGAGTGGCCGAGCAGGGCCAGCCGATCCGGATCGACCTCGGGCTGGCTGCTCGCCCAGTCGACCACCGTGCGCAGTCGCTCCTGCAGTGCATCGGTCGCTGCCCGGCTTGCCGCGTCGTCCATCCGAAGCGGGACGGGGTTGGCTCCGTGACCGTCGGTGTCGTAGCTGACGACGGTGAAGCCACGTCGCATGAGCCCGCGGGCCAGGGGATCCATGATCTGCGCCGAGCCAGCGAAGCCGTGGGCGATGATGACGGTCGGCGCGGACGCCTTCGTCGCGTACAGGCGCATCGGGATGCCGTCGACCTCAGCGGCCCGCACCTGCCCGCCGGCCTGGGCGACGGCCAGGCCGACCAGGCTGGTGCCCAGCATCAGCGCGCCGAGGATGCCGGCAACCACTGCCCGAGGTGTTCGAATCCGCATCATGCCTCCGTCCGTGCGCCGCCGCCCCTGCGCTGCTCGGCGATGCGCTGCCATTCGTACCATCAGCAGGTGCCAGTGCCCCCGTGGTCGGTGATCATCCTCGCCGGCGGCCGCAGCACGCGCTTCGGCTCGGACAAGGCAGTGGCCGAACTTCACGGCAGGCGCCTGATCGATCACGTGCTGGCCGGCATTCCCGACCCGATCCCGGTCGTGATCGTCGGGCCGGACCTGCGGCCCCTTGCCCGCGAGGTGGAGGTCGTTCGCGAGGATCCGCCGTTCGGCGGGCCGGTGGCCGCCCTCGACGCTGGCCTGCGCCGGGTGTCGACGTCCATCGTGGCCCTGCTGGCAGCCGACATGCCACATGCGGCCGCGCATGTCGTGAGCCTGGTGCAGGCACTCGGCCCGGAGACCGAGGCCGTCATCCCGGTCGACTCCCGGGGCCGGGTCCAATACCTGTGCGGGGCCTATCGGCGGGCCTGCCTCGAGCGTGCCGTGCGGGCTGCCAGCGGGCCGGCGGGCGGGCCGTCCGGGCTGTCGATGCGCGCCGTGGTGAGCGGCCTGCAGGTCGCGACCGTCACCTGGCCGGATGCGCGGAGCTGGGATGTCGACACCCCGGCGGACCTGGCACGGCACCTCGACGAACGCGATGCGCGGGGGTCCGGCTCAGGAGAGCACGTCCTTGCGATCGAAGCGGATGACGGCATAGCCGACGAGCACGACGAAACAGCCGATCGCTAGCGCGGAGCCCTTGGCCATGTCCGTCCAGTCGACCTGGGGGCTGAGCGCGTTGAGCCAGGCGGATCCGTAGTTGGTCGGCAGCCAGTCGCGCAGCGAGCCCAGGGCATCGATGGCATCCAGGATGCTGCTGACGATCACGATCACGACGGCCGTGCCGACCGCGCCGAGCGGCACGTCGGTGAGCACGCTCATCAGGAAGGCGATGCCCGCGGTGAACAGCAGGGAGACGAACAGGTAGCCGCCGATGATCGCGATCCTGCCCAGGGCCGATCCAGCGCCGAAGTTCCCGCCAGTGGGCGTGGTGAGCGGACCGCTGCCGAAGGCCAGCAGGCCGATCAGGTACGAGGCGAGGATGAGCGTTGCAATCGCACCGGCGGTCAGGATCAGCCCGGCGGCGAGCTTGACGGCCAGCAGCCGCCGGCGTGGCACCGGAGCGGCCAGCAGGTAGCGAAGGGTCGACCAGCTCGCCTCGCTGGCCACTGTGTCGCCGCAGAACATCGCCACGATGACCACCAGCAGGAAGCCGGAGGCGAAGAAGATCATCGTCACGGTGAAGTTCCAGGCACCTGCGGTGGCCAGGCCGACTAGGTCCAGGCTGCCGCCGCCGAACCGGCGATCGCCCTGCCCGGATGACGACGGGCCGAACGTGACCGCGGCGACCACGATGAGCGGCACGGCGATCACCAGCAGGTAGCCAACCAGGGTTCGCCGGCGCCGCAGCTGCCGGATCAGCTCGATGCGCAGCGGCAGGGTGGCCCGGGGCCGATACCCGGTCGTCTCTGGAGCGGTCATCGTGCCTCCGCAGGCTGCTCGTCATCGATGCCATGGCCCTCGCCCACGATCTCCAGGAAGACGTCCTCCAGGCGCAGGCCGGTGCGGCCGGCCAGCAGGGTGGCAACCTCGCCGGTCGCGACGAGCCGGCCATGGTGCATGACGACGACGTGGCTGCACGTCTGCTCGACCTCGCTGAGCAGGTGGGAGGAGACGATCACCGTCCGCCCACCGGCCGCATAGCGCTGCATCACCTCGCGCATGGCGCGAATCTGCGGCGGGTCCAGGCCATTGGTGGGCTCGTCCAGCAGGAGCAGGTCGGGCTTGCCCAGCATGGCCTGGGCGATGCCCAGCCGCTGCCGCATGCCCTGGCTGTAGGTGCGGACCCTTCGGTCGATTGCGCTGCCCAGGCCGGCGATATCCAGCACCTCATCCAGGCATGGGTCGCCGTCGCGGCCGCTGGCCCGCCAGTAGAGGTCCAGGTTCTGCCGGCCGGTGAGATGCGGCAGGAATCCGGCTCCCTCGACCAGCGATCCCACCCGGGCCAGGATCGGGGATCCCGGATAGGCCAGGTGCCCGAAGACGTGGATCTGGCCGGCGCTCGGCGAGATGAGCCCCATGACCATGCGCATGGTGGTGGTCTTGCCCGCGCCGTTCGGTCCGAGCAGGCCCAGGACGACGCCTGGTGGCACCGTGAAGGAGACATCGTCGACAGCCCGTAGTCCGCCGCGGTAGGTCTTCGACAGGCCCTCGATGGCCAGCGGCACGTTGCGGAGGTCCTCGCGTACCAGGGGCCGACCCGGGCGCGACGGTCGCGGGCGCGCGATCGCGAGCAGGATGAGCACCGCGATGGCGAGCGGGATGGTGGCCAGCAGCCAGGCGTAGGCCGGGATCCCGGTGGCTATCGGCACGCCGGCCACCAGGGGCATCGTCAGCGTCTCGTCGGCCAGGGCCACCTGGTAGACCGCCGTCCGCTGGGGCAGCCGATATGCCTGGTCCGTGGTGCCGACCACCAGTCGCACCCGGTCGCCGACGTTGACGTCCGCCACGATCGCCGGCAGCTGGACCTCGATATCGGTGGGCTCCGGGCCGAGGGAGGGCAGGCGGATCGGCGCGACCAGCCCAGCCGGCAGGAACTCCCGTCCGCCGGGGGAGACGATGCGCAGGCTGGCGAAGAGGGCGACATCGGTGACCGGCTGCGGTGCCGACAGGCGGAGTCGGACGGCACTGGCGCCGACGATGGTCGCTGCCGTCTCCAGCGGCGGGGAGTCGAAGGCAGCGGTCTGCCCGGGCAGCGGGAGCGCAGCGAGCGACCCCAGGCTTCCCATGGCAGCGCCGATCCCCGGCAGGGATGAGATCGCTGCCGGGCTGCCCCCCGCAGGCGCGAGTACTCGCTGGACTGGGGCGGCTGGCGTGAGCCGGACGTCCAGCTGCGAGGTGCCGGACAGGCCCGGGTACTGACCGGCGCGCAGGATGACCGGAGCCGGGCGCGAGTTCTGCGTCGAGATGGCCCCGGAGGTGCGGGTGTACTCGAAGTCGGTCGTGCTCGCGGCCTGGCCGGTCGCGCCGGCCTGGCCGGTTGAGCCGTCCTGGCTAGTTGAGCCGGCCTGGCCACCGAGGAACGTGCTGAACCAGTCGCCCATCAGCGCGGTGATCCGCTCGGACTCGTCGATCCCGCCGTCATGGCCGCCGCCGTGCCACACGACCTTCACCGGCACCTGCGGATGAGCGGCCATGATCTGCTGGGCATTGGCATTTGCCTGGGCCAGCGGGAACAGGGAGTCGGCCTCGCCGGCGCCGATGAGGGTGGGCACGGTGATCCGGTCGGTGATGCTCGCCGGGGATGAGGCGCGCATGAGCGCGCTGGACTGGTCGCTGACCTGCCCGCGCTCGGCCGCATCGAGGTAGGCCGCGCACCATTGCGGGGTGAAGCGACCGCACGCGGTCACCTGCGGGTCGATCAGGCCAACGCTGAAGAACCAACTCGTCCACTGCTGCTTGTAGACCCCCGAACCGATGCCGCCTGCCTGCCCGCCGATCCCGGGGCTGGTCGAAGCCGACTGCCCGAAGAGGGAGGATTGCAGGTCGTTCCAGGTGATGTCGGCTGCGATGGCATCGACCCTGCGGTCGTAGCCGGCGGTGAGCAGGGCCAGGGCACCCCCGTAGGAGCCTCCGGCGATCCCGATCCGCGGATCCTGGGGAGCGTCCTGCGTGACCTCCGGCCGGGTGCCGAGGTAGTCGATGAGCGCTCGTGCGTCGGCGACCTCGAAATCGGGGGAGTTGACCGAGATCTGGCCGGTCGAGGTGCCGAAGCCTCGGGCGGAGTAGGCCAGGACGACGAAGCCGAGGTCGGTGAGCGCGGCCGCCTGGGTGCGCACTGACTCCTTGGAGCCACCGAAGCCGTGGGCCAGGATGACCGCAGGCGCGGGGGTCCGGGCCGGCAGCCACAGGGATGCATCGAGGCTGACCGGGCGCGGATCGATTGCCGAGGTCGGCCCACCCGGCAGTCGCAGTGACGTCCCGTCGCCGACCGGATCGGTACGCGTTGCCAGCAGCCCGATGAGCGCGGCTGCGGCCAGGATGGCCACGGCGATCGCACCGACGATCCATCGCGACCACCTCGGATGACGGCGGATCGACGGCACCCGTTCACTGTATGGCCACTTCCGGGATCCCGCCCGGGGCATACGCTGTGGCCTCCGCGCCCCGCTGGATCGGCCAGCGGTCAGCGATCGGCCGCAGGTTCGGTGCAAGCACCGGACAGGAGAGGACACGCCATGGGCGAGGCGAATGACGAGATCGAGATCGGCGAGGACGTCGAGGTCGACATCGTCGTCGACGAGGACGGAAACCCGCTGGGCGCGGTGATCGACGACGTGGTCGTGGCGTCGATGCCCGAGGGATCGATCGTTGATGAGACCATCGACGTGCTCGATGCCGATGGCCGGGTCATCCTCGAGGACGAGACCGTGCAGGTCTACGACGCGGATGCCAACCTGATCGCCGAGAGCGAGACGATCACCGCGATCGAGTAACGGGCCATGACGGGGGAGCGCATATGTGGGGGCATGGAACGGACGGGCAGCGGGAGTCGGTCGTCGTCACGGTGCTGGTGGCGCTCCTGGCAGCGTCCGGGGCCTGCGGTGTCATGGCCTCGGAGGCAGTCGCCGCTGAGCGCAAGCCGGCCCTGCAGCTGCTGGGCTCGCTGCCGGTGGCGCCTGAGGCCGCCTCGGGCTACTCGCGCGACCTGTTCCGCCACTGGGTGGACGCCGATGGCGATGGCTGCGATACCCGCCAGGAAGTGCTCCAGGCCGAGGCGGTCAGCGGTACTCGATCGGGCTGCCAGGTCATCGGCGGCACCTGGGCATCGGCGTACGACGCGGCAACCACCAGCAGCCCGGGCACCTTCGATATCGACCACATGGTGCCGCTGAAGGAGGCCTGGGACTCGGGAGCATGGCGATGGTCGCCGCGCACCAGGCAGGCCTATGCCAACGACCTCGGATACGCCAACTCCCTCATTGCCGTCACCGCTGGATCGAATCGCTCGAAGGGGGACCGTGACCCCGCCGAGTGGCTCCCGGCGCGAGCCCAGTGCGCGTATGCCAAGCAGTGGGTCGGGGTGAAGTTCCGCTGGCGACTGTCGGTCGATACCCGGGAGAAGTCGGTGCTGACGGCCATCCTGCGCCGCTGCCCGCCGCTCATGGCCGTCCCTGCGCTTGCCGCGCGCAGCCTGTCCTCGGCGGCCGAGCCGCCGAGCACGCAGCCGGCCGACCCGCAGGCGTCCGGAAATCAGACACCGGGCAGCGAAACGGATCCTCGCTTTCGGACGTGCGGGGCTGCCAACGTAGCCGGGTACGGTCCCTACCGTCGCGGGATCGACGAGGAGTACGCCTGGTACGTCGATCGCGATGGCGACGGCCTAGTGTGCGAGCCATAGGACCTCGGGTGCCAGGCGTCGTCCCTGAGGTGCCAGGCGGGCAGACGCAGCGGAGGAAGCGACGTGAGGCGACCAGGGGCCCTGATCCTGCCGGCAGCGCTGGCGGCTTGCCTGGTCCTCGGTGCCGGCGGTTGCAGCTCGGCTGAGGATGTGCCGGCGCCGTCAGGAATGTCGTCGTCAGGAATGTCGCCGTCAGGAATGTCGCCGTCAGAAATGGCGTCGTCCGGCAGCGCCGGCTTCGTGGCGTCCCCCCAGGCGTCCAGTGAGCCGACCGCGCAGGTTTCGCCGGCGGTCGCCTCCCCTGCGCCCCAGGCCCAGGGCCCGGCAGTCGGCGTCGTCCTGCCGGATGCCGCGGCTGGCAGTCGCTGGCGCGACCTGGATCGACCCGCCCTGGAGCGGGCGTTCGCGGAGAACGGCCTTGCGGTCGACATCCGCGACGCCGGCGGGGTCCCGAGCCGCTTCCCGGCCCTGGCGCGGGAGCTGGTGGCAGGCGGCGTGAAGGTCCTGGTCGTCGCGAGCGCGGACGATGCCAGCGGCGCCGAGGCGATATCGATCGCGCAGCAGGCGGGCATCCCGGTCATCGATCTCGATCACCTGACCAGTGCGGGCCGGGCCAACTTCTTCGTCGGGCCCGACCCGGGCGCATCCGGGCAGCTCCTCGGCGAGGGACTGCTGCGCTGCATGCGTGAGCGCGGCAATGAGAACGGTCCGATCGCGCTGGTGAACGGGCCTGCTGACGATACGACGGCGGTCGCGATGAAGCAGGCGTACCTGCCGGTGCTCACCTCGGCCGGCTACCTCGTCCGGGCGAGCGAGGATGTCCCGGGCTGGAGCCCTGCCTCTGGCGGCGCCCTCTTCGAGCGGATGCTGACGATGGCCAACAGCGACCTGGTCGGCGTCCTGGCCGCCAGCGACGGCCTTGCCGCTGCCGTCACGTCGGTGCTGAAGCGCAACGACGGCATGATCTCGGTGGCCGGGGTGGGATCCTCGCCGGCGGCGCTGCAGCGGGTGCTGCTCGGCGAGCAGTGCCTGACCCTGCTCACCTCGCCCGTGGCCGAGGCCGCGGCCGTGGCCTCGCTGGCGACGGCGATCATCAACGGGGACGGTGGTGCGATTGCCGGCCTGGCAACCGGCACCATGACGGATGCCGGGTCAGGGGTCGCGGTGCCCAGCGTGCTGCTGCAGCCGCAGCCGGTGTTCGCATCGGATCTCGCGACGGTGGTGGAGGCCGGCCTGGTGTCTGCCGCGGTGCTGTGCCAGGCGCCACGGGCCGCGGACGCCTGCGTGGCTGCTGGGATCAGCCGGTAGGGCGCATCCATCCCTTCGAGCGCAGGTGGCCTGCCGGTAGGGGGCAACTCGATAGCACGATGTGCTGAAGTTGCTGACAATCAGTCGGATAGTGCGACACAATCGAAACGTCGCCCACCCCCCGGGCGGCTGGGTCGCAAGACCCTGAAAGCCCGTGCGCCAGCCCCCCAGCCGCACGGGCTTTCCCACGCTCGGCCAGGTCGCTGCCTACTCGTAGACGATCACCGGGGTGCCGATCGGGATGCGATCGAACAGCCAGGCCGCGGCCCTTCGATCCCGCAGGTTCACGCATCCGTGCGACCCGCCGTCGTAGCCATCGCGGGCGAAGTACGGCGAGTAGTGGACGGCCTGATCCCCATGGAAGAACATGGCATAGGGCATCCACGTCCGGTATCGGGTGGAGACGTGGTTACGGCTCTTGCTGCGCACACGGAAGGAGCCGCGGGCGGTCGCATTGCCGGGCATGCCGAACCTGGCGTCCAGGGTGAGAGCCACCTGTCCGTCGACCACGTAGCGCAGGACCCGCTGGCGCATGTCGATGCACAGCGCCTTGTGCCGATCGCAGGCGGCCGGCAGCACGTCGACCCGTCCGGCGAGCTCGCGAAGCCGGTTCCAGGTGGTCCGGCCGAGCTGGCCGTTGTGCTCGCCGAAGAACTTCACCTGGAAGTCCCTGATCGCCGCCCCTGTGGTGCGGCCGAAGCGCCGCTCGGCGAGCTCGTCCTCGTCGATCCGGGCGCCGAGCCAGACGAGCCGGCGCTGGGCAGCGGCAACGGCCGGCCCCTGGTCGTGGGGTACCAGCGGGAAGGCGTCGGCGCTGACGGTCTCCTGCGCCGTCGTCGAGGCATCGGCTTGCTCCGGTGCCGGCGGCTCATCGGCCCGGACGCTGATCGCCGAGCATCCGAGCATCAGCAGCGCTGCCATCGCGGCGCAGGCGGCAGCCCTGCGGATCCGCGGGATGCGGGACGAAGCCGATCGCATCCGGACACCGTACGTCGGACCGCGCAGCGTGCGCCGGTCAGGCACGGGCCTCGAAGACGCCGAGGATCGCGGCGATCCCGAGGACGGATCGGGGTGCGTAGGCGGTTCGCCACAGCCCACCGTGCACGGCCGTTGGCGCGAACGGCTCCATTCCCGGCGGCTGCACCGGCACCGGCCGGGGCCGGGTGAGGTCGCGGGCCAGCAGCGCGGCCATAAGGGCGGTCGACGTGGCGGGGTCAAAGACCTCGACGCCGAAGTGATCGGCACCGGCGTAGGCGGCGGCGAGCACGCGATTGCGGACGACCGACCGAGTCCGGGTCGCTGGGGCGAGGTTGATCGACACCCGCTGGCCCTCGGTCGCGGCGACCAGCGCTCGCCATCGCTGGATGCGCTTGGCAAGTGCGTAGTTCGGCCCCTGCTGCGGTACCAGGGAGTCCTGGACGGCCGTCCCGCCGCCCAATCGGCTGCTTGACGGGTAGTTCGGCCGGAAGGCCCCGGTGATCCGCAGCGGTGTCTGCGCCACGCCGACCAGTCCGCGCTGCGCCCACCGCGCTCGTGAGGCGTCGACGGCGCCGGCAGGGACGATGAACGCATCGGTGGGAGTCGCCAGGCTGGCAACGGTCAGGTCAGCGCGCCGCTGGCAGAGCGTGCTGACGATTGCGTCGCTGGCGACGCTGAGCAGGACGTGGGCGGCCCCGTCCGCGTAGGCATAGCTGCCGATGGCCAGCGGGCCGCTCACCGCGTCGAGCCAGACGGCGATACCGGGCGCTTGGCCGACCAGGTCGACGCCGGCGGCCTGGGCGACACCTGCGTCATCGGACGGATGCACGCCCTCGGCTATCGCGTGGGCGATCGACGGGAGCCGGTCGGCATTGATGGGAATGCGCAGGGTGCCCGACGTGCTCCGGGCGATCGCGATGAGGCGCTGCCAGGAAGCAGCACCGGGCAGGTCGATCGCATGCACCGTGGCACCCCAGCGCAGCAGTGAGCGGGTCGGCCCCAGCTGCGCCCCGGCGCCGAGCACCGCGACATGCATGCCACGCAGGTCAAGGACCTGCGGGTCGTCCATGACCTCCTCGATCGCGGTGGCGAGCCCGGGCTCGGCGATCCCGCGGTCGATCCACGAGTCGACCAGCGCGGTGACCTGCCGGCCGAACAGGCGGGTTCCCCGGTACGGCAGCGAGAATCCCGGCTGAGCCTCCTGACGACCGATGATTTCCGCCGAGCCCAGGGGTGGATCCGCCGGGCTGGTCATGGCGTCCCGAATCGCGACCTCGCTGTCGCCGACCCCGAAGCGGAACCGCTGGTAGACCGATGCCAGGCCGGCCTGGGCGATCGCCAGTGCGGCGTCCGGGGACGAGGCCGAGGCCTGCACGATGTCGCGAAGGGGCGCCAGGTATCCGCGGCGCCAGTCGTTGGTGTGCTCAATGCGCTCGGCCAAGCCCGGATCGACCCCGCGGACGCAGTCGGCGAAGACGGCACGACCCGTGGCCTGGGTGCTGCGCTGCCCGTCGCCGCCCAGGGGGAAGCACACCCCCTGCGTCCGATTCGTCGGGATCCGGTCCTGCACGGCCGGAGGATATCCATCCACCCGACCCCGACAGGTCAGCGCGAGCGCTCAGCGGTCAGGACCCCGGCCAGGACGAGCAGGGCGCCGGCGATCTGGATCGCCGTCATCGACTCGCCGAGGGCGACCCAGGCGATCACGATGGCGATCAGCGGCTCGGTCATGCCGACCACGGAGGCCTGCGATGCGCGAATGCGGGTCAGGGATGCCAGGACGAGCCAGAACGGGATGACCGTCCCGAGGATGACCATGCACGTCGCGAGCCCCCACACCGGGACGGTGAACCCGGCGGCCCCGATCGCTGCCCCGTCCTGCGCGAAGGATCCCCAGGGGAAGCTCCACCACGGCTGGACGATGGCCCAGAACGCCGCGACGGCGCCGAAGGCCCACATGGTCAGCGACCCCGGATCGCGGGGATTTGGCTGCCGCATCTGCCGGTCGCCGAGGACGTAGAACACCGCGAGGGCCACGGCCGCGCCGAAGGCGAACACCACGCCGCGCGGACTGAGCGTGAACCCCTGCCAGATCTGCGCCACCAGGGCAAGGCCGGCGAGGGCGATCACCAGGGCCAGCCAGACGGCATTGCGCGTCGGCTGGCGCATCCCGAAGCGAAACCACAGCGCCACCATGATCGGGGCCGTGAACTCGATGAGCAGCGCGATCCCGACCGGGAGGGTCTGCAGGGAGACGAAGTAGGCCCACTGGGTCATCGCCAGCCCGGCGATCCCGTAGCCCAGCAGCAGGCCGATCTCCGACCGCCGAAGCCGCAGGACGCTGGGCCGGGTGATCGCGAAGAACACCAGCAGCACGACGAAGGCGGCCGTTACCCGGAGCTGCGACAGCCGTGCGGCATCCACCCCGGTCAGCATGATCGACTTGGCGACGATGCCGTTGATGGCGAACAGGGTGGCGGCGATCAGGTAGAGCGCGTATCCGGTCGCCGCACCTCGGGGCGACATCGTGCCGGCCGAGGGCTCGGTCGCCTGGGTCATCCGCCGAGCACCGTTCGGTACACCTCAAGGGTCTGGCGGGCGATGGCATCCCAGCTGAAGTGCTCGATGGCCCGCTGGCGGCCGGCGGCACCCATGGCCGTCGCGCGGGCGGGGTCGGCTGCGAGTCGGTTGACGGCCGCGGCCAGCCCGGCCTCGAAGGCAGCCGGATCGGCCGCCTCGTAGTGCACCAGCAGGCCCGTCTGGCCGTCCACGACGACTTCCGGGATGCCCCCGACATCGCTCGCCACTACGGGGACCTGGCAGGCCATCGCCTCGAGGTTGACGATTCCCAGTGGCTCGTACACCGACGGGCAGGCGAAGGCCAGGGCGCCCGTGAACAGCCGGATCAGCCGCTCGCGCGGGACCTGCTCCTGGATCCAGCGCACGCCGTCGACACCCCGTGCTGCCTGCAGCTCGCGGACGGCGGCTGCCGTCTCGGCCTCGATCTCAGGGGTGTCGGGCGCTGACGCGCACATCACCAGGACGATGTCATCGTCGAAGTCCAGGGCCGCCCGCAGCAGGTGGACCAGGCCCTTCTGCCGGGTGATGCGGCCGACGAACAGCACGTACGGCCGGCCGGGGTCGATCACAGCATCGACAAATGCCGTCTCATCGTGCTGCGGGCGGTAGACAGCCGTGTCGATCCCGTTGTGCACGACCTGGACCTTGCTCGGGTCGACGGCCGGATAGGCGGCGAGGACGTCGGCGCGCATGCCCGCGCTGACGGCGATGATTGCCGCGGCCTGGGCATAGGCCGATCGCTCGACCCAGGACGACACCCGGTAACCGCCGCCGAGCTGCTCGGCCTTCCACGGCCGCAGCGGCTCCAGGGAGTGCGCAGTGATGACATGGGGGACGCCCCACAGCAGGCCGGCGAGCTGGCCGGCGAAGTTGGCGTACCAGGTATGCGAGTGCAGCAGGTCGACCCCATCGGTGGCCATCACCATGTCGAGGTCCACCGCCAGGGTCTGCAGTGCTGGGTTGGCGTCGGCGAAGGCGGCCGGAACCGGGTGCCCGGTCGCGTCCGGCCGCGGGCCCCCGAAGCAGTGCACCTGCACCTGGGCCAGGGGCCGCAGGTGGGCAACGAGCTGCTCGACATGCACCCCGGCCCCGCCGTAGACCTCCGGTGGCCATTCCCGGGTCAGGATCCCGATCCGCACGGCCTGAGCATAGGGATGACGACGCATCGACAGCCGGCCAAGCGACCGGTCGAGCGCATGCGCGTGATCGGGCGGTGCGACCCTGCGCTGCGGGATATGGTGGGCGGCGTCCGCCGGCACGGTGGGGCGAGGAGGCGCGATGGGAAGCGATCCGCGCGTCCTCGCCATGGTGCTCGCTGGCGGCGAGGGCAAGCGGCTGATGCCGCTGACGGCCGATCGGGCCAAGCCGGCCGTCCCATTCGGCGGGGCCTACCGACTCGTCGACTTCGTGCTGTCGAACCTGATCAATGCGGGCCTGCGCCGGGTCTGCGTGCTGACGCAGTACAAGTCCCACTCCCTGGATCGCCACATCACCACCACCTGGCGGATGCCCACCCTGCTGGGCGACTACGTGACCCCGGTGCCGGCCCAGCAGCGACTCGGCCCCCGGTGGTACACCGGCAGCGCCGACGCCATCTTTCAGAGCCTGAACCTGGTCTATGACGAGGACCCGGATTACGTCGTGGTGTTCGGCGCCGATCACGTCTACCGCATGGATCCCATGCAGATGATCCAGGCGCATATCGACTCCGGTGCGTCGGTCACCGTCGCCGGCATCCGCCTGGCGAAGTCGGAGGCCCACCAGTTCGGCGTGATCCAGACAGCCCCCGATGGCGTCAAGATCTCGCGCTTCCTGGAGAAGCCAACGGAGCCGCCGACGATCCCGGGCGACGACGCGCACTGCTATGTCTCCATGGGCAACTACGTCTTCAACACGGCGGCCCTCATCGATGCCCTGCGCGGCGACTCCGCGGATCCCACGTCGATCCACGACATGGGCACCAACATCATCCCGATGCTGACCGACCTCGGCGAGGCACGCGTCTACGACTTCCAGGCCAATGAGGTCCCGGGTGCCACCGACCGCGACCGCGGCTACTGGCGTGACGTCGGCACCCTCGACAGCTATCACGATGCCCATATGGATTTGGTGTCCGTCCACCCGATCTTCAATCTCTACAACCGTCGCTGGCCCATCCTGAGCAACCTGCCCCCGCTGCCGCCGGCGAAGTTCGTCGAGGGCGGCAACGCCCACGAGTCCATGGTCGGTGCCGGGACGATCATCGCTGGTGCCCATGTGCGCACCTCGGTCATCGCCTCGTCGGTGAGCGTCGGCTCGGGCGCGTACGTTGAGGGCAGCGTGCTGATGCCGGGGGTGCGGATCGGCCGCAATGTGGTCATCCGGCGAGCGATCCTCGACAAGAACGTCACGGTGCCCGACGGTGCCCAGATCGGCGTCGACCTCGAGCGGGATCGGAGCCTGTACACCGTCAGCGAGGGCGGGATCGTCGTCCTGGGCAAGGGCGTGACCGCGCAGCTGTGATGCCACTGGTCGAGGATGAAGGGATCGCCAGGTGAGGGTTGCTCGAGTACTGGTCGCGGGGTGCGTCATCGCCGGCCTGATCGGCACGGTCGTGCCGGCAGCTGCCGTGGCCGCCCCCATGGGGGCCGCGTGGGCACGTCCGGCCGTCGTGGGCGGAACCCCGATCAATGCGTCGGACTCCCCATGGCAGGCCCTGATCCTGATCGACCGCGGCGACGGCCAGTCGTTGTGCTCGGGCTCCCTGATCACCCCGACGGCGATCGTCACGGCCGGGCACTGCATGGCAGGGGTGGGCCCGGGTTCGGTCAAGGCCTGGATCGGGGAGTCGCGCATCACCCCGGCCACCAAGAAGACGGGCCTGCCCATCGCTGGCATCACCGTCCATCCGGGCTACCGGCCCGACACCTTCGCCAATGACATCGCACTGATCACCTTGGCCAAGCCCGTCGACATCACCGGCGATGTCCGGCTGATCGCCCTGCCATTCGGCCAGGACGGGGCTGCCTGGCCGGCCGCGGGCACACCGGCGACCATCTCCGGCTGGGGGGCGACGGCGACCGGCGGGCAGTCGTCCGACCAGCTGCTGCTCGCGGCCGTGCAGGTGCTCGCTGGCCCCGGTGCTCCCTGCGGGCAGTACGGTGCCGGCTTCGACCCGACCATGCTCATCTGCGGCGGCATGCCGGATGGCTCCCGCGACACCTGCCAGGGCGACAGCGGCGGGCCGTTCGTGGTCGACGCCGCAGGGGTGCCCGTCCTGGCAGGCCTGACGAGCAGTGGCTCGGACTGCGCAGTGGCGGCGTTTCCAGGGGAGTACACCCGGATGACCACCTTCCTGCCGTGGATCCAGCAGTCCGCGGACGTTGCGTCAGCGCCACCCGGCGCGCCCTCCGACGTCACCGCCTCGGCTCGGGCCGGGCGGATGGTGGTTGCCTGGACCCCGCCGGCTGGCACCGGCGCTGGATCGACCGTGTGGACGGTCACCGCCCAGCCGGGGGGTGCGACGTGCCGGACGACCGGTCGCAGCTGCGCGATCAGCGGCCTGCGGGCCGGATCATCGGCAACGTTCAGCGTGCAGGGGTCCGGACCGCTGGGTGCGGGACCAGCAGCGACGTCAGCACCCATCGTGGTGGCAACCACGCAGGCACGCCGCGGAACGGCCGTATCGGTGCGCGCCCTTGGATCCTTGCTGCGGATCGGCAGTGCCCGGGCAGTGAGCCGCACGCCGGCCGTATGCACCGTGGCCGGCAAGCGGGTGGTGCTGCGGCAGGCGGGCACGTGTCGCCTGGTGGTCGCCGGTGGCGGCAAGCGCCGGGCGGCGGTCATCACCGTCACCTGATCGATCGATCCTTCGCGCGGGTGATCCCGTAGTCGACTACGCGGCAGTCGCTGCGATGCTCGCCGGCGGGTCGATCGGAGCAGCGATCCCGAACGCTGTCAGTCGGACGATGCTGGTGGCGGCGACGGGACCGGCGTCCCGCAGGGTGCGCATGACCTGGACGATGCGACCCGCCGAGTCGATCCAGACGGTGACCTCCTCCATCGCTCCGGGCTCCGCCCGGAGTAGGGCACGCTCATCGTCATTCAGCCCGAGCCCGCTGCCGTCATCGGCCGCTGGCAGGGTTCCGCGGTATCGGATCGTGCTGGTCCCCAGCAGCGATTCCTCGCCGACGGGCTCGGCGTCGGTGAGCTGCGACAGCCCGCGCAGGACATCCCCGGCCTCGGAGGTGGGCGTCGGCCGCCCCGGTTCGACGGCCAGCCAGGAATCCGGCTGCACCTCGACGTAGAACCCGTCCTCGGTGCGAACCTCGCGCGAGTCGCCGTCCAGCGAGGACCATCGGATATCCCAGGCTCCGCGGGGGAAGTCGACGATCCCCTCGCCGGTCAGGGTGCGCTCGACGCCGGACGCCGCGGTGAGCACCTCCAGGGAGATGGCGGCCGTGCCCCGGGCAGTCGTCGCCGTGAGGGCCGACTGGATCGGATTGGCCGAGGGAGATGGCTCCAGGGTGGCGCTCGGCGTGCTGGCGATCGGGGACGGTAGCGCAGGCGGCTGCTGACTGGCCTGGGATGCTGGCGCCGGCGCGGTGGCCTGGGCGCATCCGGCCATGCTGGCGACAGCTGCCAGGCCGATCGCCGCAGCGCGGATGCCGCGCATCTGCACCGCCCTTTCGATGATCCGGCCGTGCGCCTGCCTAGCCGAAGCGGCCGGAGATGTAGTCCTCCGTCCGGGGATCAGCCGGTGCGCTGAACATCTGCCTGGTCGCACCGTATTCAATCAGCCGCCCGTGTCGCACCCCGGCATCGTCGACTTCGACGGTGAAGAACGCCGTGCGATCCGACACCCGTGCCGCCTGCTGCATGTTGTGCGTGACGATGACGATCGTGTAGTCCTCGGCGAGGGTGCGCATCAGGTCCTCGATCCGGGTCGTGGCGATCGGGTCCAGCGAGGCACAGGGCTCGTCCATCAGGATGACATCGGGTCGCACGGCGATGCAGCGGGCGATGACCAGGCGCTGCTGCTGACCCCCGGAGAGCGCGAGGGCATTGCGCCGCAGGTTGTCCTTGACCTCGTCCCAGAGCGCCGCTCGCACCAGGCACTCCTCGACCAGGTCGTCCAGGTCGACCTTCATCCGGTTGACGCGCGGCCCGTAGGTGACGTTGTCGTAGACGGATGTCCCGAACACGTTCGGCTTCTGGAAGACCATGCCGATGCGTCGCCGGACCTCGATCGGGTCGACGTCCGCGCCGTAGATGTCGGTGCCGCGGTAGGTCAGGCTCCCGGCGACCCGGGCGCCGGGGATCAGGTCGTTCATCCGGTTGAAGGAGCGCAGCAGTGTCGACTTCCCGCACCCGCTCGGGCCGATGAACGCGGTGATCCGTCGGTCATCGATCGCCATCGAGACATCCTGCAGGGCCTGGTAGTCGCCGTAGCAGACGCGCAGGCGGTCCAGCAGGAAGACCGGCTCGGGCATGCTCACCATCGCCGGCGTGCTCGGCTGCGGATCCAGCTCGCGGTGACGTTGAGCGCGAGCAGCAGGATGAGCAGCAGGACGATGGCGGCGGCCGCGAGTGACGAGAACTCCGCGCGGGAGTCCTTCGTCCAGTCGTATACCTGGATCGGCAGGGTGGTGTAACCCGACAGCAGGCCATCAGGGTTGAATGCGATGAACCCGACCGCACCGATGAGCAGCAGGGGAGCGGCCTCGCCTGCGGCCCGGGAGATCGCCAGGATGACGCCGGTGGCGATGCCCGGCAGCGCAGCCGGGAGGGTCTGCCGGTAGGCGGTCTGCCATTCGGTCGCGCCGAGGGCCAGGGATCCCTCGCGAATGCCGCGCGGGACGGCGCGCAGCGCCTCTCGTGTCGTGATGATGATGATCGGCAGGACGAGCAGGGCCAGGGTCAGGGCGGCGGCCGCGATGCTCTGGCCCAGGGCCAGTGCCCGGACGAACACCGCCAGGCCCAGGATGCCGTAGACGATCGACGGCACCGCCGCGAGATTCTGGATGCTCACGTCGACCAGTCGCTGGAAGCGGCTGGTCGGCCGGGCGAACTCCTCGAGGTAGAGCGCGGCCAGGATGCCGGTGGGCAGGGCGACCAGTGCGGTGCAGCCGATCACCCACAGCGTGCCGGTGATGGCCGACTGGGCGCCGGCGCGCTCCGGGAACCGGATGGAGGGCATGTGCGCGATCAGGTCCGGGTTCAGCCGAGGCCAGCCGGCGGCGACGACCGTGCACAGCAGGGTGGCAAGGGTGATCACGCCGATGCCAAGTGCCAGGAGCAGCGCCCATCGGAAGACCTGGTCGGCGATCCAGCCCGGGCGCCGGGTGCGACGGCCGGCGAGCGGACTGCTCATGGGAGGGCTCGACGGGTGCGACGCACGAGCCGAATGCCGGCGACATTCATCAGCAGGGTCATCGCGAAGAGCAGGAAGCCGACCGCGAAGATCGACTGGTAGGCAACGCTCCCGGTCGACAGGTCCCCGGAGCCCGCGGCCGCGATGTAGGACGTCATCGTCTGCATGCCCTCCAGCGGGTTGAGGGTCATGCGCGGCCGCAGGCCCGCTGCGACGGTCACGATCATGGTCTCGCCGATGGCCCGCGAGATGGCCAGCACGAAGGCCGCGACGATGCCGGACATCGCGGCGGGGATCACGACCCGGATGACGGTCTGCCGCCTGCTCGCGCCCAGGGCGTACGAGCCGTCGCGCAGCCCGCTGGGCACGGCCGACATGGCGTCCTCGCCGAGCGAGGCGACCATCGGCATGATCATGATGCCCATGACCAGGCCGGCGGAGAGCGCGTTGAAGACCTCGATCCCCGGAAAGGCCGCGCGCAGGAGCGTCGTCGTCACGAACTGCAGGGCGAAGAAGCCGAAGACGACCGTCGGGATGCCCGCCAGGACCTCCAGGACGGGCTTGAGGATGCCGCGCACCGTGCCGGATGCGTACTCGCTGAGGTAGATCGCCGAGCCCAGCCCCAGCGGGATGGCGACGGCGACGGCGATGGCGGTGATGACCAGGGTGCCGCTGACCAGCGGCAGGACGCCGTACTGGGCATCGTCGAACAGCGGCGTCCACTGGGTTCCGAGCAGGAACTCGACGATGGGCACCTCGCGCAGGAACGCAATCGTGCCGACCAGGAGCGAGGCCATGATCCCGATGGTGGTGGCGATCGACACCGAGGCTGCCGCGACGAGCACGCCCATGATGACGCGCTCGGCATGGCGCGGTCGGCCGCGCAGCAGGTCGCTCACGTGGCGGCACGGTCCGTCAGGGCGGTGAAGTCGGCGATCAGGCGGGCCCGCTGCCGTGCACTCAGCGGGATGAACTGCGCCGCGCGCGCGATGGATGCGTCATGCGCGACGAGGTAGCCCAGGAAGGCGCGAACCTGCGGCCGTGCCATCGCGGGCACCGAGGCGTAGACATACAGCGGACGGGTCAGCGGGTGATACCGACCGTCCTGCGCGGTCGCCGCGCTGGGAGCCACGCAGCCCTCGCCCGCATCGATGGCGACGGCGGCAAGGCGCTGGTCGTTCTGCTCGAAGTACGTGTAGCCGACGTAGCCCAGGCCCCCCGGGGAGCTGGCGACGGCCTGGACGATGACGTTGTCGTCCTCGCTGGGCGTGTAGTCCGTCCGACTGGCCCTCGCCTGGCCGACGACCGACGACGTGAAGAAGTCGAAGGCCCCCGAGTCGGTGCCAGGGCCGAACAGGTCAAGGGGAACGTCCGGGAAGGCCGGGTCGACCTGCTGCCAGGTGGTGATCGCCGACGTCGGCTCCCAGATCCGGCGCAGCTGATCCAGGGTCAGGCATCGGGCCCAGTCGTTGCCAGCGCTGACGATGACGGTCAGCGCATCGAGTGCCACGGTGAGCGGGGCGTAGTCGATGCCATGCTCGGCGCAGGCTCGCGCCTCGTCATCGGTGATCGGCCGGGACGCATCGTTGGCATCGGTCTCGCCGCGGCAGAACCGGCCGAAGCCCCCGCCCGTGCCGGACGTCCCCACGCGGACCTGGACCCCAGGGGTGGCGAGCTGGAAGTCCTCCGCGGCGATCGCGGTGAGCGGGAAGACGGTGGACGAGCCGTCGATGGTCACGTACGAGCTGCGGGTGCCGCACCCGCCGGCAACGACGGCGGCGAGGAGCAGCGCTGCCTCGGGCCTGGCGAATGCCAGGCGGCGCTGGGGGATTCGCGGGGCCACCCGTCGACGGTAGGAAGGCCAGGTGTCGCATGGCCGCGCATTGACCGGGCAGTAGCCGACCAGGACTTCGGCGGCTGGCCGGTCGCAGGCTGGTCAGTCGGTGAAGAGCTCGTGCCGCTCGATCGAGTGGAAGCCCAGGCTGCCATCCGGCCCGACCCGTCGATGGATGACCAGGCAGCCGCCAGGGCGCAGGCGGGGATCCCAGTCGGGGTCGGAGGCATCCGCTCCGAGCGCATCGGCGATGGTGCCCAGCACGGTCGGCAGGACGGGTCGGTGCGTGCACAGCAGCAGCGGGGCCGGGCGGCGTGCCAGGAGGCGGGCCTGGTGGGCGGTGTGGCCGGGGTCCTGCGCATGCCCTTCCTCGCTGAGCGCATGCTCTCGCTGGATGCCCTTGTCGACGGCCTTTGCGAACTTTCGCACGGTCTGGAAGCAGCGGGCGGCATCCGATGACACGACCTCGGCGATCCCATAGGCCTCGAGCAGGGGCACCAGCCCCTTGGCCTGGGTGCGTCCGATGCCGGTCAGCGGCCGCTCGGCGTCGACGGAGCCCTTGAAGTCGGCCCGCTTCACGGCCCTGGCATGGCGAAGCACCACCAGGGGCAGGGTCGGGGGCACCGTCATCGCCTGATGCACCACCGCGTGCTCGCCCGCGAACCGCAGTCGGGGGGACATCTGCTCGACCGGGACCCAGTCGATCGCGTCGACCTCGTCGTCCGGGGTGAAGCCCGGGTCCTCTCGCACCACGGCCGACCAGTACGTGACGATCTTGGGCCGGCCGTCGACGGGATAGGAGACATCGCGTAGCGCGGGGCCGAGGATGACCTGCAGCCCGGTCTCCTCATCGCACTCGCGCACGGCCGCGACTGCGGGATGCTCGCTGGGCTCGAGCTTGCCCTTCGGCAGCGACCAGTCCCCGCGAGCCTTCGAGTGCACGATGAGTACCTCGGTTGCCGCGGAGGCTTGGCGCAGGAGGACGACCCCTGCTGCGCGGATGACATCACCCGGATCCGGCGACTGCCCCATGGTCACCCCTCAGATGATCTCAACGTGCCTGGCGGCCCGGCGAACGGCCGGCCACAGGTCGATGAAATCCTCGCGACAGGCGACCTCCGCCTCGCGCTCGATCTCGAACAGGCGGCCGAGGGCGAATGCGGATGCCGGGTCGGCGCGCAGGGCCAGGTCACGGACGGTGTCCTGGGCCACCGTGGCGTCCTGGTGGCTGCCGAGGATCTCGGTGACGGAGGACAGGCGGCGCGCGAGCCGCTCGAGCTGCTCGCCGAAGATCGGGGCCACGGCCTCGGCGGCATATCGGGCCCGCTTGGCCTTGATCCGAGCCGCATGCCATTGGGCACTGTCGCCGTGGATCTCCAGCCGGCGGACGGCCTTGTCGAGCCGGCGCCAGGCTCGCCCGACCAGTCGGGGCAGGGCGATCTCACAGGGCAGGTAGGCCTCGCTGGCAAGGGCTGGGGAGTGGGACGCCTGCACGAGATCATCCAGCAGCAGGTCATGCCGCTCACTGCGCAGGGCGGCCAGGGCACTGCCGCGTGCCCCGATGAGCCGCTGCTGCAGGGCCTGGTCCACTGCCTGCCGGGCCGCCGACTCGTCCAGGCTGCCGAGCGCCATTGCATGCGCGTCGAGCCGCGCCATCAGCACCTCAGTGTCGCGGACGACGCCCATCTCGGCAGCCAGCCAGCCCAGTTCCTGCTCCAGGGTCTGTGCCCAGTCGGCGTCCAGGAGCGGCTCGAAGGTGCGAAGGACACTGCGCAGGCGGCGGGCTGCGACCCGCAGCTGATGGACGGAGTCGTCCAGGCCCCGTCGCACTGCGACATCCGCCAGCACCAGGTGACGGGCATGGATTGCGATCGATGCCCGGATGGCACCGGTGGCCAGATCCTTCCGGCCGGGCATGGCGGGGATCTCGATGTCCGGCGGGGCCGCGGCCAGGTGGCCGAGGGCGCTGGCCGCCTTGCTCATCGTGCTGACCTCGCCGCCACGGCTGACGAGCAGGGCGGCAACGGCATCGATCAGGGCCAGGGCAGCGTCATCATCGGCGTCGTGCGCCTCGATCTCGAGCTCGCGGAACTCCGTGAGGGTATTGCCGCCGCGGGAGCGGACGATGACGCGATCGTCGACCAGCTCGGCCATCGGCTGGCCGTCTGCGTCGAGGAGACGGACCGGCCGGCGGGTCGTGTGCACCTCCGCGACGGGGATCAGCCGCTCGCCCCGGGCCAGGGGGGCGACGATATCCGCCAGCTCGGCGGGCACGAACCCGGTGCTGCCGGCCCACAGGGGCATGTGCACCTCGTCGCGGCCGGCCTCCTCGCCGCCCAGGACGGGCAGCTTCAGGTGCCATCCCTCGTCGGAGCCGCCCTCACGGCGCCGCAGGGTCGTGCGCCAGCGCAACAGCCGCAGGTCCTCGGTGTCGTGGTAGACGGCGGTCATCTGGTGCGTGACCCCTGGCTGCGCCTGCACCACGAGACCGGCGGCGACCAGATCCGGAACCGGGAAGTCTGGGCTCACGCGGACCTTGCGCTCGACCTCGCGGTGGACGGCGAGGTCCCTCATGGCCGGCCCGCTCACGTGCGGCTGCGGTACGTGGCGATCAGGGCCTCCTGGTAGTCCAGCAGCGGCTCACCGTCGGCGTCGACGATGCGCCGATGCCAGGTGCCGTCGCTGGACAGCTGCCACACGGAGGTCGCTGGATCGAATGCCAGGTCGAAGAGCTCGTGGATCTCCGCGACCTGAACGGGATCGACGAGGCGGACGAGTGCCTCGACCCGGCGGTCGAGGTTGCGGTGCATCATGTCGGCCGAGCCGATCCAGACCTCATGCTGGCCCCCGTTGTCGAAGCAGTAGGCGCGGGAGTGCTCCAGGAAGCGCCCGAGGATGCTGATGACGCGGATGTTGTCGCTGAGTCCCGGCACTGCCGGCCGGAGCGCGCAGATGCCCCGGACCCACAGGTCGACGGGCACGCCCTGCCGGGACGCCCGGTACAGCGCGTCGATCACGCGCTCGTCAACGATGGCATTGCTCTTGAACCTGATGCCGGCCGGCCGGCCGTTTCGGTGATGCTCGATCTCGCGCTCGATGCGCTCGATCAGGCCCGATCGGACGGAGTGGGGAGCCACCAGGAGCCGCGCGTACTCGGTGTGCAGGGAGTACCCGGAGAGCACGTTGAACAGGTTCGAGATGTCGTCGCCGACGTCCGAGCTGCAGGTGAGCAGGCCGAAGTCCTCGTACGTTCGGGCGGTCTTGGGGTGGTAGTTGCCCGTGCCGATGTGGCAGTACCGACGCAGCTGGTCGCCGTCGTTGCGCACGACCATCGAGAGCTTGCTGTGCGTCTTGAGCCCGACCAGCCCGTAGACGACATGGACCCCGGCCTCCTCGAGCTTGCGTCCCCAGTCGATGTTGTTCTGCTCGTCGAAACGGGCCTTGATCTCCACCAGGGCCAGGACCTGCTTGCCATTGCGCGCCGCCGTGATGAGCGCATCGACGATCGGGGAGTCGCCCGAGGTGCGATACAGGGTCTGCTTGATGGCCAGCACGTTCGGGTCGCTGGCGGCCTGCTCGAGGAACAGCTGCACGCTGGTGGAGAAGGAGTCGTATGGGTGGTGCAGCAGGATGTCGCGCTCCCGGATGGCGGCGAGCACGTCGGGGGCCGAGGCCGTCTCGATCTCGGCCAGCTGACGGGAGGTCTTCGGGACGAACTTCGCCTGCTTGAGATCATCGCGGTCCAGGCCGACGAAGGTCCACAGCCCGGTGAGATCCAGCGGCGCCGGCAGCCGGAAGACCTCCGGCTCGCTGACGTCGAGCTCGCTGACGAGCAGCTCCAGGACGTGCGGATCGATGGTCTGGTCGACCTCCAGGCGCACCGGCGGGCCGAAGCGGCGTCGCATCAGCTCCCGCTCCAGGGCGAGCAGCAGGTTCTCCGCGTCGTCCTCCTCGACCTCGACGTCCTCGTTGCGCGTCACCCGGAAGGAGTGGTGCTGCACCACCTGCATGCCCGGGAAGAGCTGCGTGAGGTGCGCGGCGATGACGTCCTCCAGCGGGACGAACCGCTGCCCGCCGAGTGCGACGAAGCGCGGCAGCGAGGGCGGCACCTTGACGCGCGCGAACAACTCGGTGCCGTTGTGGGGATTGCGCACCACCACGGCGAGGTTGAGGGACAGGCCGCTGATGTACGGGAATGGATGCGATGGATCGACCGCGAGCGGGGTGAGGACGGGGAAGACCTGCGCGTCGAAGAACGCATCCATTGCCTGGCGCTCGTGCTCGGCGAGCTGCTCGTACCGCAGCAGGCGGATGCCGACATCCGAGAGCGCCGGCAGGACCTCCCCATGGAAGACCTGCGCGTGCTCGCGCTGGGTGGCATGCGCGCGCTCCCAGATGTCCTCGAGCACCTCGCGGGGGGTCTTGCCGCTCGCGGCCCGGACGGCGATCCCGGTCGCGATACGCCGCTTCAGGCCGGCGACCCGCACCATGAAGAACTCATCGAGATTGCTGGCGAAGATCGCCAGGAACTTGGCCCGCTCGAGGACCGGCAGGCTGGTGTCCTCGGCGAGCTCAAGGACCCGCTGATTGAACGCCAGCCAGGAGATCTCGCGATCCAGGAACCGATGCTCCGGCAGTGGGCTGGCGGACGGCTCGGGCCAGGTGCTCCCGGAGGCAGGCAGGTCCGGATCCATGCGGCGATGCTGCCATATGAAGGTGAACGCACCGGGTCGAGTCGCTGAATGGCCAGGTGGCAGGAGGGTCAGCCTGGCGACGAGGTGTAAAGCACGTCGACATCCCAGCGAGCGAACCCCAGGGATGCGTACAGGTCGATGGCCGCCTGGTTGCTGGCCTCGACGTAGAGCATCGCCCCGGCCAGGCCCAGGGCACGCAGGTGATGCAGCCCGGCGATGGTGAGGGCTCGGCCCAGGCCACGGCCCTGCCATGCCGGGTCGACCCCGACGACATAGACCTCCCCGATCGCCTCGTGGGCGTGGACGGCCCCGTGGGATTCGCCCGATCCATGGGCTGGCCCGAGCAAGCCGTGCACCTTCGTCCAGTGGAAGCCGACCATGCGGCCGTCGTCTGTGCCAGCGGCCACGCCGGACCCAGCGTGAGCGGGGTCGTCCGCGATGGCGATGAGGAATCCTGCTGCGGAGAACCAGGGCTCGGCCATCCGCCGGTGCAGGTCGGCCAGCGTCCAGGTGCCCTGCTCAGGATGGCCGGCGAAGGCACGCTGATTGAGGTCCAGCCAGGTCTGGTCGTCGATCCCGGGCCGGAATGCGCGCAGCCGTACGCCATCGGGCAGCGCAACGGGGGGCAGCGGCCCATGCAGGGTTCGGCGCATCTGCCACAGCGCACGCGCCCGGCGAAAGCCCAGGGCCCGTGCCCATTCCCCCGCTGCTGCCTGCTCGCCGTGGGCCCAGACCCGCAGCGGCCGGCCATCAGTGGCCGCTGCCATGACCTCGATCATGCTGGTGCCGACCCCTTGCCGCCGTCGACCGGGATCCACCACGACCTCGCTGCTGGGACCTGCGACCTCGTCGGTCAGGTCGAGGTGGCCGTAGCCGATGAGCGCACCGGCGGTGTCGCGGGCGATCAGGTGACGGCCGCGGTCGTCACCGCCATGGCGCAGGTGCAGCCAGACATGCTCGGAGAGCGGATGAACGCCGTCGGCATCGGCCACTCGGCAGACCAGCTCGATGACCTCGCGCACCTCATCGGGCTGCAGCTGCGGGGCTGACTGGATCGGGACCCGCCCTGAGCCGGGGTTCATGCCGCAGACCCGATCGGAGACCTCATCGCCGGTGCTCGGGCGAGGTCAGGTCGAGGTCGGCGTAGGCGGCGTCGCCGAGGGTGGCGCGAGTCTGGTCGTCGGGTCGCTGCGGGACGAAGCGGTACCCCACATTGCGGACCGTCCCGATCAGGGCCTCGTGCTCGGCCCCGAGCTTGGCACGCAGCCGGCGGACGTGGACGTCGACGGTGCGCGTGCCGCCGAAGAAGTCGTACCCCCAAACCTCCTGCAGCAGGACGGCGCGGGTGAAGACCCGCCCGGGATGCTGGGCGAGGAACTTCAGCAGCTCGAACTCCTTGAAGGTGAGGTCCAGGGTGCGCCCGCGCAGCTTGGCGACGTAGGCGCCCTCGTCGATCATCAGCTCGCCGCTGCGAATCTCCTCGGGCTCGGTGGCCAGGGGGCCGGCGGACTCCTGGGCCCGCGAGACCGCAAGGCGCAGCCGGGCCTCGACCTCTGCCGGAGAAGCCGAGGTGAGCAGGACGTCGTCGATGCCCCAGTCCCATTGGATGGCGGCCAGCCCGCCCTCGGTCGTCACCAGGACAACGGGGACGTCGACTCCGGTCTGGCGGATGAGCCGGGTGAGCCCGCGCACGGCCGGCAGGTCGCGGCGGCCATCGACGAGGAGGACGTCGCATGCCGGGGCGTCGAGCAGGGCGGCCGGCTCGGCGGCCGCCGAGCGCACGCTGTGGGCCAGCAGGCCGAGTGCTGGCAGGACCTCTGCGGAGGGCTCCATGGCACGGGTCAGCAGCAGGATGCGCATGGCGTCACCTCCCTGGGCCGTTGCCGGCGTGCCCCTTGGCCGGTGCAGACCGTCCGCTGCAGCCTAGTCGGGTTGGCGGATCAGGGAGAATGCCGCTGTGGGCGGTCAGGCGGGTACGGGTGAGCGGGGCGCCCAGCGGGCGACCCTGATGACCGCCGACGGCATCGCCATCAGCGCGGTCCACTATCCGGATGCCCGTCGCGATGGGCTGTGCCTGGTCGTCGTGCATGGCTTCACCGGCCACTGGCGCCAGCCCAGGGTGCGGCGGGTGATCGACCGCCTCCGGGGCCAGGGTGCCGTGGTGGCGATCGACATGCGCGGTCATGGGGCCTCGGGCGGTGCATCCACGGTCGGCGATGCCGAGGTGCGGGACGTCGATGCAGCGGTCGCGTGGGCTCGCGCGCTCGGCTATCGCCGGGTCGTGACGGTTGGCTTCTCGATGGGTGCCTCGGTCGTGGTGCGCCAGGCAGCGGTCGGCGCCGAGGCCGTCGATGCCGTCGTCTGCGTCAGCGGGCCGGCCACCTGGTACTACCGGGGCACCCGGGTCATGCGCCTGGTGCATCACCTGGTGCTCACCCCGCATGGCCGCGCCGTCCTGCGCCTGAGAGGGACTCGGATCAGCTCGAAGGGCTGGCCCACCCCGCCGCCGCTGCAGCCCATCCAGGCCGCAGCGCACCTCGGCGACACCCCGCTGCTGATCGTCCACGGCACCGCTGACCACTACTTCCCGCTGGAGCACCCCCGCGCCCTGGTCCGGGCAGCGAGGCAGTCCGGGCATCCGGATGCGACGATGTGGATCGTTCCCGGCTTCGGGCACGCCGAGGCAGCGATCGGGGAGGACGTCATCGACGCCATTGCGACCTGGTGTGCCGGCGACCGACCCGCGCCCGGCCAGGGGTGGCTGACCCAGTGACGACCGGCGTGCTGGTGCTGGTGGCCGTGCTGGCCCTGGCGACGGCCTTCGGGCTCTGGCGTCGCCGGAGCGATGGCCGCATTCGCGAGCAGGCGCAGGCATCGCGTCGGGCCGCGGGTGTCGAGGAGTCGGCTGAGCCGGCTGACATTCACCTTGCCACGATGGCCGAGCACGGGGGCGAGGTGCTGACCGAGGCTGCCCTGGGCGCGCGACTCGGCGAGCGGGCCACCCTGGTGCAGTTCTCGACCGCCTTCTGCCAGCCGTGCCGGGCGACACGACGGATCCTCGACGAGGTGTCGACCATGGTCGAGGGCACCGTCCACGTGGAGATCGACGCGGAGGCCCACCTGGACCTCGTCCGCCGACTGGGCGTGCGCCGCACGCCGACCGTGCTGTTCCTCGATGCCGATGGCGTCATCGTGAAGCGGGCCAGCGGGCTGCCGCGCAAGGCCGATGTCATCGCAGCCCTCGGTGAGGTCATCGCGTGAGGCTGACGGCCCGGGAGCCTTGGGCCGCTGAGGACGGTCGGCTGTTGCGGGATGCTCGCATCTGCGAGGCATTATCAGTAATGTCTACAAAAAATGTAGACAATGGGACGGTCGTCCGCTAGCGTGCCGGCATGACTGCTGTTGCCTGCAATCCCAGAGTGGAAGTCGATCCCCGCGGCCCCCGATTCGGAGCCGCCATTACCACCGTGGTTCTCGCCGCCAGCCTGCTCCTGGTTGGCACCACTGCCGGCATCGTCCTGGTTGCCTGGCAGGCCCTGGCCTTCGGCCTGGGAGCCTTCGTCGGCCTGCACGCCCAGCCCTACGGGCTGGTCTTCCGCTCGGTCGTGCAGCCGCGGCTGGCCCCTGCCCGCGATCTCGAGGATGCCGCCGCCCCCCGCTTCGCCCAGGGTGTGGGCTTCGCCTTCGCGGCCGTCGCCCTGGCGGGCCTGCTGCTCGGCCTCACCACGGTCGCGATCGTGGCCCTGGCCCTGGCACTGGCGGCGGCCTTCCTGAATGCCGCGTTCGGGTTCTGCCTGGGCTGCGAGATGTACCTGCTCGGCCGGCGCCTGCTGCCGGGCGGTCAGCGCGTGGCGGCATGAGCCAGGCGCGAGCCCTGGTCGGTCAGTAGACCAGCGCCTGTGCCCGCGGTGCCGTCGCCTCCTCGACGAAGGCTGCGGCACCGGCCAGGCGAATGCCCTCGATGACGTCGGCGGCGGAGATCTGGCGGCGCTGGGCGCACTGGCTGCACAGGGTGACCTGCCCGGTCGCCAGCACGGTCGCGAGCAGGTCCTCCAGCGGGGCAGCATGCGGCAGCTCGAACTGGCCAGCCCGGCCCGGCAGCGCGTACCAGGCCGATTCGCCGGTCAGCCACAGCGAGACCTCGATCCCGCTGGCTGCCGCCGTGGCCGCCACGGTGAACGCCTGGGAGCACCGCTCCGGGGCGTCCGCACCCGCCGTCACCTTGATCAGCAGGGTGCGCGCGGGGCTATCGGATCGAGCCTGCGGATCGGTCATGGCAGTAGGCTGCCGGACGTGGCCGAGATCGTCTACACGGGCTTGCTCGTGGGCGCTCTTGCCATTGCCGGCCTGGCCGGTGTCGTCGTCCTCGTGAGCATGTTCCGGAGCCAAGGCTGATCATGACGGTGCCAATGCCGGAGCCCATCCCCAGCGCTCAGCCACCTGCCCTGCCCGAGGCCCTGATGCCGATCTCATGGCTCATCGGCAGGTGGGTCGGGGTCGGGACGGGCCAGTACCCCACGATCGAGGGCTTCCGGTTCGGCCAGGAGGTGGTGTTTGCCACCGATGGCCGGCCCTTCCTGACCTACCACTCCCGATCGTGGCTGCTGGACGAGGACGGCAATCTCGTGCGGCCCCTGGGTACTGAGTCCGGGTTCTGGCGCCCGCAGCCGGGCAATCAGGTCGAGGTCCAGCTGGCGCACCCGACGGGCTATGCGGAGATCTGGGTCGGGAACGTCGAGATCACCGGCCTGGAGAACGCGGTCATCACCGGCGCCAGGGCCACCCTGCGCACCGATGCGGTGCTGAGCACGGCCAGTGCCAAGCCGTACGAGGGCGGCGAGCGGCTCTACGGCCTGGTGGACGGCAAACTGCTGTGGACCTTCGACATGCAGGCCGTCGGCCAGCCGCTCGTGAACCACCTGGCGGCTCAGCTGTCGCGCGCGGCTGACGATCAGATCGCGGGCGAGGATGAGATCTCACGGAAGGACGCCCGATGAGCCGGGCGCGGCAATGACCGCCGACTGGGATCGGCGCCTGCGCGAGCACGGCTTTCGGATCACCCCCCAGCGGCAGCTCGTGCTGGAGGCCGTCGAGCGGCTGCGGCACGGCACGCCGGAGGAGATCCTCATCGAGGTGCAGCGCACGGCCACCGGCGTGAACCTCTCGACGGTCTACCGCACCCTGGAGGTCCTCGAGGACGTCGGCCTGGTCACCCATGCCCACATCGGCCACGGGCCGCCGACCTATCACGCGGTGGACGAGGACATCCACATTCACCTGGTCTGCGATCGGTGCGGGACGGTCCTGAGCGTACCGGCCGACTCGGCCGCTGACTTCGTCCAGCGCCTGCGCGATGAGCATGGCTTCGCGACCGACGTCTCCCATGTCGCCATCCATGGCCTCTGCCGCACCTGCCAGTCGCGAACCGACCGCGAGGTCATCGAGGATGTCGACTGACGCCGGGCCCGCGCCCGCTTCGTCCGGCGTGTGGCCACCCGAAGGCGTCCATGACCAGGGAATCCCCTGGCACTACGGCGATCCGTTCCGCGAGCAGCGCCGCCTCGCCGAGGGCAGGGGCATCGTCGATCTCGGCAATCGAGGGGTCGTCACCGTCACCGGAGCCGATCGGCTCGGCTGGCTGCACAGCCTGACCACCCAGCACCTCACCGGGCTGGCGGCCGGCGAATCGGCCCTGGCGCTGCTGCTGAGTCCGCACGGGCATGTGGAGTTCGAGCTGCACCTGGTCGACGACGGCACGACGACCTGGATCATCACCCAGCCGGGGCAGGCGGAGCCGCTGCGGGCGTACCTGGCCTCGATGGTATTCATGCTGCGGGTCGAGGTGGCCGATCGCTCTGCCGACCTGGCTGTGACCTGGGAGCCGATCGCCGAGCCAGAGCCCGGGCACCCGACCTGGATGGTCCCGTCCGAGTTCGCCCGGCGCGGATTCGCGGGCCGTGAGGTGGTCTGGCCCAGGGAGCAGGCGCAGGCCCGGGTACGCGACAGCGACGCCCCCGCGGGGAGCTGGGCCGTCGAGGCCCTGCGGGTCGCCGCGATGATGCCGCGGATCGACTGCGAGACCGACCACCGCACCATCCCCAACGAGGTCGGCTGGCTCGCCAGCGGCGTCCACCTCGACAAGGGCTGCTACCGGGGTCAGGAGACCGTTGCCAAGGTCCACAACCTCGGCCAGCCGCCGCGTCGGCTGGCGCTGCTCCACCTCGATGGCACCGCCGAGCAGCCGGCGAGCCATGGTGATCGCATCCTGGCCGGGGAGCGAGAGGTCGGCTGGATCGGCACCGGGGTGCAGCACTATGAGCTCGGCCCGATCGCGACGGCGATGCTGAAGCGCAACGTCCCGGCGGATGCCGCCCTCACGGTGGTGAGCGCGGACGGGAGCAGGTCTGCCGCGCAGCAGGAGGTCAGGTCTCCAGCAGGATCGTGAAGGGCCCGTCATTGGTGAGCCGGACGGCCATGTCGGCACCGAACCTGCCCGTGTGCACCTGCGCGCCGAGGTCGCGCAGCGACGCGACGACCTGATCCACCAGCGGCTCGGCCACTGCTCTGGGCGCGGCGGCATCCCAGGTCGGTCGGCGGCCCTTGCGGGTATCGCCGTAGAGCGTGAACTGGCTGATGACCAGCAGGGGCAGGCCCAGGTCGCTGGCCGACAGCTCGCGGGCATCGGACGCGACGCGGGCCCCATGGCGGGGCTCGAAGATGCGCAGCCCGTAGGCCTTCTCGGCCAGGCGTCGGGCGGAGGCCGCGTCGTCATCATGGGTGACGGCGACGAGGATCACCAGACCCGGCCCCTCGAAGCTGCCGACGATCTCGCCGCCGACGCTGACGCTGGCCCCATCGGCCCGCTGGACGACCGCACGCATGAGCACAGCCTGTCATCTGACGGATCCATGCCCGCCACGCATGCGGCGCACCTGACATCATTCCCGGGTGCCTGAGTTCGCCCCGCTCGCCGAGGTCGTCCGCAGCGGATTCGTCGAGGGCATCCATGTCGGGCATGCCGTGATCGTCGACCCGGACGGCACCGTCGTGGCCTCCTGGGGCGATCCGCAGGCGGTCATCCTGCCGCGATCGGCCAACAAGCCCGCGCAGGCGTCGGCGATGATCCGCGCCGGGCTGGATCTCCCGCCGAGGCTGCGGGCCCTGTCGACGTCCTCCCACAGCGGGGAGTCGATGCACCTCGCCGGTGCGCTGGAGATCCTCTCCGCTGCCGGGGTACCGGTGGAGGCCCTGCGCACCCCGCCGGACTTCCCCCTCGATCCCGTCGAGCGCGATGCCTGGATCGTCCAGGGGCGCACCCCCGAGCCGATCGCGATGAACTGCTCGGGCAAGCATGCGGCCATGCTGGCCACCGCGGCGGGCAACGGCTGGCCGCTGGACGACTACCGCAGGGTCGACCATCCGCTCCAGCAGGCGATCATCGCCGAGGTCAGCGCGCTGTCGGGGGAGCCGGTGTCGGTCGTCGGGGTCGACGGCTGCGGGGCCCCGGTGCTGGGGCTCACCGTCGCCGGCCTTGCTCGCAGCCTGTCGGCCTGCGTCCAGGCGGAGTCGGGGTCGCCATCGGCGCAGGTGGTGGAGGCCATGCGGGCGTGGCCGATGATGGTCGGCGGCACCCGACGGGATGTCTCGCGATTGATGGAGGGCCTCCCGGGCCTGGTGGTGAAGGACGGCGCCGAGGGCGTCTTCGTCGCGGCCCTGCCGGATGGCCGGGCGATCGCGATCAAGGCTCTGGACGGGTCGGAGCGGGCCCGGCTGGTCGTCCTGGTCGACCTCCTCGAGCGGCTCGGCGTCGTGGGCGAGGTGCTGGACGACAACCGGACGCTGACCCTGCTGGGCGGTGGCCAACCGGTCGGCTGCGTCCGATCCGCCCTCGAATAGCGCTTACTCCCGCTAGCACTTGCGTTTGCAAGAGCAAGCAGCATGTGCGATCCTTCCCGGGTGGCACGAATCGACGTGAGCGGGCTCGGCGACTACATCCGCGAGCAGCGCGACCAGGCGCAGATGTCACTGCGCCAGCTGGCCAGGGCAGCGGAGGTCTCCAACCCCTACCTAAGCCAGGTCGAGCGAGGCCTGCGCAAGCCGAGCGCCGAGATCCTCGCACGCATCGCCCAGGGCCTTCGCATCTCTGCCGAGACCCTGTACGTGCAGGCCGGGATCCTCGCCGAGCGCGAGGGCGACGAGGCCGTCACCACGGCCATCGCCTCGGACTCCACGCTCACCGAGCGGCAGCGGACCACGCTGCTGCAGATCTATGCCGCCTTCCAGGCCGAGAATCGCGCGAACCGCGACCAGGCCGATGCGGCGCCGGACGATCCGTCCGATCACACCCGAGAGGAAGCATGATGAGCACCACCACCCCGTCCACCCGGACGACGAAGCCAGCGGCTGCCAAGGCCACGGCGGCAAAGGCCGCGACGTTGAAGGCCACCACGGCAAAGGAATCGGCCACGCATGGCGAGGGCCAGGCTCAGGCCGAGAGTGTCGTCGAGACTGTCCCCGACACTGCACCCCAGACGCATCCCACGGCTGACGCCGACCCCACCGCCGCCGCTACGGCGACGAGCAGTGAGCGTGCGTCTGGCCCGACCTTCCTGGGCATCGACTTGAGCAAGGTCGACTTGAGCAAGGTCGATCTGAGCAAGGTCGATCTGAGCAAGGTCGAGCTCCCGAAGCTGGACCTGCCGACCATCGATCTGAGCAAGATCGATCTCACCAAGGTCGGCCTGCCGAAGGTGGCACTGCCGAAGGTCGACCTGCCCACGATCGACTTGAGCAAGGTCGATCTGAGCAAGGTCGACCTGAGCAAGGTCGATCTGAGCAAGGTCGACGTGCAGGCCGCGGTCACCACTGCTCGGGTGCGGGCGGAGTCGGTGACCAGGGATGTCCGCGCCAATGTCGCGCACACCGTCACCCTGGTGCGCGAGGCGGTCGGCATCTAGCCCTGCGCGTGCCAGTCATGAGCCTCGCGGACGCGGCCCGGTTGTCGATCGGGCCGCGTCCGCTACGTTGAAGGAATGTTCGGTGCGGTGCAGGACCTCGTCATCTATGCCCTGTGGGCGCTGCTGCTCGGCGTGAAGGCATTCGCCCTGGTGGACTGCTTCCGCCGGCCGGCGCCCGCCTTCCCGGCCGTGGGTCGGCAGACCAAGACCCTGTGGCTGATCCTCGTCGCGGTGGGGGCGCTGACCGGCCTGCTGCCCGGCCTGACCCTGACGATCTTCGGCATCGCGGGCACCGTCGTGGCGATGATCTACCTGTTCGACATCCGGCCCCGCATCGTGGAGATCACCGGCCGCCGTTGACGGCCGAGGCCAGGGTGATGCGGATGCGCCGGAAGCCCTTGCCCTTGCTCTCCACCTTGGCCACGCGGATGGTGCCGATCTGCGAGGTCGATGCCACATGGGTGCCGCCGTCGGCCTGCACGTCGAGGCCGGCGATGTCCACGATGCGCACGATCTCGATGGTCTCGGGCAGCAGGTTGGTGGCCGTGCGGATCACGTCGGGAATCGCGAGCGCCTCGGCGCGCGGCAGCTCGTAGGCGGTGATGGCCCGGTCTCGGCTGACCTCGGCATTGCAGGCCTCCTCGACCGCCTCCTTGAATCCCGCCGGGACCTCGTCGAGGTTGAAGTCGAGCCGGCCGCTGAGCGGATCCATGTTCGACCCGGTGACCAGCGCGCCGAAGTCGCGGAAGACCACGCCGGACAGCAGGTGCAGACCCGAGTGGGTGCGCATCAGGGCCGTTCGCCGGTCATCCTCGATCGCCCCGCGAACGGCGGTACCGACCGGCGGCAGTGGATCCTCAGGATCTGGGACGAGGGCGAGGTCGTCCCCTCGGCGGACATCGACGATACGGGTCTGGACGCCACCCCACAGCAGTACGCCGTGGTCTGGCGGCTGGCCGCCGCCACCGGGGTAGAAGGCCGAGGCGTCCAGCACGATGCCGGTGTCGGGATCGCTGGCCAGCACGATCGCATCCCATTCGCGCAGCCGTGCATCCTGCAGCTCCAGCCGGGTCGTTCGCCCGGTGGCCGGCTCGCCCATCGCCGGCTACTTCCGGCCCTGGGCGGCAACGGCGGCAGCTGCCTCCGCCGCGGCCTGCGGGTCGAGGTACTCCCCGCCCGGGACGGTCGGCCGCAGGTCGGCGTCCAGCCGATAGACCAGCGGGATGCCGGTCGGGATATTGAGCGCAGCGATGTCAGTGTCGGAGATCTGGTCGAGGTGCTTGACCAGCGCTCGCAGCGAGTTGCCGTGCGCGACGACCAGGACGGTCCTGCCGACCCGCAGGTGCTCGGCCACGATGACGTCCTGCCAGTAGGGGATGAGCCGACGGACGACATCTGCCAGGCACTCCGTCAGCGGGCGGGCATCCGGCGGCAGGGCGGCGTAGCGGGGATCGTCCGACTGCGACCACTGGCTGCCCGGGTCGATCGGCGGCGGGGGCACGTCATAGGAGCGGCGCCACAGCATGAACTGCTCCTCGCCGAACTCCTCGAGGGTCTGCTTCTTGTCCTTGCCCTGCAGGGCCCCGTAGTGGCGCTCGTTGAGCCGCCAGTTGCGCACGACCGGGATCCAGTGGCGGCCGCAGGCATCGAGGGCGATCTGGGAGGTCGTGATGGCCCGGCGCAGCAGTGAGGTGTGCACGACATCCGGGAGCAGGCCCGCGGCCGCCAGGAGCTCCCCGCCCCGCTGCGCCTCGGTGCGGCCCTTGTCGTTGAGGTCGACATCGACCCAGCCGGTGAACAGGTTCTTCGCATTCCACTCGCTCTCGCCGTGGCGGAGCAGGATCAGGGTGGAGGCATGGTCAGCGGGCATGTGCTCATCCTGCCGGATGGCGGCCCGGGATCGTCCCGGAGCGCGCCCCGTCACGAGGCGTCGTCGACGGGCTGCGCCGCAAGGTGCGCGAACGGCTCCAGGTTCGTGGTCGGCTCGCCGCGGGAGACCCGCCAGGCCCACTCGCGGCGGATGGCGCTGGCGAACCCCAGCTCGAGGATGGTGTTGAAGGACGAGTCCGCGGTCTGCATCACCGAGCCCAGCAGGCGGTCGAGCTCGTCGTCAGTCACCGCATGCAGCGGAACGCGGCCGGTCAGGTAGATGTCGCCGTGCTGGTCGATACTGAACGCAACGCCGTACAGACGTCGGTTGCGCTCCAGCAGCCAGGCATGGACGCGCTCGGCATGCTCGTCCGGCCGCCGGGCGACGAAGGCATTGATCGTCACTGCGTGCGCGCCGACCGATAGCGAGGCGGTCGTGCGGAGCTTGTGGGTGCCGGGCAGCACGACCGCGAAGGTCCCGGGCAGGGACTCCTCGAAGGGCAGGTCGCTGTCGGCAAGGAACGACCGGATCCGCTCGGCCACCTGTGGCCCTGCCCCGGATTCGCCCATGTCGTCTGCTTGCGCTGGCCGCGTCGCTCAGACGGTTGCCAGGAAGCGGTCCTCGTCCCACTGCCGCGCCCGGTAGTCGGCCAGTGCCCTGCCGTAGCAGGCCACCAGCCCAGCGGTGGTCGCCGACCAGCCGAACTGCTCGGCATGGGCGCGTGCCTGCACCGACATGCGAGCCAGCCGCGATGGATCGTCCAGCAGCCCGAGCATCGCCTGCGCATAGTCGGCTGGGTCATGGCCTTCGACGAGCAGGCCGCTGCGGCCGTCCGAAACGGCGGTGCGAAGCCCGCCGACGCTGGCGGCGACGACCGGGGTACCGCAGGCCTGGGACTCGACGGCAACCAGGCCGAATGACTCCGAGTGCGAGGGGACGACGGTGAGATCCGCGGCCCGATACCACTGCGCCAGGCGCTCGCGGTCTCCTGGCGGGACGAATCGGACGATGTCGGAGATCCCGAGCGCCACGGCGAGGTCCTCTAGCGCCCTCGGCCGCTCCAGGCCACTGCCGGAGGGCCCGCCGCAGACCACCACCACGAGGCGGTCCCGCAGCCCCGGCTGTGCCTGCAGCATCCGAGCCGCCGCCCCGAGCAGCACGTCGGGCGCCTTGAGCGGCTGGATGCGTCCGACGAAGAGCAGCATGACGGCGTCGGGCCGTATCCCGAGCCCGTTCCGCGCCTGGGCGCGGGACCCGGGGCGGAAGAGGTCCAGGTCGACCCCGGGGTGGACGATGTCGACCTCGGCGGGATCGGCGCCATACAGGCCGGTGAGCTCAGCGGCCTCGGTTGCCGTATTGGCGACCAGGCGTGTCGCTGCCGCGACCACCTGCTCCTCGCCGATGACGCGGATCGCCGGCTCGGGGGTATCGCCCTGCGCCAGGCCGGCGTTCTTCACCTTGGCCATGGTGTGCATGGAGTGCACGAGCGGGACTCCCCAGCGCTCCGCTGCCAGCCAGCCCACCTGCCCGGAGAGCCAGTAGTGGGAATGCACCAGGTCGAACCAGCCCTGCTGGTGCGCCGCCTCCACGCGGAGCACCCCGGCTGTCATCGCGCACAGCTGGCTGGGCAGGTCGCCCTTCGCCAGGCCCTCGAATGGGCCAGCGCTCACATGCCTGACCTTCACCCCGGGGGCGACCTCGACGACGGCTGGCAGGTCCGATCGCGTCGCTCGGGTGAAGACCTCCACCTCGACCCCCGACTCGGCCAGTCGCCGCGATGTCTCGGCGATGTAGACGTTCATCCCGCCGGCATCCCCGGTGCCCGGCTGATCCAGCGGAGAGGTGTGCACCGACAGCACGGCGATGCGCCGCAGGGACGTCGGCCCGGCCATGGCGCGGCTGGTCGGCGGACGGCCGATCAGCGGGCGCACGGTCACGGCCGCAAGGGTCGCACAAGTCCTGCAGCGGAGCCAATTGCGCGTTCGAGCGTCAGGCCTCCAGGGTCACGCCCACGTAGGGCTCCCCGGTCACGATGGTGACCACGCGCCGGGTCACCGAAACGGCGTGATCGGCGTAGCGCTCGTAGTAGCGGGAGAGCAGGGTGACGTCGATCGCCGCCTCGACCCCATGGCTCCACTTCGGTGACAGGACGATGCCGAACAGCTCACGGTGCAGGCGATCCATGTCCTCGTCATGGGCCGCGATGTCGCCGGCGAGGGAGACATCCTTGGTCGCGATCACCGCACCGGTCTTGGAGACGATGGCCTCGGCCAGGCCGCCCATCTCGGCAAAGGTGCCGCGCAGCTCCTGGGGCACCGCCGGCCGGGGGTAGCGCATCCGGGCCTGCTTGGCCACATGCTCGGCGAGGTCGCCCATGCGCTCCAGCGATGCGGCGATGCGCAGGCCGCCGATGATGACTCGAAGATCCCTGGCGACCGGCTGCTGCAGGGCGACGAGGTCGAAGCACCGCTCCTCGATGGAGCCGGTCAGGGCGTCGACCTGGGCGTCCGAGGCGATCACCCGCTCCGCCATCTCCAGGTCGGCATCCAGCAGGGCCTGCGTGGCCCGGTTCATCGCGGACCCCACCAGGCGGGTCATCTGCACCAGGTCGTCATTGACCGCTGCGAGCTCCTCCTCGTATGCGGTCCGCACCCGTGCCTCCTGGTCGATGTTGCCTGTGGTCGATGTTGCCTGCGGTCGGTGCTGCCTGTGCTCGTCCAGCGTAGGCCCGGCGTGCGGCTATGGCAGGTCCGACGCACCCTGCTGCGGCACCGGCCTGCGTGAACAGCGGGCAACGCCCCGTTGACATGCTGGTTGGCGCAGGTGAATGGTCAGGGAAGCCTTCGTGCCACGCCGGGCGGCGGGCGCCAGGATGCGCCTGCCGCCCATATCCTGCATGGCATGGCGCGTTCACTGCGGTCGGCCGAGGGGCTTCCGGCCGTGCACGCCGGCAGCCCCAGCCTGCCCGTCGGCGTACCAGAGATCCCGCCAGGAGCCCTGGAGGTGCTGTCGATCCTGCCGACCGCCTCGCTGGTGGTAGGCCCGGATGGCGACGTCCTGCATGCCAACCCCCGCACCCTGGCACTGGGCCTGGTCAACCGGATGCGACTGGTGGTGCCCGAGCTGGCGACGCTGGCGGCCGAGGTGGCCGAGTCGGGTGCCCCGATCGAGCGGGAGATGCGGGTGCGCCGGCCGCCGCTGGGCCGCGAGCTGCTCGAGCTGCACGCGCGAACCGCCCTGCTGGGCACCGGGGTCGTCCTGATCCTCATCGACGACCTCTCCGAGGAGCGGCGCGTCGATGCGGTGCGCCGAGACTTCGTGGCCAATGTCAGCCATGAGCTGAAGACGCCGGTCGGAGCGCTGTCGGTGCTGGCCGAGGCTGTGCTCTCCTGTAGCGACGAGGCAGATCAGGTTCGCCACTTCGCCGAGCGCATGCAGCTCGAGGCCACGCGGTTGGCCTCCCTGATCCAGGACGTCATCGACCTGTCGCGGCTGCAGGGCGATGACCCGGCCAACCGGGCCGAGATCGTCGATGTCGACGAGATGGTCGAGCGGGCCATCGATGAGGTCCGCACCCTGGCGACGGCGCACCACGTGGAGTTCCTGGTGGGTCAGCCATCAACTGCCTACCTGCTCGGCGACCGCAGCCAGCTGCAGACCGCAGTGCGCAACCTGCTCACCAACGCGATCGCATACTCGCCGAGCAGCACGCGGGTCGCTGTGGCGGCGCGACTGGCCGACGGAATCGTCGAGGTCATGGTCAAGGACCAGGGCATCGGCATCCCGGCCAATGACCTCGACCGCGTCTTCGAGCGCTTCTACCGGGTGGATCCAGCCCGGTCCCGGGTCACCGGAGGCACGGGCCTGGGGCTGGCGATCGTCAAGCACGTCTGCCAGAACCACGGCGGTGAGTGCCGGGTGTGGTCGGAGGTCGGTGTCGGCTCCACCTTCACACTGCGCCTGCCGGCCTACGTCGAAGGCGCGCCCAACCCATCCCTGGAGGTCGTCCAGTGACCAGGATCCTCGTCGTCGAGGACGAGGAGTCCTTCTCCGAGGCCGTCTCCTTCATGCTGACCCGGGAGGGCTACGAGGTTGCCGTCGCATCGGATGGCCATGCCGCCGTCGCCGAGTTCGACCGGCACGGCGCCGATCTGGTGCTGCTCGACCTGATGCTGCCCGGGATATCCGGCACGGAGGTCTGCAAGCAGCTCCGGTCGAAGTCGTCCGTCCCGATCATCATGCTCACCGCCAAGGACAGCGAGGTCGACAAGGTCGTCGGGCTGGAGCTCGGTGCCGATGACTACGTGACCAAGCCCTTCTCCTCGCGGGAGCTGCTCGCCCGGATCCGTGCCGTGCTGCGCCGTCATGGTGACGTCGAGGAGCTGCTGCCCGCGGTGATCGAGTCCGGGCCGGTTCGACTGGATATCGACCGGCATGTGGTCACGGTGCGCGGGGAGACCGTCCCCATGCCGCTGAAGGAGTTCGACCTGCTCGAGCTGCTCGTGCGCAACGCCGGCCGGGTCATGACCCGGGCCCAGCTCATCGACCGCGTGTGGGGTGCCGACTACGTGGGCGACACCAAGACGCTCGACGTGCATGTGAAGCGGCTGCGGGCCAAGATCGAGGAGGATCCCGGCAACCCGGTGCACCTGCAGACGATCCGCGGCCTGGGCTACAAGTTCGACGGCTGAGCTCCGCCGGCCCGACGTCAGCCTTGGTTGAGCGGCCTGGTTGCCGGGCTCGGCGCGATGCCCTGGTAGATGCCGGTCGGCGGGACGATCAGCACGCTCATGCGGGCGGTGCCGGAGCGCTGGAACTGCAGCTCCACCGGGACGTACGAGCCGGCAGTGCCGGTCAGGTCGTAGGAGTTGACCCACGAGTCGGAGTCCTGGTAGCCGAAGGTCAGCGCCGCACCGGGCGCCAGCTCGACACCGGAGCCGACGGCCGCCGCTCCACTGACGTAGGCGGACGTGCCGTTGACCATCACGCCCACCAGGGTGTCGGGCTCCCGGCTGTCGTTGAACACGCTCATGATGAGGGTCCCGGTCGTCGACCCCTGCGGGCCGGCGACAACGGTGGCGTTCTCGATGCGGATGCCGCCGATGGACTCCTGCATCCCGTTCCCGCTGTTCTGCGTCGCCTGGACCATCGTGGTCGCACGGGGGCCGTTGAAGCATCCCGTCAGCACGGGGGCCAGGGCCAGGGCCGTGACCGCGATCAGGACGCCGCTGCGTCGTGCGGGCCACATGGCCTTCGAGTGCGGGGCGCGCGAGGGGTTCATCGTCACGGGCAGCAGATTATCGGCCCACGGTCCAGGGTCGCTCTGCGTGGTACCCTCAGGCCCTGGAAAGGGGTTCTCTCTATGGCGTTCAACGTCGGTGACACCGTCGTCTATCCCCACCACGGGGCCGCTCTCATCGAGGCAGTCGAGATCCGCACTATCAAAGGCGTCGATCGCGAGTACCTCGTCCTGCGCGTCGCCCAGGGGGATCTCACGGTTCGGGTTCCGGCCGACAACGTCGACCTCGTCGGCGTCCGTGACGTCGTCAACCAGGAGGGCCTGGACCGCGTCTTCAACGTCCTGCGCCAGCCCTACACCGAGGAGCCGACGAACTGGTCGCGCCGGTACAAGGCGAACCTGGAGAAGCTCGCGTCCGGCGACGTGATCAAGGTTGCTGAGGTCGTCCGCGATCTGTGGCGGCGGGAGCGCGAGCGGGGCCTGTCGGCGGGCGAGAAGCGGATGCTTGCCAAGGCCCGCCAGATCCTGGTGAGCGAGCTGGCACTGGCCGAGAAGACCAACGAGGACAAGGCCGAGGCCATCCTCGACGAGGTGCTCGCCTCCTAGGCGAGCGGTGCGGCTGCTCACGTGAGTCCCCAGGGACGTACGGCAGCCCTGGTGCCTGCCGCCGGTCGCGGCGAGCGGCTCGGCCCCGGCACTCCGAAGGCCCTGCGCAGCCTGGGCGGCGCCCCGATGCTCGTGCATGCGGTGCACGCCCTGGCGGCATCCCGGTCAGTCGATCTCATCGTGGTCGCCGCACCTGCCAGCCAGGTGGACGAGGTCAAGGCGATGCTGGGGCAGCAGGAGCTCGCATCGGATATCAGCGTCGTCAGCGGCGGGGAGACCAGGCAGGACTCCGTGGCCCGTGCCCTGCTCGCCCTGCCCAGCGATGTCGACGTCGTCCTCGTCCACGATGCCGCTCGGCCCCTGGTGCCGCCCGAGCTGATCACGTCCGTCGTCTCGGCCGTTCGCAGGGGCGCCGCTGCCGTCGTCCCGGCGGTGCCGGTCGTCGACACGATCAAGCAGGTGGGCGACCACGATGAGGTCGTCGGCACCCCGGATCGCTCCCGCCTGCGAGCAGTGCAGACCCCGCAGGGTTTCAGCCGGCAGGTCCTGCAGGCCGCGCACGCCCGGGCCGATGGCGACACCGACCCGGCCACCGATGACGCGGGCCTGGTCGAGCGGGACGGCGTGACCGTCCACGTCATCGCCGGACACGAGGAGGCCTTCAAGGTCACCCGGCCCATCGACCTGATCCTGGCCGAGGCAGTCCTGGCCCGCCGTCGCGCCACGGGCGGGCTGGGATGAGCGGCGGCTCCGGTGTGGGCCCTGCAACGCTGGGTATCCCCCTGGTCGGGGTCGGTACCGACGTGCACGCCTTCGCCCCCGGGCGCGCCCTGTGGCTTGGGGGCCTGCTGTGGCCCGGTGAGGTCGGTCTCGATGGGCACTCGGATGCCGATGTCGCGGCCCACGCCCTGTGCGATGCCCTGCTCGCCGCCGCCGGCCTTGGCGATCTCGGCGCGATCTTCGGCACGGCCGATCCGGCATGGGCGGAGGCCTCAGGGGTGAGCCTGCTCGCACACGTTGCTGCCCTGGTCCGCGAGGCGGGGCTGCGGATCGGCAACGGCTCGGTGCAGGTGATCGGCAACCGGCCGCGCATCGGCACGCGGCGCGAGGAGGCCCAGGACGTCATGAGCGCGGCCATCGGCGCCCCCGTGCGGATCTCCGGCACGACCACCGACGGGCTGGGCCTGACGGGCCGTGGCGAGGGGATCGCGGCGATCGCGATCGCCTGCGTCTACGCCTCCTAGCCGGTCCTGGGTAGCCTTCGATCATGTCCCTTCGCCTCTACGACACGGCTACGCGTGCCGTTCGAGCCTTCGAGCCCATGACGGCGGGCAAGGCGGGCATCTACCTGTGCGGCGCGACCGTCCAGGCGCCTCCGCACGTGGGCCATGTGCGCAGCGGGGTGGCCTTCGACGTCCTGCGCCGGTGGCTCGTCGCACGGGGCTATGACGTGACATTCGTCCGCAATGTCACCGACATCGACGACAAGATCATCCACAACGCCGGCCATGAGGGCGTGCCGTACTGGGTCGTGGCGATGCGCAATGAGCGTGCGTTCACTCGCGCCTACGACGCCCTCGGCTGCCTGCCGCCCACGTACGAGCCGCGGGCCACCGGTCACATTCCGGAGATGATCGCGCTGATGCAGCGGCTCATCGACGCTGATCACGGATACGCAGCCAACGGGGACGTCTACTTCGATGTGCGCTCCTATGCCGCCTACGGCGACCTCAGCGGCCAGCGCATCGACGACATGCTCGCCTCGCCCGACTCCGCGGCCCAGGCCAAGCGGGATCCTCGCGACTTCGCGATGTGGAAGGCCGCCAAGCCCGGCGAGCCCTCCTGGCAGACCCCCTGGGGGCCGGGCCGGCCCGGGTGGCACATCGAGTGCTCGGCGATGGCAGAGAGGTACCTCGGGGCCCAGTTCGACATCCACGGCGGCGGGCTCGACCTGATCTTCCCGCACCACGAGAACGAGATCGCGCAGTCGCGCGCTGCGGGAGGGGCCTTCGCGAACCTGTGGGTCCACAATGCCTGGGTCACCACCGCGGGCGAGAAGATGAGCAAGTCGCTCGGCAACTCGCTGCTGGTGGACGAGGTCATCCGCCGAGTGCGGCCGGTGGAGCTGCGCTACTACCTGGTCGGCGCGCATTACCGATCCATGCTCGAGTACTCCGACGAGGCGGTTCGCGAGGCCGGCCAGGCCTATCGCCGCATCGAAGGATTCCTCCAGCGCGCCCGTGAGCTGGTCCGTCCGGACGTAGCGCTCCATGCCATCGATGCCGCCGCCCGCCCGGCTGCGTTCGATGAGGCGATGGACGACGATCTCGCGGCCCCGGCGGCCTTTGCGGTGATCCACGAGACCGTGCGCCGGGGCAATGCGGCCATCGCCGAGCAGGACGCTGCGCAGGCGGCCGACTGCCTTCGCGCCAGCCTGGCCATGCTGGATGTCTTCGGGCTCAATCCCTGGGCGGAGCCCTGGGCATCGGCGTCGGGCACCAGCACGGATCGGGCCACCGACGTGATCGACGCCCTGGTGCAGGTCGTCCTCCAGCAGCGGCAGCAGGCGCGGGCACGCAAGGATTTCGTGGCGGCCGACTCGCTGCGCGATGGCCTCGATGCACTCGGCATTCGGGTCGAGGACACCCCGCAGGGTGTCCGCTGGACCTTGGAGGCATAGGCAGATGGCCGGCAACTCGCAGCGACGTGGCGCCATGCGCAATCCAGGGACGAAGAAGGGCGCAACGGTCGGCTCCGGTGGCCAGCGGCGCAAGGCCCTGCAGGGCAAGGGCCCGACCCCGAAGGCGGAGGATCGCCCCCATCACCCTGCTGCCCGCAGGGAGCGTGCGGCCGCCAAGCGCCAGGCAGCCGTGACCCGCCCGGCACGCGAGGGCCAGCCCAGTCGTGCTGAGGGCAGTGTCCTGGCAGGGCGCAATCCGGTCGTCGAGGCCCTGCGTGCGAAGGTCCCGGCCAAGGCGCTGTACCTCCAGGCCCGGACCGAGGCCGATGAGCGGTGGCGGGAGGCGTTGAAGATCGCGGCGGCGACGTCGATCCCGATCCTGGAGGTATCCCGTACCGATCTGGACCGCCTCACCGATGGCGCCGTTCACCAGGGAATGGCCCTGGCAATGCCCGCCTACGAATACGCCGATCTGGCTGATGTCACCGACAGCAGCCTGCTGGTCCTTCTCGACGGGGTCACCGATCCCCGGAATCTGGGAGCCGTGGTTCGCTCCGCTGCTGCCTTCGGTGCCGATGCCGTGGTCATCCCGGTGCGCCGGTCGGCGGGCGTGACCGCAGGTGCCTGGAAGTCATCCGCCGGGGCGCTCTCCCGGGTCCGGGTAGCGCAGGTCACCAATCTCACCCGCAGCATCCAGGCATTGCAGCGGGAGGGCTTCACGGTCGTCGGCCTGGCTGCGGACGGGCGGCAGTCGATCGATGAGTTGCCGCCGGGCACTCTCAGCGGTCGCCTGGCGATCGTGGTCGGCTCCGAGGGCGATGGCCTGTCGCGCCTAGTGCGCGAGACCTGCGACTGGGTGGCACGCATCGCGATGCGCGACGGCAACGAGTCGCTGAACGCGTCAGTTGCCGCCGGTATTGCCCTGAACGCCGCGTACGTCGCCCGACGCTGACGGCAGGTCCACGGCCGGTCGCTTCGGCCGGCGATGCAGCGCCGACCCCAGCAGCGGGAACACCAGGACGGAGAGTGCGCCGGCTCCGACGAGCGCAGCCGCATTCGTCGGCCGCATCACCCCCTCGTCGACCTGCAGGGACGTCACTGCCACGATGATCGGCAGCCCGGTTGCGACCAGCAGGGAGAACCGGGCTCGCTGCCGAAGACCTGGGATCGCCTTGCGGTAGAGCAGGAACTGGGGCAGGCCGCGGGCGAGCAGGAGCAGGCCGAAGAACGCGAGCATGGGCAGGGGATTCGCGGCGATCGACCGCACATCGAGTTTCGCGCCGGAGACGACGAAGAACAGCGGGATGAAGAAGCCGAAGGCGATCGCCTCTACCTTCGACATCAAGGTGGCGTCGCCATCGTCCGGCAGGTACCGCCCGACGATGATGCCAGCGATGAAGGCACCGAGCACCGCATCGAGGCCGAATCCCGAGGAGACGGTCAGCAGCAGCACGATCATGAGCATCGTCAGCCGCAAGGCCGTCTGGGCACTGGTGTGATGACCGACCTCCAGGAGCCGCCGCACCTCGTCGTTCATCAAGCGGCGTGGCAGCGTGGCGACGACAGCGGCGATCAGCGCGAAGCCGAGCAGGCTGGCGATCGCGGCGAAGTGGCTGCGCGATCCCAGGAGCAGGGCCATCGCAAGGATCGGCCCGAACTCGCCCCAGGCGCCCGCGCCCATGAACAGGGTCCCGAAGGGGGTCCTGAGCTCGCCTGCGTCGCGCAGCACCGGTAGCAGGGTGCCCAGGGCCGTCGACGTCAGCGCCAGGGCGACCCCGAACCAGTCCTGCACCACCCCGCTGGCAACCAGCAGTCCGGTGAGCCCCAGTGCAATGGCCATCGAGGCGATCCACCCGGTGGCCGCCAGGGCGCCGCTGCGTCCGCGGACTGACCGCTGATCGAGCTCCAGCCCGGCCATGAAGAACAGCAGCCCCAGCCCAAGCTCGGACAGCAGGCCGATTGACTCGTCAACGGTGATGACACCGAGGACCTGCGGGCCGAGGACGACCCCGCCGGCGATCAGCAGCACTGCCTCGGCGACCCGCCAGCGCAGCAGGCCCACGACCAGCGGCACCAGCCCAGCGACCGCGCAGATCGCCAGGAGGGAGACGAGTTGCGCGCTCACGGCACTCCTTGCAGGCTGCGGACGATCCTGGCCATCGGTCGGCGGGCAGCATGACCCATCCCTCAAGCCCCCGGCAAGCCCGCTCCCGCAGGTGCCGTCCAGGGAGCCGAAGGCTAGGCCTCTTTGGGTCGTCCACCACCTACAGTGGACCGATGACCGAGCCCTCGCGCGCCACACTGGCGAGCATCGCACTGCAGGCAGGCGTGAGCGAGGCCACCGTGTCGCGGGTGCTCAATGACCGGCCGGGGGTGTCGGCGACGACCCGTCAGTCGGTGCTCACGGCACTCGATGTCCTGGGCTACGAGCGGCCGACCCGGCTGCGCGGGCAGTCGGCCCTGGTGGGGCTGATCACCCCGGAGCTGAGCAATCCGATCTTCCCCGCATTCGCCCAGGTGATGGAGCCGCTGCTCGCCCAGCATGGCCTGACTCCGGTGCTGTGCACGCAGACACCCGGCGGGGTCGACGAGGACGACTACGTCGCGATGCTGCTGGAGCGCGGAGTCGCCGGGATCATCTTCGTCAGCGGGATGCACGCAGATGCCACGGCCGATCATGCTCGCTATCGAGCCCTCGTCGACCGCGGCCTGCCCATCGTCCTGGTGAATGGCTATGCGGAGGGCATCGATGCCCCGTTCATCTCCGACGACGACTCGGCCGCGATGGATCTGGCCATCCGGCACCTGGCCTCCATGGGCCATGTGCGCATTGGCCTGGCGGTCGGCCCGGGACGATTCGTACCCGTGGTGCGCAAGCGGGCCGGCTACCTGGCAGCGATGCAGGCGCACGTCGGCATGGGGGCCGCGGACGCGGAGGAGCTGATCTCGCATTCGCTGTTCACCGTGGAGGGCGGCCAAGCGGCAGCCCATCACCTGCTGTCGGCCGGGGCCACTGCCATCGTGTGCGGATCCGACCTCATGGCACTGGGGGCGATCCGGACCATTCGCCAGCGAGGCCTGTCCTGCCCCGGCGATACCTCGGTCATCGGCTACGACGACTCCCCGCTGATCGCGTTCACGGACCCGCCGCTGACCACCGTCCGCCAGGCAGTCGTGGCCATGGGGACGTCGGCGGTCCAGGCCCTGATCGATGAGATCAATGGCACGCCGGCGCCCCGTGATGAGTTCATCTTCCGGCCCGAGCTCATCGTGCGCGCATCAACGGCGCCGGTTCGGTTGGATGAGGGCTCTGTTGGATGAGGGCTCTGTTGGATGAGGACTGGGGTGGATGAGATGACGGGAGCAGGCAGATGAGCAGACCGGTGATCGGGTTGACGTGCTACCTCGAGCCGGCCCGCTGGGGTGCCTGGGAGCTGCCAGCTGCGCTCCTGCCGCACTGGTACGTGGATGCGATTCAGGCCGCGGGCGGGCGAGTGGTGCTGGTTCCCCCGGATGAGGACGGAGATGTCGACGTCCTCGATCGACTCGACGCGCTCGTCATCGTCGGGGGCGCGGATGTCGATGCGCGTCACTATCGTCAGTCATCGCACGAGACGGCCGATGAGCCGCGGGTTGCCCGGGACTCCTCCGAGCTGCAGCTGTATCGCGGTGCCCGGGAACGCGACCTGCCGGTGCTGGGGATCTGCCGGGGGTTGCAGATCATGGCGGTCGCTCATGGCGGGTCGCTGCATCAGCACCTGCCGGACGTCTCGGAGCTGGTCCATCGCGTTGTGCCGGGCGCATTCGTAGAGCACGAGGCCCGGTTCGAGCCAGGCTCGCTGATCGCCACGGTCATGGGCACGACGGACACGATCGTCAACTCTTCGCATCATCAGGCGGTCGCCGACCCCGGCAGCCTGCAGGTGACCGGGACAGCGGCCGATGGAACGATTGAGGCCTGCGAGGATGATGATAGGGCATTCGTCCTCGGGGTGCAGTGGCATCCGGAGCACCCGGATCGCCGGACTGCCGACGCCGGCATCTTCGGTGCCCTCATCGACGCGGCCACCCGCTACCGCAGTACCCACTGACCCCGCCCCTCTTTCCCCGCGCGAGTGGCCAGTTGTCGTCGAGTTTTCAGTCGAAAACCGACGACAACTGGCCACTCGCGCAGGGGTGGGGTCGGCAGAGGGTTACAGGGGGGTGACGTAGGCCCCGGAGATGCCGCCGTCCACGAGGAAGTTCGATGCGGTGATGAACGAGGAGTCGTCACTGGCCAGGAAGGCCACGGCAGCGGCGATCTCATGGGCCTCGCCGAACCGGCCCAGCGGGATATGCACCAGGCGGCGGGCGGCACGCTCGGGATCCTTGGCGAACAGCTCGATGAGCAGGGGCGTATTGACCGGGCCCGGCGATAGGGCATTGACCCGCACGCCCGAGCGGGCGAACTGCACGCCGAGCTCGCGGGTCATGGCCAGCACGCCGCCCTTGGACGCGGTGTACGAGATCTGCGATGTTGCCGCAGCCATCGTGGCGACGAATGACGCCGTGTTGATGATCGAGCCCTTGCCCTGGTCGAGCATGTAGGGCAGGACCTCCTTGCAGCACAGGTACACCGAGGTGAGGTTCACCTCCTGGACCCGGCGCCAGGCATCGATGCCGGTGTCGAGGATGGAGTCGTCGTCGGGGGGCGAGATGCCGGCGTTGTTGAAGGCGATGTCGATGCTGCCGTAGGCCTGCTTGGCGGCACGGAACATCGCCGCAACGTCATCGGCGCTGGTGACATCCGTCCGCACGAACAGTCCATCGACCTCGGCAGCGATGGCCTCACCCGCCGTGGCGTCCAGGTCGCCGATGACGACCCGGGCGCCCTCGTCGGCGAACCTGCGCACCGTCGCCAGGCCGATGCCGCTGCCGCCACCGGTGACGACGGCGACGCGGCCCTCAAGCCGGCGGCACTTGCTGTCGCTCATACTCCCTCTCAATCCTCGGTATTGATGAAGACGTTCTTGGTCTCGGTGAACGCATCGAGCGCATCAGGCCCGAGCTCACGGCCCAGGCCTGACTTCTTGAAACCGCCGAAGGGGGTCCAGTAGCGAACCGAGGAGTGCGAGTTCACCGACAGATTGCCGGTCTCCACGCCGCGGGCGACTCGCAGGCCACGGCCGATATCCCGCGTCCAGATCGATCCGGACAGGCCATATTCGGAGTCATTGGCCATCCGGATCGCATCAGCCTCGTCCTCGAAGGGGACGACCACGACCACTGGTCCGAAGATCTCCTCTCGATAAGCGCGATCGGACTCCGTCCCCGTCAGCACGGTCGGCGGGAACCAGTAGCCGGGGCCATCCGGGCAGCCGCCCTGGAAGGCGATGGAGGCGTCATCGGGGACGAAGGACCGCACGGTCTGCAGCTGCCCGGCGGAGATGAGCGGACCCATCTCGGTCGACTCGGCTGACGGGTCGCCGACCCGCACGCCCTGCACGGCTGGCTCGAGCAGCTCCATGAAGCGGTCGTACGCGCTGCGCTGCACCAGGATCCGCGATCGGGCACAGCAGTCCTGGCCGGCATTGTCGAAGACGCCGTAGGGCGCGGTTGCCGCAGCGCGCTCCAGGTCGGCGTCCGCGAACACGATGTTCGCGCTCTTGCCGCCGAGCTCCAGGGTGACGGCTTTGATGTGCTTGGCACAGTCGGCCATCACCTTCTCCCCGATCGAGGTGGAGCCGGTGAAGACGATCTTGCGCACGTCGGGGTGGTCGACCAGTCGCTGGCCGACGACCGAGCCCTTCCCGGGCAGCACGGTGAACACGCCCTCGGGAATGCCTGCCTCCAGGGCCAGCTCGCCGAGCCGGATCGCGGTGAGCGGCGTGAGCTCGGCCGGCTTCATCACCACCGTGCATCCGGCCGCAAGGGCAGGTGCGAAGCCCCAGCCCGCGATCGGCATCGGGAAGTTCCACGGGACGATGATGCCGACGACTCCCACGGGCTCCTTGAACGTCACGTCGATGCCGCCGGGCACCGGGATCTGGCGGCCGAAGAGGCGCTCGGGAGCGCCGGCGTAGTAGTTCAGGACGTTCGCGACGTTGTTCGCCTCCCATCGGGCGTTGCCGATGGTGTGCCCGGCATTGGCGACCTCGAGCTGGGCAAGCTCCTCATTGCGCTCGCGGACGATGCTGGAGAGCTGGCGCAGCAGGTCAGCGCGGTCACCGGGTGCGACGGCCCGCCATGACGCCAGCGCGGCCCGCGCGCGGGCAATCGCCTCGTCGGTCTGCTCGGCCGAGGTGGACGGGACCGTTGCGATGACCTGCTCATTGGCGGGATTGATGACGTCGTGCATGGTGTCGTGCATGGTGCTCCTGACGGGTGATGCGCGCTCCCCGGTACGCCAGGGAGGCCGCGGACGGCGGTGGAAGGAACCTACATGCGCTCGAAGGACCGGTAGCGCTCCCAGTCGGTGACGGCCCGGCCGAAGGCATCGAGCTCGACCCGCGCCATGTTGGCGTAGTGCTCCTGGACGTCACTGCCGAAGGTATCCCGGATCCACGTCGATGACTCCCATAGGCGCAGGGCATCGGCCATGGTCGCCGGCACGCGGGCCGACTCCGATGCGTATCCGTTGCCGATGAACTCCGGCTCGAGCGGCAGGCTGCGCTCGATGCCGTCGAGGCCGGCCGCCACGATGCCCGCCACGGCAAGGTACGGGTTCACGTCACCGCCCGGGACGCGGTTCTCCAGCCGCAGCGAGGGCCCATGGCCGACGAGCCGGAAGCCCACCGTGCGGTTGTCCCGGCCCCAGCGCAGGGCGGTCGGGGCGAATGAGCCGGGAACGTATCGCTTATAGGAGTTGATATTCGGGGCCAGTAGCAAGGTCAGCTCGGCGGAGTGGGCGAGCTGACCGGCGATGAAGGCCTTGCCGAGCGGCGACAGGCCGTTGTCGTCGGAGTCGTCCGCCATCACCAGCGAGCCGTCCGTGCCGCGGAAGGACAGGTGGACGTGGCAGGAGTTGCCCTCGCGCTCGTTGAACTTCGCCATGAACGTCAGCGCCATGCCCTCCTGGCTGGCGATCTCCTTGGCACCCGTCTTGTAGATGACGTGGTTGTCGCAGGTGCCGAGGGCATCGCGATACAGGAAGGCGATCTCATGCTGGCCGAGGTTGCACTCGCCCTTGGCGCTCTCGACCGTCATTCCGGCCGCGTACATTTCATTGCGGATGCGACGCAGCAGCGGCTCGACCCGGGCCGTGCCGAGCATCGAGTAGTCGACGTTGTAGAGGTTCGCCGGGGTGAGGTCCCGATAGCCGGTCTGCCAGGCCTGCTCGTAGGAGTCCCGGAAGACGATGAACTCCAGCTCGGTGCCGCAGAACGCCCGCATGCCCGCGGCATCGAGCCGGTCGAGCTGACGGCGCAGGACCTGCCGGGGGGAGGCGCTCACCGGGGAGCCGTCCTCGTGGAGGGTGTCGCAGAGCACCCCGACCGTCCCGGGCTGCCACGGAATCCGGTGCAGGGTGGTGAAGTCCGGCCGCATGACCATGTCGCCGTAGCCGGTATCCCAGGAGGACATCGCGTAGCCGCCGACCGTGTTCATGTCGACATCGACGGCGAACAGGTAGTTGCAGCCCTCGGTGCCATGGCCGATGACCTCATCGAGGAAGTACCGGGCGTGGATGCGCTTGCCCTGCAGCCTGCCCTGCATGTCGGTGATCGATACCGCCACCGTGTCGATCTCCCCGGCCTCGATCTCGCGCCGAACGGTCTCCAGGTCCAGCGGCGGCCTGCGCTCCATCAGTGCTCCCTCACGCGTCCGGGATCGGTCACCCCATCATGCACACCCTGCCGTACCCGCTCGAATCCGTCACCGGGAACCGGCAATTCGCCACTCGGGCCAAGCCGGGGGCCTAGCCTTCGGCTGGTGGACGAGGTGCTGGCAGGGGTCGATGCCGCCGATGCCAGTCGGCTGCGGCAGGTCGGCTGCCTGGCGGGCGCCCGACGCGTCACGTCCCTGGAGGGCGGGATCACCAACCGCAACTACCGGGTTGACCTCGATGATCACTCGGTCGTGGTGCGCCTGTCCGATCCGCAGGGATCGGACCTCGCGATCGACCGGGAGAACGAGTACCTGAACTCGGTCGCGGCAGCGGCCTCCGGAGCGGCACCGGCCGTGATCGAGTACCAGCCGGGTGCCGGCGCCCTGGTCGTGGCCTGGGTCCGGGGCAGGACCTTCACCGAGGCGGACGTCCGCAGCCCCGCCAACCTGCCTCGCATCGCGCAGGCCTGCCGGATCCTGCATGCCGGGCCGGCCTTCGCCCAGTCCTTCGACATGTTCGATATCCAGGCCCGCTACCTGGCCCTGGTGCGCGAGCGGGGATACCGCCTGCCTGATCGCTATGAGGAGTTCGCCCCGCAGGTCGCCCGGGTGCGAGCGGCCATGCAGGGCGTCCGGGAGCGGCTCGTCCCGTGCAATAACGACCTGCTGGCAGCGAACCTGATCGATGACGGCGAGCGCATCTGGATCATCGACTACGAGTACTCCGGGATGAACGAGGCCAGCTTCGAGATCGGCAACATCTGGAGCGAGTCCACGCTGCCGCTGGATCAGCTCGAGCCCTTGGTGGAGGCCTACTGGGGCCAGGCGACCCCAGCCCGCATCGCTCGCGCCCGCCTGTGGGCGCTGATGTCGAAGTACGGGTGGACGCTGTGGGCATCGATCCAGCAGGCAACCAGCTCGATCGACTTCGACTACTGGTCCTGGGGGATGGAGAAGTACGAGCGGGCAGTGGCCGAGTTCGACAGTATGGACTTCGATAGCTGGCTCGACGCGGTCGGCACGGCGGAAGCGACGGGCTCGGCCTCCTCCGGTGACTTGCCCGGAAACCCTGCCTGAGGGTGCCCTGCGCCGCTATCGTCCGCCTGAAGGCCTCGCCGCAAGGCGGTGTCCATCTCAACAGGAGGCATGGTGTCTGAAGCAACCAAGCTCAATGACGATGAGGCGAAACTCGCCGAGCTCGGCTACAAGCAGGAACTCAGTCGGACGTGGAGCGGATTCTCCAACTTCGCGATCTCCTTCTCGATCATCTCGATCCTTGCCGGCTGCTTCACCACGTTCTACTTCGGCTGGAACAACGGCGGCCCCATTGCCATCGCGATCGGGTGGCCGGTCATCGCGATCTTCATCCTGCTCATTGGCTTCTGCATGTCCGAGCTCGTCTCGGCCTACCCGACCAGCGGCGGCATCTACTGGTGGGCATCCAAGCTCGGCGGCGTGAAGGCCGGCTACTACACCGGCTGGCTCAATCTTGCCGGCCTGGTCGCGATCGTCGCCTCGGTTGCCTACGGTGCCGCGACCTTCTTCGACTATGCGATGAGCCGGTTCAGCGAGTCATGGGCGGCTGGCTACTCACTGGAGCGGGTCTTCGTCATCTTCGTGGTGATCCTGGTCTTCGTCTCGGTCGTCAACATCTTCTCCAGCCAGCTGCTGGCCATCTTCAACAACATCTCGGTGTGGTGGCATGTGGCCGGAGCGTCCTTCGTGGTAATCGTCCTGGTGTTCTTCCTCAAGGAAGGTGCCACCCACTGGGATATCGGCAATGTCTTCTTCGGCGAGGTCAACAACACCGGTGGCCTGTACGGCGGCGAGACCGGGGGGCCGGGCTTCTGGTTCTACGTGCTGCCCCTGGGCTTCCTGCTGACCCAGTACACGATCACCGGCTATGACGCCTCCGCCCACCTGTCGGAGGAGACCCAGGGTGCGGCCAACGGCGCGGCGAAGGGCATCTGGCGGTCGATCTTCTACTCGGCCATCGGCGGCTGGATCCTGCTGCTTGCCTTCCTGTTCGCCGTCCAGGATCCCCAGGCTGTCTCGGCCGGCGGGGGTGGCGTGCAGGTGATCTTCGACCAGGCGCTGACGCCGGCGATGTCCGGCACCGTGCTCATGGTCGCGACCATCGGCCAGCTGTTCTGCACGACCGCCTGCCTGACCTCCGCCTCCCGGATGCTGTTCGCGTTCAGCCGCGACGGCGCCGTCCCGGGAGCGAAGTACTGGTCGCGGCTGAACAGGAGCAAGACCCCGGTCATGGCGGTGATCGCCGTGGCGGTGGTCGGCTTCATCCTGACGCTGCCGGCCCTGTGGAAGGTGAACATCGGGACGGATGATGCGCCCATCTACAGCGTGACCGCGTTCTTCGCCATCGTGTCGATCGGCGTGATCGGGCTGTACCTGGCATTCGCCATCCCGATCTTCTACCGCTGGAAGGTCGGCTCGGCCTTCAAGCAGGGCTCCTGGAACCTCGGCAGCAAGTGGAAGTGGATGGCACCGCTGGCAGTCCTGGAGATCGTCATCACCTCGGTGTTCTTCATCCTGCCGCTCTACCCGGCGGGTGCGCCTGGGTTCATGCGAGGCCTGCTCGGCTCGCCGAGCGAGGCGGAGGTTGCCTTCGACTGGAAGTTCGTCAACTACGCGCCCATCGTGCTCGGCGCGCTGCTGATTGCCCTGTGGATCGGCTGGCACCTGTCGGCGAAGAAGTGGTTCACCGGCCCGAAGACGACGATCGACCTGCCGGCCGGCATGAGCTCAGCGGATGAGATTGCCCTGGAGCATGAGGGCAAGGGCATCCACCAGCCTCCGGGAACCCAGAGCGTCTAGGGCAGTTCGCACCGGTTCGGGCCGGGTCGGGAGGTTCGCGCTCCTGGCCCGGCCCGATCCGTTGCGTGCACTAGGCGCGGATGCGTGCGTTCGCGGGGTCGTAGGGAGCCCGCAGGCTGATCCGGGCCGGTATCAGCGTGCCGCTGACATTGACCTGCCAGGCACCTGTCGTCAGGTCGTCATCCGTGATGAGCTCCCCATCGGGATGCCAGGCGTAGGCAAGCCCCACGCAGGCGCCCGTGGTCGTCGCGTAGGCCGCTGACGTCACCTGCCCGGTGCCGATGCCATCCCGTAGCAGCAGCTCCCCGCCCCACATCATGGCATCCGGGTCGTCCAGCACGAAGCTCACCAGCCGTCGCCGGACCCCGTGCTCCCGAGCGGACTCCACCGCCGTCCTGCCGATGAAGGGGATGTCGGTGCGCAGCTTGGTGGCGAAGAGCAGCCCGGCCTCCACCGGGCCGTAGTCAGGCGTCAGCTCGGCGCCGAAGGCGCGGTAGCCCTTCTCCAGCCGCAGGGCATTGATGGCGTAGTAGCCCGCCTGGGCCAGGCCGAGCGGCTCACCGGCCTGCACGAGCAGGTCGTAGACCCCGACGGCGAACTCCACCGGGACGTACAGCTCCCAGCCGAGCTCGCCGACGTAGGTGATCCGGGTGGCGCGCACGGTCGAGTAGCCCAGGTCGATCTCCCGGCTGGTGCCGAAGCCGAACGCCTCGTTGCCGAGGTCGCATCGGGTCAGGGACTGCAGCAGTTCGCGCGAGCGCGGCCCCATGACCCCGAAGACGGCCAGGGCATTGCTGACGTCGACGACGTTGACCTGCTGCCCCGGCGTGATATGGCGCAGGATCCAGTCGCGATCACGAACCGGCGACCCCGCGCTGGTCACCCACAGGTACTCGTCATGGGCGATCCTGGTCAGGGTGACGTCGGCCTCGTAGGTGCCCCGCTCGTTGAGCACGCCGGTGTAGACCGTGCGCCCGACCGGGACGTCGACGTTGGCAGTGCACAGCCACTGCAGCAGGACGTGCGCATCGGCCCCGGTGATCAGCAGCTTGCCGAAGGAGGTCTGGTCGAACAGGGCCACCGCCTCGCGGGCGGCACGCTGCTCGGCATCGACCCAGCCGATCCAGTTCTGCTTGCCCCAGGCGTACTCGATGACCGGGTCGTTTCCGGGGGGTGCGAAGAAGTTGGGACGCTCCCAGCCCATCCGCGACCCGAAGCAGGCGCCGGCCTGCTCGAGGCGCTGGTGGACGGGGGAGCGGCGGAAGGGCCGGGCGGTGAGGAACTCCCGGTTCGGCCACGGGACGGCGTAGTGCAGGCCGAGGACCTCGCCGACCCGGTCATGCAGCCAGGCGTTGTTCCCGTTGAAGCCGGCGAAGCGGCGGATGTCGACGCTCATCAGGTCCGACTGCGGCTCGCCGGCGACGATCCACTGGGCCAGTGCATTGCCGGCCCCTCCTGCTGAGGCGATGCCAACCGAGTTGAACCCGGCGGCGACGAAGAAGTTCCGCAGGGATGGCGCCTGGCCGAGGATGAACTGGTTATCCGGGGTGAAGCTCTCCGGGCCGTTGTAGAACTTCCGGATCCCGGTCTCCTGCAGCACCGGAACCCGATGCAGGGCACTGTCCATCAGGATCGCGAAATGGTCCCAGTCCTCGTCCAGCAGCTGGAACTCGAATGGGTACGGCAGCTGGTCGGGAGCGACCCAGGGCTTGGCGACAGGCTCGAACCCGCCGACGACCAGGCCGCCCACCTCCTCCTTCATGTAGGTGTAGCCGTCCGGGTCGCGCAGGATCGGCAGCATGCGATCGACCCCCTTGATCTGGTCGGTGACCACGTAGAAGTGCTCCGCCGAGTGGAGCGGGACGGTCACCCCGGCCATGGCGCCGACGGCCTTGGCCCACTGGCCGGCGCAGTTGACCACAATCTCGGCCTCGATCTCCCCGGCGTCGGTCTGCACGCCGGTGACGACCCCGCGATCGGTGGTGATCCCGATGACCCGAGTGCGCTCCATGATGCGGGCACCGCGCATCCGCGCACCCCTGGCGAGCGACTGCGTGACGTCGGTGGGATTGGCCGTTCCGTCCAGCGGCAGCCAGATCGCGCCCTGGAGGTCCGAGGTCTCCAGGATCGGGACCTTGGCCTTGGCCTGCGCAGGCGTCCAGATCTCGCACTCGAGGTTGAAGGCCTCGGCGGCCGCGGCCGTGCGCAGCAACTGGACCATCCGCTCCGGGGTGCGCGCGACGGTGACGCCCCCGCACTGCTTGTACCCAGTTGCCAGGCCGGTCTCGGCCTCCAGCGACTGGTACAGGCGCGCGGAGTACTGCACGAGCCGGGTGCCGGCCTCCGTTGCCCGCAGCTGGCCGACCAGGCCGGCGGCATGCCAGGTGGTTCCGGACGAGAGCTGACCCTGCTCGATAAGCAGCACATCCGTCATCCCGAGCGTGGTGAGGTGGTACGCGACGCTCGCTCCGACGATGCCGCCGCCGATGATGACGACCTGCGCGCGATCGGCCATGGCCCGACCCTAGGTCACGATGACGGTAGGGCAAGCACGGGTAGGTCATGCGCTTCGCGGGCGTCAGCGAGTGAGGCATTCAGGTGTGCAATCATCACTCGCCTCGCATGATGAGCAGGCTCTCGAGCGCGGTCTCGCCGGGCAGTCCCGGCTCCGGCACGATGTCGGCAATGCGCGCGGAGCGGTGAGTGGCATAGACCCTGCTTCACTCAGCAGCCTGCTCGACTCGCTCGGGGAAGAATCGCCAGGCGATGAGCGCGCCGATGAGGACGATGCCAGCGCCGATGAACAGCGCCCAGCCCATGCCGGAGACGAAGGCACGGCCGACGACGGCGCCGTAGGCCTCGGCCAGGTCGCTCGGGACTGCCCCAGCGGCGATCGAGGCAGAGGCCAGCGATTCACGGGCCGCATCGATCGCCGAGGCCGGGATGCGGCTGACGGCATCGGGTGCTGCGTCGATGGCCGCCTCGATGTTCTGCCGATAGGTGATGGACATCGCGGTGCCGAGGATGGCCACCCCGAAGGAGCCGCCGAGCTCGGCGATGGCGTCATTGACGGCCGATCCCATCCCGGCGCGCTCGCTGGGCACCGATGCGAGCACCCCGTTCGTCGCCTGCGGCAGGGTCATGCCCAGCCCGCCTGCCATGAAGGCCAGTGCGATGCCGATGGCCCAGGTCGGGGTGGTCGGCACGAAGGTGCTGAACGAGGCGAGGCCGATCATCACGATGAGCAGGCCGAGGGCGACGATCCGCCGGGTGCCGAATCGCTGGGCCAGTCGCGGGCTGATCGTCGAGGTGATGAGCAGCCCGAGGGCGGCCGGCAGCATGCTCAGCCCCGACTGCAGCGGGGTCATGCCCTGCACCAGCTGCAGGAACTGCGGCAGGAAGAACATCGCGCCCATCAGGGCGAAGTAGACCAGCCCCACGCAGATGATCGCGGTGCTGAACAGGCGGTTGCCGAAGAGCTCCATCGGCAGCATGGGCCGCGCTGCCCGCCGCTCCCACCAGACGAACCCGCAGAGCAGGGCGATGGCACCCACGGCCAGGGTGATGGTGAAGGCATCGAGCCCCGACTCCGGCAGCCCGATGACGGTCATCACCAGGGCGACCAATCCGAGGGTCGACAGCACGGCGCCGATCGGGTCGAGCGCGGGTCGGGATGCGTCCCTGGACTCCGGGACGATCGCGAGCACCGCGATGATCGCCGCAACGGCGATCGGGGGGTTCACCCAGAAGATGGCGTGCCAGCTGAAGTGCTCGAGCAGGACGCCGCCGAGGATCGGGCCCAGGGCGATGCCGACGCCGGCGACGGCGGCCCAGATGCCGATGGCCTGGGCCCGCTCCTTTCGGTCCGGGAAGACCTGGACCAGGATGCTGAGCGTCGAGGGCATGATGAAGGCCCCGCCGACGCCCATGAGCGCCCGGCAGGCGGTGAGGGCATCAGCACTCGGTGAGATGACGGCACCGAGGGAGCCGATGATGAAGATGCCCAGGCCGGTGAGCAGCATCCGCCGCCTGCCGAAGCGGTCGCCCAGGCTGCCGGCGAGCAGCAGAGTGCCGGCGAAGAGCACGGAGTAGGCGTCGATGACCCATTGCAGCTGGCTGGTCGTGGCGGCGAGATCCTCCTGCAGTCGAGGCAGTGCGACGTTGACGATGGTGTTGTCGAGGGAGACCAGCAGCAGGGAGCCGGAGAGCACGGCCAGGACCAACCAGCGGCGATCATTGGGCATCCGGTCAGGGTAGTGGCCGCAGGCGGATGTCAGGGATGCGGCGAGGTCGCGTCCGCGTGATGGAGCAGGACCAGGCCGTACGCCACGGCCCAGCGATGACCGAGGACGCCGGCGACATTCGCCCGGCCGATCCGAGCCTGGGGGATCGCGCCATGCGCGGCCTCGAGGATCTCCTCGTCGCCGGCCGGGCCGCCGACCAGGACGATGTCGCGTGCCTGGGCCGCCCGGAGGCGGGTGAGCCCGCGCATGAGGTTCCGGCCGAAGACCTCCTGCTTGAGCGCCAGTCGGATGGTGCGCCACTGGTCCGCGGTCAGCGTTCGGGTGAACGGCAGGGCTCCGCTTGGGCCGCCGGTCACCAGCCAGCCCACCGAGCCATGCGCGGCAGCCGCGTCCAGGAATCGACGATCACCGGATTCGTCGACGACCAGGTGCGGGGTCTCGACCCGCCAGGCTGGCCCGCGCTTGACCCACTCGGCCGTGGCCCGGGAGGTGTCCGTCGCAATCGCTGTCGCCAGGGTCATCAGGTCGCCGCACCCGGCGCCCGTCCACGCCTCATCGCCGACGATCACGTCGATGGTGCCACCGCCGAGGTCGACCACCATGGCGTCGGTGGCCACGCCCGGCGTACTGCAGGCGCCCCATCGGGCGGCGTCGGCCTCCGTGCCGATGACCCGGATCTCGCCGGCCCAGCCACCCCCGAGGTTGGGGGTCATGCTGGTTGCCTCTGTCGTCGCTGCGATGGAGCTGACGGCCAGCCTGGACATGCGTGCGTGGTCCTGGCGAAGGCCGGGGATGCGGTCGAGGGTCATCGGATCGACCAGCCATAGGTCCGTGGCGGGTACGTCGGTGCCGTCCGGCTCTCGGTAGCCCACGATCGTGGGGACACCGGTCTTCAGGACGCTGCCTGCCTGGGTCAGGGGGACGCTGCTGCCGTCACCGAACAGGGCCATGGCTGTCGAGGCGGCCGGCGCGTGATCGTCAGGGGGCAGGCCATCCGGGAGGTCGGCCAGCAGGGCAATGGCGGCGCAGCGATGGCCGGTGACCGCGGCCGCCATCGCGACCGCATGGGCATGGGCGTCAGGTCCGTCGCCGCCCAGGCTCGCGGCCAGGCGCAGGGGGTCGCTGAGCTCGCGGCAGGCGTGGCCAGCAGGCGCGACCTCGATCGCGATGAGCCGGGCCTGCAGAGCCAGGTCGGCATCGGCCCCGTCGACGATGGGCAACGCCGTGCAAAGGCGGCGCGAGACCAGGGTTGCCTCATCGCCGGCGAGCAGGACACCGCGAACGTCCAGGCCGAGGTCACGCCAGCGATCGAGCACGTCGATCGTGTGACGGTAGCCGAGCGGGTCGCGGCTCACGGCAATGAGCGGCCCGGCTGCACCCCGGTCCCGCTCGGTGACTGGGGTGTCGAGGTCGATCGGTCGGCCCACCGCGAAGCCGGTGCCTCCGGGAGTCGCGCTCGGCTCGGCTACCCGCCGCAGTCGGCCGGTGCTCGGCGGCTGCAGGGGCAGGTCGATGCGTCGGGTGAGGACGGGATACTGGTGGGTGCGGATCGCGGTCTCGGCCCGCTGGCCAAGACGTGCCTCGATGCGGCTCAGCAACCGCCCGGCCGCACGTGAGGCCTCGGCAGATCCCTTCAGGCCGATCGTCCGGGCTCGATCCCAGGCGACCGGGCGCATGGAGGGCAGGTCGACGAGCACGATCTCGGTGGTGGCGTTGCCGATATCCACGCCGGCCACGAGGGTCACGTCAGCAGGCCCCGGGCGCGGTAGGCATCGGCCGCCTCGCGGACGAGTGCGGCATTGAGCACGGCCCCCCGGTGCTGCAGGTCGTCGGCGATGGCAACGAGGTCGGCGTAGGCCGAGCGACCCGGGCGGAGGGCCTCGTAGGTGGCCATCACCTGCGCGTCATCCAGCAGGGCCAGCTCGGCGGCACGTCGGAAGTTCGCTGCGAGCTGCGGATTGGCGTGATCCTGCGCGACCTGGGCCTGGTGCAGCAGGGTGTGGGGATGGATGCGGACGTCATCGGCCGCCACCTCACCGCGCCGAACCGCGTCCAGGGTGACCTCGTCGACCTGCCTGCCGGAGCGCGCCTGGGTCATGCCGGCCTGCCGTGGAGGAGCAGCTGCTCGGGCTCGGATCGGGGGCGGCAGCACTGCCGCTCGATCGCCACCAGGGAGACGACAGTCGTGTGGTACCTCGCCTCGATGGCCTCGTCCGAATAGGGATTCCGCTGGGGCTCTGGCGTGGATCCCTTGGCATGGCGTCCGGCATTGATGCCCAACTGCCGATAGGCGGCGCGAGTGAGCGTGGGGGCAACGCTGTAGAGCTCGAGGTTTGCCAATGGCGTGAGGTCACGTCGGTGGATCAAGGCCGTTCCCTTCGCCTGCAGGCCGATGCCGATGCCGGACCCGGCCATCCGGGCCGCCGTGAGGCCGATGAGTCCGAGGTCGATGGTGTCGTTGATGCGGACGATCCTGCCGACGCACCCCTCCTCCTCCAGCCCGGCGAGTAGCTCCTCGATGGCCTCGACGGTGGTCAGCCCGCACAGGGTCCGCCCGATCGCGAGCCCTGTCGCCGGAGAGACGCCGATGACGACGTCACGCGGGTCGGTGCTCGCCTGCGCCGGGCCGACGACGATGAGATCGTCCCGGACGAAGGCCTGCTGCTCATGGCGCAGGTCATCGACCGAGCGTGCCTGGCGGATGCCGTCGATCTGCTGCTGCCGCGCAGCGGAGGGGGCGTACCCGGTGCCCGGGCCGGCATAGTCATTGGGATCAGTCACCAGGGAGAGCACCCGCATGTCCTCGGTGTAGATCGCGGCGGTCTGCAGGTAGTCGCCCGCCACCCGCACCCGCAGCATGTCGAGCAGTCGCTCGGCCTCGGCCTCGAAGCCTGCCTCATCGAGCGCCGCGACGACATCGAGCATGGTGATGCCGGCGTCCATGATGATGCGCGATGCGCCCAGGGGAGTCATGAGGTCGGCGGCCGGGACATCCTTCGAGCCGGCCGCGTCGATCGCCTGCGCCGCCCAGGCGTCGTCGAAGTCAGCCAGGCCGAGTGCGTCGTAGACCGCGCGGACGGCGGCCACGGCGCGCTCGCGCAGCCGCGCGACCTCCGGCTCGCTCGCGGTGCGCAGGCCGCCGTCGACCCCCCAGTCCCGCTGCATGGCCAGGTAGTCGTCGATGTCCTCGGCATTCCACTGACTGGGGCCGAACATGTTGTCGTACCGCTGGATCGAGCCGAAGCCGCTGCAGATGAAGTCGGTGCCGCCGATGAAGATCGGGTGGGTGCGCGAGGTACGCCGCACGTCCGACTCGCTCATCAGCGCATCGTTGCCGGTGCAGGACTCCAGGTTGCGCAGCATCACCATGAGGTTCTCGGCCATCAGGCTGCGGACGCCGCTGGGCACGGCACCGGCCACCGATGCGGAGTCGATGCCGCCGTTCTGCACTCCCTGGGCCCCGATCGCCCGGGCCAATGCCACGCATCGTGCCTCGAGGTAGAACATCGACTTGCCCTCGGCACTGCCCATCAGCGCTTCGGCCCCGCCACCGGAGGTCACCCGCATCTTGATCCCGCGACTGGCATAGGCCGAGGTGAGGAAGGCCTTCGACCATGGCGTGTCGTCTCCGTCGATGAAGATCTGCTCGGTGCCGTAGAGCGAGACGGTCTCGGCGTAGGAGACCAGGCCGCGCATGCCCATCTGCAGCTCGAGGGCCTCCTCGACGGAGCACTGCACCAGGATGCCCGGCGAGCCGACGGCGGCACCGACGCTGACGGCGATGGCATTGGATGGCGCGTCACCCAGGACGGGGACGGTGGTCTCGATCTCGCGGAATCCGAATGCGGCGGCGGTGGCGGCGTCAGCGGCCAGCAGCAGCGGGTCATCGGAGCGGTTCGTCACGTGGGCCTGATTGCTGGGGGTCCGGCGGGCTCGGCACTTGGTCAGGGCGAGCGTCAGCTCTGCTGGACGCAGGTGCGACAGGCACCGGGCCAGCTTCGCGGGCGTCATCCCCGCGGCCAGCCGGATGAGCTCAGCGCGGCTCACGCCGAGATCGACGATCATCCGGGCGAAGTCGAGCTCATCGAGGGCCATCGCCTCGTCGGCGGCCGAGAGGTCCAGGCCGTGGTCGGCGATGAACTGATCGATGAGGTCGAACTCGGCCCGCTCCTTGCCGTCCATCTCCTCGACCACGCCATCGCGGATGACCAGGCAGGGCATCGGGTCCGTCGGTGCATCGAACGCCACCAGGCCCAGGGATGGGTCCTCGACCGCGAACCCATCGAGGTTGACCCGCTGGGCATCCATGAAGCGGAAGCGGCCGATGACCGGCTCGGTCATGGTGCCTCCTGGATCCCGCTGGCAATCCGGTAGATCTCATGGGCTGCCTCGGCAGCACGGCGATCCTGCTCTGCGCTCCCGCCGCTGACGCCGATGCCGCCGATCACCCGGTCAGCGTCCCATAGCGGCAGGCCGCCGGGGAAGGCCACATAGCGGCCGGCGTCCTGGGCGTACATGCCGGCAAGGGGCGCGCCCGGCGCGACGAGCGCGGTCAGTTCGTGGGTGCCGATGCGGTGGGCGACTGCGGTGTAGGCCTTGTCGCGTGCCAGGACCGGGCCGGCGATCTCCGCGCCGTCCATCCGCTCGAAGACCAGCAGATTCCCTCCGGCATCCACGATGGCGACCGAGACCAGGGCCCCATCGGCCTGGGCACAGCCTCGGGCTGCGGCGGCCATGCGCTGGGCGAGGTCGAGATCGACCTCGAATCGCGTCACCCGCGCCATGCGGCTGCAGCCCTTCGCATCCGGTCGTGCATCCCGCCCATGGCGACCACGCCCTTCAGCAGCGACTTCGGGATCTTGCACACCACCGTGTAGTTCGTGTCAACGACGTTGGCGATCGGCGTCAGTGCTGCCTGCGAGACGTATTGATACGCGTCGATCGTGCTCATCCCGGTCAGCTCGGCAACCCACAGCACCATCTGCTGATGGGCGATCCGGAAGGCATCCTCCAGCGGCCTGGCTGAGCCGGTCGTCATCAGGTAGTCGTCGCTCTCCAGCCGCGGCCAAGCCGTCGGGGAGCCGCTGATGACATCGAGGATGAGGGTGGTGTCCATGGCGCACTCGACCGCGACCCCGCAGGTCTCCCCCTCGCCCTGGCGGGCATGCCCATCACCGAGGCTGAACAGGCCGCCCTCGACATTGACCCCGAGGTAGCAGGTGACCCCGGCGCGCATCTCCGGCGTATCCATATTCCCGCCCCAGTCACCCGGTGCCAGCGATGAGCGCACCTCGCCGAGGGCTGGCGCGACTCCGACGGTCCCGTGCATCGGATCCAGCGGCAGGGCGGCGGTGAAGTCGGTGTCGGCTGCGACGTAGCGCACGACGCGCTCGGCGCGGTCGATCTGGTAGATCCAGGTGCGCTCCAGCAGCGCGGGATGCAGCATCGCGGTGGTCGGGGTGGCGGTCAGCGAGCCGAAGAAGGGCACGGTCGAGCTCACGCCCCAGGCCTCGCGCGGCTCGATCGAGATGAAGTGCACGGCCAGGGTGTCGCCGGGCCGGGCACCCTCGACGAAGAACGGGCCGGACTGCGGGTTGAGCAGGCGCGGATCGCAGACCTCGCTGGCGAGGTCAGACGTCTTGCGGACCCGGCCGCCGAAGCAATCCATGGTCCAGGTCCGCACCACGGTTCCAGGCCGCACCGATGCGACCGGGGCGACCCCGCCGAATGTGTAGGCATAGGTCGTCGGGTCGGCCGAGGGGTCAGGCGCCCAGTCCAGGGTGCCCGGTGGTGGGGTCATGTCATCCTCCAGGCCTTGACTGGTGAAGCATCGTTTCCGTGCGCGCCGTACCGGCGTGCATCGGTGAAGCATCGTTTCCGATGCGCGTCGTGCCGGCGTGCATCGGTGAAGCATGAAGGGGTGCACGCCGTGCTGGCGTGCACCCCTTCATGCAGCACGCCTAGACGCGCTCGTGGGCTTCTTCGAGGGTTGTTCGGCCGATCTCCGCATATACCTGGGGCTTCGCGATTCGGACGAAGACTGCGTACACGATGCCGATCACGAGCACGCCGATCACGTAGTAGGGCATGCCCTTGAACACCAGGCTGTCGGCGGCCAGGCCGGCGGCGAACTCCTGGTTCACCCACAGCAGGTACAGGGCGTACAGCATCCCCAGTGCGCCGATGATCGGTGCGATGAGCGTGGTGAGCACATTGCCCTTGTGCACCTTCTTGACCCAGAAGTACCAGATGACGGCAATTGACACGATGGTCTGCACGATCAGGATCATCGCGGTGCCGATGAGGGCGAGCAGGCCGTAGAGGTTCACGTACGGGATCAGGTCCGGTGTCGCAGCACCCTCCACGTACACGTTCGTGAAGAGGGCGAACAGCACGCACAGGATGATGGTGATCGCGGTCTGGACGAACGAGGCGATCGCCGGCGAGCCATGCTTGGCGTTGACGGCGCCGAGGGTCCTTCGGACGAACGGCGTCACGCTCTCCCGGCCCATGGCGTAGATGTAGCGCGACGCTGCATTGTGGAAGGCCATCGCGCAGGCGAAGGAGCCGACGACGACCAGCACCTTGTAGACGACCACCAGGATGCTGCCGAAGCTTGCGTCCACCAGGCCGATCCACAGGTCAATGGGGCTGGCCCCGGCCGAGAGCTCCACCGACTGCTTGGCGCCGTTGCCCACGACGACCATCCACGAGATGAAGGTGTAGAAGGCGCCGAGCCCGACGACCGCGATGATGGTCGCGAGGGGGACGTTGCGCTTGGGGTTCTTGGACTCCTCGCCGTAGACCGCGGTGGTCTCGTACCCGACCCAGGACCAGAAGGCGAAGAAGATGCCGATGGCGGCTGCCCCTGCTGCCACGCCGGTGCCGTAGGCACCCTCGGGCAGCGCATTGAACGCCGCAATCGGGTTGACCGTGTCGGCGGCCATGAAGCCGTCAGGCCCGCCCTTGAGCAGGACGCTGATGCCGAGAGCGAGCAGCAGGAGTACCTCGCAGACGAGGGTCACGCTGAGGATGCCGGCTGCGAGGGTCACCGAGTAGTAGGTGAGCAGGGCGATGACGAGGCAGGCGATGATTGCCAGGATGAGCCAGTTGACATTGAGGCCCATGGGCTTGAGCACGTACTCGGAGCCGAAGTAGGCGAAGGCTCCGATGAGCGAGCCCTCGAAGATGATGTAGGCGACGGCAGCCAGCAGGCCGGTGGCCATGCCCCAGACCTGGCCCAGGCCCTGGGAGATGAATCCGTAGAACGCGCCGGCGGTGGTGATGTACTTCGCCATCGCGATGAAGCCGATGGTGAAGATGGCCAGCACGATGGCGGCGAAGAGGTACCCGCCGGACACGCCGATGCCGTTGCCGTATCCGATGGCAATCGGCACGTTGAAGGTCATGGCGGTGATCGGCGCGGCGTTCGCCACGGCCATGAAGAGCACGCCGGCCAGGCCGACGGCACCAGCCTTGAGCTTCGCCTGCTCCTTCGTACTGATCTGGTGGTCTCCGGGGAGGGCGTTCGGCCCGCTCGGACTCTCGACGCTCATGTGACATCCATCCTTGCGCCCGGGGGCGCGCTCAGTGGAACCTGCTGCTTCAGTCGGGCGTTCGCGCACAGGGGGCGCCTGTGACGTAAGCCACTGCGGTCGCAGGGCTTGCCGGGGAGTATGTCGGCACCCATCGACCGCTTCAAGCATTTCGGCCAAATTCCGGTATGAGTAACGCGGTGTTCACACGGCACAGGACCCACATTGGTTCGGAGCAAACTACTCATATCCGGCAAAGCACACTCGTTTGGTCTGCCGGCAAGCACCCAGGTGGTCAAAAGGCTTGATTTGGTATGGCCATTCGGTACGATCCTGACGTGGCATCGCCGGAGCAGTCCCCCGCGGATGACCACCCGCGCTATGACTACGGCGTCTTCTCCTTCGCCTCCAAGGCCGAGGTCCTCGAGAAGTCCAAGGAGTACTGGAATCCGGGCAAGACCCAGTTCTGGATCGACTCGGGCGTCCCGCTGGTCATCGACCGGCGCGAGGAGTACTTCATCTACGACATGTCAGGCAAGCGCCTGATCGACGTCCATCTCAATGGCGGCACCTACAACCTCGGCCATCGCAACCCGGAGGTCGTCCAGGCGGTCACGGTCGCCATGCAGCACTTCGACGTCGGCAATCACCACTTCCCCTCCCTTGCCCGGACGGCCCTGGCGGAGGCATTGGTGGCGTCCGCCCCCGCGGGGCTGACCAAGGTGATCTACGGGTCCGGCGGCGGCGAGGCCATCGACATCGCGCTCAAGACGGCCCGCCACGCCACCGGCAAGCGCCGCATCCTGTCGATCGTCAAGGCCTACCACGGTCACACCGGCCTGGCGGTCGGCACGGGAGACGAGCGCTTCTCCAAGCTCTTCCTGTCGGACAATCCGGAGGACTTCCCGCACGTCCCCTTCAATGACCTCGCCGCGATGGAGGAGGCGCTGCAGGGCCGTGACATCGCCGCGGTCATCATGGAGACCATCCCGGCCACGTACGGATTCCCGCTGCCGGAGCCCGGGTACCTCAGGGCGGTCAAGGCCCTGTGCGAGAAGTACGACGCCCTCTACATCGCGGACGAGGTGCAGACCGGCCTGATGCGAACCGGCGAGCTATGGGCGATCACCAAGGAGGGGATCACCCCCGACATCATGGTGACCGGCAAGGGCATCTCCGGGGGGATCTACCCGATCGCCTGTGTGCTGGTCAGCGAGCGGTGCGCCGGCTGGCTCACCGAGGACGGATTCGGCCACATCTCCACCTTCGGCGGCGCCGAGCTCGGGTGCATCGCCGCGATCAAGGCACTGGAGATCTGCTCGCGGACCGAGACCCGGTCGATGGTGCACTACATCTCCGACTTCATCGGCCGGGGCCTGCGGCAGATCCAGGCGACGTACCCGGACTGGTTCATCGGCATCCGGCAGAACGGCGTGGTCATGGGCCTGGAGTTCGATGACCCGCAGGGCGCCAAGTACGTCATGAAGCACCTGTACGAGAACGGGGTCTGGGCGATCTTCTCGACCCTGGATCCGCGGGTGCTGCAGTACAAGCCGGGCATCCTGCTGAAGCCCGAGATCGCCGAGGAGCTGCTCGATCGCACCGAGGTCGCGATCGGCAAGGCGTATCGCGAGGTCCGCGGCCTGCGGGGGAGCCGATGAGCGCCTTCGTCGACATTCCGCTCGAGCCGGCCGGTGTGCCCCATGGCCGGGCGATGGTCGAGCGGGCCGAGTGGGCGGCCCGCGCCTTCGCCACGTACGACATCGCGTCCGTGCGGCGCATCGCGATGGCGGCCGCGCAGGCGGGCGAGGCTCATGCCCGGCAGCTCGCCGACGCCGCGGTCGCCGAGACCGGGTTCGGGGTTGCCGAGCACAAGTTCCTGAAGAACGTCGCCTGTTCGATCGGGATCTGGAATACCTATGCGGACGACGACTACGTGTCGCCCGTGATCGACCAGGCGCGCAAGATCGTCGAGATCCCGCGGCCGGCCGGCGTGGTGTTCGCCCTGACGCCCAGCACGAACCCGGTTGCGACCGTGATGTTCAAGATCATGCTGTGCCTGCTCACCCGCAACGCCATCATCGTCTCGCCGCATCCCTATGCCAAGCGGTGCAGTGCCGAGGCCGCCCGGGTGATGCGCGATGCGGCCATTGCGGCCGGTGCCCCCGATGGGTGCATTCAAGTCCTCGAGGAGCCGTCCATCCCGCTCATCAATGCGCTGATGACCGACGAGCGAGTCGATGTCATCGTCGCCACCGGCGGCACGCCCATGGTCCGCTCCGCCTATCGATCCGGCAACCCGGCGATCGGGGTCGGCCCGGGGAACGTCCCGGTGCTCGTCGATGCCACGGCCGACATCCCGGCGGCGGCGGCCCGCATCGTCGCCAGCAAGTCATTTGACAACTCGATCCTGTGCACCAATGAAAGCGTCCTCATTGCCGAGGAGGCGATCGCCGAGCGGCTGCAGCAGGCGATGAAGCGCGAGGGGGCATCCTTCCTCGACGAGGAGCAAGTGGCCAGGGTCTGCGGCGTGATCTTCGAGCAGGGGCACTTCAATACCGCCTGGGTCGGCAAGTCGGCCGCCCAGATCGCCGAGGCCGCCGGGATCAAGGTGCCCAAGGGCACGCTCATCCTGGTCGCGCCATTCGACCTGGTGGTTCCCGAGCAGGTCCTGGCGCACGAGAAGCTCTGCCCGGTGCTTGGCTGGGTGACGGTGCCCAATGCGGCGCGAGGCATCAGCGCTGCGATGGCCGTGCTCCGCATCACCGGGGCCGGCCACAGCGCTGCGATCCACAGCGAGGATCCCGGCACCATCATGGAGTACGCCTCGCGGGTACGCGTGCTGCGCGTCGCGGTGAACGTGGGCAACAGCCTCGGCAGTGCCGGCATCGAGACGAACCTGGCCCCGACGATGACGATCGGCACCGGCTTCTTCGGCAGGTCATCGGTGGGGGAGAACCTGCAGCCGGCCCACCTGGTCAATCGCACGCGCATTGCGTGCAATGCCGATGCCCGCATGCCGATGCCCGACTTCAGCGGACTGGATGCGTGGCAGGCCCCGCAGGGGGCGGTGCCGGCCTATCCGCTGGCATCCAATGCGGCGGGGGCACCCGCGATCGAGCCGCGCACGAACGGCCGCGGCGATGCGGCGACCATGGCCGGCGACGGCACCGATGAGCTGCGCGATGAGATCCGGCGCATGGTCATCGAAGAACTTCGACAGATCATCAAGGGCTGACCATGGCTGAGCTGCGCTCCTTCATCTTCCTCGACCGGCTGCAGCCGCAGACGATGTGCTATCTGGGCACCTGGATTCGCGGAGCCCTGCCGCGCGCGGATGATGCCGCGCAGATCATCGAGGTAGCGCCGGGCCTGGACATCGAGCCGCTCACCGACGTCGCGCTCAAGCACTCGAACGTAGCCGCGGGCATCCTGCTGGTGGAGCGGCAGTTCGGCTACCTGGAGATCCATGGATCCCCCAGCGAGGTGACCAGCGCCGCCAGTGCCGTCCTCGATCAACTCGACGTGAGCCAGCAGGCGGCGACCAAGCCGAGCATCCTTGCCTCCCGGATCGTGCCACGCATCGATCGGCAGCATGCCTTCCTGATCAACCGCAACAAGATCGGCTCCATGGCCCTGCCGGGCGAGTCGCTCTTCGTGCTGGAGATGCAGCCGGCGAGCTACGCGATCCTGGCGACGAATGAGGCAGAGAAGGCTGCGCGGATCAAGGTGGTCGACTACCGGATGGTCGGGGCAACTGGCCGGGTCTACCTCAGCGGTACCGAATCCGAGGTACGGGCGGCGGCTGACGCCGCTGAGCAGGCCCTGCGACGGGTGGGGTGAGCGCGATGTCCCAGCAGGTACCCGCTGACCTGATGCGCGCGGTGATCCGCGAGGTCCTCCAGGAGGTGATCGCCGGCGAGGTCGGTGCGGCGGTCGCCCAGGCCCGGTCCACGGGGCCGGCCGCCGCTGCAGGTGGCGAGGTCGTGACGATCACCACGCAGGCCGAGCTCGATGCGGCGGTCCGACGGATCCTGGCGGATGCGAGCCATCCGGCGCGGCGGACCGCGCTGCAGTCAGGCAAGGTGCGCTTCGTCCTGGGGTCGTCCGCTACCCGGTCATCGGCAGCGAGCCCGGGAGCTGGCCAGCCGCAGGAACATCGATTCGAGCGCGGTGCGCTCACCGAGCGCCATGTGCGCGCCGCGGCGCAGGCAGGCGTCAGCATCACCATCACCGGGCGGGTCGTGGTGACCCCCCTGGCCAAGGATCGGGCCCGGGCCATGGGCGTCACCATCGTCAAGGAAGGCTAGGAGCAGCCATGTTGCGTGCGCGCGTCGTCGCAAGCGTCTGGTCGACGAAGAAGGTCTCGTCGATCCCCAGCGGTGCATTCCTCGAGGTCGAGGTCGAGCCAGGAGGCGCCCGCCTGATCGCCTTCGATGTCCTCGGCTCCGGCATCGGAGAGGCCGTGCTGGTCTCGACCGGATCAGTCGCGGCCTCCTGGTTCCCGGGCGATGCGCCGCCCATCGATGCCCTCATCATCGGCTCCATCGACGAGGTCTCCTAGCGCACGACCACCGCCAGCACACCCGACGACCCCGCAACGCAGCGGGACGTGATGAAAGGAAGTTCCATGTCCAATAACGCGATCGGCATGATCGAGACCAAGGGCTACGTCGCCGCGCTCGCCGCTGCGGACGCCATGGTCAAGGCAGCCAACGTCGTCATCGTCAGCCGTGAGCAGGTCGGCGCGGGCCTCGTCGCCGTCACCATCGTCGGCGACGTCGGCGCGGTGAAGGCGGCGACCGAGGCCGGCTCGGAGGCAGCCAGCGCGGTCGGCGAGCTCGTCAGCGTGCACGTCATCCCGCGGCCGCACGGCGAGCTGGCCAAGCACTTCACCGTCTCGGCCTAGTCGCCATGGCGGCACTGACGGCCTCGGCGCCGCCTGAGCTGCGCGTCTACCTCATGCTGGAGGATCTCCAGCCCCAGTTCGCCGCGTATCTCGGCACGCCGACGCGCGCTCGCGGCTACCCCCCGTACGCCGGGCAGCATGCCCTGATCGTCGAGGTGGCACCGGGGCTGGCGATCGAGCGGGTGACCGATCTGGCGTTGCGGTCAGTCCCCGGCATCGAGCCGGGGATCCTGTTCGTCGAGCGGCAGTTCGGCGTCCTGGAGGTGCATGCCGACACCCAGGCTGACGTGGATCAGGCCGGCCGCGCGATCCTGGCCGGGCTGCGCGCCAAGCCGCAGGATCAGCTGCGTCCGACGATCCTCTATCACGATGTGATCGAGGACGTCACCGATCAGCACGCCGTCATCATCAACCGCAATCGCCAGGCATCCATGCTGCTGCCGGGCGACAGCCTGCTGGTCTACGAGATGACCCCGGCCCTGTTCGCGGCAATGGCTGCCAACGAGGCGGAGAAGGCGGCCCCGGAGATCACCCTGGTTGACGTCCAGATGATCGGGGCTGCCGGTCGCGTATATATAGGCGGCACGACTGATGCGGTGAACCGCGCACGCGAGGCGATCGGACGCGCCATGATGGCGGTCAAGGGCCGTGACCAGTCGACCGAGCGGCAGCAGGCGGCAGCCAAGGATGGCGGGCCCAAGCCGGCGGCCAAGGATGGTGCCGCCAAGGATGTTGCCGCCAAGCCGGCCGCGAAGGAGGAGCGAAGTGGCTGAGGCCGGGGAGGTCTTCTGGGAGTTCGCCACGGCGGCCTTGCCGGCGTACGACCTCAGCCCGGAAACCCGGCTCACCCTGCTCAACGTCTCGGAGAACGGGACCTTCCGGATCGACGAGCCGGACGGAACTCGCTCCGTACTGCGCGTCCACCGCAGCGGCTATCACACCAAGCAGGCCATCCGCAGCGAGCTGGACTGGATCACCGCCCTGCGGCAGGACGCTGTCGTCGTGACGCCGGCCTACCTACCTGCCCCGAACGGGGAGGCCATCGTCACGAGCCGGCTCAGCAGTGGCGATGAGCGCTACGTCGTGCGATTCGCCTGGGTCGAGGGCGCCGAGCCGACGGAGGACCGGCTCGCCCAGGATTTCGTGCAGCTCGGCGAGATCACCGCCCGCCTGCACGGGCATGCCCGGCAGTGGCAGCGCCCGGCGGCCTTCACCCGCTTCACCTGGGACTTCGACACCGCCCTGGGATCGAATGGCCACTGGGGCCGCTGGCAGGACGGCATGGAGGTCGGGCCGCAGGAGGAGGAGATCCTCGGCCGGTGCGCCGAGCGAGTCGGCGAGCGCCTGGACCGCTGGGGCAAGGGCAGCGATCGCTTCGGCCTGGTCCATGCCGACATGCGCCTGGCCAACCTGCTCGTCCGTCAGGACGAGGTCACCGTCATCGACTTCGACGACTGCGGGCTCAGCTGGTACCTCTACGACCTCGGGTCATCGCTGTCCTTCATCGAGCATGAGCCGTACGTCCCCGACCTGGTGGATGCCTGGGTGACCGGCTACCAGCGGGTGACCCCGCTGAGCGGTGCCGACGTGCAGGAGCTGGCAACGTTCATCATGCTACGCCGACTGCTGCTGGTCGCCTGGATCGGCAGCCATGCCATGACGGAGACAGCGCAGGCCATGGGCCTGCAGTACACCGTCGACAGCTGCCGGCTCGCCGAGGAGTACCTGAGCCGGTCGTTCGTCGATTAGGAACGACGTTCGTTCATCAACAGCGCAGAGGAGGTGCGATGTTCGCGTCCATCGCAGGCAGGTCCGCCATCGTCACAGGTGGCACCAAGGGCATCGGCAAGGGCATTGCCCGGGTCTTCGTCAAGGCAGGTGTCAACGTCCTGATCACCGGGCGCAATGAGCAGGATGCGCGACGCACCTGCGAGGAGCTCTCCGCGCTCGGCGGCGGGGCCGCGGCGTTCGTCCTCGGGGATGTCGCCACCAAGGCGTCGTGCGAGCAGATGGCAGCCACAGCGGTCGAGGTGTACGGCGGCATCGACATCGTGTGCGCGAATGCCGGGATCTTTCCCGATGCCAAGCTTGCCACGATGAGCGAGGCTGACATGGACGTCGTCCTGGACACCAATGTCAAGGGGACGCTGCTGACGGTGCAGGCGTGCATCCCGGCACTGCAGCGCTCCGGCCACGGCAGGGTGATCCTCACCTCGTCGATCACCGGGCCCATCACGGGCTTCCCCGGCTGGTCGCACTACGGTGCCAGCAAGGCGGCCCAGCTGGGCTTCATGCGCACCGCTGCGATCGAGCTCGCGCCCATGGGCATCACCGTCAATGCCGTCCTGCCCGGCAATATCGCCACCGAGGGACTGGCGGATCTCGGCCCGGAGTACCGCAAGGCGATGGAGATGTCGATCCCGCAGCGTCGGCTCGGCGAGGTTGATGACATCGGCAATGCAGCGCTGTTCTTCGCCAGTGATGAGGCCGCCTACGTGACCGGCCAGGCCCTGGTGGTCGACGGCGGGCAGATCCTTCCCGAGTCGCTCGCGGCACTCGAGGCCATGTAGCGGTCGACTGGATGACCGAGCCCACTGCAGCCGAAGGCGGCCTCGGCCCGACCGGCGAGGACGTCCACCGCCGGCTGATCGGCATGGTCGAGCGAGGTGCCCTGCAGCCTGGCCAGAAGCTCGGTGCCGAGCGCGACCTGGCCATCAAGCTGGGAGTGAGCCGCTCCACCCTGCGGCAGGCACTCGCCGCCCTGGAGGAGGCTGGCGTGATCCGCCGCGTGCCCGGCCGGGGCGGGGGCACCTTCATTGCCTCGGCCAAGGTCGAGCGCGACCTGTCGTCGATCGTTGGCGTGCCGACCCTGCTGCGCGAGCAGGGATTCACCGCGGGCTCACGGGTGCTGAGCGTTGCCGTGACGACCGCCGGCGTCGATGCGGCAGAGGCCCTCGGGATCGGGGAGGATGACTTCGTCGTCGACCTCGTCCGCATCCGGCTTGCCGACGGCACCCCGATCTCACTGGAGCGCGCGGTGTTCCCGGCCGAGCTGGTGCCGGGCCTGCCGGAGCGCGAGCTTGTCGGCTCCCTGTACGAACTGCTCGAGCGCGAGTTCGGGATCCGGCCGGGAGAGGCCATCGAGCGGATCGAGGTCGTCCAGGCCACCCCGCACGAGGCGTCCATCCTGGGCATTGCGCCGGGTCAGCCGCTGCTGTCGATCACGCGCACCACCCGCGATGCGCACGGCACGGCATTCGAGTACTCCCACGACCTGTTCCGCGCCGATCGCACCCGGATCGTGGTGAAGGCCAAGGGTTCGGACGAGTCGGAGAAGCCCCGACTGCGCGGTCGCGTCGTGGAGCTGGTCCAGCCGTAGGCCCGCGCCTTCCGATCACCGAGGAACCGCCCCTGTCAGGCAGTGATGGGTGCTCGCTCGAAGGCCGTGCTCGTGCTCCAGATGCGATCATGGCTGACCAGCAGGCCCTCGGCCCCAGCCTTGGCCAGTGCCGGCAGCCCGGCCGGGCCCTGCACCATCAGGGCGGTTGCGAGTGCATCGGCCTCACCCCCGTGCCTGCTCAGCACGCTCGCCGATCGCATGGCCGCCGCAGGCATGCCCGTTGCGGGATCGATGATGTGGTCGCCCTGCTCGTATCGCCCGGAGGTTGCCAGGTGAGCATCGGTGACCAGGACGCTGCTGAGGACCTGCGCGCGGTCGCGCGGATCCGCGATGCCGATGCGCCAGCCACCAAGGCCCGGTGCAGCCTCGCCGCGGCAGGTGACATCCCCGGCGGCGTTGACCGACACGTTCGGGAATCCATGCTCGACCAGGAGATCAGCGGCGCGATCAGCACCCCAGCCCTTGACGAATCCGCTCGGATCGAAGCCACCCGGCGCTCGCCACGGGTCGAAGGCGCCGCCCGTCAACTCGGTGACCCGGGTGCAGCCGTCGATCACCTCGCGCACCTCCTCGGGTACCTCGCTGAGCGCTGCGTCGCCGCGACGCATGGCAGACACCGCGGAGTCGGCCCGAAACGGGGAGAGCCAGGCGTCGATACGCAGCAGCTCAGCCGCGGCGGCCCGGCAGGCTGCGTCCGCGCGTGCCTCATCGAGGTGCTTGCCGCGCAGGTCGAGGACGATCACAGTGCCCCAGGCATGCACCGGGTGGATATGGCGACGCGTCATCGTGGCGCGCGTCCGGCTAGCCGAGACCGGCCTGTGCGAGGGCGGACTGCAGGCTCTGCTGGAATCCGGCCGAGGTGTAGGAGGCCCCCGAGACCCCGTCGATGCCGGCGCCCTGGGACGTGACCGCCTGCTGCTCGAGCTGTGGCAGGGCGTACGAGGCGATCTGCTGGGACCTGCCATCGGTGGCCTGCTGCGTCCCGACGGCATCGGTGATCCGGCCGGCCTCCACCGTGATCTGCACCTGCACCGGGCCGTAGCCGCTCTCGACGGCATCACCGGTGAAGGTCTGCGCCGAGGGCGCGGCGTCGGTGGAACTCGGCGATGCCGAGGCGAACCAGGTGCCCGGGTGGTACCCCAGCACTGCGGCAGTGCCCGCGACGGTGCCCAGGGAGATCAGGATGGCGCGCTTCATTCCAGGCTCCTAGAACTCGAACAGCTCGTGATGGATGCGGCGTGATGGGACGCCGAGCTCGACGGCGGATGCCGTGACGGCATCGATGAATCCCGTGGGCCCGCAGACGTACACATCTGATTCGCCGATGAGCGGCGCCGCCTGCCGCAGCTGGCCCGGGGTCATCGGGAACTGGCGTCGGGTACCGGCCACCACGAATACCCGGATCCGGCCCCCGGAGCTCGACTCGATCCACCGGAGCTCGTCGGCCAGCGGCGAGGGCTCCGCATGGACCCGGTAGATCACCGTCGCGCTCACGTGGGCGGGGAGCTCGTCCAGCAGGGCCCTGATGGGCGTGATACCGACCCCGGCCCCGATCAGCACCAGGCGATCGGTCTCCCGCCGATCCACTCGGAAGGCGCCGTACGGGCCCTCGAAGAACACGCGCGTGCCCGCCTTCAGCGACAGCAGTGACCCGGACTGGTCGCCGAGATCCTTGACGGTGATGCGCATCTGGGTCGACTGCGGGCGGGCCGACAGGGAGTAGGGGTGACCCTGCCACCACCACTGACGAGTGCCGAAGCGCCAGCTCAGCCACTGGCCGCCCTGCGCCCCGAGGGCATCGATTCGGCGACCGGAGACATAGACGTGCGCGGTCTCATCGTCGATCGGGACGACTGCCTGCACGCGTGCGCCATGCCGGAGCGTGCGGGCCAGGGGCAGGCCGATGCGCCAGATGAGCAGGGCGAGTAGGACGCTGACGGTCAGGCCGATCCAGTACGCCTCCGCGATCGGATGTCCGACGAAGATCGATCCGGCCTCGATCTGGTGACCGAAGGCCAGGGCGATGGCGAGGTAGAAGTACAGGTGGGCCATCAGCCAGGTCTCGTACCGCATCCGTGAGCGGATGCGCCGCCAGGAGATCACCCCAAGTGCCACCATGAGGCAGAAGGCAGCCAACGCGGGCAGCATCCACGCCATGGTGAAGGTGATGGTGACGAGCTCGCGTAGTGGATTCACCCCGATCGACTGGGCGTAGCCGACCGTCGTGAGCGCCACGTGCAGGCTGATGAGCACCAGCGCGTATGGGCCCAGGACTCGGTGCCACGCGGTGAGGCGATCCTGGCCGACCTCCCGCTCGATCCACGGCAGTCGTGCCATCAGCAGGCACCCCAGGAGGGCAAGGTAGGTGCCGGCCATCGCGGTGAGGATGCCCAGGCCATTGGCGATGCCGCCGGGGTTCGCCCAGCCGGTCACCACGACCGGCAGGCTGATCGCCAGGGTCAGCCCGCCGCCGATCCCGGCCGCGATGGCTGCGAGGTCGCCGGCGCGCCGACTGGGCCTGGGACGCACGGCTGCGATCGGCCTGGGTCGCTGGCCCGTTGGCATCCGAGCGGGATCCTCGCCCCGAGGTGCGGGCTTGGTGAGGCCAGGCTGCATGGATGTCCGATCCAGGGTGGGTGCGCGCACGACCCCGAGCATGCCGGGTGCATGTTCGGGGAAGGTCAGGCGTGGCCTTGGGTTCGTTGAACTCACCCCGCGACTCGCCTGAATCTCACCCGCCTCATTGCGCCAGGCGGGCGACCATCCGGTCGCTCGGGCCTCGCTGCGGCACCACGCCGATGGTGCCGGTCACGCCGACGTAGATCCCCGTCCCCCCGGTGACGACCAGGGTTCGCGTTGCGTCCTCCTGGGCTTCCAGGCCGGTGTCGAAGGCGACGGCTCGGATCGACCCGCCCTTCAGGTTGAGCGAGGTCACGCCGAAGCTCACCCGCTGGCCGTCGGTTGCGGGCCCATCGAAGGACGAGACATACAGGCCCTGTGACGTCCCGATCGGGCGGTCGGAGCCAGGCGCCCGCTGGGATCCGGTCGAGCCGGCCAGGAGTCGGGTCCCGCCCCCGAGTTGCATGACCCCGAAGGTCCGATAGCTGCGCTCCTGGGTGAAGCGCACCGGCACCGCAGGGCTCCCGGTCGGGTCGAGCAGTCGCAGCGTCACATCAGCCGTCGTATCGGAGGTGCGCGTGGTCACCGCGACCCCCCGGGCACCGGCGTAGGCACCGGTCCCGCCGAGGATGATGTCCTCGACCGTCGTCGGCGACTGCATCCCGTTGCGAACCTGCGAGAGGGTGGAGACGAGCACCGAGCCGCGTGGCAGGCCGCAGCGGCAGATCCAGGAGTCCACGCCGATCCCGCCTGGCCTGGCCTGGGCGAAGGTGGTGTCGCCGCAGGTGAACCTCCCGTCCTGGCCGCGCAAGCGCAGCACGCCCTCGGTTCCATCGACCGTGAGTCGGCTGCTGTTGTCGTCTGCCTGCCCCAGCACCGTGGCGTCGACCACTCGCTGGAAGGCCAGGGTGGTGGCGTGCTCGGGGTTGATGCCGGTGCTCGGCAGGAGCGTCCAGACGTACTTCAGCACCGATGTGCGCACCGGTACCAGCGAGACCACCCCGCGCGCATTGCGGTAGGCGCCCGTCCCGCCGAGGATGACCAGTGTCGATGGCCCATCCGGTGGCCGGCCGATCGGCCCGTCCTGGATCTGCTGGGCGAAGAGGGCACCCTCCGGCAGGGAGACGTTCACGGTGGTGTTGCGTCGCTCGCGACCATCGACCCCCGGGACGATGGACATGACCTTGCTGGCGAAGCCCCCGACGGCCGGACCGCTGTCGGTCCATGCGGCGACACCCCGTGCAGAGGTCAGGTCCCCCGCGCCGCCGGGGCTGGCACCGAGCGGCACGACCGACCGCTGCTCGATCGTCACGAAGGTCGTGATCGTTCGGGTTGCCGGCTTAGCGGCCAGCGCCGAGGAGTGCCCGATGAGCGGCGCCGCGGTGATGGACAGGCCGATGGCGAGCACCGGCCCGATGATGGCCCTGCCCCGGATGGCGATGCCGGCTCGAGGGCATCGTGATACGCCGCGCATGGGAACTCCCGTGTCTGGTCGCAGGTGCGGGTCAGGCGCTCGTCGTACTGCGCAGCACGATGACATCATCACCGGAGGTGAGCGTGAGGAGGGGCCCATCCAGGCTCCACCGGGGGCCCGATGACAGGAAGTCGCTGATCCACTGATCCTGATCCATCAGTGCCGGCTCGCAGGCCATCATCGTCATCCCCAACGGCGTCGTCATGGTGATCCTGCCGTCATCGAGGCTGGCCTGGCCGAACATGGTGTTGCACCCGGCCTTCGCCGAGATGCCATCGGAGGTGAATGTCAGGGTCAGGGTGCTGCCGAGGGCGAGATCCTGCTCGACGCCCGCGATCGTCGCCCGCTGGGTGGCGAACGCCTGGTTCGACAGGTCGGGGGTCGGGCTGCTGCAGCCGGCAAGGCCCAGGGGCAGGGCAGCCGCGAGGATCAAGGCGCTCATGACTCGTATCACCCCGGTATCGTACGTCTGCCCGACGCATGATGAGCCCCGTCCCAGCGCGTCCTGTCAGCAAGTTCCCCGCGCACCGGCCATGCTGATCTGTCAGAACGAAGGGAAGGGAATGACGTGGCAGGCTCGGTTTCCCCCAGCGATGCGTCCCGTGCCGGGGATCGCTACGGATCAGACGTCCTCGCCCACGACCCGCGCGGATCCCGTGGGCGTCATGTCGTCCCAGTCGTCGACATCGAGCCGGAGATGGTCGTGGAGTGCGCATCCTCGGGCTGGTGCGGGGCGGTGGTCAGCGTGGAGAAGGGAGCAACGGGCTGGTCCGTCGTGCTGGAGGATCGACACGGCCGGCGCCGACCCTTCCCGCTCGAGCCGGCGGCCTTCCTGCTCGACGGCGAGGTCGTCACGCTCAGGCGCGCGGCAGCGGGGGTTCAAGCTCCCGTCGCACGAACGGCGTCTGGATCGGTGGCCGTCCCCAGCCCGCGCGCCCGGGTGGCACGGGACTCGCGGATCTGGGTCGAGGGGACCCAGGATGCCGAGCTCGTCGAGCGCGTCTGGGGCGATGACCTCCGCGTGGAGGGCGTGGTGGTCGAGCCGCTTGGCGGCGTCGATGACCTGCAGCAGCGCCTCGCGCAGTTCCGACCCGGCCCGGGCCGCCGGGTCGGCGTGCTGGTGGATCATCGTGTTGACGGGTCCAAGGAGTCGCGCATCGCCGATGACGCGATGGCCGCATTCCCAGGCGTCGCCCTCGTCGTGGGCCACCCGTATGTGGACGTCTGGCAGGCCATCAAGCCGACATCCCTGGGTATCGACGAATGGCCGAGCGTCCCCAGGGGCCAGCCGTGGAAGGAGGGGGTCTGCCGCAGGCTGGGCTGGCCGGTCGACACCGGCCGTGCCTGGCGCCGCATCCTCTCGGCCGTGCGCACCTACGCCGACCTCGAGCCGGCCTTCCTGGGCCGGGTCGAGGAGCTGATCGACTTCGTCACCGGAGATGGCTGACAGCCGAGCCCCCGGTCAGGATTGAACTGACGACCTACCGCTTACAAGGCGGTTGCTCTACCACTGAGCTACAGGGGCGGGTGGCCGAATTGTATGCGCGGTGAGTGGCGCCTGCGACGCTCGATCCCATACCGTGCACCTATGAAGATGATCGCTGGCGCCGCTGTGCTCGGTATCTCGCTGTCGTTGCTGCCGGTCGCGGCACTGGCACCGGCGGCCCATGCCGTGGCGGCGTCCGACCGCATTGTCAGCCTCACCCGCCAGGAGTTGAAGGACGCAGGCTTCCCCCGCAGGCCCAACACCACCGCCTGGGGCAAGGGGACGGCCCAGGTGAGCCCGCACAAGGCAGGCCCGGATGATCCGATCACCATCACCGGCACGGCACCGAAGTCGATCAAGCCCGGCACGGTGCTGATGATGCAGCGCTTCCTGCCCAGCAACAAGAAGGGTGATGGCACCTTCCAGGACCTTGACCTCATCACCGCCACGGTCGACGCCAATCGCAGGTTCACCCTGGTCGCGAGGCTGGCTCGGGTGGGCCTGTGGGGCTATCGGGTGGGCTACCTGACCGACGGCGACAACCCGGAGTTCATCGGCTTCCAGTTCCAGGCGCGGACGACCACCACCTCCAGCGCATCTGCCTCGGATGGGTCGACGACCGACAACTCGTGACACCACTACGCACGAGCGGGGTTGATCAAGGCAAGATCCTGGAATCGGGCGAAGCCCCGGTCGGCCACTGCGCGGGAGATCCGATACGTATGCCGAGACCCAGACGTTGACGTCAACGCACGAGGTCGAGGCTGAGCCCGTCGTCAAGGAGTTCGCGTACCGCGGACATGTCGTCGAGGTTGATCCCCGCGTGCAGGCCTCCGGACTGGTGGCGTGGAAGCGTCGGCGGATTGCTGGAAGCTATGGACTTGGCCTCGCCTGCCCGCATCATGATGCGCTCGCGTTCAGCTGGTCGGCAGGGGTGCAGCTGCCGCCCTGGCGCGGATGGCCCGCTGGCCCACCACCACGGCGATGGCGTACATGAGGGCAGCCACGATGAGCAGGTACTGGTAGCCCAGCACGAGCGACAGGTACTCCAGGCAGCCGCCGATCATGGCGCCGAACAGGTTCGCCGCGAAGGCAGCGGTCGGGTTGGCCGCATCCTTGAACCGTGAGGTGAACAGCAGGTTCGCGCAGTAGACGGGTGCGAAGGCCAGGGCAATCGCGCTGACCAGTCGCACTGGGAAGGGCAGCCCGAGCAGTGCGTGGTTGGGGATCAGGAAGGCCACGAGCAGGCTGGCGAACAGGGCGATGATGATGGCCGGCCGCGGGATCCTCCTGCCGAACCGCGCCGTGGTCTCGATGGCCAGCAGCACTGCGAGCAGCACCCCGGCGAAGACGAAGGCGTTCACCAGCCAGGTGGTGCCGAACAGCAGCGCGAACGTGGTGATGGAGCGTGTCTCCAGCAGCAGGAATGCCACGCCCATGAAGAACAGGTCGCCGTAGCCCGCCATCGATCGGAACGGCCCGCCGAGGAAGCGGATACCGAGGGCCGAGACGATCAGGATCAGGGCGATGACGATGAGGTAGAGCGGCGGGATCGTCCGATCCTTCAGATACAGGAAGGGCCGATCGTCATAGGCCGGGGCCGGGGTCGCCTGTCCGGCGGCGGCTACTGCGGCGCGATCCCAGACCGCGCCATCGGCGCACGCCGCGTTCTGCTGCTGCTTGCCGATCGAGATGACGGCGAGGGACTGCACCGCGGTGAAGGTGTCCAGGCATGGGTCGTGGCCGAAGACCTCCTCCAGGGTGCCGGCCAGCCGGTTCACCAGCCAGGGCTCGCGGTAGTAGTTGTACATCGCGAAGACGCCGTCGTCCTTGAGGTGATCGCGCACCGAGGTGATCGACTCCCTGGTGAACAGGTAGGACTCCAGGCGCAGCTGGCTGGCACCCGATGACACCAGGGTCAGCGAGTCGGGCAGGGCGAACAGGATCAGGTCGTACTTCTTGTCGGTGCTCGAGAGGTAGGCACGTCCGTCATTGATGTGGACGTCGACCCGCGGATCGGAGTACGGCTTGTTCGGGTTGATCTGCTGGCCGATCTGCTGGATGCGCGGATCGATCTCGACGGCATCGACGTGCTTGGCGCCCTTGACCAGGGAGAGCGCGACGTCGGTGCCCGTGCCGGCGCCGACGATCAGCACATCGTCCAGCGGATTGCCGACGGCTCGCTGATAGGGCCGCTCGTACATCGGCTCCGCCTTGAGCCGCTGCTCGGCGTCCATCACGTTCTGATGCGGGATGCCGTTGACCTGGATCGTGGTGAACGCCCCGACCGTCTTGTCGACGTAGCTCGCGGTGTGGACCTTGTAGTAGGGCGACCAGGAGACGCCTGCGGCAAGGGACTCCCATACAAGCAGGCCGATCACCGCGATCATGGCCAGCCGGGAGATCCAGGGCAGGGAGAAGCCGTACAGCGCCCACAGCGCCACCAGCGTGACCAGCGGCCACACCCAGGATGGGGCTCGCATGAAGGACACGAAGGTGAAGATCAGGGTGCCGGCGATCGAGCCGATGATGTCCCAGCGGTAGGCATTGAGGGCGGTGAACTCGCGGAAGGCCCGGCCGGTGATCTCGCCGAAGCCGGTCATCGTGGTGGCCACGACGATGAACACCAGCGGCAGTGACACCCAGCCGGGCAGGCCGGTCGGGCTGACGTCGTTGAAGAAGATCAGCTGGGTGCTCGAGCCCTCGATCCGGGCCGGGAACGCCATGATGAAGGCCACCAGGATGAGCAGGCCGACCGGCGTATAGGGCCCGATGTCGCGGGGCTTGCGGGAGCGCAGGAAGCCCAGGCCGATGCCCAGGAAGCTCGCCAGCAGGATCAGGTTGGAGAAGTAGCTGAGATTGACCAGGTTCGCGCCGGACCACCGGATCAATGCCAGTTGCACGAACAGCATGAGCGAGCTGGCAACGATGAGGCGCCAGCGGCCGGTCAGCACGCGTCGGTAGGGAGCCGTGGTCGGAGCAGGTGTCGCGGCGGTCGTCACCGGGCAAGGCTAGTCCAGCCGTCGCGCGGCACGACGAGTTCATCCGAGGAAGGCGAGTTCATCCGAGGAAGGCGCGGCTCATCCGAGGAAGGCGCGAGCATTCCTGGAGAGCAGCGCTGCCTGCGTGGCGTCGTCCAGGCCAGCAGCACGGATCACCTGGCCCGCCGGGCGCTCGCCCAGCGGATACGGGTAGTCGCTGCCCATCAGCACCCGATCGGCCCCGATCACCTCGACGAGCAGCCGCAGGGCCGCCGGCTCGAAGACGACGCTGTCGACCCAGAAGCGTCCGAGATAGTGACTGGGCGGGTGCTCGCTGATCGCGCCGACCAGGTCGCGGCGCTGACGCCAGGCGTTGTCCGCCCGGCCCAGCCAGAATGCGAAGGACCCTCCGCCGTGGGCGAATGCGATGCGCAGGCTCGGCGGGAGCCGGTCGAAGGCGCCCGACAGGCACAGGGCCAGGATCGACAGGTGGGTCTCGGCCGGCATGCCCACCAGCCACTGCCCCATCCAGCGGTCCATCCTCGGCGTGCTGGGCATGTCCCAGGGATGGACGAACACCGGCACCCCGGTCGCGGCGCAGTGCTGCAGGAAGGTCAGCACCCCGGCGTGGTCGAGGTCCCGGTCGCCGACGTGATTGCCGATCTCCACCCCCCGGTGGCCGTTGGCGATCGAGCGATCGAGCTCGGCGCAGGCGGCATCGGCATCCTGCAGTGGCACCTGGCAGAAGGGCAGCAGCCGGTCCGGCGCCTGCGCGGTGATCTCCAGGGCGAGGTCATTGAAGATGGACGCGACCTCGGCGGCCGCTGACGGCGCTCGCTCGTAGCAGAAGAACACGGGCGTCGGTGATGCCACCTGGATGTCGACCCCATCGGCGTCCATGTCGGCCAGTCGGGTGTCTGCCTGCCAGCAGGCGTCGGTGATGCGCCGGAACTCGGACTCGCCCAGCATGATGGTCGCCTCGCGTGCGGAGTCGACCCGCAGCCAGTGCCAGGGGCCCGGGCCGAGGCGGCCGAGGTCAGGCCAGCCGGCCGGCACCACATGGGAGTGGACGTCCACCACGGGTGCCGTAGCCGAAGTCACGACTGATCCTCGCCGCCAGCCATGGCGTCTTGCGTGCGCATCGACAGTGCCGCGCCTCGTCAGCCCTTGCCTGGGTGGATCGTCCCGCAGGAGTCGCAGGTCCGTGCCTCGATGCTGCCGTAGAACCCCTCGAAGACCGGCGGCAGGTCGACGACGATGTCGCTCACCTGCAGTTCAACGTCGTGGATCAGGGCATGGCAGTTCGGGCAGTACCACTGGAATCGCTCCAGGGTGCCCGGCTCGCGGACGCGCTCGAAGACCAGTCCGATCGATCCTGCCTCGGGTCGCTGGGGGGAGTGGGGCATGTTGCGCGGCAGCACCCACATCTGACCCTCGCTGATCCCCACCTGGTGCGGGCCATCGGCGGTCATCACGTTCACGTGCATGGTGCCCTTGAGTTGGTAGAAGACCTCCTCGTACGGATCGACGTGGTAGTCGGTGCGCTGGTTCGGCCCGCCCACCACCATGACGATGAAGTCCGACTGCCCGGGGAAGACCTCCTTGTTGCCCACCGGTGGCTTCAGGTTCGGTCCGTGCTCGGCAACCCACGCGTTGAAGTCCAGTGCGCTCAGGCTGGCTGGTGGCTGGGTCATGGCGTTGCTCCCTTTCAGTTCGCGGGCAGGACAGCAATGCCCTGGATCTCGATCAGCAGGTCCGGATGCGGGAGCGCTCGGACTGCGACGGTCGTCCGCGTCGGTCCGCTGGCCGCATCGAAGTATTCCGCGTAGGCGGCGTTGTAGGCGGGAAAGTCCGCCATGTCCACCAGGTAGCAGGTGACCTGCACCAGGTCGGCCAGGCTGGCGCCGACCGCACCGAGGATGTCGCGGATGTTCTCGATAACGGCCCTGGTCTGGACGGCTACGTCGAGCACCCGGTGCCCGTCGACGAGCTCAGCACCGGCGATGGTGTCGTCCGGCCGCCGGCTGCTGGTCCCCGACACGAAGGCAAGGCCGCCGACGACCTTGACGTGGGGATAGGCGCCACGCGGGGTGGCCTTGCCCGCCACCACCTCGCTGCGGGCTCCCGGCAGCGTGCTCATGATCGCCGGCCGACTCGACGGGCAGCGCCAACGGCGAGCGTCAGGGCCGTTAATCCAATGGCCGCAACCCCCGCGAGCACCATGCGGCGCTGGCGGGCATCGCGCTCGATGACCTCGGCGTACGGAATCGTGGTGAACGAGACCATCTCATAGCGCGACAGGTAGGTGCCGGGGAGCACGCGCTCGAGGGCGTGCTCGAGCTGCTTGGTGACCAGGAAGGCCCTTGAGCCGACCTTGTCGCGCATCTCGACGAAGTTCTCCTTCGCCAGCCACGCGATGGCCTCGGCGTTCACCCGGCGCCGCTCCTGGTACATCGGCAGGGCCCGCGCCCAGTCATCGCCGGCCTCGTCCAGGCAGCGATCGAGCTCGACGATGTCCTCGAAGCCGCAGTTCGCACCCTGGCCGAAGAAGGGCAGGATCGCATGCGCGGCATCGCCGATCAGCCCGACATTGCCCATCGCATGCCAGGGCTCGGCATGGATCGTCCCAAGCATGCCGATGGGGTTGTGCTGGTAGTCGTCCACCAGCGTCGGCATCAGCGGCACCGCATCGGGGTACTCCGCCTGGAAGTGATCGATGATCTGCTCCGGTGTCGCCAGCGCCGCGAGTTCGTCCTTGGGCCAGAACAGGGTGCAGGTGAAGGTGCGGTCCGGGTTCGGCAGGGCGATCATCATCGAGCCGCCGCGCGGCCAGATATGCAGGGCATCCGGGTCTAGGGCGAACTCCCCGTCGACGGCCGGGATCGTGAGCTCCTTGTAGCCGGTCTGCTGGATGTCCTCGGTCACCGTGGTGATCCCGGCATCGACCAGGGCCTTCCGGACGGCACTGCCGCCGCCATCGGCCCCGAGCAAGGCGTGGTACCGGACGGTCTCGGGCCTGCCGTCGATCTCGAATGATGCCTGGCTCGCCTGGAGGTCGATCCCCGCCAGCCGGGCATCGAAGCGCACGCGCACCCCCGCAGTGCGCTCGGCGGCATCGAGCAGGGTCGCATTCAGCGAGCCCCGGCTGATCGAGTTGATGGCCCGCCTGCCGTCAGCCGAGTACGACTGGAAGGTGAGCGAGCCGTCCCGGCCATGCATCAAGCGGCCATGCATCGGCAGGGCCGGTGCCATGACCTCGTCGGCGAGGTCGAAGCGGCGCAGGGCGTCCAGTCCGCGCTCGGACAGGGCCAGGTTGATCGACCTGCCGCGCTCGGCTGATGCCACCCGGGGATCGGGCCGACGCTCGTAGACATCGACCTGGTAGCCGCGGCGGCCGAGGGAGCAGGCCAGCAGCGAGCCGACCAGCCCGGCGCCGACGATGACGACCTTGTTCTCGCCTGTGGTGGGCGCGTGCTCGCCTGCCTGCTGCGCGTTCATGCGCATACCTCCGTGATGGGCGTGCCGACGAGCTCGCGTGCCATGGCATCCGCAGCGCGCCAGCAGTCGTGGTAGGTGCAGTACAGCGCCGCCGGGGCGAGTCGGACGATATCCGGCTTGCGCTCGTCCGCGATGACCTCCCAGTTCACCCGGAGCCGGTCGGTCAGCTCGGCGGCGTCCCCGGGCACGCGGACGGAGATCTGGGTCCCGCGCCGGTCATGCTCGCGCGGCGTGACGATGCGCAGCGCACCAGCCGTCGCGAGTGGCTCGAGCAGCCCCCACAGATAGTCGCTCAGGGCCAGGCTGCGGGTGCGCAGCGCCTCCATCCCGACCTCGTCGAAGATCGCCAGCGAGGTTCGCACCGGGCCCATCGCGAAGATCGGCGGATTCGACATGGCCCAGGAGTCGGCGGTCGGCGGGGGGTCACTGACCGGCGCCATCGCGAATCGGGTTGCCTCCCGAGTGCTCCACCAGCCCTCCAGCCGCGGGATCGACCGGTTGGTCACGTGCCGCTCGTGGATGAACGCCCCGGCCAGGGAGCCGGGCCCGCTGTTGAGGTACTTGTAGGAGCACCAGGCCGCGAAGTCGACGTCCCACTCATGCAGGCGCAGCACGACATTGCCGGCTGCGTGCGCGAGATCCCACCCCACCATCGCGCCGGCCGCGTGGCCTGCCCGCGTGATGGCCGGGATGTCCATGAACTCACCCGTCAGGTAATTGACCCCGCCGAGCAGCACGAGCGCGATCGATGCGCCCTCGTCGCCCAGCACGTGCAGGACATCCTCGGTGCGCAGGGTGTCCTCGCCGGGACGCGGCCGCAGCCGCAGCACGGCGGTATCGGGGTCGAATCCATGGAAGGCCGCCTGGCTGCGCACGGCATAGGAGTCGGAGGAGAAGCAGTGGTCCTCCACCACGATCCGGTGGCGCTGCGGGGTCGGGCGATAGAAGGAGGCCATCAGCAGGTGCAGGTTGACGGTGAGCGAGTTCATGACGACGACCTCGCTGGGCAGCGCGCCGACCAGCCGGGCAGCGGGCTCGGTGAGCTCGGCGTGGTACGGCAGCCAGGGGCGCGCTGACTCCACATGGCCGTGGACGGCCAGGTCGGCCCAGTCGTCGAGGTCGGCGAGGAGTTCCTCCCGGGTTGCCCGGGGCTGCAGGCCGAGGGAGTTGCCGGCGAAGTAGGCAACCTGCGGATGCGCGCCGGACTGGGCCGCGGGGATGCGGAACAGCGCTCGGCGCGAGGCCGGGTCGGGCTGGGCGTCGAGCGCCAGGGCGGCAGCCTCGCTCCGGTCGATGGTCATGTGCCCAGTGTTCACGTCCGTCATCGCATTGCCAAGCGACCTAGACCATCGTCCTTGCCGACCACAGGTCCGGGAACACCGGTCGGGCAAGGCTCGTGGTCAGCCAGTCGATACCGGATGAGCCACCGCTGCCCGCCTTGGCCCCCAGGGATCGGCGCACCGCTGCCAGGTGCAGCTGGCGCCACTGCTGGAAGGCCTCGGCGAGATCCGACAGGACATCGGCCAGCATGCGCAGCGGGTCGTCGACCTGCCTGGCGGTGAAGACCTGCGCCCACGCTCGCTCGACACTGGCGTCGGGCTCGACCGACACGGAGGCGTCCCGTTCCAGTCGCTCGGGGTCAATGCCCAGGCCGGCCCGGGCCAGGACGGCCACGGCCTCGTCGTACAGGCTGGGGCTCTCGAGGGTCAGCATCAGCGGCACGTACACCTCAGGGTTGCCCGCGTATGCGCGGGTGAGCGTCCGGGACTTCAGCCCGACCAGGAACTCCACGTGGCGATAGGCCCACGACTGGAAGCCGGACGCGACCCCGAGCTCGCTGCGGAACCGGCTGAACTCCATCGGGGTCAGCCAGCGCAGCGATGCCCAGCTGGCATTGAGCGCCTCGAAGTGGAAGGTCGATCGCCGGAGGGCGACGACGGCCGGGATGATGGCGTCGCGGCGCAGGTGGCCCATGGCGAACTCCCACTCAGCCCGGATCAGGCCGAAGTACAGCTCCATCACCTGCGAGACATACAGGAAGGCAACCTCCGCCTCCTGGTCGGTCAGGGTCTGCTGCATCCGGTGCAGTTCCATCGTGCGCACGTACTCGTCGTACGGCGTCAGGCCAGCGAAGGCGGTCAGGGGCTGGTCGGCGCGCTCCACGGTGGACATGATGTCGGGCCGATCGGTCCTGCGGAAGGGACCTTCGGCCGTATCAGGGGCCACCATTTGCCAGGTCAGCGGCATTCTCGATCGCCGTCAGGACCTCTGCCCACGCCGGGGATTGCGGATCGATCAGGGCGAAGTGACCGGCGTCGGCGAGCTCGACCAGATGGGTCTGTGGGTGGGTGCGGGCGTACGCGCGCGAGAGGTCGACGGGGACGAGCTCATCGGCGTCGCCGTGCAGGATCGTCACGGGCACGGCGGGCCGGGTGCGGAGTCGGGGGCAGTAGTCGTCGAGCCGCTCCTGGCCCAGGAATGCCCGTGCAGCGCCCGCATCGAGGTCCCGCTCGAGTGCCTCGCCCAGGTCGGCGACCGGGCCCAGCGCGATGACCGCCACCACCCCCGAGATCCCCTCGGATGCCGCATGGAGTGCCAGGTGACCGCCCGCTGAGTGCCCGATGAGGATGACACCGGCATCGCCGTGCTCCGCGATGACCGAGGTGATGGCCGCCTGCACGTCCCTCGTCGCCTGACCCGGAAGACCCGGAACTCGGCGGTACTCGATGAGGTACGCGTCCCAGCCTGCCACGGCAAGCCCTGCGGCCATCGGCCGCAGGTGCACACGGTCGTACTCCGGTCGCCAGTAGCCGCCGTGGACGAGGACCAGTGCCGGCACCTGGCCGCGTGATCCGCGGTAGTGCTCGACCACGTGATCCGGGTGCTGGTCGTACGCCCAGGCGCGATCCGGCGGCGGTGCCGTCCGGCTGAGCACGCTGCGATCCTCGGCCATCGCCGCCGGCCTCCCGTCCTGAGCGGGCTCATCGCGCTCATTGGTATGGCAGCATGCCAGGCGATGTTCGAGATCATCGCGCCCGCTCAGGTCGCCGGCCTGTCCTGGTGGCCGCCGGTGCTAGTGATCCTGGCCCTCCTGGTCATCAATGTGGTCAACAATCGGGTGGCCCCCCAGTCGCACTACCTGCTGTGGTCGTTCGTCAGCGCGGTCGTCCTCATCGCGCTCGGGCTGCTCGATGGCAACTCCTGGAGCGACATGGGCCTGGGCTGGGGGTACCTCATCCCGGGCCTGCTCTGGGCTGTCGGGTGCATTGGCGCCGTCACGGCCGTGTACCTCGTCGGGGCCTCGATCAGGCGAACCAGGGCGGCCTTCCAGGACGAGCGGATGGCTGAGCTCACCGGAGGCCGGCTGGCCTTCCAGGCGCTGCTCGAGGTGCCGCTCGGGACGGTCCTGCTGGAGGAGATCGCCTTCCGCGCGGTGCTGTTCTCCATGCTGGCGCGCCGGTTCGGCGTTGGCTGGGCCATCGTGATCTCGTCGATCCTGTTCGGCCTGTGGCATGTGCTGCCGTCCATCGGCACCCACGAGCAGAACCCAGCCCTGGGCTCCGTGGTGGGGGAGGGCCGGCGGGGCAATGTGCTGGCGGTGGCGCTCAGCGTGCTGACCACGACCGTCGCGGGGGTGCTGTTCGCCGGGCTGCGGCTGGTCTCCGGCAGTGTCCTGGCCCCGATGGGCCTGCACTGGGCGACCAACGGCCTCGGCTATGCCTTCGGCTGGGCCCTGATCCGGCTGCGAGACCGTCGCCGGTGATCGGCCCGGCCCAGGCCCGCTGGGTGCGCCAGTCACTGCTGAGAAGGGTTGAAGCGGACGTCCCTGAACTATGCTCAACCGTGACACGGCGGGCGTGCGAGGATAAATGACAGCGATGGGATTTCCCGTCTACGATGACGGCGCGCAGGAGGATCCGCACCTGGATCCAGCCCCTGCAGCGCCATCGACCGAGCAGCCGGAGGAATCAGCCATGCATGCAGCGCGCCAGCCCCTCGACTCCGAGGCTGCTGCCGCCATGCTGACGGATCGCGATCGCGCCATCCTGGAGTTCGAGCGCCAGTGGTGGAAGTACGCGGGTGCCAAGGAGCAGGCCATCCGCGAGCTGTTCGACATGAGTGCGACTCGCTACTACCAGATCGTGAACGGCCTGATCGACACCCCTGAGGCACTCGCCTTCGACCCGATGCTGGTCAAGCGACTGCGCCGCATGCGGGCCGCCCGCCAGCGGGCCCGATCCGCCCGGCGGCTGGGCGTGGAGCCATGACCGATCTCGGCGATGCGCTGAGCGCACGCACGTAGTGGTCCCGGTGGAGGCGTGATGCGGGTGCGCATGCGGCTGGCGGCACGGGCGGGGGCAGTCCTGGGGGCGGTCGCCCTGGCTGCGGCCATGCTCCCTGCCTCCCCTGCGCAGGCGGCGGGCGAGGTGATCATCGTCTGGGCCGATCCGATCCGGGCTTCCGTTCTGCAGCGGGAGTTCGCCGGCGGGTTCCAGGGCGCGACGGTCCAGGTCGTGGTCAAGGACTC
>JAGWXF010000030.1 GCA_018970025.1 Actinomycetales bacterium | reverse complement strand
CGATCATCTTCGGGCCGGCGGACTTCATGGCGAGCATCAACATGAAGTCGCTGGTGGTCGGGGAGCAGCCGCCGGGGTACGACGTGGGGGATGCGTACCACTACATCCTGATGCGGATCCTGATGGCGGCGCGGGCGTTCGACAAGCAGGCGATCGACGGGCCGTACCTGGCGATCAAGGACCTTGCGGGGTACCGGCGGGTGGCGGGCCGGTCGGCTGCGCTGGGCTTCGACGGCAAGTGGGTGCTGCACCCCGATCAGGTCGCTGCCGCGAACGAGGTGTTCAGCCCGCGGCAGGACGACTACGACCACGCCGAGCTGATCCTGGACGCGTACGACTACTGCACGTCTGCCGAGGGCGGCGCGAAGGGCGCGGTCATGCTCGGCGACGAGATGATCGACGAGGCCTCCCGCAAGATGGCCCTGGTCATCTCCGCCAAGGGCCGCGCCGCCGGCATGCAGCGCACTAGCACGTTCACCCCGCCGGCCGAGTGAGCGCTGGCGCAACGAAGGAGGCAGGCATGGCGCGCTTGGCGCAGACCGAGGGGCTGACCGACATCCAGCAGGAGATCCTGTCGGCAGTTCGCGGCTTCGTCGACAAGGAGATCCTCCCGGTCGCCACGGAGCTCGAGCATGCGGACGAGTACCCGCAGCAGATCGTCGACGGCCTCAAGGATCTCGGGGTATTTGGCCTGATGATCCCGGAGGAGTTCGGCGGGCTGGGGGAGTCGCTGCTGACGTACGCGCTGGTGGTGGAGGAGATCGCGCGGGGGTGGATGAGCGTCTCCGGCGTGATCAATACGCACTTCATCGTCGCCTACATGCTGATGCAGCACGGAACACCGGATCAGCAGCAGCACTACCTGCCGCGCATGGCCACCGGCGAGGTACGGGGTGCCTTCAGCATGAGCGAACCCGGCTGCGGTTCGGATGTCGCCGCGATCACCAGCAAGGCCGTGCGCGATGGCGACGACTGGGTGCTCACCGGCCAGAAGATGTGGCTGACGAACGGGGGCTCGTCCACCCTCGTCGCCGTGCTCGTGCGAACGGACGCCGAGGCGCCCGATGGCGCCAGTGTCTACAAGCGAATGAGCACCTTCCTGGTCGACAAGCCCGCCGGCTTCGGCGAGGTTCGCCCCGGCCTGACCATCCCGGGGAAGATCGACAAGATGGGCTACAAGGGAGTCGACACCACCGAGCTGGTCATGGACGGCCTGCGGCTTGACTCGGGCTCGCTGCTCGGCGGCGAGACTGGCCGGGGCTTCTACCAGATGATGGATGGCGTCGAGGTCGGCCGCGTGAATGTCGCGGCGCGGGCCTGCGGGCTGGGCCTGCGTGCCTTCGAGCTGGGGGTGGCGTACGCGCAGCAGCGTGCCACCTTCGGCAAGCCCATTGCCGACCACCAGGCGGTCGCGTTCCGGCTGGCCGACATGGCGACCAAGGTCGAGGCAGCGCATCAGATGATGGTGATGGCGGCGCGAAAGAAGGACTCCGGCGAGCGCAACGACCTCGAGGCCGGCATGGCGAAGTACCTGGCCAGCGAGTACTGCAAGGAGGTCGTGGAGGACTCCTTCCGGATCCACGGGGGCTACGGCTACTCCAAGGAGTACGAGATCGAGCGGCTGTATCGCGAGGCGCCCATGCTGCTGATCGGCGAGGGCACCGCCGACATCCAGCGGATGATCATCGCCCGCCGCCTGCTCGAGGACTACCGGATCCGCACCTGACTCCCCCGGAATCCCTCACCCCGCCCCCATTTCTCTGCCGAGTGGCCACCTGTTGCTGTCGACACGCCGATGAAGGGGACGACAACTGGCCACTCGGCAAGGGAGGGCAGGAGGGGGGTGGCGGGCATAACTGTTCGTTACAGTGACGTCGCCCTGGGTGCGTGCAGGCAGGAACGAAGGAGCGCAGCGTGACGGGCGGACTCGCGGACTCGCCGCCGGACACCGAGGTCGCGAACCGCGACCGGCTGGTGACGGCAGCCACCGAGTCCTTCGCGTCCAAGGGATTCCACGCGACGACCACCCGGGACATCTCATCGGCCGCCGGGATGAGCCAGGCGGCGCTCTATGTGCACTACCCCTCCAAGGAGGAGGTCCTCTACCTCATCTGCCGGACGGGCCTGGAGGAGCTGCACTCGGTGATGGTCGTGGCATCACAGGGTGCGACCGATCCGGCGGACGGCCTTGGCCGGGTGGCCCGTGCCTTCGCGGTGTGGCATGCCGAGCACACTGCCCTGGCGAAGGTGGCGAACTACGAGCTGAGCGCCCTGACGCCGGAGCACTGGCAGGTTGTGCGGGAGTGCCGGCATCGCATCGAGCTGTGCTTCCGCGAGCACCTCCAGCAAGGGATGGGCACCGGCGCCTTCAGTGTCTCGGATGCCCATATGACGACCTTCTCCATCATCTCGATGGGCACCGATATCGCCCGCTGGTACCGCCCGGATCGCACCTGGACCGTCGACCAGGTGGCCGACCACTATGCGGCGATGGTCCTCCGGCTTGCCGGCGCAGAGCACGGAAGGGGTGGCGATGAGCCGCAGCGATGACATCGCACCGGGCATGATCGGCCGCGGTGTCGTGGTGACCGGGGCCGGGCGCGGGATCGGCGAGGCGATCGCCGCTCGAATGGCCCGGGGCGGTGCTCGCGTCGTGGTCAATGACCTCGATGCCGGCGCTGCCGAGCGAGTGGCCAACGCCATCGGTGCGATCGCCGTCCCTGGGGACGCCGCCACCGAGGCGGGAGTCAGTGCGCTGGTGGACGCTGCGGCGAGCGCCCTGGGCAGCATCGACGTGTTCTTCGCCAATGCCGGCATCGAGTCGGGCACCGGCATCGAGACACCCGAGTCGGTCTGGGAGGCCTCATTCGAGGTGAACGTGATGGCGCATGTCCGCGCCGCGCGGCTGCTGATCCCGCGATGGCTCCAGGCCGGGGGCGGCCGGCTCGTGGTCACCGCATCGGCCGCCGGACTGCTCACCATGCCGACGAGCGCCCCGTATGCCGTCACCAAGCATGCTGCTGTCGCCTTCGCCGAGTGGCTGTCGATGACCTACGGCGACCAGGGCATCATCGTGCAGGCACTGTGCCCGCAAGGAGTGGACACCCGCATGGTGCCGGACTCCGGACGCATCCGGGAGATGCTCTTCCGCGACGGTGCCCCCCAGCCGGCGGAGGTCGCCGAGGACGTCTGGCAGGCACTGCACGGGACGGAATTCCTCATCCTGCCGCATCCGCAGGTGCGCGACTACTACGTTCATCGGGCGAGCGATACCGATCGGTGGCTTGCGGGCATGCGCAGGATCGACCAGTGGATCAGGCAGGACACCACATCGGGGAGCGATGCATGAGTCAGATGCAGGCCTGGCAGGTTCATGAGCTCGGCGAGCCGCGCGATGCGCTGCGCTGGGGCCCGGCAGAGGTCCCCGAGCCCGGCCCCGGGCAGGTGCTGGTGCGCGTGCACGCTGCTGCCGCGAACTTCCCGGATGCGCTGCTGTGCCGCGGGCACTACCAGGTACGCCCCCCGCTGCCCTTCACCCCTGGAGTCGAGGCATGCGGCACGATCGTCGCCGTCGGCCCCGGAGTCGAGCGGCTGCAGTCGGGCGATCGGGTGATGGGCGGGGCGGTGCTCCCGCACGGCACCTTCGCCGAGTTCGCCCTGCTCGCGGAGGCGACGACCTTCCTGGCGCCAGCAGCCCTCGATGATGCCCAGGCAGCTGCGTTCACCCTGGCCTACCAGACCGGCTGGTTCGCGCTGCACCGCCGCGTCAGCCTCCAGCCAGGCCAGACCCTGCTGGTCCACGCGGCGGCCGGCGGGGTCGGCAGCGCCGCAGTGCAGCTCGGCAAGGCCGCAGGCGCGCAGGTCGTGGGGGTGGCCGGCGGGTCGCACAAGGCCGAGGTGGTGCGCGACCTCGGTGCCGATGTCGTGATCGATCGCACCTCGCAGGACTTCGTCGAGGTCGTCAAGGAGGCCACGCAGGGCCGTGGGGCCGATGTGATCTTCGACCCGGTCGGCGGGGAGGCCTTCGATCGGTCGACCAAGTGCATTGCCTTCGAGGGCAGCCTGATCGTGGTGGGCTTCGCCGGGGGGACGATCCCGGCCCCGCACCTGAACCACGCCCTGGTCAAGAACTACTCCATCGTCGGCCTGCACTGGGGCCTGTACCTCACCAAGGCTCCGCAGCTTGTTGCGGATGCGCACCAGGATCTCATGCGGCTGGTGGACGAGGGCTCCATCAGCCCCCTGATCGGCCAGCGCGGCAGCATGGCGGACGTCCCTGCGGGCGTGCAGGCCGTGGCCGACGGCTCCACCGTGGGCCGGGTGGTGTTCAGTGCCTGAACGGCCTGGCGTCGATGCGGTGATCTTCGACTACGGCGGCGTGATGACCAACTCGATCCGCAGCATCGTCGGAGACTGGCTCGCGCGCGATGGCATCGATCCTGATTCGTTCAGCGCTGCCATGCGTGCCTGGCTGGGCCCGGATGCGCCGGCCGGCAATCCCGTCCACCTGCTGGAGGTCGGCGAGCTGTCGATCGACGAGTTCGATCGCCTCCTCGCCGCGCAGCTGCGGACACTGGATGCCAGTCAGGTCGACCCTGCGGGGCTGAGCGCCTCGCTGTTCGCCCAGATGCGCGACGACGAGACGATGTTCGCCCTGGTCGGCGAGCTGAGGGCCGCGGGGCTGTCGGTCGGGCTGCTGAGCAACAGCTGGGGCAACGGCTACCCTCGTGCGCGGATTGACGAGGCCTTCGACTTCGTGGTCATCTCCGGCGAGGTGGGGATGCGCAAGCCGGATCAGGGGATCTACGACCACTGCCTGACGGGCCTCGGTGCGCAGGCGGCCGGTGCGGTATTCGTGGATGATGCCGAGCAGAACGTCATGGGTGCCCAGCGTCTGGGCATGCGCACGATCCTGCATGCCTCGCCGGAGGCGACGCGAGACGAGCTGCGCCGGATGGGACTTCCCGTCAGTGCTGCGAGCACTGTCACCGCTGTGCAGGTCGATGAAGGAGGCATGGGATGAGGGTCTTCAACGGGTTGGACGAGGTGCGCGGGGCGGTGGGCCAGCATCTGGGGGTCAGTGACTGGCATGTCATCACCCAGGAGCAGGTGAACCTGTTCGCCGATGCCACCGGCGACCATCAGTGGATTCATGTCGACCCTGAGCGTGCCGCGGCCGGGCCGTTCGGCGCGCCGATCGCCCATGGATTCCTGACCCTGTCGATGGTGCCGATGCTGCTGTGGCAGGTCTTCACCATCGAGGGCGTGACCATGATGGTCAACTACGGCCTGAACAAGGTCCGATTCCCCGCGGCCGCGACCGTCGGCTCGCGGGTTCGCGCCGCGGTTTCGGTTGCCTCGATCACGGACACCCCGCATGGCGCGCAGGTCGTGATGAGCGTGACCGTCGAGCGCGAGGGCAGTGACAAGCCGGTCTGCGTGGCCGAGACGATCACCCTGATCGTGCCGTAGGCCCTCGATGACCGTCGGCGAGCACGGGGAGTTGGACGTCCCGGGCCTGGATCTGGTCCGACTGCGCGCCTTCCTGCAGGACGCGGCTCCGGGCCTGGTCGGCGGTGACCTCAGCGCCTCGATCATCGCCGGCGGCAAGTCGAATCTCACCTACGCCGTGACCGATGGCACCTGGCGATGGATCGTCCGGCGCCCGCCCCTGGGTCATGTGCTGGCAACCGCACATGACATGGCCCGCGAGTATCGAGTCATGTCAGCCCTGCAGGGCACCGGTGTGCCCGTGCCTCGAATGATCGTGCTCTGCGAGGACCCGAGCGTCGTCGGCGCGCCGTGCTACCTGATGGAGCACGTCGACGGCCGTGCCTATCGGCGAGCCGAGGAGCTGCGCGAGATCGGCCCGGAGCGAACCGGGCAGATTGCCCGGAACATGGTCGATACCCTGCTGATGCTGCACGAGGTCGACCCGGGGTCGATCGGGCTCGCCGACTTCGGCCGCCCGGAGCGCTTCCTCGAGCGGCAGGTGCGCCGCTGGAAGCAGCAGCTCGAGGCGTCGCAGACCCGTGCGCTCCCACGGGCCGACCTCCTGCATGCCCGCCTTGCCGACTCGATACCCGCGGAGACAGCCGCGGCCATCGTCCACGGCGACTATCGGCTGGACAACCTCCTGGTCGGTGATGGCGATCAGGAAGACGCCGATCAGGACGATGCCATTGCGGCCGTCGTCGACTGGGAGATGGCGACCATCGGCGACCCGCTGACCGACGTCGCACTGCTCTACGTCTATATGCGCCTGGCCCGCATCGGCGTCGGCAATGCGATCGCCGACGCGATGTGCGCGCCGGGCTTCCTGACGGCCGACCAGGCCCTGGCCAGGTACGCCGAGCGAAGCCCGCGGGACACCACGGCGATGCCCTTCTACCTCGGGCTGGCATTCTTCAAGCTCGCCGTCATCGTGGAGGGCATCCACCGCCGGTTCGTCGAGGGCAAGACCGTGGGGGATGGATTCAGCGGCGTCGGCGCGCTGGTCGACCCGCTGATCGAGGAGGGCATTGCCGCAATGGAGGGACGTCCCTGATGGAGTTCGCATACGACCGCCGGACCACCGACCTGATCGAGCGCCTGCTCGACTTCATGGATGCGTGGGTCTACCCGAACGAGGGCAGGCTGCCTGCCGAGCTCGACGCCCTCCCGGATCGCTGGGCCTGGAGCCGCACGCCGGTCATCGCCGAGCTTCGAGCCCAGGCCCAGGCGCGTGGGCTGTGGAACCTGTTCCTGCCCGGTGAGCGCGGTGCCGGGCTGACCAACCTGCAGTATGCGCCGCTTGCCGAGATCAGCGGACGCTCAATCCACCTCGCGCCACCGGCCATGAACTGCTCGGCGCCGGATACCGGCAACATGGAGGTGCTTGCCGAGTTCGGCACCCCCGAGCAGCAGCAGCGATGGCTCGAGCCCCTGCTGCGCGGCGAGATCAGGTCCTCCTTCGCGATGACCGAGCCGGATGTCGCATCGTCCGACGCGACCAACATCGGCACCGGGATCGTGCGCGACGGCGATCACTACGTGATCAACGGCACCAAGTGGTGGATCACCGGGGCGATGAATCCCGATGCGCGCATCTTCATCGTGATGGGCAAGACCGACCCGACCGCCGACCGGCACCGGCAGCAGAGCCAGATCCTGGTCGAGCGGGATGCCCCTGGGGTGGTGATCAAGCGGGGGATGGAGGTCTTCGGCTTCGACGACCATGATCACGGCGGCCATGCGCAGATCGAGTTCCACGACGTGCGCGTCCCCGCATCGAATCTCATCGGCAATGAGGGCGACGGCTTCGCGATCGCCCAGGCCCGGCTCGGGCCGGGGCGCATCCACCACTGCATGCGCTCGATCGGGGTCGCGGAGCGGGCCATCGAGCTGATGTGCGCCCGGGTCTCCTCGCGGGTCGCCTTCGGCCGTCCGCTGGCCGAGCAGGGCGTGATCCGCGAGTGGATTGCCGAGTCCCGGGTGCGGGTCGAGCAGTTGCGTCTGCTGGTGCTGAAGACGGCCTGGCTGATGGACACCGTCGGCAACAAGGGTGCGCATACCGAGATCCAGGCCATCAAGATCGCCACGCCTGCGACGGTGGAGTGGATCCTGGACAAGGCCATCCAGGCACACGGCGCCGGCGGGCTGAGCCAGGACTTCCCGCTGGCTGCGGCCTTCGCCGGGATCCGCAGCCTACGATTCGCGGACGGGCCTGATGAGGTGCACAAGGCGGCCCTGGCCAAGGCGGAGCTGAGGCGTCAGGCGGCATCCGGCCGCGGAGGGGAGCAGTCATGAAGTCGCGCATCATGTCCGAGCAGGATCTTGCCTTCCTGCTCTACGAGTGGCTGGATGTCGAGGCGCTCACCAGCCGGCCCCGCTACCGGGAGCACTCCCGCGAGACCTTCGATGCGGTGATGGAGCTGTCGCGGGAGCTGGCCGAGCAGGACTTCGCCCCGCACAACCGCCTTGGCGACACCCACGAGCCGCACTTCGACGGCACCGACGTGCACGTCATCCCCGAGGTCGCCAAGGCCCTGGCGGCCTTCGCGGAATCGGGCCTGATGGCTGCGACCCTGGACGCCGAGGTCGGCGGCGGCCAGCTCCCGCAGGTGGTTGGCCGCGCCGCGTCCACCTGGCTGCAGGCGGCCAATATCGCGACGATCACCTACCCGGCCCTGTCGGTAGCCAATGCCAACCTGCTGCTGGCCCACGGCTCGGCCGAGCAGGTCGAGCGGTTCGTCCGGCCGATCATCGAGGGGCGGTTCTTCGGGACGATGTGCCTGTCCGAGCCGCAGGCAGGCTCGTCCCTGGCCGATGTCGTCACGCGTGCGGTGCTGCAGGAGGACGGCACCTATCGGCTGTTCGGCAGCAAGATGTGGATCTCCGCGGGCGATCATGATCTCTCGGAGAACATCGTCCACCTGGTGCTCGCACGCACGCCCGGTGCCCCGCCCGGGGTGAAGGGGCTCTCCCTGTTCATCGTCCCCAAGTTCCTGGTCAACGACGACGGTTCGTGCGGGGAGCGAAATGACGTCGTGCTTGCGGGCGTCAACCACAAGATGGGGTACCGGGGCACGGTGAACACCATCCTGAACTTCGGCGAGGGCACCTACCAGCCCGGTGGTGGCCAGGGGGCGATCGGCACCCTGGTCGGCGAGGAGCATCATGGCCTTGCCTACATGTTCCACATGATGAACGAGGCACGGGTGGGCGTCGGGGCGGCCGCAGTCGCGCTGGGGTACACCGGCTACCTGCATGCCCTGGACTATGCCCGCAACCGGCCCCAGGGTAGGCCGGCCTGGGACAAGGACCCGTCCTCGCCCCAGGTGCCGATCATCCGGCACGCCGACGTGCGCCGTATGCTCCTGGCCTCCAAGTCGTACGTCGAGGGCGCCCTTGCGCTGGTGCTCTTCGCGGCCCTGCTGCTGGATGAGCAGCTGACCGCCGAGACGTCCGATGCGCGCGACGAGGCGGCGCTCCTGCTCGACGTGCTCACCCCCATCGTGAAGGCATGGCCATCGCAGTGGTGCCTGAAGGCCAATGACTACGCCATTCAGGTCCACGGCGGCTACGGCTACACGCGCGAGTACCCGGTCGAGCAGTTCTATCGAGACAACCGGCTCAATGCGATCCACGAGGGCACCGACGGCATCCAGGCCATTGACCTGCTCGGCCGCAAGGTGGTGATGCAGTCCGGTGCGGGCCTGCGGGCCCTGCATGGGCGCATCTCCGCGACGTGCGCGCGGGCCGATGGCGACCTGGCTGCCTATGGGCAGGCCCTGCAGGATGCCATCAACCGGATCGGCGGGGTGACCATGGCGCTGTGGGCGGACCGTGATCCGCGCATCGCCCTGTCGAACTCCTCGCTCTACGCCGATGCCCTCGGCCACGTGGTGATCGCCTGGATGTGGCTGGAGCAGATGCAGGCCTGTGCGGGGAAGTCAGGTGCTTTCTACGACGGCAAGCGTGCCGCAGGCGCCTACTTCTTCGACTTCGAGCTGCCCCGAATCGGGCCGACCCTGGATCTCCTGCAGCGCTGCGACACCACGTTCAGCGACCTCGACGACGCGTGCCTCTAGCGTCCCGCTGGTCATCCTGCCGGCTCGCGCACGCTGGCGCGGATGCGTGCCACGGCTAGGCAGGGATGGGCGTGCGCCGATCTGCGGCAGTGAGCTCAGTCAGCGCAGCGCTGACCGCCGCCCGGTAGCGCTCCACGTTGCGCAGCTTGATGTCCTCGTAGCCGCGGACCATGTCCGGCAGCTCGGCCAGTGCGACCACCTGGTCGAGGTCATCGACGCGCAGGTCCTGCAGCGCGGACTCGAGGGCGGCCCGGTACTCGCCGATGAGGGCGCGCTCGGTGCGGCGCACCCTGGCCAGGCCGAAGATGTCGAGCGGGGTGCCGCGCGTGAATCGCAGCCGGGCCAGCAGGTGCAGGGCCGGCGTCAGGCGACGTGACAGCCGGATCTTGCGCCGCAGGCCCATGGCCCGCAGGATCGGCGGCTGCAGCATGAAGCCGTATGACGCGCCCGACCCGAACTCGGCCTCGATCGATGCCCGCAGTGCCGGGTCCACGGACAGCCGGGCGACCTCGTACTCGTCCTTATAGGCCATCAGCTTGTGCAGGTACTGCGCGACGGCCATCGTCAGTCGATCTGACCCAGGGTCGACGGCCGCCTCGGCAGCGCGGACGCGGCCGATGAACTGCGCGTACTCCTTCGCATACAAGGCCCCCTGATAGGCGATGAGGTCGCTGGCCCGGCGCAGGACGAGGTCATGCAGCGCGGATGCATCGGCAGGCGAACCGGCGAGCGCGAGGTCCGCGAGCCGAGCCGCCCGCGGGTCGATCGCTGGCTGCGCAGGCGCCGGCCGCGCTGCCGCGATCGCGGCGGAGAGGGCATCCGGATCGGCCACGAGCTGCCGGCCCCGCCGGAAGGCCTGGTGGTTGCGCTCGACCGCGACGCCATTGAGGGTCAGGGCCTGCTCGACATTGGCTGGGTCCAGGGGCAGCAGGCCGGACTGCACCGCCATGCCCACCAGCAGCACGTTCGCGAAGTGGTCATCGGCGAAGAGATCCAGGGCGAGGGCGCGCGCGTCGACATGCCGCTCCGAGCGCATGCGGGCGCTCAGCCGGCCCAGGACCTGATCGATCTCGGGGAAGTGCACCGATGGATCGGCCACCATGGCGCCGGTCGGCACCTGCGTGGTGGAGATGATGGCATGGGTCCGATCCGGGGAGGCAGCCTCGAGGTTGGCATCCGTCGCCGCGACGAGCAGGTCGCAGGCAAGGTAGACATCGGCCTGACCAGGGCCCAGGCAGTTGGCGCGGTCGACTGGCTCGGCGCTGAACCGCAGGTCGGAGACCACGGCACCGCCCTTCTGCGCCAGGCCGGTCTGGTCCAGTGACTGCACGAACAGCCCGCCGATCGATGCCGCGGTCGCGAGGACCTGCGAGACGGTGACCACGCCCGTGCCGCCGATGCCGGTGATCCGCATGCTCACGTCGCTGGTGGCCGGGCGCGGTGGTGACGGGATCGCGCTGGCCTCGAGATCGGGGACGATGACCGTGGTTCGGGCACGGGTGCGACGCCCGCGCTTATGGGCTGGCACGACGGTGATGAAGGACGGGCAGTCTCCGCTCAGGCAGGTCTCGTCCGCATTGCACGATGCCTGGTGGATGCGCGTCTTGCGGCCGTACTCGGTCATCACCGGCTGCACCGACAGGCAGTTGGACTTGTCGCCGCAGTCGCCGCAGCCCTCGCATACCCGCTCGTTGATATAGGCATGGCGTCCGGCCTCGCGGGCCAGGCCCCGCTTCCGGCGTCGTCGCAGCTCGGTCGCGCACTCCTGGTCGTTGATCAGGACGGTCACTCCGGGCGTGGCGACCAGCTCGGCCTGGATCGCATCGAGTCGATCACGGTGCACGACGTCGACGTCCAGCGGGAGGTCGGCATCCCGGTAGCGACGCGGGTCATCGGTCGTGATCACGATCCGACGAACGCCCTCGGCGCGCAGCGACTGCACCAGATTCGGCACGCTCATCACGCCTACGGCCCGCTGGCCGCCGGTCATCGCGACCACGGAGTTGTAGAGCAGGCGGAAGGTGATGTTGGAGCCGGCGGCGACCGCAGCGCGGATCGCCAGGCTGCCGGAGTGGTGGAAGGTGCCGTCCCCGAGGTTCTGCACCAGGTGCTCGTCTGCGACGAACGGCTCCATCCCCGCCCACATGGCCCCCTCGCCGCCCATCTGGGAGAAGCCGATGAGGCTGCCGGTGCGACTGGCAGGGAGGTTCACCACCATGGTGTGGCAGCCGATGCCGGCTCCGACCAGGACGGTGTCCGGGTTGCGGGTCGACCGGTTGTGCGGGCATCCGGAGCAGAAGTACGGGATGCGCTGCAGCAGCGGCAGGCTCATTCCCCTGAGCGATCGCGATGGGGCCTGCGCCGCAGCCGGATCGGCAGGGAGATCGGCGTAGGCCGCCAGTCGCTGGCGGAGCGCCTGGGCGATGAGGGTCGCGGTGAGGTCGGCCTCGGCCCGCAGCAGGGGCGCTCCCTCGGGGGTGCGCTTGCCGCTGATGCGCGGCGCCCCCGGCAGGCCGTACAGGATGTCCTTCACCTGCACCTCGACGAAGGGGCGCTTCTCCTCCACCACGATGACCTCGTCCAGGCCCTCGGCGAAGCCGCGGATCTGCTGCGGGTCCAGCGGGGAGATCATGCCCAGGGCCAGGATGGCGATGCCGGTGCGCTCCATCGCCTGCTCGTCCACGCCGAGCACCGTCAGGGCCTCGCGGGTCGGCAGGTAGCTGGTACCGGCCGTGATGATGCCGAGGCGCGCGCTCGTGGAGCCATGCCTGCGATTGAGCCCATTGGCGACGGCATACCGGCGGGCCAGCTCGACTCGGTCATGCAGGAGGGATCGCTCGAGGGGTGCCAGATGCGGCTGCAGGAAGTGCGCCGATACGCGATGGACGTATGGCACGCCGTCGACGTGATTGTCCGGGATCACCGGCACGATGCGATCGGGATGGACGCGGACGGTGCGGCCGCCGTCGGCAACATTGGTGGCGATCTTGATGGAGGCCCACAGGCCGCTGAACCGGGAGAGCAGCACTCCGTGCAGGCCCAGGTCCAGGACATCCTGGGCATCGGCCGGCGAGAGCACCGGCATGCCCAGCTCGGCGAGTGCCATCTCCGAGCTGCTCGGCACGGTCGATGACTTGGCCAGGCCGTCGTCACCGACGATCACCAGCACCCCGCCATCGGGATGCGCACCCCCGAGGTTGCCGTGCCGCAATGCATCGGTCGCACGGTCCAGCCCGGGTGCCTTGCCGTACCAGTAGCCGACGACGCCATCGGTGGTGCGCCGCTCGGATGCGCAGGCGTGCTGCGTGCCCATGACCCCGGTAGCGGCGAGCTCCTCGTTCACGCATGGTCGCAGGAGCACGTCGTGCTCGTCCATGAGCGGCCTGCATCGCGCGAGCTCGAGGTCGTAGCCGGCCAGGGGCGAGCCCTCGTAGCCGCTCACATAGCCGGCGGTACGACGCCCGGCTCGGCGGTCGAAGCGAGCGACATCGAGCGGCAGTCGCACCAGTGCCTGCAGCCCATTGAGGAAGATCGTGCCGTCCTGGACCAGGTAGCGATCGCTCAGCGTCATCTGGCTGGCCGGGGGAGTCATGCAGCTCCTATCGGTACCGGGCGCGTGGTGCCCGGTCGTGCGTCGGTCGAGCATCTGGCAGTCGGTGCCCGGGCTCAGGGTACGGTGATCGGGCTGTCGAGTTCACGACTTGTTCGACGTGGCGGAACGCATGGATGTCCGATGAACGACCGTGCGAGTGATCGAGGAAGGCCGGATGCAGGTACCCGAGTCCATGCCCGGCCCGGCGATCGACTGCGTCGGCGCGGTCGTCTTCGACGAGCAGGGTCGACTGCTGCTCGTGCAGCGGGCCAATCCGCCCGCGCAGGGCCTGTGGTCCATCCCGGGCGGGCGCGTCGAGCAGGGCGAGGATGCCCGCAGCGCCGTCCGTCGTGAGGTCCTCGAGGAGACCAACCTCGATATCGAGGTCGTGCGCGAGGTCGGGACGGTCCTGCGCGCTGCGCCCTCGGCGGGCCACTACGTCATCCGCGACTTCCTCGCCGTCACTTCCGATCCGGGTCGGCTCAGGCCGGGCGATGATGCTGCTGATGCCCGGTTCGTACGGCCCGCCGATATCGGCGACCTGCCGGTGACCGCGGGCCTGGTCGAGGCCCTGCAGGAATGGGGGCTGCTGTAGGGCGACTGGCCCGCGTCCACAGGCACCCTCCGGGGGCTGGCCCGCCGTCAGACGGCGTCCGTACCCTCGCCCCGTGCCTGTCCCGACCGTCTACCAGATCTCTGCCAGCAAGGCGAGCACCTGGCTGGACTGCCCCCGCAAGTTCTGGTTCCAGTACGTCGCCCGCATCCGGGTGCCGGTGATCTGGGCTCATCTCAGCCTGGGCACCGCGCTGCATGACACCCTGCGCGACTGGTGGGACGAGCCTGCCGCCCTGCGAACCGGCCGCCACGTGACGAACGTCCTGGACCGCCACTGGTCGACGCGCGGATTCCGCGATCAGGCGCATGCCGATCAGTGGCGAGCGTCCGCTGCCGCGATCCTGCGGCGCTACCTGGGTGACCTCGATCCGCAGTTCGAGCCGCTGAGCCGGGAGCGCACCCTTGCCATGCGAGTGCGGGATGTCGCGATCACGGCCCGCATCGACCGACTCGATCTGCTGCCGCCAGGCGATGCCGTCACCGTCGTCGACTACAAGACCGGCAAGCGGGTGCCGGGGCCCGACGATGTCCGGGGCTCGATGGCGCTGGCGCTCTACGCCCTGTGCGTCCGACAGGCCTTGCATCGCCCGTGCTCCCGCATTGAGCTGCACCACGTGCCTAGCGCCACCGTGATCGGCTGGGAGCACTCCGATGAGGCGCTGCAGCGTCACCTGGGCAGGGTGCTGGCCATTGCTGATGAGATGCGAGCCGCCGAGGGGCGAGCCATCCCGTCGGCCCCTGCCCAGGAGCAGGAGGCATTCCCGGCGACCCCTGGCCCGCTGTGCGGCTGGTGCGACTTCCGGTCGCAGTGCCCGCAGGGCGAGCAGGCATCCACCCCGCAGCCATCATGGGCGGGCCTGCCCGAAGCCAGCGACTGGCCTGATCCCATCGAGCCGGCAGACCCCGAGGTTGCGTGACTGGCGCGGGTCAGGTGTCCGTCGGCTGAGCCTCTCGGCACCCTCGGAGCACGGCCCAGACGGTCGTCTGAACGCCATCGGCCTGCCAGTCCCATGCATCTGCCAGCAGGGCCACCAGCCGCAGGCCGCGGCCGCCTTCCTGGTCAGGGGCCCGGGCATCATCACTATCGGCCCGCGTGCCCGACCCGGCTCGATCGCCGCCGATGAGTCGGGGCCAGCTCGGCTGATCCGGCCGACGGCGGCTGCTCACGCTGATGCGCAGCACCGGCGAGGCAACCGTCTCCTGCTCGAGGTCGATCGAGATCGTGATGGGCGGATCCCCGTACCTCAGCGCATTGGCCACCAGCTCGCTGGCGACGACGATCCCGTCCTGTCGTAGTCGCGCATCGGTTACCTGCTGCTCGACGAAGCGCCGCGCGGCCCGCGCCGCTGTCGTGTCGGCGGGCAGCACGCGGGTCAGGCTCATGCAGTCCCAGCATATGGCCCAGCAGGGCACAATGAACGCATGGTGCAGGTGGTCGCCTTCGCGAACCAGAAGGGCGGGGTGGCCAAGACCACGTCCGTGGTGACCGTGGCCGCGGCTCTGGCGCAACTCGGCAGGCGCGTGCTCGTCGTCGACCTCGACGCCCAGGGCTGCGCCACGTTTTGCCTGGGCCTGGATCCGGAGGACCTCGAGGCGTCCGTCTCGGACGTCCTGCTCGGTCCCGGGCAGTATGCGGCGGCGGACCTCGTCCGCACGACCGACGAAGGCGTCGACCTGCTGCCTGCGTGCCTTGACCTCGCCCGAGCCGACCAGGCGCTGGCCAGCACGCCCGGGCGAGAGTACGTCCTGCGCGAGGCGCTGTCGGCCTTGCGCAATCGCTACGACGCGATCCTGCTCGACTGCTCGCCGTCGCTTGGGATCATCACGGTCAATGCCCTCGTGGCAGCCGATGCGGTGATCATCCCGCTGCAGTGCGAGACGCTCTCCCATCGAGGCGTAGGGCAGCTGATGGAGACGATCGCTGACGTCCGCCGATTCGCGAACCCGGGGCTTGCGGTGCTCGGCATCCTGCCGACCCTGTTCGATGGGCGAACCGTGCACGCCCAGGCCATCCTGGCCGACCTGCCTGAGCGGTACCAGGTGCCGGTCCTACCGCCGATCCACCGTTCCATCAGGTTCGCTGAGGCGCCGGCCACCGGCCGGACCATCCTGGCGACCGCCGGCCAGTCGCGCGGCGCCCGCGACTACCGCGACCTCGCTGCCCGCCTGGATGCCCTGATCGGCCCCCTTCAGGACGACTCGACCGACTGACCTGAGCGGGTGCGCCGCCTCCGGCGCCGCGGCTTGGCCGCTGTGGGGGCATCGGCCCGCGGGCTGGTGCCGCCAGCGGCGTCCTCGCCGTGCTCGCTCTGGCCGTCCTTCTTGCCGCGCGACTTCTCGCGGTTCCCGTCCCGGCGCTTGTCCCGATCCCGATCCCGGTCCTTGTCCTTGTGCTTGTCCTTGTGCTTGCCCGACTTTCCCTGCCGCTTACCGGTCTCGCCGATGTCCTCCACTGCCTCAGCCGACAGCCCGGCGCGCCTGCGGCGATCCTTGGGCAAGGTCCCGGTCGTGCCGGCCGGGATGCCCAGGCCGGTGTACACATGATCGCTGGAGGAGTAGGTCTCGATGGGGTCCTTGAACGGGAGCTTGAGGATCCGGTCGATCATCTGCCACCGGGCGATGTCCTCCCAGTCGACCAGGGTGATCGCCACCCCGGAGGCACCAGCGCGGCCGGTACGTCCGATGCGGTGCAGGTAGGTCTTCTCGTCGTCGGGGCACTCGTAGTTGATGACGTGGGTGACGTCATCGACGTCGATGCCGCGGGCCGCGACATCGGTTGCGACGAGCACATCGACCTTGCCGTTGCGGAAGGCCCGCAGGGCCTGCTCGCGCGCGCCCTGGCCGAGGTCGCCGTGGACGGTGCCGACGGCGAAGCCGCGCTCGGTGAGCTCATCGCAGATCTTCTGCGCCTTGCGCTTGGTTCGGGTGAAGATCATCGCCAGCTGCCGGCCCTCGGCCTGCAGCACGCGGGCCACCAGCTCGATCTTGTCCATCGGATGCGCCCGCCACACGTGCTGCTCGATCGCATCGACGGTGGCGTTCTGGTCTGCGGGGTCCGTCGCGCGGATGTGCGTCGGCTGCGACATGTAGCGCCGGGCCAGCGCGATGATCTGGCCCGGCATGGTCGCGGAGAAGAGCATGGTCTGCCGGGTCGTCGGCAGGGCGCTGACGATCCGCTCCACATCGGGCAGGAAGCCCATGTCCAGCATCTCGTCGGCCTCGTCGAGGACGAGGACCCGTACGCCGGTCAGGACGAGGTCGCCACGGGTCATCAGGTCGATGATCCGGCCGGGGGTGCCGACGACCACGTCGATGCCGTCGCGCAGTGCGTCGATCTGCGGCTCGAGTGCCCGGCCGCCGTACACGGCCAGGACCCGCAGGCCGCGCAGTCGGCCGGCCCGCTCGAGGTCGGTGGCGACCTGCAGGCCGAGCTCGCGGGTGGGGCAGACGACCAGCGCCTGCGGTCGGTCGCGATCGGCCTCGAGGTCGATGCGCTGCAGCAGCGGGATGCCGAAGCCCAGGGTCTTGCCGGTGCCGGTCTTCGCCTGGCCGATGAGGTCGCGGCCCTCGAGTGCGAGGGGGATGCACTGCTCCTGGATGGGGAAGGCGAACTCGATGCCGTCGGCGAGTAAGGCCTCGGCGATCAGTGGGTCTGTGCCCAGGGAGGGGAAGGTCGGAGCGCTCGTGGGGTCGACAGGGGATGCAGTAGTCAGGGTCACTCCATGTTCATGGGCGGTCGATCGCCCGCGGGTGGCGGCGCTGGGAGAAAACGGCATTCGGGAGGATCCCGGCCGGGGCCGCCGCCGGACATGCTACCGCCATCGCCGCCGGTACCCTTGCCAACCATGGCCGTGCCTGCCCCCAATGCCCTGAAGGCCGATCCGGAGTACCGAGCGGCCGTCATCGACCTGCTCGGCGTGCTCGCCTATGGCGAGCTGACCGCATTCGAGCGCATCGCCGCAGATGGGGCCATGTCGCCGACCATCGACGACAAGATCGCCCTTGCCGCCCTCGCCTCGGGCAAGTACGCGCACTTCACCCGGCTGGGGGACCGGCTGCGCGAGATGGGCGTGCGGGTCGAGGACGCCATGGAGCCGTTCAAGCGGCCGTTGGACGAGTTCCATGCCTACACCGCCCCCAGCGACTGGCTCGAGGGCATGGTGAAGGCCTATGTCGGGGACGGGATCGGCGCCGACTTCTACCTCGAGGTGTCGAACTACGTCGACACCCAGACCCAGGCGATCGTGCAGGCGGTCTGCGGGGATGCCAGCGCATCGGCCTTCATCGTCGATCGCGTCCGCGGGGCGATCCAGGACGATCCCCGGTGCGCGGGCCGGCTGGCGCTGTGGGGCCGGCGGCTCGTCGGCGAGGCCCTGTCGCAGGCGCAGCGGGTTGCCGCCGATCGCGATGCCCTGTCGACGCTGCTCGTGGGAGGGGTCGACCGGCCTGGTGCCGACCTCGCCGAGATCGGCCGGATGCTGGCGCGGATGACCGAGAACCACACCCGCAGGATGAGCTCGCTCGGCCTCGCGGCCTAGCTCCCGTCCCGAGCTCCCCGCTCCGCCGAGCTCCCCGCTCCGCCGAGCTCGACTCCCAGCGCCACAAGATCGCCTGGGAGCGGCGCTAGGAGTCGAACTCGGCGAAGCGGGACGAGCGTCGTCGACGGCGGACGTACTCCGGGACGGGCTGCACCGGCCGGCTGGACCGCCGCACGGCACCCCAGAGCTCGTCGTGCAATGCGTTGGGCCGAGCCAGGTCGCTCCACCCCCATCGGATCACCCGGAATCCCATGGACCGCAGGCGGTCCTCGCGGCGCTTCTCCTCGTACAGCGAGTTCGCCATGTCGTACTTCCCGGCGCCATCCGCCTCCCCGATGACAGCGACGTCATCCCAGAGGAAGTCGACCCGGGCCACCTGATCGCCTCGATGGTCGCGGATGACGGCCTGGTGGTCCGGCATCGGCAGGCCCCACCTGTGAAAGCAGGCGGCCGACCATGATTCCAGGGCGCTCTCCCGGCGGCCATCGACCAGGGCTGCGGCGGCGCGCATCCTTCGGCAGCCCCGGCCCGTGGCAATCGCGGCCACCTCGACGAGCATCGTCGCAGTGAGCTGCCCCTGCCGAATCCCCGCATCGCCCAGGGAAAGACTGTCGGCAAGCGCCGCCACCCGGGTGATGTCGGCCCAGGTGCGCACGGCTGAGGTCACCGGTGCCCCGAGGTTGACGACGTCGTTGTCGCCCAGGGGCAGGCGGTGGATCGTGACGCCTGCGCGAGTCTCGGCCCGCCCGACCTCGCTGATGAGGTGGACGTCCCTGGGGATCCCCGACACCAGGGGCAGTCCGTGCAGCACGGCTGCGGAGCCCAGCGCGATCGTGGATCGCGCATGGGCCAGGGCATGTGCGCGCGCCTGTCGCGCGTGCTCGTCGTCCGCTGCCTGGGGTGGGGAATCGTGATCGGTGGGAACCGGGTCGTAGACCCCGCGGACCGGGGCACTCCATCTGCCGGATCTGACGCGATGCCGGATCTGGCCCGCCGTCAGGCCGACGGCGCGGGCTTGATCGGCTCGAACGAGGTCGGGCAGACCAGAGGGGTCAGCGGTTACCAGGCGTGGCATTGGCCGAGGGTCCGAGAGATGCGGTCAGCACGCAACCCCCTGTCCACAGCCCGCGCCGAGTTCGACTCGTAGCGTCACAAGACCGCCTGTGAGCGACGCTGCGAGTCGAACTCGGCGGGAAGTTGCGTTACATCGCGCTGCCGAAACCCACCTTGCGGGTGCTCGCCGGGCCGATCTCGACGTAGGCGATCTTGTCGGCCGGCACCAGGACGGTGCGCTCGCGATCATCCCGCAAGGTCAGGACGCCGCCGCTGGCGATCGCCGTCTCGACCGCGGACTGGATGTCGGCTGGGCTGGCATCGCTCTCGAACGCGATCTCCCGGGGCGTGTTCTGCACGCCGATCTTGATCTCCACTACTGGCCTCCGTGCGTTCGTGAAAGGACAAATATCTCAGCCGGTCTCCTCGGACGCATCCGGCGGGTGACTGAGCGGGAAGCCCCGGATGCCGCGCCAGGCCAGGGCGGCGATGAGGTCGGCGGCCTCCTGTCGCGGCAGCCGGCCGGACCCCTGCTGCAGCCACTGCCGGGCCGCCACCTGGGCCATCCCCTGCAAGCCCGAGCCGAGGATGAGCGCCTGGGCGTCGCTGAGGCCGGTGTCCTCGGCGATGACCGCGGCGATCTTGCGGGCCATCTCCAGGTTTGCCCGGTCCACCCGCTCGCGCACGGCCGGCTCATTGGTCAGATCGCTCTCGAAGACCAGGCGAAAGGCCCCCCTTGAGTCGTCGACGAAGGCGAAGTAGGCCTGCATGGTGGCCTGCACGCGCTGCTTGTTGTCGGACGTCGACCGCACGGCGGCGTCAGACTGGGCCAGGAGGTCGTCGATGCCCTCGTCCAGCAGGGCGAGGTACAGGTCGAGCTTGCCGGGGAAGTGCTGGTAGAGCACCGGCTTGGAGACACCGGCCTGCACCGCGATGTCGTCCATACCCGCCGCGTGGTACCCGACTGCCACGAAGACCTCTCGTGCGGCGTCGAGCACCGCCGTCCGGCGCAGCGCCCTCGGCATGCGCACGGGGGCGGCGGCGCTCGGACTCACCTTCCCAGCCTACTCGCGGGTAACCTGTCCGCATGCCCGTCGTGATCGAGCCCTGGCCACAGGCAGAGGCCTACCTGCCCGACTGCACCCTGGCCGTTCGGCATGCGCCGCCCGTGGAGCCAGGTGCTCCACCAGCACTATTCGTCCATGGCCTGGGCGGCTCTTCGCTGAACTGGACGGACCTGATGAGCCTGATGCGGGCGGACGTCGACTGCTGGGCCCCTGACCTCGGCGGCTTCGGCCAGTCTCCGCCGCCGCGGGACGGGGACCAGTCGCCGCGCGGGTATGCCGCCAACCTCGCTGCGTTCGTCGAGCAGGAGCTCGACGCAAGTGCCGTCCACGTCATCGGCAACTCGATGGGCGGTGCGGTGGCGCTGCAACTGGCGGCTCGGCGTCCGGATCTGGTGCGCTCGCTGACCTTGATCTCGCCGGCCATGCCGGCTCTTCGGGCCACCCGCGGCAATGTGCACCTGCCGGTGATCGCGGTGCCTGGGGTTGGTGAGCGCCTGGTGCCGAGGTACGCGTCCCTTGCGGCGGAGGCCCGGGTCAAGGCCACCATCGATGCCTGCTTCGCCGACCCCACCCGGCTGCCGGAGCGGCGGATGGCCGAGGCAGTCGCCGAGACCAGGGCACGTGACGACCTGCCGTACGCGGCGGATGCATTCCTGCGAGCCCTGCGCGGCCTGCTCATGACCTTCCTGGATCCTGGCCCGGAGCGGCCGTGGAAGCTGGCCGAGCGGGTGCAGTGCCCGACCCTGGTGATCTACGGTCGCAAGGATCCGCTCATCGACACCCGGGCCGCCCACCGGGTGACCCGTCACTTCCCGGATGCGGAGGTGCAGGTGCTGCCTGACTGCGGGCATGTGGCCCAGATGGAGCACCCCGACCTGGTCTTCCACGCCTGGCAGCGATCCATCGGCAGGCGCCTGGGCAGGCTGGATCAGCCAGGACCCACGTCGTCGAGCAGCGGGATCGTCACCACGTCGTAGGGCAGCTGCCAGGACTCGGGGATGAGCTGCGCAAGCATGATCGGGCCGCTGCCCCGGGCGAGCTCGAGGTGCGCACGAGCGCGACTGGCGACAGGGTCCCCATGGAAGATGGATGCGACATACGCCTCGAGTACCGGCTCCTGGACCTGTCGGTATCGCTCGCGCAGGTCGGCGTCGTGCCATACCAGCCGGTACTGCTCCAGCGCCACGATGCGATTGCGCTCCCGGCCCGGTCGCATGAGCTCGCGCATCGCAACCGCCTCGGACATCCCGATGGACGATGCTGCCGCGATCCGC
>JAGWXF010000012.1 GCA_018970025.1 Actinomycetales bacterium | reverse complement strand
TGTCGCCGACGCTGTCGGCGCAGGGCAGGAAGCAGCTGAATGCGCTGGCCCGCAAGGCGAAGCGGCATGGGGTCCGCACGGTCGCGGTCGGGTTCGTGCAGCAGACCAGCTCGACGAGCAACGACCAGTCGCTGTCGACGCAGCGGGCGCGCAATGTCGCGGCGTACCTGCGCAGCAGGGGGGTGACGGGCGCGTACGTGATCCGCGGTGACAGGGTCGCGGGCTCGGGTGATGCGGCCCGGCGGGTCAACGTGACCGTCACGTACCAGACCGGCTGCTGACCGCGGCCTGCCAGGCGGGCTGCTGACCGCCGCCCACCAGCATGATCCCGGACGCCGGCCCGACGACTCCCGTCGAGCCGGCGTCCGGCATGCGGGGAAGCGAAGCGGTCATGCTGCCGATTCCGGGCGAGCGGCTTCGACGAGCCGCTCGAAGGTGACCTCGGTGGCTGGGGCGTCCGCGGCGCTGACGCGCATGGTCACCGGGGCCTTGCCCAGGGCGACGCCCCCAGCGGCCAGGGCCTCGTCAATCCGCGCCGCGAGTGTTGTCGGGTCGGGCCGCTGGCCGATACCCAGGGCGAGGAATGCGTCGCCATCCCAGCGCGCGATGAGGTCGCCCTCCGGCAGGCAGGCACGCAGGGCGCGGGCGGCTGCCTGCAGGACGCTGTCGCCGTACGCGAAGCCGTAGTCGGCATTCGTCCGGCGCATGTCGTTGACGTCCGCGATGACGACGTAGACCGACCCGCCTGCGCGCTGGGCGGTCGCCATGACCGTGCCCGTGACGTCCACGATGCCGCCGCGGGTGAAGCACCCGGTGAGCGGGTCCGTCGTGGCAAGCCGATGGGCCTGCATCTGGGTGAAGCCGATGTTGTCGACGTTGTTCAGCCGCACCTGCAGCAGCACGATTCCTGCAACGAGGCCGGCGAAGCCAGCGACGGCCCACAGCACCGTGTCGATCGACTCGATGAGATGCCCGGCAACGCAGATCGCGGCGAACTGGATGAGTCCGCTGGCAATGGCCGCGGGCCACGACAGCGCGATCGGCGCGGCGATCGTCACCACGATCACGGCATAGGTCAGCACGACGGGGCTGTCGATGCGCACGGCGAACCAGCACAGTGCGATGCTCAGGATCGCCGACATCACCGCCCAGATCCAGATCATCACCACCGGGCTGACCAGCTGCCGGTACAGCGCGAGCGCGATGACCAGCATCAGCAGGCCGAAGGCGAGGGTCGCGACCCGAGGCGCATCGATGACCGCACCGGCCACGATGATGTTGATGATCACCAGGATGATGACGACGCCGCCGACGAAGGCCATGCTGCGCGGGATGGAGAAGCGCGCTGAGTCCGGCCGCAGCCCCAGGAACGGGTCGTCGGGGTTCTTCCTGGCTCGCCTGCGTGTCTCCTGCATGGTCTGCGCCTTCATGATCGTGTCGGGCAGGATCGCCCGAATGCGGTTGGGATGCACCTGGGCCGGCCATGGGATGAGCTTGGAGAAGGTCAGGCCCAGGTAGATGATCGTGTTGAACGCGACTGCGAGCGCGAATGCGGTGAACCATGGCTGCCCGAGCGTTGCCTCGGGAAGCACGACGCCGGTGGTCACGCAGATGCCTCCACGTGCCGGACATGACCCCAGCGAGCCCGCCGGCCGAGCGCGATGTCGAACAGGCAGCTGACGAACACCACCTGCAGGTAGACGTCGTAGAGCAACTCGGGCAGCAGGGTGAGTGCCAGCAAGCGGCCGCGCCACCCGGTCCGCCAGGCCGTCACCACCCGCTCGAGCAGGAAGACCGAGCCGATCAGCAACCAGAACGGGAACCACACCCACTCGTTGACCGCGACGGCGGTGATGAGGATGAGCAGCAGGGCGGAGTTCAGGGCAACCGTCCCGTAGCCGATGCCGACCTGCTGGCCCCAGTAGCGGATGGTGGCCCTGGTCATCCCGTAGGCGCCGAGGTTCTCCAGTGCGCCGCGCTGCCAGCGCTGGCGCTGCCGCCACAGGTTGCGCCAGGTCGGCATCAGTTCGGTGACCACGGTGCACTGCGCAGGGGACACCATGGTGGCGCCGATTGACTTCAGCGCAAGGGTGAGCTCGTTGTCCTCGGTGAGGGCTGCCGTGTCATAGACCTTGCCGGGCTCACCTGGGATGTAGACCCCGCGCGCGGCAGCGACGTCCATCAATGCGGAGGCCCGGAACATCGTTGCCGTCCCGGTGAGCACGAACACCCGTCCGCGCCGGGCGCGGATCTGAGCCGAGTAACGCGCGTACTCATTGCGCTGGAACTGGCCGATGAGGCCGTGGCCCGGCTCGCCGTAGAAGATCCCGCCTACGGCGGCGAGCTCCGTATCCGACTCCAGGTGCCGGGCAGCGACCTCGATGAAGCCACCGGCCAGGCTGGTGTCGGCGTCCATCACCAGGATCGCGTCGGACGGGTCGACCAGCGGCAGCAGCCGGGTGAGCGCCTGATTCAGCGCTCCGCCCTTCTTATGCTCGTTCTCGACGGTCTCGAAAGCCTCATGGCCCATCTCGCGGGCGATCTGCGCGGTGCGATCGGTGCAGTTGTCGGCGATAACGATCACCCGATCGGGACGCCTGCGCTGCTGTGCGAGCGCCGCCAGGGTGGTCGGCAGCGAGAACTCCTCGTTATGCGCCGGGATCAGCACGGTCACCTTGATCGGGCGGGTGGGGCGCTCGGTGTCGAGCTGGCCCCGCAGCAGGCCGAGCAGGCGCCGGCGGGGGCTGATCGACATCAGCGAGGCAATCAGCTCGAACAGCACCGCGCAAACCGCGACGACGGCAATGGCACCGATCGCCGCGTAGACCAGCGCCAGTGGCGGACGCTCGGATGAGATCAGGAACTCGAGTCCGGGTCGATCCGGAAGCGGGCCGCGGGGCTGGCGGCCAGCCCCGACCCTTGGTCGGCAGTCACGATCCAATGGTGCCATTGCGCCGCACATTGCGTCACAGTGATGCGGTCGCCCCTATATATACGTCCCAACCAATGGCCCCAAGGCGGGCATGGAGTGCCGATGCAGTTCGCGAAGCGTTCTGATGGACCATAATCATGGTCTATGAGCACGCTTCCGTTGTCAGAGGTCAAGGCCCGCCTGTCTGAGATTGCGGACGAGGTCGACCGGACACACGAGCGAGTCCATGTCACTCGGAATGGCCGCGAACTCGTCGTCCTCCTCGCGGCAGAAGATCTTGAGTCCCTCGAGGCCACGATCGAACTGCTTCGCGACAACGCGGCTATCGACCGAATCCGGCAGGCTGAAGCGGCGATCGCCAGCGGCAACGTGACAACCGCCGAAGAAATGGCCGCCCTGATGGCTGAGCGTCACCTTCGCGAGCAACGTGAACTCTGACGAGACGAACGCCGCGCCGTTCAGCATCGGCCCACGTGCGCACCGACCAACAGTCGTGGGGGTGTCCCTGCGGGTGTGCGCGAGCAGCGGCGGCATCGGAGATGGGCTGCTGACTCACGCGTGGCTGTAGGTTGACGGGGTGCCGACCCAACGCGCATTCCGGGGTGCAGTCGCCTGCATCTGCATCGCGGGGCTGCTCCTGATCGCACCGGGTGCCGTCACTGGGCCGGCCCAGGCTGCTGACCCGGCCGGGGTGGCCCGGATGCAGGCCTGCACGCCGACGTCGGCTGGGTTCGTCTCCCTGGAGGCCGCGCCCGAGGTCACCGGGTCGATCCCGATCAGCGCCGGGATGCACCGGCTCTGGGATCTGGGAGTTACCTGGAAGGACGTGAACCCCGCTCCGGGCTCGTTCACCTGGACTGCCCTCGATGCGCAGGTCGCGAAGGCGGAGGCATCCGGTGCCAAGGCCTTCCTCGTCCTGGGCATGACGCCGGCCTGGGCAGCGACGAACCCCAGTGCCGGGGACCCGCGGTGGGGTGCCGGCACCGCGAGCCCGCCCCGCGATATCAATGACTGGAAGGCGTACGTCACCGCGGTCGTCGATCGATACGGCTCGCGGATCGCCGGGTACGAGACGTGGAACGAGGCGAACCTGTCGACCTTCTGGACGGGCACGCCCGATCAGATGGCCGACCTCACCGCCGCGGCGTACCAGATCATCAAGGCCAAGCAGCCCGATGCCATCGTCACCCTGCCCTCGGTCACCCTGCGGCTGCGGCCATCGATGCGCCGCTTCGTCATGCCCTTCCTGGCAGCCCTGGGATCACGGGGCAACCCCTTCGATGCCTTCGCCATCCATTCCTACCCTGCCGGCAACCTGGGCCCGGCGGATCGGGTCAACGACATCGTCTACTGGCAGAGCACCGTGGTCGATCAGGTCGGCGCGTCATCGCCCGTCCTGGATCGCCTCGTCTTCGACACCGAGGTGAACTACGGGCTCGCGGGGCCGGGCCCCACGCCCGGCCGGGCCTACTCCGATGCCGAGGGGGCTGCGCTCATCCAGCAGACCTACCTCGACTCCCGATCGCTGGGGATCGACGCGACCTTCTGGTACCTCTACACCGCTGCCCCCTACAGCCTGCTCGGGGTCCAGCTCTGGCAGGGATCGCCAGCCGCCCTTGACGCCTGGCAGGCGCTGCGCCGGGTCTTCCCGACCGGGACGCCATGCGCAGCCGCCGGAGCGCCGGACCCCTTCGAGGTCGATCGCAAGCTCGCAGCGACCGCCGTCTCGCTCCCGGCTGAGGCTGGCAAGTCGAGCGTCCTGGAGGACGGCGCCCCCGCGCCAGGCATTGGCCCGCCCGTGATTGCCGGGCCACGGCTCTCGCTCGGCGGGCCTGGCTGGACGCTCGCGGCCCAGGCGCCGACCGTGCGGACGTCCGCCCCCTTCGGGGCGACGGCAGGCAGCACCATCGCGGTCACCGGCACCGGATATGCGCCGGGATCAACCGTCTACGCCTGGCTGCTGGCGCCGACCGCCTTCCTCGGCTCCACTACCGCCGACGCCAACGGTGCCTTCAGCATCAACGTGACGGTCCCGGCCGACACCGCTGCCGGCACGCACGTGCTGCAGGTGAACGGGCTCATGCCCGGCGGCAAGGTCCGCAGCGCCTCGATCGCCTTTCAGCTCTTCGCTGCCGCCTCGAGTCCGGCGAGCGCGACCGTGACCTTCGCGCTGGGCAAGAAGAAGCTGGACTCCAAGGCGCGTGGTGCCCTGCGGGATCTCGTCGCCGGAGTGCCCACGACGGCGACCACGACCACAACCGTCACCGGATTCGTGGCCAAGGCCGGACCGCGAAAGAAGGCCCAGGCCCTGGCTCGCACGCGCGCCCAGAAGGTCGTCGACTATCTCCGGAAGGCCGGCCTGCGCGGGACGATCACGATGACCAAGCCCTCGACGGCGGCCAAGAAGGCTGCCAGTCGCATCAGCGTGACGATCGCGTGGCGCTGACCTTGGCGGCCGGTGCGCTGCCCCTCCAACCGGTCGCAGGCCAACGACGTGGGGATGATTCGTTCTGCAGATAGCCTTGGCCGCCTGCAAAGGATGCTGACGTGAGGGGTGAGCGCGATGGGCCTGGTGGTGCTCGCACTTTCAAGCGCCGTGCTCTTCGGCGTCTGGAAGTTCGGCCTCGGGATCTATCGCGGGCGCCTGTCGACCTGGGCGGTGCTCCTGCTCAATGGCACGGGAGCCGCCGCGGTCTACGCCACGCGTGGCATCTGGGATGGACGCCTCGTCATCGGCAGGGATGAGCTGGTCGCGGGCATCATCGGCGGTGCGCTCAATGTCGCAGGCACCTATCTCCTGCTACGGGCGTATCAGCGGGGGAAGGTCGCCATTGCCGGAGGCGTGGCTGCCGCCGAGAGCCTCGTCCCGGTCGCGTACGCCATCCTGCTGGGAGTCGCGGTTACCGTTTCGACCGCGCTCGGCGTCGTGATGATCCTTGGCGGCCTGGTCGCCTTCTACCTGCCGCATGCGATCTCGCGCAGCGGGGATGGCGTCTATGACCCGAAGGGGCAGCGGCTATCCGTGCTCCTGGCCATGGGGACGGCACTGTGCTGGGGCACCGGGACTCTGGTGCTCGATCTCGGCTCACGGGGCAGCGTCACCGGAACGCTGCTTGCCCAGCAGTGCATGCAGGTCCTGGTGGTGCTCTGCGTCGTGCTGGCCAGCCCACGGCGGCAGCTCGCAGGGCTGTCATGGCGTGCCGGCGCGGTGGTCGCGGGTGCGGGCATGGCCCTGGGGCTCGGCAATGTGGCCTTCTACTCCGCGGCGCAGGAGGGGAGCATCGGGCTGGTATCCGTGCTGGCATCACTCAGCCCGATGATCACCGCGCTCCTGACATTCGTGTTCATGAAGGAAAGGCTCACGCGGATCGAACTCGTCGCGCTCGTCGTCGTCGTGCTCGGGGTCGGCGCCGTCGTCGCCTAGCCCAAACGACACGTCCGGGGTGAGATCACCACCGTGGTGCTCATGATCGGCACATCGAGAGCAGGAGCGCCGCCGGCTTTGCGTGGAGGTGCGGGCCGGCGTCCTGGTCGAAGTCCGCAGCTCTCAGCCGAGCGTCAAACATCATACGTCATCTATTAGGGTTGATCACGGTGCTCGGAGTACTCCGCACCGACGGTCGGATGGGGAGAAGTGGGCTCGGGAGGATGCTCGTCCCTTGGACACGCAGCACCGGCCTGATCGAATCTCCGTCGAGTATGGGAGGCACCGTGGGTGCGGATAGGTCACAGGGCGCGAGCCTGAGCCTGACCAGCGAGTTCAGCGATCTCGTGCTGGAGATCGATGCGAGCGATGGATCACCCGTCGCGCTGGTGTGCGGCAGGGAGCGCGTCGCCCTCAGCACCCGCGTCACGCTCGTCACCGAGGGCCTCGAGGCCCGTGCGCCTCAGGGCGGACTCGACTACCTGGAGACCACCGAGGTGACGCTCGCGCCGGGTGCGGTCCAGGTACGTGAGCAGCTGCACTTCGGGTTGCGCGCCTACTCGGTGCCGGTTGCGACGACGAGCCCTGACTGGACCGTCATCTGGCATTTCGAGCTGCGCGAATCGACGCCGCGCCTGGCGCTGCGACTGGAGGTGGTCTCCGGAAGGGACGGCGCTGTCCTGCGCAACGTCCTCGTCGACGTCACCGTCATCGTCGGGGACGTGGACGGGTGGCTCGTCCAGACCCCAGGAAGCAAGCTTCGCGCGGATCTCCGGCTCGCCGACCTGTCCTATGTCACCGCCGTGCAGACCGTTGCCGGTGTCGAGTCGTCGTCTGGCATCGTCGCTCTCGAGCGCGCCGAGGATCCGGCGCTGTTCCTGCTGTGGCCGCTGTCGCTCGCCAACTACGGAGAGATCGCACTTGGACCGTCGGCAGGAGGAGCCTCGGCCGTGTGGACGACCGACATCGCCGGTGTCCTGCCCACGGACGGCTCGCTGACCGCCGGCCCGCTGATGCTCGACCTGGTGCAGCAGTCCTTCGACGCGCTGCTGCCTGAGGTACCCGCCATGCTCGCGGCAGCTGGGATCGTCGGACCCAATGACCCCCCGGCCTGGGCCGCGGACGTCAACCTCTACGAGGTGCAGATCGGGTTCGGGGTGTTCCGGGGCGGCTGGACCTACGAGCCGTACCCGACCCCGCAGCACCTGCTGGACGACCTCGACCGCATCGCGGGCCTGGGGTACAACTGCCTGCAGATCATGCCGAAGCAGCCCTACCCGAGCTACAACGTCCATGACTACGACGACATCAGCACCAGCTGGTGCGACGAGGACATGCTGCGGCGCATCGTCAACGGCTGTCACGAGCGCGGCATGCACGTCATCCTCGACATCCTGATGCACGGGGTGATCGACAACGAGGCCATGGACGCGGCCATCGCAGCCATCGATGCGGGCCCGTACGCCGGGCGCCTTGATGAGATGACCCCCGACGTGACGACGCTCGAGCGCGATGACCTGCACTACTACTTCGTCGCCTGGAGCAGGCACGTCAAGGACTTCGAGCCGTATTGGCGTGGGGGGTCGCCGTCGCGGCACGCACTCGTCGACGAGCACCCCGAGTGGTTCACCCGAGACTCCGCCGGAGCCATCACGGGCGTGTACACGCAGGCGTTCGACCTCGCGCACCCGGCATGGCAGGACTACTTCATCGGCAAGGCCGTCGGCATCATGCAGCGGCTCGGGATCGACGGCTACCGATTCGACGCGCCTTCGTACAACTACTTCATGAACTGGTCGCAGCGGACACGGACGAACGCGTCGGTGTCGATGCTCGGCTGCCTGCCGATGTTCGCCAGGCTGCGCGCCGCGATGCGCGCAGCCAACCCCGACTCCCTGCTCTACACCGAGCCGTCCGGGGCGCTCTACCGGATGTCGATGGACCTTGCGTACAACTACGACGAGCAGTTCCTCGTCCCGGCCGTCATCCACCGGGGCGCTGGCAAGGCACACTGGGTCCGCAATGCCCGCGAGCTGGGTCGCTGGCTCGAGGTGCGCGACGCCACCCTCCCTCTCGGCTCCCTGACCGCACATCACCTGGACAGCCATGACACCTTCTGGTGGCCCGAACCGGGTCAGAAGTGGCGTCGCGAGCAGTTCGGGCTCCCTGCGACTGCTGCGTTGATGGCCGTGTTCTGCCTCAGCGGCGGCCCCTACATGACCTATGTCGGCGGGGAGGTGGGAATCGAGGACGAGGTCCGCGCGGCAGCCGCACTTCGTCGGGAGCACCCGAACTTCGCCAGGGGTCGGTCCGACTATCGGTCCGTGACAGCGACGGATGACGACGTCTACGCCGTCATCCGCGAGTCGGCCGAAGGCCGAGGCCTGCTGCTGGTGAATCTGTCCGACGAGCCGGTCAGCTCACTGGTCACGGTGGCGACCCGGGGCGGAGCAGACGGGGTCCCTGCGCCGATCGACCTGCTGGGCGGTCGCCAGGTCGACTGGGCGCTCGACGCCGAACAGCGGTGGATAGCGCAGGTCCGGCTTGACTCGTACCAGGCTGCTGCCTTCGATCTCCGTGGCGGGGCATGATCGTCCCCTATCCAGCGGCCGTCAGGGAGATGGTGACGATCGCACGGGAGCGGCTCAGGCGAGCCGACCGACTCGGTGGCGGCGCTCGACGAGATTGCCGCGGCGCATTGACCCCCATGCTGCGAGCTGGTTGTCTGCCGACCTGCACGTGCACGCCAGCTCTGGTGGCGAGTACGTCGTCTCGACCGAGGCCGCGATGCAGATGCAGATGCAGTGGGCGAAGTGCCTGGACTTGCATGTCACGGGAGCGCGCCGTGGCATCGGGGCGTACCAGACCGGCCATGTCCGCCTGTGCGGGGTGCGCTCGAGTCCGCCCGGCATGCCGGCCTGGTTCGTCCGGCGCTGCGAGGGCTGGCCTCACCGACCAAGTGCCTCTTCCGCGAAGGCAGCGAGCAGTCGGTCAACGCGGGCTGCCGGCGGATCGTCTCCGCGCTCCTGAAGTGCCATCTCCTCGACGTACGGGCGGAACTGGTCCTCCGGGACCCCGAGGGTGCTGAGCATGCGCTCGAGTGAGGCTGCGCTCACCTCTATGTGCGGCTGCAGGCCCCAGGCTCGACCCTGGCGAAAGGCCAGGTCTGCGTGATCCGCCCGGGCCAGGACGGTAGCTCCCGCCGGGCGGGTGATGGCGTCCTCATGCCAGGTGAGCCACGGCCCGGCCAGGGCCGATGGGGCCTCGGCCTCCAGCGGCACGGGTGCCAGGGCCCGATAGGTGCCAGGCATCCGGCGGACGTTGCCGCCGAGGGCGCAGGCGAGGACCTGGGCGCCGAAGCAGATGCCGAGGTAGGGCCGATCGGCCAGGGCCCAGGACCGGACGAGGGCCAGCTCCGCCAGTGCTGGCGCTGTCCGGTGTCCGGTAGCCACTGATCCGGGGGACCCCAGGACCACCAGCAGGTCCGCCGCGTCCAGGTCCAGGCCAGAGAAGCCGTCCTCCCGGTATGCGCGACGCAGGCCGCCGCTGGCCACGCTCTGCAGCCAGGGCTGGAGGTGGCCGAGCTCGTGGGCGATACCGCGATGGGACACCACCAGCACCCGCATGGCGTCAACCTAGGGGGTGAGCCGTCACCGCCTACTTCACCAGGATGGCCTTGGTGACCATGGCGCCGACCTTGCCCTTGGTGCGTGGCACGAAGCGCACGATGAGCAGGTAGGTACCGGTCGGCTTGGACGCGGGGAAGGTCCAGCTTGCCCGTGCCTTGGTGCCGCGGACGGTGACCTTGCGCGTGCGGTCGACGCGCACCTTGCCATCGGGCAGCGTGCGGGTAGTGGTGAACCAGACCTTGCCCCTGGTCCGGGGGGTGACGATGGCCGTCGCCTTGATCTTCACTCCGCGCGGCTCGATGGCGGGAACCTGAACCTTCAGGGTCGTCCCCTTGTAGGTCCCCTCTCCATTGGTGCCGACCAGCGGAGTCACGCGGCCGTCGACTCCCGCCGCCACGAGGGCGGGCGGAATATCGACGGCTGCAGGAACATCGGGTGAGCTGCCGCTGCTGCCGGCACCTGCGCCTGTCGAGGCATCGGCGCCGGCGGTCGGCGTCGGCACCGGGGTCGGCGCTGGTGTGGCCGCCGGGGCGCGGGGCGCCGCCGCGCTCACCGACACCCAGTCGCTCAGCGCGGTCCGGCTGACTCGGGCCCCGGTGCTGTTGAGCATGGTGGTGGTCTGCGCGATGCGGGCATAGGCGGAGGCCGCACTCAGGGCCCCGATGCTGTTCAGTGATGGGCTCTGGCCGACGAGGCGGCTGGCCGCCCAGGTGCCTGCAGCCGTGCACGTTGCCGCTTCGGTACCACTGCAGGTGAACAGGGTGAAGGTCGTGTTGGCAAGCAGGTTGGGGGCGCGCCATCCGTTGGGCAGTCGCCATGCGGTGCCGGTCGCCCCGTACGCCGTGCCCTCAGTCAGGGTGCCGCGTGCCGCGATGGGGGAGGCCGGATTGTTCTCGAGATTGAAGGTCGGCAGGCGTTGGGGGGACGGCTGGACGAGGTCGACGGCGCCGACATTGGGCCGAAGCGGCGCGACATTCGCCAGGTCGAGGGTGCTGCCCCCGATAACGGCACCACCCGATCCCGAGTTGGCTGCAGGCAGGCACTTCACCGCAGACTCAGACCAGGTCGACCAGCCCTTGCGATTGCCTGCCTGGGTGCGCGCTCGCCAGCACGTGTCGGCGGCGGCGATCTCTGCCCAGGGCTTTGGGCGGCAGCCGACATCCCGGGTTGCCAGGTCGACGCGCGCGATGGCGCACGTCGCTTGCAGGCCGGACGCCTCGTACTGAGCCGGCGTCAGGCGGCAGGCAGCGTCGGGGCAGCGGGCGGCCTGGACTCGAATGGACGTGGCCGGGGTGACGGCCCCAGGAGCCCAGCGCCCGGCGCTCCACAGGTCGATCCAGTTCCCGATTGCGAGGTCGCGGGTCAGTGACTGTCCGTAGGACCCGAGTTCGGGAGCGGTGAGGTTGGTCGGGACGGTGTCGGCTGGGTCCAGGGCCCGCGCCACCTGGATGCTGGCAGCGAAGCCTTGCGACCAGCCCGCGGGATTGCGCAGGCGGACGGACACCCCGAGCCAGGACTCAGCGGGCAGGTTCCCCAGTCCGAGGCTGGCCAGGGTCGGCGAATCCAGTTGGATGTAGCCGTTCCGGAAGGCTGAGACGTCCCGCTGAAAGTACTGACGTCGACCACCGGGCAGCCAGGCCGCGTTGCAGCCATTGAGACCCTGGCAGGACCGGGTGGCCTGGCCGACGGCGACCTCCATCACCGTCGGATCGTCCCCGCAGGCACCGCCTTGGATGCATTCGGCATAGCGGGTCTGGATCGTCAGGATGGCCGTGCCCTCGGGCAGCACGACGGTCCCGTCGAGCTCATTGGACGCGACCTCCACGCTGCTGATGTCGACGGGCTGGTTTGGACCCGCCGCCTGGGCCGGTGCTGGGACGATGCCCAGGAGCGCAATCGCCGCCAGGCCGGCGACGACGATGGGCAACGCTCGATTCCGCATGCTGGCTCCCATGCCGCAGGACCTACTCCGGGAGAGGGTAGACCCCCGCGGCACGCCACCCGCGGTCACGGCCAAACCCGCCGCGGCCTACTCGGGTACCGAAGCAGGGACGCACCGCGCCTTGGCAACACCTCCGCGGACGGTTACGACCACGCATGGCGGATCCTGGGCGCCACCGTCATGGCTCATCGGGCCGCTGACGGATGTGGAATGGCGCGTTCGAGCACTGGGCTCTTCTGCAGTAGTGATAGTTCGATAACCTGCACCCCGTCGCGGTCGACGATTCATGATCACCGAACCGAAGCTGTCCGGGAATCCGGGTGGTGCTCCCTGTGGGCTTCGGTCCGTTTGCTCATTGCGTCGGCAGAGCTGGTCAGACTGGTAAGGAGTTGACATGAGCCCTCAGGTTCCTCGGGACTTCCAGCTCGGTGTTGCAACATCCTCGTGGCAGATCGAGGGAGATGTGACTGGGCGCGGCCTGAGCACATGGGACGAGTTCGCGCAGCGGCCGGGCGCGATCCTCGATGGCGCGACAGGCGAGCCGGCCTGCGACCACGTTCGCCGCCTCGACGAGGATCTCGACCGACTCGCCTGGCTGGGCGTTGATGCCTATCGCTTCTCGATCAGCTGGCCACGGGTGGTGCCGGGCGGTGCCGGGCAGCCTTCGTCAGCCGGGCTCGGCTTCTATGACCGCCTTGTCGACGGGTTGCTCGCCCGCGGAATCGAACCCGTTGCGACGATGTACCACTGGGACCTGCCGTTGGAGTTGGAGCAAGCTGGGGGGTGGCCCAAGCGTGAGACTGCCCTAAGGTTCGCGGACTACGCAAGTGTAACTGCCGAGCGCCTCGGCGATCGGGTCGTGCGGTGGGCGACGTTGAACGAGCCCTGGTGCACGGCGTTCCCAGGATACGCATCTGGCTACTTCGCCCCGGGTCGACGTGAGCCGGGCGCGGCACTGGCCGCTGCCTACCACCTGATGCTCGGGCACGGGCTCGCTGTTGATGCGATGCGGCAAGCCGGTGCTCGGAACATAGGCATCGTCTTGAACTGCTTTCCAGTACTTGCCGACACCCCGGAGATGGCTGAGGCTGCGGCTCATGTCGATGGTCTACAGAACCAACTCTTCCTCGACTTGCTCACCGGGAAGGGCGTGCCGGCTCAGCTGCTAGCCCGTTGCGCCGCTTCCACAGATTGGTCGTTCGTCAACGAGGCAGACCGAGCCATCATGGGCGTCCCCATCGACTGGATCGGCGAGAACTACTACACGGTCACCCGGGTCGGCCCGCCGGCGCCCGGAGACTGGACCAGCATCGCCAAGGACGGCGACGCCTACCCAGATGCTCCTCCGTTGAGTTTCGCTCCACGCGCCCCACTCACGGATATGGAATGGGAAGTGATTCCCCAGGGCTTGGTGGATGCGCTGCACCGGATCTCGCAAGCCGTTCCGGACGTTCCCATCTGGGTGACGGAGAACGGGGCTGCCGTCCCTGAGAGTAGGGGAGCGAACGGTCTTGTCCACGACCCCCTGCGAGTGGACTACTTGTCATCCCACATCGCCGCAGCACTGCAAGCACGTGATGAGGGCGTCGATGTGCGCGGGTACTTCGCCTGGAGCCTCATGGATAACGTGGAATGGGCAAGTGGCTGGACCATCAAGTTCGGCCTGTTCGCAGTTGATCCAACGTCTGGCACTCGGGCGCCAAAGGCAAGTGCCCACTGGTATCGCAGGCTGATAGAGAGCCGTGGGTCATTCCTCGAAGCTGGCGGATAGCGATCGCCAGGAGAAGGCCGGCGCCGGTGCCAACCCATGAGCTGAGGAGGACTCGTTCCTCTTGCAGGGCAGCGCCGATGGCGCAGACGTGCGGGAAGAGCTCGTCCAGCGTGCCGCCCAGGATTCTCCGTTGATACTGCACGGATCCAACTGAGCAAGTGTTCTAGCCGCAACGGTGCCAATTGACGATTTCCTACGGTGCAAGTCGTCAGTTCAACAGGAGCCAGGCTCTTTGTGAGCCCGGGGTTGTGTTGGTCCGCTGTGGTGCGAACTCCTCGGGTGTCAGGTAGCGCAGCGAGGAGTGCGGCCGGCACTGGTTGACGTGCTGTCGGTAGTCCTCGGCCATGACCGTGGCCTGGAGCAGGGTGTGGAAGACCTCGACGGCGAGGAACTCCCGCAACCGTGGCGGGCATCGGGCAACTGCGCGAGATCTCTTTGACTTCGCGGCCGTCGCACGGACTGATCCGGATGCGATCGTGCAGGCATCGCCCTTCTTTTCGCAGCATGGCGGCGAGTTCCTGCGACAAATCCACTCTCGCCAGACGGTTATGCAGGCTGAGTTCGACGCCATCGACCGCAGGGACTTCGCACTCACGTTCGAGGACTCGCGAGCCATAGTCACCGAACTCCTTCGTCCGGTCATCGACGCAGCCTCGAGTCGCTGACGTGCGTTCGTAGCGTCATGCGTGACACGCAAATCGGCTTTGACAGGGCCGCGAGCTGCATCAGCCCAAGGCCAGTGGTGATGGCTGCAGCCCACGTCACGGATGAACCGACATCTCGGGCACCCGGTTGGGACGTGGCTGCCGCGGAGCAGGTGAGCGGCAGGTCGAGCTCGCCAGTCGACTGCGTCGCGACCTGGCGATGGTCGCGGGGCGCCGCCACGTGTCGCCGTCGTTGTTGACACCAGCGGAAGCATCAGCGACCAGAACCTTCGCGACTTCGCTGGCGAACTCGTAGGAGTCGCCCGCGCCTCGGGAGTCTCGGACGCAGTAGCCGTGATCGCCTGTGAAGCGATCGCCTACGCTCCTCAGCGAATTCGTGCCCGCGGCGACGTCGAGCGCCTCCAACTGCTCGGAGACGGGAGTCCGTCGAGCGCGATCGGCGCGGGCACGTCCCCGCAGAGCGCCATGGGTTCGTCCCACGCCTCGGACTTCACCGCCCCCATGACGTGCAGGGCAGCACGCACGGCAGAGCCCCGCGCATCGGCGTTGCGGTCAGCGCTGCGGTCAATCGAAAAGTCATCCCAGAAAACATGTCGCGGCGCAACGACCTCGCGCGCCCGGAGGGACTCGAACCCCCAACCGACCGGGTAGAAACCGGTTGCTCTATCCGTTGAGCTACGGGCGCCGGCGCCTATTCTCCCGCTTCGCCCAGCTGGATGCGCATCAGCCCCCTGTGCTGGTGAGGTGAGCATGGGCGAAGGGCCCATCACCGCGGCCTATGTCTTGGCCTTGTAGGTGGCCAGCGCATCGGGCGCGGTGCGACCATTCAGGTCGCTGTTCGGTCCGATGTCGCGTCCTGGCGCAAGATCCGCAAGGTTGACGTGTCGTATGCGTATGCCAGGGGCACGATCTTCACGACTGGGACGATCCAACGCAGGTACGGACCCGAGCACACACCGCTTCGCAATGGTTGAGGATCGGCTGACTCAGGCGTGGGCCGGCCGGATGTCGGTGCGGGTGAAGTCATTGCCCTTGAAGAGCAGCTCCTCATCGAGCGCCTTGGCCAGTGCGTAGGCCATGCAGTCGCCGAAGTTCAGCCCTGCCGGATGACCGCTCCCTCGGCCATAGTCACGGTACGCCTGCCGTGCGATGCATGCCTGCTCGGCCGTGACGGGCTCGATGGCAATATGGGCGGCGGCGATGTAGGAGTCGAGGATGCATGACCTATTGGGGTTGCGCTGGGCGTCGACGACGATCCCTGCCTGGAGGTAGTTGGCCGATGAGATCCTGGGGAACACATCTCCGGCAATCGCCTCCTCGAACGCCTCGCGTTCGGGCTCGGCAAGCAGGATGGCGAGCAGGGCGGAGGAGTCGACAATCACCTTGGCAGCCCTCGCTCGCCGTACAGCGCCTCGCTCAGCTCCCAGATCGAAGGTGCGCCCGGGTCCTGCTGAAGGTCGGCAGCAAAGGCGTCCGAAAGCCTTCGCATCGTCGCAAGGCGACGCTCGCGGGTTGCCCGGCCGCGGCGTAGGGCCAGGGCCTCGCGCAGGGAGATGACGACCGCCTCGGTAACGGTGGTGTGCTCAATGGCTGCGAGGTCCTTGGCCAGGGCGTGTGCCTCGGCGTTCATGATGTTCATGCTCACGGGGCGATGATCATCCATGGGGGCTGCCTTGTCCACCTCGGGAGATCACTGCTATGCGCGGGCGCGCTGGCCGAGCCCGCTGGCACGCCTCGCCCGTACATATGATCGTGAAGCCGTCGTCCTTGCAGTTGGGTGGCAGCGTGCTGGTTGGTGCCGGAGTGGGCGAAGGACTCGCGGGGTTCGTCCCCGGGGCCGGAGCGCTAGGAGCCGGTGCGCTGGGATTCTGGCCCTGCGCGCCGGATGAGTCGGCGACGGTGAACTCGGCGCCGGCAACGGGATTCGATCAGGGGGCTATCGCGTCGCGTGCGGATCGGGGGCGGCTAACGGGGGATTGTCCGGCAGGGCGGCCGCCCGGGGAATCCACGCGCAGGCACCGGCGGCCAGGATCGCCAGGGCACCGGCGAGGTACCAGGCGGATGCGTAGTCGCCGAGGGCCTCGTGAAGGGCGCCGCTCACGGCCGCTGAGGCGCCCGCGCCGATCATGTGGCTGGCGAAGACCCAGCCGAAGACGATGGCACCGGTCTCGATGCCGAAGGCCTGCCGGCACAGGGTGACGGTCGGCGGGACGGTCGCCACCCAGTCCAGGCCGAACAGGATCATGATGACGATGATCGGGGGCTCGACGTCCGGGCCGAGGATGAACGGGACGGCCAGCAGTGCAATGCCGCGCAGCGCGTAGTAGACGCCCAGCAGGATCCTGGGATCGAATCGGTCGGTGAGCCAGCCCGAGCCGATGGTGCCGATGATGTCGAAGACGCCGACGATGGCCAGCAGCCCGGCCGCGGTGGTCGCGCCCATGCCATGGTCATGAGCCGCCGGGACGAAGTGGGTGCTGATGATGCCGTTCGTCGTCCAGCCGCAGATGAAGAAGGTCCCGGCCAGCAGCCAGAAGGCCCGGGTCCGCGATGCCTGGCGCAGTGCGGTGATGGCCGAGGCAGCCGCCTTCCACCCGCTGCCGGTGGAGTTGGCTGCCTGCTCGGTGGTTGATGCCTCGCCGGTCGCGCCATAGGGCCGCAGGCCCACGTCACTGGGACGATCCCTGAGAACCACGATGATCAGCGGGATCACCAGCAGGCAGAGCCCGGCGATGATGGCCGAGGCGGCCCGCCAGCTCGATGCCTCGATCGCACGCGAGATGAGCGGCAGGAAGGCCAGCTGGCCGGTGGCATAGGCCGTCCCGATGATGCCCAGGACGAGCCCGCGCCGGGTGACGAACCAGCGGTTCACGATCAGCGAGCCGAAGACCAGGGCCGTGCCGCCGGTGCCCAGGCCGACGACCAGGCCCCACAGCACGACCAGCTGCCAGGAATGCTGCATATAGATGGTGAGTCCGGTGCCGATGGCGATGAAGGCCATCGACAATGCGGCGATGCGGCGCACGCCGAATCGCTCCATGAGGGCGGCTGCGAACGGCGCGCTCAGGCCGTAGACCACCAGGTTGACCGACACCGCCAGGCTCGTCGCCGATCTCGGCCAGCCGAAGTCTGACTCCAGTGGGACGACCATGACCCCGAAGCTGGATCGGAAAGTCGCCGCGGCGATGAGCACCAGGAACGTGACCGCTGCCACTGCCCAGGCCCGATGGATGCGCAGCACTCCCGAAGGCTATCCACCGGGCCCCCGGGCCATGGCCTGGCGTCCACAGGGCAGCGGACGGGACTACAGGCCGGACGGTTGCCAGGGCACGGTTCACCTGCCGGGGAGCGGCCCCGGGAACCATTCGAGGACTCTGCGAGGAATCATGAACGACATCACCATGACCGTCGTCGGCAATGTCGTGCGCGACGTCGAGCTGCGCTTCACCACCGGGGGAGATCCGGTCGCCTCCTTCCGGGTCGCCTCCAGCACCCGGCGCTTCGACCGGGCCAATGAGCGCTGGGTCGACAGCGATACGCACTACTTCACCGTGACCTGCTGGCGATCGATGGCCCATAACGTCGTGCAGTCGCTGGAGAAGGGCATGCCGGTGGTGGTCACCGGCCGGCTGCGCAGCCGGGAGGTGGAGCGGCCCTGCGGGGAGCAGTCGCACACCGTCCGTTTCCACGACATCGAGGCCATCGCCGTCGGCCCGGACCTCGCCCGCGGGATCGCCTCCTTCACCCGGGTGAAGCGGGAGGCTGCGGTGGAGAGCGAGGCTCGGGCGGTGGCCGACGCGCTTGCGGTGCGGGCCGAGCTCGGGCTGGGCGACGCCGACGGCGAGGCAGGGCTCGACGGGTCAGGGATGGGCGAGTCGTCGGTTGGCGCATCCTCGGTCGGAGCGGCTGCTGCTGCCGAAGGGATGGTCGAGGAGGTCGACCTGGCCACCGGGGAGATCACCGTGCGGCAGCCCTCGGGGCGATCGTCGCGCAAGTCTGCCGCGTAGCGGTCACGGGGCTGGGGCTTCGACCCGCGGGGCATGTCCGCTGCGGGTCGGGCCAAGCCGGCCGGAGCCGGCAGGTTGGTGCCCCCGTAGGGTAGGCGGGTAGCAGGAGCCTGCGCATCGCACCAGGAGGCGGCGCGGCCCGGCAATCCGCATCCAGGGAGGCATCGGCATGGCCGAGTTCATCTACACCCTTCGCAAGGCCCGCAAGGCGCACGGCGACAAGGTGGTGCTCGATGACGTGACGCTGTCGTTCCTGCCGGGTGCGAAGATCGGTGTCGTCGGCCCGAACGGTGCCGGCAAGTCCAGCCTGCTGCGCATCATGGCGGGCCAGGACGACGTCTCCAATGGCGAGGCCAAGCTCATCGAGGGTTTCACGGTCGGCTTCCTCGCCCAGGAGCCTGCGCTGGACGAGTCCACGTCGGTGCTGGAGAACGTCCAGGAGGGCGTCGCCGAGACCAAGGCCATGGTCGACCGGTTCAACGAGATCTCCGCTGCCCTGGCCGATCCGGACGCCGACTACGACACCCTGCTGGAGGAGATGGGCAAGCTGCAGGAGGCCATCGACCACCGCAATGCCTGGGATCTGGACGCCCAGCTCGAGCAGGCGATGGACGCCCTGCGATGCCCGCCCGGCGATGCCGACGTCTCCGTGCTCTCGGGCGGCGAGAAGCGCCGGGTGGCCCTGTGCCAGCTGCTGCTGCGCCAGCCCGACCTGCTGCTGCTCGACGAGCCGACCAACCACCTCGATGCCGAGAGCGTGCAGTGGCTCGAGCAGCACCTGGAGAAGTACCCCGGCACCGTCATCGCGATCACCCACGATCGCTACTTCCTGGACAACGTCGCCCAGTGGATCCTCGAGCTCGACCGGGGCCGGGCCTATCCGTACGAGGGCAACTACTCCACCTACCTGGAGACCAAGGCAGCGCGCCTGAAGGTCGAGGGCCAGAAGGACGCCAAGCTGCAGCGCCGGCTCACCGAGGAGCTGCAGTGGGTGCGCTCGAATGCGAAGGCGCGGCAGACCAAGAGCCGGGCCCGCCTGGATCGCTACGAGGAGATGGCGGCCGAGGCCGAGAAGGCGCGCAAGCTCGATATGGAGGAGATCCAGATCCCGCCGGGCCCGCGGCTGGGCTCAGTGGTGGTTGAGGCATCGCACCTGACCAAGGGCTTCGGCGACCGGCTCCTGCTGGATGACCTGTCGTTCACCATGCCGCGCAACGGCATCGTCGGTGTCATCGGCCCCAATGGCGTGGGCAAGACGACGCTGTTCCGGATGATCGTCGCCGCTGCGACCGGCGACACGTCCGACAAGGACAACCTGCCCACCTCCGGCGATATCCGGGTCGGCGACACCGTGGTGCTGTCGTATGTCGACCAGAGCCGCGCTGGCCTGGACCCGGCCAAGAACGTCTGGGAGGTCGTCTCCGACGGCCTGGACTGGATCAAGGTCGGCAATGTCGAGATGCCATCGCGGGCATATGTCTCCGCGTTCGGCTTCAAGGGCCCCGACCAGCAGAAGCCGTCATCGGTGCTCTCCGGTGGCGAGCGCAATCGGCTGAACCTGGCCCTGACGCTGAAGATGGGCGGCAACCTGCTGCTGCTCGACGAGCCGACCAATGACCTCGACGTCGAGACCCTGGGCTCGCTGGAGAACGCGCTGCTGGAGTTCCCCGGCTGCGCGGTCATCACCTCGCATGATCGCTGGTTCCTCGATCGCGTCGCCACCCACATCCTGGCCTACGAGGGTGACTCGCAGTGGTTCTGGTTCGAGGGCAACTTCGAGTCGTACGAGAAGAACAAGGTCGAGCGGCTCGGGGCGGAGGCCGCGCGGCCGCATCGGGCGACGTACCGCAAGCTGACGCGCGACTAGCCTGACCAGTCAATGACCGTCTTCCGCGTGGAGGTCATGCGCCGGTACAGCGACCTCGATCCGTTCGGCCATGTCAATAACGTCGTCTATCACGACTACCTGCAGGAAGCGCGGGTATGGGTGCTGGTCAACGTCCTCGGAGGCGACGCGGAGGACATCGACCAGGTCGTTGCCCGCCAGGAGGTCGCCTTCCTGCGTCCGCTGCGACTTCGCCCAGCGCCCATTACGGTTGAGACATGGGTCAGTCGGGTCGGCGGGGCGTCGTACGACTTCTCGTATCGCATCCTGGACGAGTCAGGCACGCTGTGCTCCACGGCGATGACCCAGGTGGTGTTCTTCGACCGGCAGACCGAGCAGCCGCGGCGCATCCCGGCGGAGGTTCGCGAACTCCTGCTCACGCACCTGCAGGACGCGACAGGTGACTGACGCACTCATCGGCATCCGGCCCGACGACGCAAAGGCACTGGCGGCGATCGCCCGGCGGCAGGTCGCCTGGGATGCCCGCATGCCGGCGCGAGTCGTCGGCCGGCCCAGTGCGCTCGGCGTCTACACGGCGCCGCCGATGGATGTCGTGGCCTTCGTTGCCGTGCCCACGACGACGCCGATCTCCGCCAGTGTCGATATCACGGTCTCCCTGGCATCGCTGGCCATCGAGCTCGACCGGGTGATCGAGACGGGTGCCGGGCTGGACCTCACAGGCCTGCAGGAGGTTCGCGTCCCCGTCACGAAGGCGGCCAGCGTGGCCCTGCTGCCCCCGGCAGACGGGTGGCAGCTGCCCATGTTCGCGCTCTCCGGCGACCTCGTCCCGCAGGTGGATGCAGCCGTCGATGAGTTCACGCGGCGGACGAAGGGCCTGTCGCAGCGCGCCCAGCAGGAGATCGCCGACGAGATCTGGGAGCGCAATGCCTGGGCCGGGCTGTCGATGCGCGTGCTGCACGCAGCGCGACGGCTGGGCCTGCTCGCCCAGGACAGCTCGCGGGTAGCGGCTGCGACCTGCGGGCCCTGGCGCCGGCTGAGCACCGCGCGCGGTCAGGTGTTCGCACGTGCCGCAGGCCGGGTCGACCTCAGCCTGCTCGGCTGACGCCTAGCCGCGCAGCCAGACGCAGGTGTCCGGCCCGATGACCAGATGCGCCTGCGTCTGTGCCGGGGAGCCTTGCTCGGGCTGATCGGGGGCGTTGAGGCTGACGACCTGATCGCTCGACCCGATGAGCACCTCGGTGCCCAGGCCCGCTGGCAGGTGCAGGGGCTGGTCGCCGAGGTTGACGATCACGTGCACCCCCGGGCCCTGGGCCCCCTGGCGGGTCAGGCCGAGGGCATCGGGGTGATGCTCGAGCTCGGGGATCCAGGACAGTGATCCGTCGTGCAGCGCTGCCTGGCTTCGTCGCAGGCGAAGGATGCCCCGGTAGAACCGCAGGGTCGACTCGGGGTCGTCCTCTTGGACCGCCACGCTGAGCGCTGCCCAGGCAGGTGGCTGGGGGAGCCATGACTGATCGGCCGGCCCGAAGCCATACGACGCCGTCACCCCACCCCACGGGATCGGCACCCGGCAGCCATCACGGAACCCGTCGGTGCCGCCGCTTCGATGCCAGGCCGGATCCTGTCGTGCGTCGTCCGGCAGATCCGCCTCTACCAGGCCGAGCTCCTCGCCCTGGTAGAGGTAGGCCGATCCGGGCAGGGCCAGGATCAGCGCCGTGGCGGCGCGGGCACGCAGCAGCCCGCGGTCGAGATCCGGCTCGCCATCCGCGCCCTGCGGTGCCAGCCGGGTGCGGTGGCGGATCACGTCATGATTCGACAGCACCCAGGTGGGGGGCGCGCCGATCGCCGCGTGCGTGGTGATGGTGTGGTCGATGACCTCGCGCATCCGCTCGGCATCCCAGCCGGCCTTGAGGAACTCGAAGTTGAACGAGGTGTGCAGCTCGTCCGGGCGCAGGTAGCGGGCCAGCCGCTCCTCGGACTCCACCCAGGCCTCGCCGCAGAAGACCCGGGGCGGGTCGTAGGAGTCGGCGATCGCCCGCCAGCCGCGGTAGATCGCATGGACGCCGTCCTGGTCCCAGTAGGGCGTGCGCCGCTCGGAGAGCAGGCCGTCATCGTCTCCGGTCGCTGCCGGGTCGGCCGGGGGAGCGTCCGCGGCGGGATCATCGGGAAGCGCTGGGTCCTTCACCAGGCCATGGGCCACATCGATGCGGAAGCCGTCGATGCCCAGGTCGAACCAGAAGGCGAGGACGTCCTCGAACTCGGCGATGACCTCGGGGTTGGCCCAGTTGAGATCCGGCTGGGTGGTGTCGAAGAGATGGAGGTACCACCAGGCCGATGGTGAGCCGTCCGGGCCGGGGAGCGGCGACCAGCCATCGCCGCTGAACACGCTGGGCCAGTTGTTCGGCGGCTGCTGGTGGCCATCGCCACGCCCGAGGCGGACGAGGTAGCGATCCCAGGCAGGGCTGCCGGGCGGGGATGCCAGCAGCTCGCGGAACCAGGGGTGCTCGCTGCTGGTGTGGTTGGGCACGATGTCCAGCAGCACGCGGATACCCCGCTGATGGGCGCCCGCGACCAGGGCGCGGACGTCGTCCAGCGTGCCCAGACGGGGATCGACGCCGCGATAGTCGGCGACGTCGTAGCCGCCGTCATGCAGGGGCGAGGGGTAGAAGGGCGAGACCCAGATCGCATCGATGCTCAGGTCGGCCAGGTAGTCCAGGCGGCTGATCAGGCCCGGCAGGTCACCGATGCCGTCGCCGTCGGCGTCTGCGAAGGACCGCGGGTAGACCTGATAGACGACACCGGTTCGCCACCACTGATCCTCGGGCGCGCTCGCGCCGGGCATGGCTGGTGGCATCTCAGTCCTCCGTCATCGGCAGTGCGCTCGCGGGCATCTCGTCGGGGATGTTCTGCATGGCGAAGGCCGCGCTGACGAGGTACTGCCACAGCACGCGCTCGGCCTCCTGGGCAAGCGCCTGCTCGGCCAACGCCTCGTGCATCAGGCTGAGCCAGCGGTCGCGGGCCACGGAGTCGATCGGATAGCTCGCGTGGCGCATCCGCAGGCGAGGGTGGCCGCGCTCCGCGTCGTAGGTCGTCGGGCCGCCCCAGTACTGCTCCAGGAACATCCGCAGCCGGCGCTCTGCCGGTGCCAGGTCACCCGGCGGGTACATCGGGCGCAGGATGGGATCCTCGGCAACCCGCTCGTAGAACGCGTGGACGAGGGACGTGAAGAACGCGCCGCCCCCGAACAGCTCGTATGGGGTGCTGTCGGCTTCCGGGCTTGCAGGGCTCACGGTCCGATTCTGTCGGATCGGCCGCCTGGCGTGCGCGCCCGCCTAGAAGGAACCGCCGCCGCCACCGCCACCCCCGCCGCCGCCACCGCCTCCGCTGCTGAACCCCGATCCGCTCGACCGGGTTGTCGAGCCGCTGGCGACTGCGGTGGTCATGGTCGAGGCGAGGCCGTGCAGGGCACCCCAGGTGGTCACCTGGACGCCGAAGCCGGTGAGCTGCGCCGGATCGAGGTCGAGGAAGGCATCGATCCAGGTGTCCTCCAGGCCCAGGGCGATGGCATACGGCAGGAAGGTCGCGAACACCGCGTAGTCGGGCATCCCGGTGCGCTGGGCGAACTCCCGTCGCGCGGCCGCCGAGCCGGAGTCCATGAACCGCTTGAAGCCCTCGGCCTGCGAGATGAAGGTGGCCGATCGCTTGGTCTGGCGACGGGGGGTGATGATGGCTCCCGCGATGCCGCCGATGACCAGGCCGACGCCGATTGGCGCGAGCAGCGCGATCGCAGCCAGCGGGAAGACCTCGCCGCTGGCGATGATGGCGATGAACGATGCCACCAGGCAGAGCATGCCGGCCACCATGACCAGCTTGTAGGGGCGATCGGGCTTGTCGCCCGTGGGGTTGTAGCGGCCGGAGGCCTTGGCCTGGCCCTGCAGGGTGCTGTCGAAGTCCCTGACTGCGGATGCCAGGGCCGGGTCGTAGCTGCCGATGGTGGCCGTCTGCGCGCCCGTGAAGATCGCCGACAGCAGCGACTCCTCCCAGAACTGCAGGGTGTCCTTGCCGTGCCCCGTCCAGGTGAGCTCCAGGCCCTCCTGGTGGAAGGCACGCGGCTCCTCCTGCCGGACGGTGATGTGCCCGCGGGCGGCGACGTCCACCAGGGTTGCGGCGACGCCACGCGTGCCGGGATTGCCCTCCAGGCCAGCGAGGAGCTCGGCCGGGCGCAGGCCTTCCGGCGGCTCGTAGCGGACGGGGGATGCCGCGATCACGACTCCCCTGCTGCGACGGCGGAAGATGATGGCCAGTGCGATCGGCAGCGCCAGGGCAAGCAGCCCGAGCGGGCCGCTGAGGCGGAAGGCAGTGCTCGCCCGCTTGCCCTCGGCGACCTGCGGATCATCGGTGATGACCGGCGTCGGCAGGCTCGTGAAGGCATCCGGCGCCCAGGCGATGACGCCGGTGACATAGCCGGCGTATGACGGCGGTCGATTGCTCCGTGCCGTCATCGTCGTAGCGCCCTGCGGCCCGGTGTTGAGGCCGACCTGGCATCCCTGGTCGTAGGTGGCCTCCGCGTAGCAGACCGCGGCGAGCGCCGGTGCCGGGCCCTTGATCGCGACCGCGGCCCCGTAGATGGGGAAGTCCCACTGATCGCCCACGAAGTCCCAGTAGAGCTCGACATCCCCAGGCTGGACCTGCGGCGGGGCGCTTGCGTCGAGGTCGTCGGGCTGCAGGACGTCGAGGCCGTCGCGCACCCGGTAGGAGATGTCGAACTCGTGCAGGCCGGTGATCGGGACGTCCTCATCGCCGATGCGAAGCGACAGGGTGCCATCGGAGTCGTCCGCCGTGAACGGGACCTGCCCGCCATCGCGGGTGACCGAGAGCAGGTCGACCCCGTAGAGCCGGATCCTGCCGTCGTCGAGCACGTCCTGGGTGGGGATATCGCGGATGAGGCCATGACGCACCCGCATGGTGCCCGGGTTGTACGTGATCCGCTCGGTGATCACCATGTCGGCATTCGGCTGGACCTCGACGGTGACGTCGTAGTCGACGATGGCCTCCCGCGCCTGCGTGCCGGGTGGCAGGGTCGCCTCGGCGACGGCCGCAGGAGCCGCGACCAGCAGGCCGGCGGCGATGATGGCGCCGAGGCCGGCGAGCCTGCCGGCACGTGGCACTAGGTGACGCACTGCTTGCCGATCGCCTTGCAGCATGGCCAGAACCCGCCGTCAGCCGGAGAAGTCGACCGTTGGCGCCTGCCGCCGTGCCTGGTCTGCCTCCTGGTAGACGGGCCGCGTGCTGACGCCGGCCATGCCGGCAAACCACATCGAGGGGATCGTGCGCAGGGCGGTGTTCAGGGTCACGACCGTGTCGTTGTAGAACTGCCGGGAGAACTGCAGCTGGGACTCCACCTCGGCTAGCTGTGCCTGCAGGTCGCGGAAGTTCGCCGTGGCCGTGAGCTGCGGGTACGCCTCGGCGACGGCGAAGAGCCGGCCCAGGGCCGCGGTCAGCCCGGCGTCGGCTTCGGCCTTCTGCTCGATCCCGGCGGCCTGCACGCTTGCTGCCCGTGCCTTCGTGACCGACTCCAGGGTCGAGGCCTCGAAGTCGCGGGCGCCGGTGACGGTCTGGACCAGATTCGGGACGAGGTCGGCCCGCTTGGTCAGCAGGGTGTCGATATCGGCGAAGGAGCCGATGCACAGCTGGTCAAGCCGTCGCAGCTTGTTGAACTGGACGACCACCGTGAGCACGATGGCGAGCGCGACGAGGATCAGGACGATGAGCAGGACAAGGGCCATGGCAGGCAGTGTACGTCCTGGTGGCCCGAATACGGCCATGTTGCGCTCGGACAGATCAGTGCGGCTCCAGTCAGGTCAGGGCCGCAGGCCGTATCAGGTTACGCCAGGTCAGGGCGTGCGCGGCTCGGCTGGGGGCATCAGCGCGGGCGGCAGCATCGGGATGACGATCCCGGCTCGGTCGAATGCCAGCTTGATCCGCTCCCGGATCTCGCGGGCCAGTGGCACCTGCTTCTCGGGCACGGCCTTGGCGGTCACCCGGACGATCACGGCATTGCCGCTCATCGACTCCACCCCGGCGAACGTCGGCTTGCCGAGCAGCATGTCGTCGTACGCCGGGTCCTCGTCCATGTCATGGGCGACCGCCTCGATCAGGTCGCGTACCCGGTCGAGGTCCGAGCGGTAGTCGACCGGGATGTCGACGATCGCCAGGGTCCAGCCCTGGGAGCGGTTGCCCACCCGCAGGATCTCGCCGTTACGGACGTACCAGACCACGCCCGACAGGTCGCGCAGCCGGGTATAGCGCAGGGCGACCTCCTCGACCGTCCCGATGGCCGGGCCGAGGTCGACGACGTCCCCGACGCCGATCTGGTCCTCGATGATCATGAAGATGCCCGAGAGGTAGTCCTTCACCAGGGTCTGGGCCCCGAAGCCCAGGGCCACGCCGATGACCCCGGCGCTGGCCAGCAGCGGCGCGATGTCGACGCCGAGCAGCGGCAGGATCGTCATCGCCGCGACCGCCCAGACGCTGATGCTCACCACGCTGCTGAGCAGGCTGCCGATGGCGGAGGCCCGCTGCTCGGTGCGCTGGGTGAGCAGCACCTGCGACAGGTCAGCCGTCCGGGCGATCTTGCGCAGGTTCTCCAGCCGCTCCCGCTGGGCGCGGATCGAGGTCTGCCGAACTGCGTGGCGGATGACCCAGCGCAGCGCGAACTGCGCGATGAGCGCGGTGAGGATGATCAGGACGATCTGCAGCGGCGCCCCGGTCAGCCACTCCAGCACGGCCTGCCACCAGGCCCAGGTTGCGTCCTTCGCGGGCGCGACGCTAGCCATCGCTGCTGGCCTGCATGCCCGTCCACCTGGCCAGGAACGCCAGCGTGTCGGCGGACTCGTCCACCGACTTCGTCAGCGATCGCGCGCCATGGCCGACATCGCCCTCGGTGCGCAGCAGGATCGGCCGCGTGCCGCTGGTCGCGTGCTGGAGTGCGGCGCACATCTTTCGCCCGTGCATCGGGTCGGTGCGGGTGTCGTTGTCGAAGACCGCGATCATCGTCGCCGGGTAGTCGCTGCCCTCGGTCACCCGATGGTACGGGGAGTAGGCGTGCAGCCAGCCGAACTGCTCGGGATCCTCCGGGTCGCCGTACTCGACCGTCCAGGTCGGGCCGAGCTCGGAGGTGACGTAGCGGATCATGTCGAGCAGGGGGGCGACGCAGACCACGGCATTGAACAGCTCCGGTCGTTGCGTGAGCGCAGCGCCGACGAGCAGGCCGCCATTGGAGCCGCCGTAGATGCCCAGCTGGGCCGGGGTCGTCCAGCCCTGGGCGCTGAGGTACTCCGCTGCCGCATGGAAGTCGTCGAAGACGTTCTGCTTCTTGCCAAGCATGCCGTCGCGATGCCACTGCTCGCCCTCCTCGCTGCCGCCGCGCAGGTTCGCGATGGCCCAGACCCCGCCGGCCTCGACCCAGGCCAGGATCGCCGCCGAGTAGCCGGGAGCGAGCGGGACGCCGAAGCCTCCGTAGCCATACAGCACCGCCGGCCGAGGCCGGTCGGGTGCCGAGGTCGGGGAGATGATGAACATGCGAACCGTCGTGCCGTCCTTGGACTGGTACGTCACCTGGCGGGTATGCACCCGGGGCACCTCGACCGCGCCCGGCGGGCGGGCATAGACGCTCACGCCCTGGTCGGGCCGCTGGTAGTCGCGCGCATCGAACTGGTAGACGCATGGCACGGTCGCATGGTCGGTGTACACGAACCAGGCCACGGGTCCTCCGTCCATCCGCTCGATCGGCCCGGCGATCGTGCCGGCTCCTGGCGGCCGGATGGGGGAGATGAGGGATCCGTCCTCGGCCCGGTGCAGGCTCATCTCGCCCACCCCATGACGGGTGCGCACGACCAGCAGCATGTCGAAGGGCAGGTCGTCACCGTCGAGCAGTGCATAGGAGTCCAGGACGCTGTCCGGGTCTTCCGGGATCAGGTCGACCCAGTGCTCGCTGGTGAGCCGGTCGGTCGTGGTGACGGCCAGGCGTCCACAGGGGGCCCCGAGGTCGGTGCTGACGTAGACGCGTCCATCTCGCTCGAATCCCAGCCCGGTCTGGGCATCGACATCGCCCTGGACGAGGGTGAATGCCGGGCGCTGGGGCGAGCTCTTCGACAGGTCGGCGACCCACAGGTCATTGCGCGGCTCGGTGCCCTCGGCCGCTGAGACCTGCAGCCAGCGCCCGTCGCGGCTGACCTCGACCCCGTAGTAGTTCGTCATCGTCATCCCGGCGCCGAAGACGAGCACGTCGGCATCGGTCGGGGTGCCGACCTGGTGCAGGTAGACCCGGCGGTGGAAGTTGCGCTCGGACTCGGGCAGCAGCTGCGGGTCGATCCGCCGGACGTAATAGAACGCGTGCCCGCCGGGCAGCCAGGCGATCGGGGAGAACCGGCAGCGGTCGATCGGGCCGTCCAGCGCAGCGCCGGTTGCGACGTCCATCACGTGCACCTCGGATTCCTCGGTGCCCCCGACGGAGAGCTGGTAGGCCAGGCGATCGCCTTCCTTGGACGGCTGCCAGCTGTCGAGCGTGGTCAGCCCGCTCGGGTCGATGGCCATCGGGTCGATGAGCACCCGCTCGGTGCCGTCGGCCTCGATGACGAGGAGACTGGCGAACTGCTCGCCGGGCTTGCGGCGGGTGATGAAGCGGCGCTGTGCCCGCCAATAGGGAGGCGAGATCGTGCCGGCGCCGAGCAGCCGGTCCATCGTCGCGGCGAACCCGTCGCGGGTGGTCCATGCGGCACGCTCCTGTGCCATCAGAGCGACCTGCTCGCCCACCCACGCCTGGGTGCGCGGGTCGTCAGCGGACTCCAGCCAGCGATAGGGGTCGGCGACGTCGGTGCCGTGCATCTGCTCGACCAGGTCAAGCCGGTCAGCGCGGGGGTAGCGGCTACCCGGCACGTCGGGCATCTCTGGCAGGTCGGGTGCGTGGGGCAGGTCGGGTGCGTCGGGTGCGTCTGGCATCGTCACGGCGCCCACGATAGGGGTCGTCCTAGGCTTGCGGACGTGACCGGGCTGCATGACCTCACGGCACTGCAGCAGGCGCGTGCCATCGCGGCGGGGGAGTTCACCAGCGTGCAGCTCGCCGAGCACTACCTGCGGCGCAGCGATGCACTCGGGGAGCAGGTCGGTGCCTTCGTGACCATGTGCGCGGACCTGGCCCTGGAGCAGGCCCGGGCGGCAGATGACCGGGTGCGCCAGGCCAGGCAGCAGGACGCGCTCGACGGCCTGCCAGCGCTCCACGGGGTTGTCGTCCCGATCAAGGATCTCCACCTGCTGGCCGGGGTGCGCTGCCGCTTCGGCTCGGCGGCGGTGGATGTCGTCCCGCAGGTCGACGACCATGTCGTCACCCGGCTGAAGGCGGCCGGCGCGGTGATGACCGGCAAGACGAGCACCCCGGAGTTCGGCCTGCCCTGCTACACCGAGCCGGAGGTCGCGCCGCCGGCGCGCACGCCATGGGACCTGCAGCGGTCGGCCGGGGGGTCCAGCGGCGGCGCGGGAGCGGCAGTGGCCATCGGCCTGGCGTCCGCAGCGCAGGGCTCCGATGGCGGCGGGTCGATCCGCATCCCGGCCAGTGCCTGCGGGCTGGTTGGCCTGAAGCCGGCCCGCGGCCGGGTCTCCGCCGGGCCGCTGGCCGAGGCGATCGGGGAGCTGTCGGCGATCGGCCCGCTGGCGCGTACGGTGGCCGATGCTGCGGCACTGCTCGATGCGATGGCCGGGCCCTTCCCGGGCGACACCATGGTGGCCCCGGCGCTGCCGCCGGGGGCGTCCTTCATCGATGCCAGCCGGCGCGAGCCCGGCCGGCTGCGGATCGGCCGCTTCTGCTCCCCGGTCATCACCGACACCGCGGTGCACCCTGACTGCCTGGCCGCCTATGAGGAGGCATCGCTGCTCCTGGCCGACCTCGGCCACGAGGTGGAGGACGTCGAGCCGCCGGTCACCGCCGAGCTCGTCCCGCTGTTCATGGACATCTGGAGCACCCTGGCGCTGATGACCCCGGTGACGGCCGAGCGGGAGTCGCAGCTGCGGCCGCTGACTGGCTGGCTGCGCGCGCGCGGCGCGCAGGTGCGGGGGATCGAGCTGGCCCAGGCGGCCTTCCAGCTGCGGGTGCTCAGCCGACGTGCGGTGAGCATGCTGCACGGGCATGACGTCCTGCTGACCCCGACGCTGGCGCAGCCGCCAGCGCTCATCGGGTCCCTGCGCGATGACGACGACCCGGCTGCTGACTTCGAGGCCCAGAAGGCATTCACCCCCTTCACGGCCTTCTTCAACATGACCGGCCAGCCCGCGATCAGCGTCCCGCTGCACTGGACAGCCGATGGGCTGCCGATCGGGATCCAGCTCGCCGGCCGCCCATTCGACGAGGCCACGATCATCGCCCTCGCGGCCCAGGTGGAGCGGGCCCGCCCCTGGGTCGACCGGCGTCCGCCCGGGTGGGATGCGGGGGTCGCGTCATGACCACCCCGGCCCAGGCGTTCGTCCCGGTGAGCGATGGCATGGGGCAGCTCGCGCGCGCCTGCGGGGTCGCCACCGAGTACTGGGACCAGGCCGGAGACCTGGTGCAGGTGAGCGCCACGACGGTCGGGGCCGTGCTGGCCGCGCTCGGCCTGGATGCCAGCACGCCCGAGGGGGTTGCCCGCGGCCTGGACGAGATCAGGCTGCGCGACTGGCGGCGGATGCTGCCGCCCGTCTTCGTCACGGTCCAGGGCCAGCAGCGCCGGCTGTGGGTGCACGTGCCCCATGGCAGCCCGGCCAGGGCGTGGATCGACCTCGAGGACGGCACCCGCCGTGACCTGCACCAGCTCGACTACTGGGTCGATCCCGTCGACGTCGACGGGGCGCTCATCGGGGAGGCGAGCTTCGAGGTCCCCGGCGACCTGCCCCTGGGCTACCACGTCCTGCGGGCCGCGTCGGGCTCGACGCAGGCCCAGTGCCCGCTGGTCATGACCCCCAAGGCCCTGGACCCGGTGGCCATCGTTGGCGAGCGCCAGTGGGGCTTCATGGAGCAGGTGTATGCCATGCGCTCGCGCGGCTCCTGGGGCCTGGGCGACCTGCGTGACTGCGCTGACCTGGCCCGCTGGAGCGGCAGCGAGCTCGGTGCGGGCTTCCTGCTGATCAACCCGCTGCATGCGGCCTCGCCGGTGCCGCCGATGGCGCCGTCCCCCTACCTCCCGGTCACCCGTCGATTCGCCAATCCGATCTACCTGCGGGTGGAGGACATCCCCGAGTTCGAGCACCTTGGCCCGATCGAGCGAGGCCGGGTCGAGGCCCTGGCATCCGGCCTTCGTGCGGGCAATGACAGCGCGGACCTGCTCGACCGCGACGCCGTCTGGGCGGTCAAGCGCCTGGCCCTGGAGCTCGTCTTCGCCCTGGGCCGCAGCCCGCATCGCCAGGCCGCCTTCGATGCGTATGTCGCATCGCAGGGCCAGGGCCTGGTCGACTTCGCCACCTGGTGCGCCCTGGTCGACGTCCATGGAATCGAGATCGACGGCTGGCCGCCCGGCCTGGATCACCCGCGCAGCCCCGCGGTTGCCGAGTTCGGCCGCGAGCACCAGGGGCTGGTGCGCCTGCACGCCTGGATGCAGTGGGTGCTGGACGAGCAGCTGCAGCAGGCCCAGCAGGGTGCGCGGGATGCCGGGATGCCGATCGGGCTGATGCACGATCTCGCGGTCGGCGTGCATCCTGATGGCGCGGATGCCTGGTCGCTGCAGGACGTGCTGGCTCGCGGAGTGAGCGTGGGCGCGCCCCCCGACATGTACAACCAGGTTGGCCAGGACTGGTCGCAGCCACCCTGGCGGCCCGATGCCCTGGCCGACGCAGCCTTCGTCCCCTACCGCGACATGCTGCGCACCGTGCTGCGCCATGCGGGGGGCCTGCGCATCGATCACGTCCTGGGACTGTTCCGGATGTGGTGGGTGCCCCAGGGGATGCCGCCGAGCGCCGGGACGTTCGTGCGCTTCGACCACGAGGCGATGATCGGCATCCTGTGCCTGGAGGCGCAGCGTGCGGGTGCGGTGGTGGTGGGCGAGGATCTCGGCACGGTCGAGCCCTGGGTGCAGGACGTGCTGCGCGATCGCGGCATCCTCGGCACCAGCATCCTGTGGTTCGAGTCGGACGGCCATGGCGGTGCGCGCTGGCCCGCGGACTGGCGTCGCGATGTGCTGGCGAGCGTGACGGTGCACGACCTGCCGCCGACGGCAGGGTTCCTGCGCGATGAGCACGTGCGGATCAGGTCGCAGCTGCACCTGCTCACCCGGCCGGAGTCCGAGGAGCGGCTCATGGCCGCCTATGAGCGGCAGCGGTGGGCCGAGATCGCCCGCCGCCTGGGCATGCTGGACGACGACGTCGACATCTCCACCGATCAGGGACGCGATGCCCTGGCCATCGCCCTGCACCGGGTGGCCGCATCATCGCCGGCCCGGCTCATCGGCATCGGCCTGCCGGATGTCGTCGGTGATCGCCGTGCCCAGAACCAGCCCGGCACCGACCAGGAGTACCCCAACTGGCGGGTCCCGACGACGGATGCATCCGGCCGGGCGGTGCTGCTGGAGGAGCTCTTCCAGCGGCCGGCCCTGCTGACGGCCATCGTCGACGCGGTGCGCGGCCGGTGACCTGCTCCCGGGGTGGTCCCGTAGGCTGCTCCCGTGAGCTCTGGTGAGACCCTGCTGATCTTCATCGGCATCCCTGTCGGCTTCGCGGCCCTGGTCTACCTGGCCGTGTCGGCTGCCTCCTGGACCCGCAGCGGGCGCATCGGCGATGTCGCCCGCGCGACCGATCAGGGTGAGGCGGTGTTCCTGTGCAGCTCCCCGTCGGCGCCGGATCCGTCTCGGCTGCCGGCGGAGATCGGCGCGGCGTCGACGACCCTGGCGGGAGGTGGCGCACGTGGACGCTGGTGAGCGCGTGGCCCTGTCATCGGGCCAGGAGGCGTCCCTGCAGCGCAGCCTGTCGACCGCCCGGGAGATCTCCGGGGTGTGCTTCGGTCTGCGGATCGGCTCGCTGCCGGGTGGGCGCGAGTCGGCCCTTGCCGCCCATGCCCAGTTGCCGGATGCCGCTCGGGCCGTCCTGGTCGCCGTCGACCCGGCCGCTCGCGTCATCGAGATCGTCACTGGCACCGGCGTGGTCGACCACCTCGACGACCGCAGTTGCGAACTCGCGATCCTGTCGATGCGATCGGGCTTCCTGGCCGGTGATCTCGTGCGCGGCATCAAGGACGGCATCGACCTGCTGGCCCAGCATGCCCGCATGCCGAAGGTGATGAACCTGGACGAGCCCGCGTAGCAGCGGCTCGAGTTGCCTGCGCTGCCCTAGGCGTCGCGGGCCTGTGCGCGGATGGAGCGCTCGACGCCGTCCCGGCCCTCGGTCACCAGGCGCCGCTCGGCAGCCTGGCGGTCGCCGGCGAGGTAGGCGTCGGTGAGCTGGATGGTCTGCTCGTCGGCGAGCAGGAATGGGTAGAGGCCGACCGTGATGTCCTGGGCCATCTCCATGGTGCGCTCGGCCCACACTCGCGGCAGGTCCGCGAAGTAGCGGTCGCGGAACTGCGCGAGCAGGTCGCGCTGCCCGGGCTGCAAGAAGCCGGCCATTGTTGCCTCGAGGATGGCGTTGGGCAGGTCCGTGCGGTCGACGATGTCAGCCCAGGCCTGCTGCTTGGCCGCCAGGCTCGGGCGGGCGGCCAGGGCGGTGGCCGCCTGGCGGCGGCCGGTGGCCGTGTCGTCGCGGGCCAGCTCGGCGTCGATCTGCTCCTGGTCGGCGCGCCCGTTCGCGGCCAGCCGCTGCAGCAGGAACCAGCGCAGGTCCGTGTCGATGACCAGGCCCTCCCAGGCGACCTGGCCGGTCAGCAGGCCGGCGACGACGTCCAGGTGCTCAGGAGTGCTCGCGGACAGGGCGAAGGCGCGGGCGAAGGCCAGCTGGCGATCGCTGCCCGGTGCCGCGGCACGGGCGCGGTCGAGCATCGCGGCGGCAAGCCGCTGCTCGTAGCCGTCACGGTTCGCCGGGGCCGCGAACTGGTCGATGGCACTGCGCAGCTGCCGGAGCACCATCTGCAACACGGCGATCTCGGTCTCGCGCTCGATGCCGGAGAGCACCAGGCTCAGGTAGTCGCCGGTGCTGACCTCTGCGTCGCGGGTCATGTCCCAGGCGGCGCCCCAGATGATGGCCCGGGCCAGTGAGTCGTTCAGGTCGCCGATCCGGGTGATGGCCGTCCGCCACGACGCATCGTCCAGGCGGACCTTGGCGAAGGTGAGGTCGCCGTCATTGAGCAGGAGCATGTCGCCGGCGCGGACGCCGGCGAGCTCGCCGATCTCGGTCAGCGGGCCGGTGATGTCGACCTCGATGCGCTCCCGCAGGCTGAGCCCGGCGTCATCGATGTCGTAGATGCCGATGCCGATCCGGTGCGAGCGCAGGGTTGCCGGCAGGCCGGGGGGCGCGCTCGGCGGCTCCTGCTGGACGGCCACCCGGGCGTAGGTGCCGTCGGCGGCGACCTCGATCACCGGGCGCAGCAGGTTCACCCCGCTGGTCTGCAGCCACTGCTCCGTCCAGGTCGACAGGTCACGGCCCGAGGTGGCCTCGAGCTCGGCGAGCAGGTCGGTCAGCTGGGTGTTGCCCCAGGCGTGCTTGGTGAAGTACTGGCGCAGGCCGGCCAGGAACTCCTCCTCGCCGACCCAGGCGACCAGCTGGCGCAGGGCTGATGCGCCCTTGGCGTAGGTGATGCCGTCGAAGTTGACTCGGACGGAGTCCAGGTCGACCATGTCGGCCGCGATGGGGTGGGTCGATGGCAGCTGATCCTGCCGGTAGGCCCAGGCCTTGCGCTGGTTGGAGAAGGTGGTCCATGCCTCCCGGTAGCGGGTTGCCCGCACGTTCGCGTAGTGGGAGGCCCACTCGGCGAAGGACTCGTTCAGCCACAGGTCGTCCCACCAGGTCATGGTGACCAGGTCGCCGAACCACATGTGGGCCATCTCGTGCAGGATCGTGTTGGCCCGCTGCTCGTAGGCGGCGTCCGTCACCCGGGAGCGGAAGACCATGTCCTCGCGGAAGGTGACGCAGCCGGCATTCTCCATGGCGCCGGCGTTGAACTCCGGGACGAACAGCTGGTCGTACTTGCCGAAGGGATACGGCACCTCGAACTGGGCCTCGAAGAACTCGAAGCCCTGGCGGGTCAGCAGCAGGATGTCGTCGGCGTCGAGGTACTCGGCCAGCGAGGCGCGGCAGAAGACCCCGAGCGGATAGGTGCCGTGGGGGCCCTCGTAGGCGCTGCGGACCTCGTGGTACGGGCCGGCGGCCAGGGCCGTGATGTAGGTCGACATCCGGGCCGAGGGCTCGAACTCCCACCGGGCCAGGCCATCGCCGGCCGGCGAGGCCACTGGCGTGGCGGCGTTGCTCACGACCTTCCAGTGAGCGGGCGCGGTGACGGTCAGCTGGAAGGTGGCCTTCAGGTCGGGCTGCTCGAAGCACGCATACACGCGACGAGCATCGGCGGACTCGAACTGGGTATGGAGGTAGGTCTCGCCATCGACGGGGTCGACGAACCGGTGCAGGCCCTCGCCGGTGTTCATGTAATGACCGTCTGCCTCGATCACCACCGTGTTCGACTCCGCCAGGCCGGGCAGCATGATGCGGGCCCCGTCGACGACCTCTGCGACGTCCAGATCACGGCCATTCAGCTGAACCGAGCGCACGGCGGGAGCGATCAGGTCGATCCAGGTCGAGGCTCCCGGCTGCCGGCAGGTGAAGGATGCCGTCGTGCGGGTGAGGAACGTGTCGCCGGTGCCGCTGAGGTCGAGATCTACCTCATACGACGTCGTCGCGATGAGCGCTGCGCGTTCCTGGGCCTCGGCCCTTGTGAGGTTCTCGTCTCCAGCCATTGGGGCATCCTTGCACTACGGTTCAGCGCATGACGACGATCGCCGATTTCTGGTTCGATCCGATGTGCCCATGGGCCTGGATGACCTCCCGCTGGATGCTCGAGGTGGAGCGGGTGCGCGATGTGCGCGTCCGATGGAATGTGATGTCCCTGGCGGTGCTCAATGAGGGCCGTGACCTCCCTTCGGAGTACGTGGAGATCATGCGGCAGGCCTGGAAGCCGGTGCGGGTGGCGATTGCTGCGCGAGATTCTGCCGGGGAGGAGATCGTGCTGCCCCTGTACACCGCATTGGGGTCACGGATGCATCCGGGCGGCCGCCAGGATGTCGATGCGATCATCGCCGAGTCGCTTGCCGAGGTCGGCCTGCCGGCCGAGCTCGCGGCGGCAGGGGACTCAACCACCCATGACGACGCCCTGCGTGCCAGTCATCGGCGCGGGATCGACCTCGTCGGCGAGGATGTCGGCACCCCGGTCATCGCCGTGCCAGGCCCGGATGATGCGCCGGTGGCCTTCTTCGGGCCGGTCGTCACCCCGGCACCGACGGGCGAGGCAGCCGGTCGCCTCTGGGACGGGGTGCTGCTCGTGGCAGGCACGCCTGGATTCTTCGAGCTCAAGCGCACCCGAACGCAAGGCCCGATCTTCGACTGAGCGCCTGATCGTCACCTGTGGCAACGACGGGCTCGTCATCCGGCCGGCTCAGGTCACGATCATCATCGGCACGCCCCGATCGTCGGTGGGCGGCTGCTCCGGCAGCGAGGTTGACCGGCCGGTCGCATGGCGATCGGCCGTCCACGCGAGGGCGAGTGCGTCGAGCGCGTCGGCGAGGGGGACTCGGGCCGGGCGGGTGGCCAGCCACGCCTGGATGTCGGCATCCGGCCAGGCACTGGCCAGAGCCTGGCTGCGCTCCTGCAGGCCGGCCGGATCATGCTTGCTCATCAGGACGCGCCCGGCGATCGCCGCGAACGACAGCTCCGGGTGCGCCTCGATGATGCGCTGATCCGGAAGGTGCTCGTCGACGTCCAGGATGCGGGGAGCCAGGGCCAGGGCCTGGCGGCTGACCCCCTGGCCGGTGAGCTCGCGGGAGCAGGCCTGCACCCGGGCGTTCGGTGCGGACGGGCCGAGCTCGATCACGGCGCGGGGCGGGGTCAGGAAGACCCGGGCATGGGCCCGGCCGAGCGCCTGCTTGGCCAGCACGTCGCAGGGGCGCCAGCCGCGCTCAGCGAGGCCGACCGGCATGTCGACCGCGATGATGCAGCCGTCCGCGGGCAGCGAAGCGAGCAGGGAGCCGAAGGCGCCCACGCCGGCAGTTCGCCAGAGCAGGGCATCGTCGACGCGCACTGCCGCAACCCAGCCGCCCGGGCAGCCGTCGATGCCCACGCTGGATGCATCGCCTCCGGTCGCTGCCATGGGGCAACCCTGCCAGGATGCGAGCACCATGCCAGAGGGGAATGTCGTCCATCATCAGGCGCGTCGCCTGCATCGGGCATTCGCCCGACGAGTGGTGCAGATCGACAGCCCGCAGGGCCGGTTCGCCGATGGTGCGGCGCTTCTCGACGGGACGGTGCTCAGGGGTGCCGAGGCATACGGCAAGCACCTGCTGCTCGGATTCGCCAACGAGCGTTGGATCCACGTCCATCTCGGCCTCTTCGGCAAGTGGCGGATTGCCAAGGGCCCCGCCCCTGACGCAACCGGCCAGATCAGGATGCGGCTGCGCAATGACACGCATGTCGCCGAGCTCCGCGGGCCGACGGCCTGCGAGGTCATCGACGAGGCCGGCCGCCTGGCCCTCGTCCAGCGCATCGGGCCAGACCCCATCCGGCCGGACGCGGATCCGATACGGGCCTGGACGCGCGTGCAGCGCAGCCAGCAGGCAATCGGCGCCCTGCTGATGGATCAGCGCGTCTTCGCCGGCGTCGGCAATATCTATCGTGCTGAGGTGCTGTTCCGGCATAACGTCTCCCCGTTCCGCCCCGGCGCGCAGCTGTCCTGGGCGGAGTTCGACGGGATGTGGACGGACCTGGTCGCGCTGATGACGCACGGGACGAAGCGGGGCCGCATCGACACCGTCCGCCCCGAGCACCTGCCGGAGGTAACCGGCCGGGCCCAGCGTCGCGACCGGCATGGCGGCGAGGTGTACGTATACCGGCGCGATGGCCGTGCGTGCTACCTGTGCGGCCAGGACGTGCAGATGTGCCAGATGCAGGGCCGCAAGCTCTACTGGTGCCCGGGCTGCCAGGCGGGGTGAGAGGCGCTCAGGCCTGTGATGCCGGTGCCGGGATCCGCGGATGCCGCAGGCCGGGATGATCGGCCGGCAGGCTTCGCTTGATGACGATCCACGAGCCCACGATGGTGGCGATCACCAGCAGGTAGAACAGCGCACCGGAGAGCGCCAGCCCCCACAGGGCGTTCTGCTCGATCAGCGGGATCAGGATGGCTGCGCGGACCAGGCACAGGACGACCCAGATCCAGGAGGCGCGGCCGTATGCGCGCACCAGGTCTGGATCCTTGCGCCACTGCATCCTCGTCCCGACGATCGGGCCGACGATGACACCCAGCAGGGGCCAGCGGACAAGGATGGAGATGGCGAAGGCGAGGGCCGAGACCAGATTGACGAGCACGCGCGGCCAGAAGAAGGCTGCGGCACTGCCGGTCTTGACGGCGACGTAGGCACTGACGGCTACCAGGAGCAGTGCGCTCAGGACACGAGTGGGCTTCTTGCCCTCGGCGATGCGCCACCCTGCGAAGAGCCCGCCGAGGACCAGCGCGACGCCGACGGACCACGCGATGCTGTCGCCTGTGGCGACGTAGGTGATGACGAAGGCCGCTGGCGGAAGGACGCTCTCGAGGGCCCCCCGCGGGCCCCCGATGAGATTGCGGAAGGTCCGGCTGTCGGTCGGCTCGAGGTCGTGGTCACTCACGGACGACACGGTAGCGTCTTGCCGGTGAGCGAAGGAGCCGACCTGCAGGCGCGTGCGGGGAAGTGGCGAGACGACCTGGCATCGTGGGCGATCCCAGCGGAGATCCTGCGGCAGGCCCCCGAGGAACCCTGGATCCACCCGGTGGCGATGTTCACTGTCGACGACGAGATCCCCGACTCCCCATCGCATGACCGGGCGCGCCAGGCGCTGCCAGTCTCAGGCAGCGTGCTCGACGTCGGGTGCGGCGGGGGCCGGGCTGCGATGGCCCTGGTGCCGCCGGCCGGCCAGGTCATCGGCGTGGACCACCAGGCCGGGATGCTCGAGGCCTTCGCAGCTGCCGCTGATCGCCGCGGCGTGCAGCACCTCGAGATCCTCGGGAACTGGGATGAGGTCCAGCAGGAGGTCCCTGCGTGCGATGTGGTGGTCTGCCACCACGTCGTCTACAACGTCGCCGACATCGTCCCGTTCATCGAGGCTCTCGATCGCCATGCGCGGCGCAGGGTCGTGCTGGAACTTCCGGTGACGCATCCGCTGACCAGCCTGAATCCGCTCTGGAAGCGGCTGTGGGACCTGGACCGGCCGACGGCCCCGGTTGCGCAGGACCTGTGCGCGATCGTCGAGGCGATGGGGCTCGCGCCGCACCTGGAGACCTGGGTCGACCACACCTGGGGCAAGCGGGTGGAGCTGCCGGCCGAGGAGCGGGTGCGCTACGCCCGGATTCGGCTGTGCCTGCCGCCGGAGCGCGACGCGGACGTCGCCGCCGCGCTCATCGCCGAGGCGGATGCACAGCCCCATGAGGTCGCCACGCTGTGGTGGGATGCCTCCGGGCAGTCGGGCACCCGCGATGCGACGTGATGCCCGCGACCCGATTGGATACGCGCATGACAGCCGAGCATACGTACGACGTCGAGCGGATCCGTGCCATGGTGCCGGCCCTGGCCGACGGGGTGGCGTACTTCGATGGCCCCGGCGGCACGCAGACTCCGGCTGCCGTTGCGGCCGCGATCGCGGGAGCCCTGACCAGCGGGCTCTCCAACCGGGGGCGGGTAACCGCCGCGGAACGCCATGCCGATGACATCACGGTTGCTGCCCGCGAGGCGGGGGCCGACCTGCTCAATGCGGATCCGTCCGGCGTGATCTACGGACGCAGCATGACCGACCTCACCTTCGACATGGCTCGTACCCTCGCGGCGGACTGGGGCCCCGGCGATGAGATCGTGGTCAGCCGCCTGGACCATGACGCGAACGTCCGGCCCTGGGTGCGCTACGCCGAGAAATCCGGGGCGACCGTGCGCTGGGCGGGGTTCGATCCCGCCACCGGGACGATGACCGTCGAGGACGTCACCTCCCTGCTCGGGGAGCGAACCCGGCTGGTCGCGCTGACGGGTGCCTCCAACCTCATCGGGACGCGACCTGACCTGCGCTCCATCGGCGAGCAGGTACATGATGCCGGGGCGCTGTTCTATGTCGACGGCGTGCACCTGACCGCCCATGCCTCGATCGACATGCAGGCCATCGGCGCGGACTTCTACGCCTGCTCGCCCTATAAGTTCCTCGGGCCGCACCTGGGCATGGTTGCCGCCTCCCCGGCCCTGCTGGAGACCATGCACCCGGACAAGCTGCGGCCGAGCACCGAGGCGGTGCCGGAGCGGTTCGAGCTCGGCACCCTTCCCTACGAGATGCTGGCCGGCGTCGTCGCTGCTGTCGACGTCCTCGCCGACCTGGTGCCCGGGGACGTCGGCACGCTCACCCGGCGGGATCGGATCGTCCGGTCGATGCAGGCGCTTGAAGCGCATGAGGACGTCCTGCACCGCGAGCTGCGCGCCGGCCTGGCGTCGGTTCCGGGGATCCGCCTGTACTGTCATGCCCCGCATCGGACGCCCACCGAGCTGTTCAGCATCGAGGGCATCGCTTCGGATGAGGTCTACCGGCACCTGGCCGAGATGGGCGTCAATGCGCCGGCGGGATCCTTCTATGCCATCGAGGCGGCGGAGTGGCTGGGTATCGGGGAGGCCGGGGCAGTCCGGGTGGGCCTTGCCCCGTACACCTCCGCGGCCGACGTCCAGCGACTGATCGAGGGCCTGGGAGTACTCGCTCAGTCGTAGGCCTCAAGCCAGAAAGTCTCCTTCGCTATGATCCCCGCATGGCGAGGGTGATGTCATGAGGCTGGTCATCGTCGACCCGCACGACATGGTTCGCGATGGCCTGGTGCGATCGATCTCGGCAGCGCTGCCCGGGGCTCGATTCGTGCACGCCGGAGCGAGCGTCCGCGATGCGGCGGCTGTGATCGGTCTCGGCCGGTGCGACTGCGTCATCCTGGATCCGATCGCGGGCGGGGAAGGCCGGGAGATCCAGGCGGTCGCCGAGGTGGCGGCGCTCGGCGTCCCGGTTGTCGCCATCGGCGCCGTGCCCCGTGGGCAGGAGGCCGCCATGGAGCGCGCCTGCCTCACGGCGGGGGCGCGGGCCTTCGTGTCCAAGCGGCAGGATGTGCGGCGGCTGGTGATCGCGATCCGAACTGCGGCCGGCCAGGCGGCCCCCGTCGCGGCAGGACGATCGTCAAGCCATGCACGTGGGGCGCGCCCAGTGGCAGGCGGCGGCGGGATCACGCTGTCGGCCCAGGAGCAGCGCGCCCTGGTGCTCTACGCATCCGGCCTCACCCTGCCGCAGGTCGCCCTGCGGATGCATCTGGCGCCGAGCACGGTCAAGCAGTACCTCGACCGGGTGCGCGTCAAGGGCACGTCCGCCGGCCGGGTGGCACGGACGAAGACCGACCTCTACCACCTGGCACGGGTTCAGGGGCTGATGCCCTAGTACGCCTGGGTCAGCCGTGTACGGCTGACTCCGTCAGCCTGAGGTCAGCCGTGTACGGCTGACTCCGTCAGCCTGAGGTCAGCCGTGTACGGCTGACTCCGTCAGCCTGAGGTCAGCCGTGTACGGCTGACTCCGTCAGCCTGGCGTGCTCATGGGGCTTGACCTCATGCAGTCGGATGTCCTTCAGGAACAGCGACACGACGAACCCGATCGCCAGGATCGGCACGGCCGTGAGGAATACCCGGTCCAGCGAGTGGGTGAATGCCTCCAGGACGACGGCCCGAATCGGGGCCGGCAGGGCCGCGATGGTCGACATGTTGCTCGTCATCTGGTCCAGGCTCATGCCCGAGGTCGCCGACGCGGGCAGCGACTCGGTGAGCTGGCGGGTCAGCTGGGAGGTCATGACCGCCCCGAAGACCGCGGTGCCGATGGTGCCGCCGATCGACCGGAAGAACGTCGAGCCGCTGGTGGCGACGCCGACGTCCTTGGGGTGCACCGAGTTCTGCACGGCGATGATGAGGACCTGCATCACATTGCCGATGCCGACGCCGAGCAGGGTCATGGCCAGGGCCAGCTCCCAGTACGGCGTATCGACCTGCAAGCGGCTCATGAGGATCATCGCGATGGTCGCCAGGCCCATCCCGATGATGGGGAAGATCTTGTAGCGGCCGAAGCGGGTGATCAGCCGGCCCGAGACGATCGATGCGGTGAGCATGCCGATCATCATCGGGATCATCTGCAGGCCCGCGGCCGTTGGCGTCGCGCCCGTGACCATCTGCAGGTAGAGCGGGACGAAGATGATGGCCCCGAACATCGCCAGGCCGACGATGAAGCCGACGATGCTGGTCATCCCGAAGACCGGGTTCTTGAACAGCGACATCGGCACCAGGGGCTCGCGCACCCGCAGCTCCATGCGCACGAAGCCAAGGAGCAGGGCAATGGCGCCCACTGACATCGACACGATCACCGGCGAGGTCCACTCGTAGCGGTTGCCGCCCCACTCCACGACCAGCAGCAGCAGGCTCACCCCGGCCACCATCAGCACGGCGCCGAGGTAGTCGATGGCGTGGTCCACCCGGCGCTTGGGGACCTGCAGGGCAGCGGCGATGACGAAGAAGGCGGCGATCCCCAGCGGCAGGTTGATGTAGAAGATCCAGCGCCAGCTGAGGGTGTCGACGAAGAAGCCGCCGAGCAGCGGCCCGGCCACGCTGGCCAGCGCGAAGACACCGCCGAACAGGCCGGTGTATCGGCCGCGCTCGCGTGGGGGGATCACGTCGGCGATCACGGCCATGACCAGCACCATCAGGCCGCCCCCGCCCAGGCCCTGGATGCCGCGGGTGACGATGAGCCAGGACATCGACTGGGCGGCACCGGCCAGGGCCGAGCCCACCAGGAAGATCACGATGGCGGCCTGCAGCATGATCTTGCGGCCGTACAGGTCGGAGATCTTGCCCCAGATGGGGGTCGAGGCCGTCGAGGTGAGCAGGTAGGCCGTCACCACCCAGGACAGCTGGCTCAGGCCGTCGAGCTCGCTGGTGATCCGAGGCAGGGCCGTGGAGACGATGGTCTGGTCCAGTGCGGCGAGCAGCATGGTGAGCATCAGGGAGCCCAGGACGAGCCCGAGCCGCCTGCCGGTGATGACCTCCTGAGCAGGCGCACCCTCGGCGATGAGCGTCGCCTCGGGATCGGCGGTCAGCGCCGGATCAGGGCCGGGGCCTGAGTTCGCCTCGCCCGGCTGGCCTGCGGTGGTGGTGGGTGACTGGGTCACGTGATCTCTCCCTGCTGCGGTGTGGGCTGGCCGGCCCTGGCGGGCCTGGACTGGGTCATGAGGTCTTCGAAGGCCGTGGTGAAGGCGCCGAGCAGGCGGCCGAGGGTGGCTCGATCCTCGGCTGGCCAGGCGTCCAGGATGCTGGCGACCTCGCTGATGCGGCCGCCGATGATGCTGCGTGCCTGCGCCCATCCGTCGTCGGAGACCCGGAGCAGTGATGCCCGCCCGTCGCTGGGGTCGGCGGCCCGCTCGACCAGGCCGGTCTCGCAGAGGTGGGTGACGTGCCGGCTCACGGTCGACTGGTCCAGGTTCATCGACTTGGCCAGGTCCGCCGGTCGCATCGGGCCGGCCTTCGCCAGCTGCAGGAGCAGGGCCCGGCCGGGAGCACCCTGCTGATGCAGGATCCGGGTGCGATGCAGGACGCCCATCAGGTCGACCAGTGCGGCGATCGCCTCGGCAGTGGCCGGATCAGCCACGGTCTCCCGGGCGATCGCATGCGGTGCCAGGCGCGGATCGGTTGCTTGCACCATGCAACTATCTCATGGGGGTGCGGACACGCCCGATCGGGGGTGACTTGCCCATCCGGCCTGGGCTTGATGGAATGCAAGGGTTCGGTGAGACGGGGAACCGAGGGATGGCCGGGGCCATCTCAGGGCCTGGTGACAGGGTCTCAACGTCAGGTGACACGGTGGCGCGATGACGCGCCCATCGCCGCACGAGAGGGGTTGCACAGGTGCGGTCGCGTCTGCTCCGCTCCGTGACGGGCGTGGCCCTCGGCGTGCTTGTGCTCGGGAGCGTCGCCCCTCCCTCGGCGCAGGCGCTTCCGAGCCGTGACCTTGCCCAGGTGGAGGAGCAGGTCCTGGACCTGGAGATGCAGGCCGGAGCCGCCCATGAGCGAGCCCAGCAGGCACGGATGCAACTGGGCGAAGTGCAGCGCGAGCTCAGCGGCATGCAGGACCGACTCAAGCGCAAGCGGCAGGCCATGCGCGAGGTCCAGGCCACGATCCAGGGCATCGCCCGGTCGATGTACATGTCCGGATTCATCGACCCGACGCTGGAGGTGCTCCTGGCCGAGGACCCGGCGGCCTTCCTCTCCCAGGCGGCACTGGTCCAGCACCTGTCGCAGTCCCAGCAGGATGTCCTGCGCGGGTACCGGACCAAGCAGCTGCAGCTGGCCCAGGCCGAGGCGGCCATCGCCGATCGGCGCAAGCTCGCCCAGCAGCGTCGGTCGGAGATGGCAGCGGCGGAGGCGCAGGTCAAGGAGCGGCTCGCGGCGGCGGAGAAGGTGCTCTCGAGCCTGCAGGCGAAGGAGCGGCGCAGGCTCTTCGCCCTGGAGCGTCAGCGCCGCATGCAGCAGGCGGCCGAGGCGCGCCAGCAGGCCCGGCAGGTCGGATCCAGCTCGGTCTCCAACTCCAGGATCCGATCGGTCATCAAGTACGCCCTCTCCCAGGTCGGGCGGCCCTACTCATTCAGTGCCAATCCGCCGAGCTCCTGGGACTGCTCCAAGCTCACTACGGCTGCCTGGCGGCAGGCCGGGGTCGGCCTGACGGCCCTGAGCTACCGGCAGTGGGATCAGACCCGTCGGGTACCGGTCTCGCAGATCCGTCCCGGGGACCTCGTCTTCTACTTCGGACGCGGGGCACACCACGTCGCGCTGTACATCGGCAACGGCAAGATGGTCAGTGCCTCGAATCCGCGCGATGGGGTCGAGATCATCGGCTTCCTCAGCCCCTGGTACCGCGAGCGCTTCTCCGGCGTCGGCCGGGTCCTGTAGGTCAGCTGGTCGACGACGCCGCGACCTGCCCCGGCTCGGGCTCACGGGGCTGCCGCGAGAGCCGGCTCGGCCACCAGATGCGCTGGCCGAGGTCGTAGGCAAGCGCCGGCACCAGGGTGGAGCGCACGACGAACGTGTCGAGCAGGACGCCGATGGCAACGGCCAGGCCGAGCTCGCGCAGGATGACCAGCGGGAGCACGCCCAGCACTAGGAAGGTCGCTGCCAGGACGATGCCGGCCGAGGTGATGACGCCACCGGTGACGCGCAGGCCCTTCAGGATGCCCGGTCGCGTCCCCAGCCTGATCGACTCCTCCCGAACCCGCGTCATCAGGAAGATGTTGTAGTCGACCCCGAGCGCGACGAGGAACACGAAGGCGAACAGCGGGAAGGACGTATCGGCGCCGGGGAACCCGAAGGCCTCGTTGAACAGCAGTGCGCACACTCCGAGCGTGGCGAAGTAGGAGAGCAGCACCGTGACGATGAGCAGCACGGGGGCCAGCAGCGAGCGCAGCAGGAGCATGAGCACGATGAAGATCACGACGAGCACGACGGGGATGATGAGGTTGCGATCGCGCATCGAGGCGAGGTCGACATCGAGCTGCGCCGCCGTCTGACCGCCGACGAGGGCATCGGCGCCCGCGATCGCGTGGACGCGATCGCGCAGGAGGGCGATGGTGTCCTCCGCCTGGGCACTGTCGGCCGGGTCCGCGAGGGTGACCTGCAGCAGCACCCGCCCGTCGACCACCTTCGGCTCGGCCGCGGGGCCGGCACCGGGCGGCCCCGCGGGGGCGCCGGTGAACGGCGCCACCGAGTCGACACCCGGGGTGGATTCGACTGCCGAGGTGACCGCCGCTGCGCTGTCGGCATTGGCGACCACGATGGCCGGGGTGCCTAGGCCCGCGGCGAAATGATCCTGGAGCACCTGCTGGCCGATGACCGAGTCGACGGTACTGGCGTCGGTGAAGGTCTCGGTGGTGCTGATGCCGTCCGCCTTGAGGACACCGGTGAAGCCGGCGAGGATGAGCAGGACGAACGCCGTGGCGATCCAGGTGACGCGCGGCCGCTTGCTCACCCCGCTGGCGACCCGCGACCACAGCCCCGTGCCCTCGTCGACGGTGTCGTCCACCCGTGGGATGCGCGGCCAGAAGACCCAGCGGCCAGCGGGGATGCGAGCACGGGAGAACGGCCCTGCATCCGGTCGGACCGCTCGCAGGATGCCCACGACGATGCAGAACACGATCGCGACCAGGCACAGTGCGCCGCCGGTCGCGGCGAAGGGGCCGAAGGCAGGCTCCTGGCCGATGACCTCCAGGGCGATCCAGCCGAGCACCGGGACGAGGAAGGCAAGCAGCGGGATGCTGACCACCGGGATGGCCAGCAGGGCCGGCAGCAGGGTCAGCAGCACGACCAGGCAGGCGGCGATCCCGACTGCCCCGACCGGGCCGAGGGACCTGTTGGAGTTGAGCTGGCTGAGCAGCAGGCACAGCAGGCCGATCGACACGGTCGCGCCGCTGGCGACGATCGGCTCGACCACGCCCCGCCAGGCGACCTTGAGCGCGGTGACATGCGACTCGTAGTGGTGCAGCTCCTCGCGGTATCGGGCGATCATCAGCAGCGCGTAGTCCGTGGCTGCACCGATCACCAGGACGGTCAGGATGCCCTGGCTCTGGCCGTTGAGGACGATGATGTCCGCCTTGGCCAGTGCGTACACCACGGCACCGGCCATCGCATTGGCGAGCAGCGCCGAGATGATCGGCAGCACCCAGATGAACGGGCTGCGGTAGACGACGATCAGGATCAGGATGACCACCAGCAGGGTCGCTCCCAGCAGCTGGATGTCGATGGCCCCGAAGACCTTGATGAGGTCGGACAGGATGCCCGCGGGGCCGGTGACGTTGACCTGCAGGTCCGGGTAGTCGGCGGCGGCCCCGCGGATCGCATTCACGATCCCGGCGACCGCGAGGCTGCCGTCGGCCAGCTGCTCGCCGAACTGACTGGCGGTGACGTTGACATTGATGAGCATCGCCTCGCCGTCCTGCGAGGGGATCGGCGCGATCGGGGTGCCGTCCGTGAAGTCGGCGACCGTCCTGCCGGGCTCGACCTCCAGCCCTGGGATGGACTCGGCGAGGGCGGCCGCCTGCTGCTGGGCCGCGGGGCTCAGCGCACCCCCGCCGGGCGTGCTGACCACCACGAGCACGGGCAGCGCCGGATTGTCGAAGAAGGCCTTCTGCTCGTCCGCCACCAGGGTCGACTCCGCCGATGCCGGCAGGAAGGAGGCGTTGTCGTTCTCCTGCACCTGGCTGAGCTGGCCGGACAGCGGGCCGACCGCCCCGCTGATCAGGAACCACGCCACGACCACGCCGACCGCCGCCCAGATGGCCCGTCGCGCGCTGCGACGCTGCCTTCGCGGTGACGCATCGGCCGGGGTGGGGGTTGGATTGGCGGGAGCGCTCGGCATCGACATGGGCGGAAGAATCCCATCACCGGGCCTGTGACGCGAACCGAGCCGGTCACGCGAACTGGGCCCTGGCAGGCCCGCCCGTCTGCCAGGATGCCGCGGTGGCAACGCGTCAGGAGCAGCGTCGAGCCCTCGTCGGCGTCAATCTCGGTGGGGTCCTGGAGTTCTACGACTGGCTCGCGTACCTCTTCCTGGTCCCGTACTTCGGCAGCCAGTTCTTCCCCTCCTCAAGCCCGACGGCCGTGCTGCTGTCGTCCTTCGCGGTCTTCGCGGTCGGGTCGATGGCCCGCCCACTGGGCGCCGTCGTCCTCGGCCGGGTCGGCGACCGGATCGGCCGGCGACCGGCACTGCTCGCGTCGATGGGGCTGATGGCGCTGTCGTCCACGCTGATGGCGGTGCTGCCGACCTACGCGGCGGTCGGCGTCCTGGCCCCCGTCCTGCTGGTCTGCGTGCGCATCCTCCAGGGATTCGCCCTCGGCCCGGACGGCGGGGCAAGCGTCACCATGCTCGTCGAGGCGGCGCCGGCCCGCAGGCGCGGGCTGTTCGCCTCGAGCGTCGAGGCGGCGCCGGCCCGCAGGCGCGGGCTGTTCGCCTCGAGCGTCGAGGCAAGCGTCTCCATCGGCGGCCTGCTCGTCACCGGCGCGATCAGCCTGCTCCAGGCATTCCTGACCGCCGATCAGATGGCGAGCTTCGGCTGGCGCCTGGTCTTCGGCCTGGGGGCCGTCCTGGCGCTGTGCACCCTGGTGATCCGGCGCCGACTGCCGGAGACCGACCAGGCAGACCGGGAGACCCGGCGGGCTCGCCGTCCGGCGCAGCAGCTGTGGCGCCACGACCGCATCGCGTTCATTCGTATCGTGCTGGTGGCCGGATCGGGCATGGCCCTGTTCTACGGCTACACGGCACTGCTGCCCAGCGTGGGCCCGACGTACACCGGCGTCTCGGCAGGGCAGGCAGCGCACGCGAACACCATTGCGACGTTCTGCCTGCTGGGCCTGGTGCCCTTGGGCGGATTGCTCAGTGATCGCATCGGCCGGGTCTGGACCCTGCGGGTGCTGCTCGTGCTCAGCCTGCTGGTGTTCCCTGCCGTGCTCGGCCTCAATGGGTCGTTCGGTCCGCAGCTCGTTGCCCAGCTGCTGGCATCAGTGCTGACGGCCGTCTGGGCGGGCGGCGCCAACGCCCTCTACCCGGAGCTGCTGTCCCCCCGGGATCGGGCCTTCGGCGTCGCAGCGGGATTCGGCGTCGGTGTCGCCATCTTCGGCGGATTCGCCCCGATGGTCGCCTCCGCCATCGTCGGCTCCTGGGGCATCGTCGGCATGGCCTGGTTCGTCGTCGTCGCTGCTGGACTGTCCGCCATGGCCACGATTCGACTCCAGGAGACCGCCCATGCGCCGCTGCGGTCGGACGAGGATCCGTCGTGACCGAGGAGCACCTGCATGACGTGGCCTGGTGGCGGGCCATCCTGGAGCCACAGGTCACCGAGGATGCCCTGCTCGGCGTCCACGTCCACCTCGACCGGCGGGCGCCGGGGCGGACGAGCCGCATCCATCACGCTGACCTGCAGTGGGCGCAGGGCCGCGGTCCGGTGCGCGTCATCGTCAAGCAGAGCCATGGCAGCTTCGGCGACCTGCACCTGGCACCGCCCCCGCAGTGGCGGGTCGAGGGGGAGTTCTACGTGCGTTGCGGCTCCCTGGAGGCCATCGCGTCGCCGCGGTGCTGGTACGCGCAGTGGAGCCAGGACGGCCTGGGCGGGCTGCTGATCCTGGACCTGCTGGACGAGGTGCGCCAGTGGCACCACCCGATCGGCGAGCGAGAGCTCGATGTGATCATCCCCGTCCTGGCAGCGATGCACGCGGCCACCTGGGAGGGCAGCGGCGTCGATCTGTCCTGGGCACCGGACGGTGACCTGCTGTTCGCCGGGCAGATGACGCAGGCCTGGTCGATGCTGCGCGATCAGGTCCCCGACGAGCCCCGCGCCTTCTTCGACCCGATCATCCCGCTGATCCCCGAGGCGCTCGACCGATCGCGCCGCCGCCCCCGCTGCCTGGTGCACGGGGACCTGTCCCCGCGCAACGTGATCGCGAACCGGCACGGCGGTGCGTCCATCATCGACTTCGGGACCTGCGTGCGCAGCATCGGTGCGGTGGATGTCTGCCGCATCGCCGCATCATGTCCCGCGGTCGCAGGCGACGTCGCGGCTCACCGGCGGGTCTGCGAGCAGTGGCACGCGGAGCTGCTGGCGCGCGGGGTGCCGGACTATCCGGCCGACCAGGCCTGGGACGACTACCGGGACGGCCTGCTGCTCAATGCCCAGTACGCCGCCCTGCCGCATTCGGTGCCGGCCGACGAGTCGCGCGACCTGATGCGGGCGATCGAGGCGTGCCTCGGGCCACGGGCCTGACGGGTGCCCATGCAGCGCGGTGATCGTCGCCTCGTCCTGGCCGTGGTCAGCCTGGCGAGCTTCCTGCTGAGCTTCGACCTCGCAGGCATCGTCGTCGCCATGCCCAGCATCCAGGTGGACTTCGACGCGACCCCTGCGGCGCTGTCCTGGGCCCAGAACTCCTTTGCCCTGGCCGGGTGCGCGACCCTGCCGCTGGTCGGCATCCTCGGGGACCGCCTGGGCCGGGCCAGGGTGTTCTGCGCCGCGGCCGCGGTATTCGCGCTGGCCTCCGCGGGCTGTGCGGTTGCGCAGGGGATCGACCAGCTCACCTGGTGGCGGTCGGCCCAGGGTGTCGGGGCCGCTGCCTTCCTCGCCCTTGGGACGGCACTGCTCTCGGACGCCTGGGGTGCGGGCATGGGCCGCACCCTGGGCTTCATCACCGGTGCCGGCGCGGTGGGCATGTCCCTGGGGCCGGTGCTCTCGGGGGCGATGGTCGACGTCCTGAGCTGGCGAGCACTGCTGATCGTGGAGGCCGCTGCCGGTGGGCTGCTGCTGGTCGGCGCGCTCGTCGTCCTGACCGGGCTGGCGACCCAGCGCAGCGGGTCCGCCGATCTCGCGGGTGCCCTTGGTGCCAGCGCTGCCATCGCCGGCACCGTGATCATCGTCCACGTCTGGCAATCGCGCCAGGGTGCGTGGTCGTTGGCCGCAGGGCTCGCCGTTGCCGCAGTCGGCTGCCTGGTCTTCTGGTGGCGGCAGCGCACGGCCAGCTCGCCCGTCCTGCCGAAGGCCGTGTGGGCAGCTCCCGGCTTCCGCGTGACGCTGGCACTCGGGCTCATCGCCTACGCCGGCCTGTCGACCGCCTTCTTCATCTCGCTGGTCGCGCAGTCCGTGGACGGATGGTCCGCCGTGTCGGCCGGGGTCATCATGCTGCCGGTGACGGCCGGGCTCGTCGTCGGGACGGTCATCGGCCCGGGGGTGACGCGCCGGATCGGGCCTCGACTCGCCGTGACGGCCGGATACGCGGCATGCGCAGTCGGAACGGTTGCCCTGCTCGGGTTGTCCCGGGGGACGATCGGCTGGGCCCTGGTCGCCTGCGGCAACGCCATCAGCGGACTGGGGGTCGGCATTGCCTCGCCGCAGGCGCTGGCCTACGGCTTGCGGGAGGTCGACCGGAGCCAGACTGGGTCCGCCTCGTCATGGCTGTGGGTGAGCCGGCAGCTCGGCTCCAGCCTCGGCTTCGCCCTGCTGAGCCTGCTGGTGTTCGGGAGCGCCTCGCTGGTGGTCGGGGCGTGGCTGGCCATGGCCTTGTCGGCGGTTGCCTTCGCTGCGAGCGCACTCCTGGCCTGCACCCGGATGCTGGGCAAGGCCCCCTACAGTCGATCCCCGTAGCCAGTGCACGGGTACCCGGCGACCGGCCCGGTCTCCGGTCGACCGGATTTCGGCCCCGGGCCCAACAGGGCCATCAAGGCCGACCGATGCGGCTCGGGAAGGGCGGCCATCGGGCACAGCGTCGCGCCTTGGTACTGGATGACGATGTCGAAATCGTGCGCGGACGGCGTCCCGCTCGTGTAGCCGAGCAGCTCGCCGGCCTTCACGGCAATCGCCTTGCCGGGCACCTCCCGCTCGGGAAAGCGGGCAGTCGGCTGCCCATTGTCGTCGAAGCAGCTGCTGCACTGGTCGCCGAACTGGTAGGCGGCCTTGATGTCGGCACGCGGATCGGTGACATGGTTGAACCGGAACAAGGCGTCGCAGCCGCCCGGGACCTCGAAGACGATCTGGTAGTCGTCCGAGGGGAAGAACGCATTGCGGGTGAGGTGCCGGATTGCCGTGAGCGTCCCATCCGCAGGGGCGTAGATGGGAACAGGGGCGTAGGGCGCCTTCACCCAGCCGTAGGCGAAGCGCGGGTCGTTCGTCTCCGACCCGTTGGTGATGCGCGCGAGGTCCTGCGGCCGGACCATCGGCTTGGTGAACACCGCCGCGGGATCCGCCGGGCACCGTGCGCCCCCCGGCGCCGCGCCCATGCGAGTCCAGCGCAGGCCCTTGCGGGACTTCGCGCAGACGAGCGTGCCGTTCGGGATGCCCATCGTCGCGCCAGCCTTGCGGCAGGGGCTCCCGACGACGTCCTTCGCCGCGGCTGGGCCGGCCTTGGCCAGGCTCGTCACTGCCAGTCCCGACACTGCTAGGGCGATTGCCACGGACACCGTCAGCGTGCGCCTTCGCATGGCGCGCTCCCTCCCCGGTCGTGCGGCGATGCGCCGGTCTTCAATGGAGCGGGCGACGGGAATCGAACCCGCATGACCAGCTTGGAAGGCTGGGGCTCTGCCATTGAGCTACGCCCGCGTGACCCAGGGGTCAGGGTGGCGTCGCAGTCTAGCCGCGCCAGGGCGAGGTGCGGGCGCGCTGCGGGACGCAGGGGGTGCGATCTAGGCCGGTCAGCAGGACTGGGAGCGCTTTCGTGGCTAGCCTCCCCCAGGGGCAGTTGATCCGTGAGTTAAGTTAGGCTAACCTAACTTGCACTTGCCGATGGCGCTCGCGCCCAGCTGAAATGAGAGCCCATGTTCGCCAACTTCCTCATCGGCCTTCGCGAGGGGCTTGAGGCCGCGCTCGTCGTCGCGATCCTGGTTGCCTACCTGGTCCGGATCGATCAGCGGTCGCTGCTGCCCAGGCTCTGGGCTGGAGTCGGGCTGGCGATCGGCCTGTCCGTCCTGGCCGTGATCGCCCTGGAGATCACCGGGTCGGAGCTCTCGGACGAGGCCGCCGAGGCATTCGCCGGGTTCATGAGCCTGCTCGCCGTGGCGCTGATCACCTGGATGATCTTCTGGATGGCCCGAAATGCCCGGGCCCTGAAGGCGCACCTGCACGGCGAAGTCGACCGTGCGATCGCCAAGAGCGGCTGGGCCCTGGCCCTGGTTGCCTTCCTGGCGGTCGGCCGCGAGGGCCTGGAGACGGCATTGTTCCTGTGGACGGGGATGCGATCCTCGGGTCAGGACGTCGAGCCCATCGTCGGCGCGGCGCTTGGCCTGGGCACCGCCGTGGCCCTGGGTTTCCTGATCTATCGGGGTGCGATCCGGCTGAACCTGTCCCGCCTGTTCTTCTGGACGGGCGTTGGGCTCGTCGTCATCGCGGCCGGGGTGCTGCGGTATGGCGTGCACGAGCTGCAGGAGGTCAACATCCTGCCGGGGAAGGACGCCTACGTCCTGGACCTCTCGGGCGTTCTCGATCCGGCTGGCCCGGTGGCCGGGATCATCCGCGCGGTCTTCAACGTCGTCCCCCAGATGACCGCACTGGAGCTGATCGCCTGGGGCGGCTACCTGATCGTCGTCATGGCGCTGTTCGTCCGGACGGTCCGGGTCAGCGGGCCCCGTCCGGCCGCGACCCGTGGGCTCAGCGCCCCGAGTGCCCCAGGTGCGACCCAGGCACAGGCCGGAGGTGCGGCCGACGGCCTGGTCCCCGTGTCGGAGGGTTCAGCGGCCCGGCAATAGGATCGGGGTCGGCCAGCGCGGGGCGTAGCGTAGTGGCTAGCGCGCCTGCTTTGGGAGCAGGAGATCGGGAGTTCGAGTCTCCCCGCCCCGACCACCCGACCACCTGACGACCTGACCACCCGACCAGCCGACCGCCTGAACAGCCCGCTGGGCTGCCGGCCCACGCGGGTCGCCGAAGAACCTGGAGAGCACTGCCGTGAAGAGCGCCGTGGAGACCATGTCCCCGACTCGGGTCAAGCTGACCGTCGAGGTCCCCTTCGAGGAGCTCAAGCCCTCCTTCGACGCGGCCTACGCGACGATCGCCAAGCAGGTCAACGTGCCCGGGTTCCGCAAGGGCAAGGTGCCGGCCCGGGTCATCGAGCAGCGCTTCGGCCGGGCAGCGGTGCTGGAGGAGGCCGTCAACGACGCCCTGCCGAAGGCATACGACGAGGCGATCCGGACGAACAACATCATCCCGGTTGGCCGGCCCGAGGTCGATGTCACGGCCCTGCAGGACGGGCAGGCACTGGAGTTCACCGCCGAGGTCGAGGTGCGGCCCGAGTTCGACCTGCCTGACTACTCCGCCGTTCGAGTCGAGGTCGACCAGGCGATCGCGACGGACGCGGACATCGATGAGCAGGTCGATGCCCTGCGCAGGCGGTTCGCCACCCTGAAGGAGGTGGATCGAGCGTCGGTCGACGGCGACGTGCTGCTGATCGACCTGTCCGGCCACACCGAGCAGGAGGATCCGGTCGAGGACCTCGCCGGCAGCGCGCTGTCGTACGAGCTCGGCACCGACGGCATGCTCCCGGGCTTCGACGACGCCGTCCGCGGCGCAGCCAAGGGGGATTCCCGCAGCTTCGAGTTCACCCCGATGAACGGCGACTGGGCTGGTGTCCCCCTCACGGTGAACGTCCAGGTCAAGGCGGTGCGGGAGCGCGAGCTGCCGGCGTTCGACGACGACTTCGCCTCGATGGCCTCGGAGTTCGACTCCGCGCAGGACCTGCGGGCTGATATCGCCAAGCGGCTGGGCCGGCTCAAGCGGATGGAGCAGGGGGCCCAGGCGCGCGATCGGGTCCACGAGGCACTGCTGGCGATGGTCGACATCCCGCTGCCCGAGGGACTGATCGCCGCGGAGGTCGCCTCGCACTTCGAGGACGGTCATGACAGCGGCCCCGAGCACCGGGCTGAGGTCGAGCAGCAGGCCCGCGACTCCATCAAGGGGCAGTTCATCCTCGACAGGGTCGCCGAGGCCGAGCAGGTCACCGTCGGCGAGGCGGAGCTGTCCGCCTGGCTGGTGCAGCAGGCCCCGCGGTACGGCATGGCACCCGATGCCTTCGCCCAGGCCCTCGTCCAGGCCGGGCAGGTGCCGATGGCGATCTCCGACATCCGCCGGGCAAAGGCGCTGGCGACCGTCCTCGCCCAGGCCACGGTGGTCGACACGGCCGGCGCGACCGTGGACCTGAAGGCGCTCGACGCCGAGTTCGCGCCGCCGATGCCCCAGATGCAGCAGGTGGCGGCAGATGCGGCAGATGTGTCCGTGAGCGAGCCGAAGCCGGCCGGTGCCTCGTCGGCGGCCGACCTGCCGGTCATCTGAGGAATCGGCCTGGCTCGCGCCTTGTGCTGACGGCGAACGCGCATGTCCCAGGGAAGCCTGCGCGCGGTTCCCGCGTTAGTGTCAGCGAAGGCGTCCGCGATGACGCGCAGGCCTGTGCAATGGAGTGTTCGGTCATGCGTGCCGTGATGGCACCAGACCTGGCGATGATGGAGGTTCGGTGGGCGGTTCGGCATACGGCATGAGTTCGCAGGGGTCAGGCGGGCATCTCCCAGGCCTGCACGAGGTGCCCGGACTTCGCAGTCCAGGGGGTGGCATGACCGGCTTCGGCGACATGCTGGACGAGCGGCTGCTGCGCGAGCGGATCATCTGGCTCGAGGGCGAGGTCCGCGATGAGAACTCCAATCGGATCGCCAAGCAGCTGCAGGTGCTCGCTGCTGAGGATCCCGACAAGGACATCACCCTGTACATCAACTCCCCGGGCGGGTCGATCACGGCAGGGATGGTCATCTACGACACCATGCAGCTGATCCCCAACGACATCACGACCATCGCGATGGGCCTGGCAGCGTCGATGGGGCAGTTCCTGCTCTGCGCCGGGACGTCCGGCAAGCGCTATGCGACCCCCAACACCCGGATCATGATGCACCAGCCGCTGGGTGGCATCGGGGGCACGGCCAGCGACATCAAGATCCAGGCCGAGCAGATGCTGTTCATCAAGCGACGGATGGCCCAGCTCATCGCCGAGCACAGCGGGCAGACGATCGAGACCATCGAGGCCGACTCCGACCGGGATCGATGGTTCACCGCCGATGAGGCCCGCGGGTATGGGCTCATCGACCACGTCTACAGCAGTTCATCCGATGCGCCGGCCGGGAAGTCGGGCAAGGGCAAGGGAGAGGCCAAGTGAGGTTCCTCAATCCGCAGAGCCGGTACATCCTGCCGGAGTTCCGGGAGCGCCATGCCAATGGCGAGCGCATCCACAACCCGTACACCAAGCTCTTCGAGGAGCGCATCATCTTCCTCGGGGTGCAGATCGACGACGCCTCCGCCGACGACGTGATGGCCCAGCTGCTGTGCCTGGAGTCGATGGATCCGGATCGCGACATCCAGATCTACATCAACTCGCCCGGGGGCTCGTACACCGCCATGACGGCGATCTACGACACCATGCAGTTCGTCAAGCCCCAGGTCCAGACGGTGTGCCTGGGCCAGGCGGCGTCGGCCGCGGCCGTGCTGCTGGCCGCGGGAACGCCGGGCAAGCGCTTCGCCCTGCCGCACGCGCGCATCCTCATCCACCAGCCGTACACCGAGGGCGGTGGCCAGGGCTCGGATATCGAGATCCAGGCCAACGAGATCCTGCGGATGCGCCAGGAGATGGAGGGCATCCTGGCCAAGCACAGCGGCCGGACGCCTGAGGACGTCGCCAAGGACATCGAGCGCGACAAGATCCTCACGGCTGATGCCGCCAAGGAGTACGGCATCATCGACGCGGTGATCGCCTCGCGCAAGGCCTAGTCGGCTCGGACGTCCGGGGCGGGGGCCAGCCAGGCGCTGGCCTGCGAGATGAATGCCTGCAGGTCCCGCAGGTCAGCGAGCCTGGCCAGCACGATGGCATCGTCGGTGTCGATGTAGTCGTGGACGAGGACATTGCGGAAGCCGATCGCCCGGGTCATCGCCGTCGCGAGCTCCTCGCTCAGGTAGCCCTGCTGGCCGAGCAGGCGCATGGCATCGCCATTGTCCCTGGGCAGGCCGAGCCGGTCCGAGCTGCAGGCGTGCTGGGCGATGTCGATGCAGCGCTCGATGCAGGCCACCATCAGGTACTTGACCCCGTCCAGCCACAGGGGGTCGGCCCTGCGCTCGGCTGGCGCGTCCTGCTCGGCGAGCAGGCGCGTCAGTGCCTGATCCGCATGACGTAGCAGGCGCGTGACGCGGACCTCATCCACCACGGGCCACCGCCGCCAGGAAGTCGGCATGGGAGCGATCGATCCGCGGCTTCTCGTCGAGGTAGATCTTGCGGGTCATCGACTCCCAGCGAACCCGGGCCACCGGGTCGACCTCCAGCACCAGCTGGCCGTGCAGGGCGATCCGGCCGCGGATCTCGAGCGGGGCCGTGTTCAGGATGAGCAGGTCGATCCCCGCGGGGACGTCGACCTCGAAGGCTGCTGGTACCGGGGGATCGAAGTAGGCCGCGAGGTCGATATCGGAGTCAGCGCGCGCCTGGCCGGAGGCCTGGCTGCCGTGCAGGTACGCGAAGCGGGCACCGTGCTCGGCCAGTTTCTGGCAGGCAGCGGCAACCTCGGATGCACGCGGCACGATCACGTGCACATGATGGCAGGGGTCCGCAAAGGCGTGGCATAGGCGGACAAGCCGGGGCATGGCAAGGTACGGTCAGTGTCAGCCAGTGATCGTCATCATCAGTCAGGGGTCAGTGCAGACTGGTCCCCGGTGGTCAGGCACCCGCCTGGCCGGTGGGCCGTTGGCCCGTGGAGGGAGCAGTGTCGTGGCACGCATAGGCGAGAGCGGCGACCTGCTCAAGTGCTCCTTCTGCGGCAAGAGCCAAAAGCAGGTCAAGAAGCTCATTGCCGGCCCGGGCGTCTACATCTGCGACGAGTGCATCGACCTGTGCAACGAGATCATCGAGGAGGAGCTGAACGAGGCAACCGACCTGCAGTTCGGCGAGCTGCCCAAGCCTCGGGAGATCTACGAGTTCCTCGACCAGTACGTCATCGGCCAGGAGGTCGCCAAGAAGGCGCTCGCCGTGGCGGTCTACAACCACTACAAGCGGGTCCAGGCCGGCGCCGGTGACAGGTCGAAGGACGATCAGGTCGAGCTGGCCAAGTCGAACATCCTGCTGCTCGGCCCGACGGGCTCCGGCAAGACCCTGCTCGCCCAGACCCTGGCCCGGATGCTGAACGTCCCCTTCGCCATTGCCGATGCCACGGCGCTGACCGAGGCCGGCTACGTCGGCGAGGATGTCGAGAACATCCTGCTCAAGCTCATTCAGGCGGCCGACTACGACGTCAAGAAGGCCGAGACCGGGATCATCTACATCGACGAGATCGACAAGGTGGCCCGCAAGAGCGAGAACCCGTCCATCACCCGTGACGTCTCCGGGGAGGGCGTGCAGCAGGCCCTGCTGAAGATCCTGGAGGGCACGACGGCCTCGGTGCCGCCCCAGGGCGGCCGCAAGCATCCGCACCAGGAGTTCATCCAGATCGACACCACGAACGTGCTCTTCATCGTCGGTGGAGCCTTCGCCGGACTGGATCACATCATCGAGCAGCGCCTGGGCAAGAAGCGCGTGGGCTTCACCTTCGACATCATCGACGGCGAGCGGGTGGAGCGAGCCGACACCAACCCCGACGACGTGTTCAGCCAGGTCATGCCGGAGGACCTCCTGAAGTTCGGGATGATCCCGGAGTTCATCGGCCGGCTGCCCGTCTTCACCTCGGTGACCAAGCTCGATCGGGCGGCCCTAGTCGCGGTGCTGACCGAGCCCCGCAATGCGCTCATCAAGCAGTACCAGCGGCTGTTCGAGCTCGATGGCGTCGGCCTGGAGTTCAGTGACGAGGCCCTCGGCGAGATCGCCGACCAGGCCCTGCTGCGCGGCACCGGCGCCCGGGGGCTGCGGGCCATCCTCGAGGAGGTCCTGCTCAACGTGATGTACGACGTGCCCAGCCGCAGCGACGTGGCGAAGGTCGTCATCACCGGCGAGGTCGTCCGCGACAGCGTGAACCCGACCCTCGTACCGCGCGAGGCACCGCGCCGGGAGCGGCGCGAGAAGTCGGCCTAGCGGCTCCTGCGGCGATGACCTGGCCGGCAGCGGCGCCGGAGCCGGCCAGCCTCACTCTCGGCTCCGTCACGATCGTCGCGGTGACCCTGGTGATCGTCGGAGCACTGTGCATGGCGGCAGCCTGGGTCGACGCGGGCCAGCACCGCCTGCCGAATGCACTCGTCCTGCCCTGCTACCCGGTGGCCCTGCTGGGCCTGGTGGCTGCTGCCGGGCTCGGCAGCCCGCGCTGGCTCCCGGCCGCGGTCGGCGCGGCAGCCTGGGGCGTCCCGATCGGCCTGCTCTGGCTGGTCGGCAGGGGAGCGGGCATGGGCCCGGGCGACGTGAAGATCGCGCTGCCGCTTGGCGCGACCCTGGGCTGGGTCAGCGTTCCTGGTGCATTGATCGGGGTGCTCGCGGCGTTCGTCGCCGGCGGCAGCTATGCGGTCGTGGCCATGGTGCGCGACCGAAGGCCCCAGGCGACGGCCCGGGTGCCCTTCGGCCCATTCCTCGTCCTCGGCTGGGCGTTCGGGCTGCTCGCCAGCGCCCTGCTCGCCTGGACCTGATCCTCAGGCGGGCAGCAGTGCTGCGCTGACCGAGATCGGCCCAGTGCCCTGCTCGATGCGCAGGTCAGCGATGCGCCCGGCGGCCGTGAGGTCGTCGGCCGCTGCTGCCAGGCGCGTCGCGACCGCGGGCTCAGCGGTGATCACGCAGGTGCCGATCTCGGCGCGCATCGAGGCACTCGCCTCGCTCTTGGCCTTCCGCACGGCCGTGAGCACGGCGGCGACGTCCCCGATCAGCGCGGCGTCCTGGTCGCCGGCCAGTGCCCGGATCGAGGCCGCATCGGGCCAGGCCGAACGGTGCACCGAGCCCTCCTGCCACCAGCTCCAGACCTCCTCGGTGACGAACGGCAGGAAGGGGGCGAACAGGGCCAGCAGGGTGCGCAGGGTGCAGGCCAGGGTGGCCTTCGCCGAGGCGGCCTTCGCCTCGCCCTGGCCGCCGTAGGCGCGCTCCTTGACCAGCTCCAGGTAGTCGTCGGTGAAGTTCCAGAAGAAGGCCTCGGCCAGCTCCAGGGCCTTGGCGTAGTTGTAGTCCTCGAAGGCAGCGGTGGCCTGCTCGACGACCTGCGACAGCTGGGCCAGCAGGGCGCGATCGAGGGGCTCGACGATGCGTGCCGCTGCATGTTCGGCACCGTCGGCACCGCCGGCGGTGGTGTCCTGCAGCAGCACGAACTTGCTCGCATTGAGGATCTTGATCGCCAGGCGACGGCCGATCTTCATCTGGCCGATGTCGAAGGCGGTGTCGGTGCCGGGTCGGCCCGAGGCCGCCCAGTACCGCACGGCATCGGAGCTGTACTCGTCCAGCATCGCCATCGGCGTGACGACATTGCCCTTGGACTTGCTCATCTTCTTGCGATCCGGGTCCAGGATCCATCCGGAGATCGCCGCATGCGCCCAGGGCAGCTCGCCCTCCTCCAGGTGGGCGCGCACGACGCTGGAGAACAGCCAGGTGCGGATGATCTCGTGGGCCTGCGGCCGGACATCCATCGGGAACACGCGGGCCCATAGATCCGGGTCGCGCTCCCAGCCGCCGGCGATCTGCGGGGTGAGGGAGCTGGTGGCCCAGGTGTCCATGACGTCCGGGTCGCCGATGAAGCCACCGGGCCTGCCCCGCTGGGACTCCTGGTAGCCATCGGGTGCATCCGTGCTCGGGTCGATCGGCAGTCGCGCCTCGTCGGGGACGATGACCTGGTCGTACACCGGGTTCGCCTGGTCGTCCAGCGGGTACCAGACCGGGATCGGCACCCCGAAGAATCGCTGGCGCGAGATCAGCCAGTCGCCATTGAGGCCCTCGACCCAGTTCTCGTACCGCACGCGCATGTGGGCCGGATGCCACTGCAGCTGGCTGCCGCGCTCGATGAGTGCGGCCCGCAGCTGCGGATCGCGGCCGCCATTGGTGATGTACCACTGGCGGGTGGTGACGATCTCCAGCGGCTTGTCGCCCTTCTCGAAGAACTTCACCGGATGGGTGATGGGCCTGGGCTCGCCGACGAGGTCGCCGGAGGCGGCCAGGGCCGCGGCCATCCGCTCTCTGGCGGTATGGGCGGTGGCTCCGGCAATGGTGGCGTAGAGCTCCTGCCCGCCAGCGCTGGTGATCCACTCGGGCACCTGCTCCAGGATCCGGCCGTCCCAGCCGATGATGGGCCGGGTCGGCAGCTGCAGCTCGCGCCACCAGGTGACGTCGGTGAGGTCGCCGAAGGTGCAGATCATCGCGATCCCGGAGCCCTTGGCCGGGTCGGCCAGCGCGTGGGCGACCACCGGCACCTCCACACCGAACCCGGGCGTGGTGACCGTCGTGCCGAACAGGGGCTGGTAGCGCTCGTCGTCCGGGTGCGCGACCAGGGCGACACAGGCGGCAAGGAGCTCCGGCCGGGTGGTCTCGATGAAGACCGGGGTGGACGGATGGGCCGTGCGGGCGAAGCTGATGCGGTGATAGGCGCCGGGGCGCTCGCGATCCTCGAGCTCGGCCTGCGCCACCGCGGTGCGGAAGGTGACATCCCACAGGGTCGGCGCCTCGGACTGGTACGCCTCGCCGCGGGCGAGATTGCGAAGGAAGGCCAGCTGGCTGGTGCGCTGGGCGTTGCGGTCGATGGTCTGGTACGTCTGGCTCCAGTCGATCGACAGGCCCATCCGGCGCCAGAGATCCTCGAAGGCGACCTCGTCCTCGACCGTCAGCCGCTCGCACAGCTCGATGAAGTTCCGGCGGCTGATCGGCACCTGCTGCCTGGGGTCGGGCTCAGCCGGCGGGCTGAAGTCGGGGTAATAGGGCAGGGCCGGGTCGCAGCGGACCCCGAAGTAGTTCTGCACCCGGCGCTCGGTCGGCAGGCCGTTGTCGTCCCAGCCCATCGGGTAGAACACCTCGAACCCGCGCATCCGCTTGTAGCGGGCCATGCAGTCGGTGTGGGTGTACGAGAAGACGTGGCCGACGTGCAGGGAGCCGCTGACGGTCGGGGGCGGGGTGTCGATCGAGTAGACCTGCTCGCGCGTCTTGGTGCGGTCGAACCGGTACGTGCCGGCGGCCTCCCAGGCCTGCGACCACTTCGCCTCGATGCCGTCCAGCGTGGGCTTGTCGGGCACCGTGGTGGCGTGCTGCGCCGCATGGGGATCCCTGGTCACGGCAGGCATCCTATTGACGCTGCGACCATATGATCCTTTCGTGGCGTTCAGTGAACCTCCCGGCCCGGGCGATGAGCGCGCTGATCGCGAGCGCTTCGCCGAGGTCATCGCCGGCCTGGAGCAGCGCTGGCCCGAGCAGCGGATCGAGCCCTCGCTGGTGCGCATCGCCTCCGTGGTGCAGCTGCTCGGCGACCCGCAGCGCTCCTATCCGGTGATCCATGTCACGGGCACGAATGGCAAGACCTCCACGGCGAGGATGATCGAGTCGCTGCTGCGATCCTTCGGGCTGCGAACCGGCCTGTTCACCTCCCCTCACCTGGCCGACGCCCGTGAGCGGATCTGCCTGGAGGGCCAGCCGATCAGCATGGAGCGCTTCACGGCCGCCTGGGACGACGTCCGCCCCTATGTCGAGCTCGTAGATGCGCGGTCGGTTGCCGACGGGGGGATCCGGCTGTCGTACTTCGAGGCGATGACGGCGATCGCCTTCGCCGCCTTCGCGGACGCGCCGGTCGATGTCGCGGTCGTCGAGGTGGGCATGGGCGGGGAGTGGGACGCCACCAATGTCGCCGTCGGCCAGGTGGCGGTGGTGACCCCGATCGGGCTCGATCACACCGAGTACCTCGGCGACACGGTGGAGCAGATCGCGGTCGAGAAGGCGGGCATCATCAAGCCTGGTGCCCAGGCGGTGCTTGCGAGGCAGGAGCCGGGGGCTGCCGAGGTGCTGCTGGCTCGATGTGCCGCGGTCGATGCGGTGCCGATCCGCGAGGGGATGGAGTTTGCCGTCCTGGATCGCGAGATGGCCGTCGGGGGGCAGGTGCTGACCGTGCAGGCGCAGCAGGGCCCGATCGACAATGTCTTCGTGCCGCTGTTCGGCGATCACCAGGCGCAGAACGCCGCGGTGGCCCTGGCGGCGGTCGAGGCATTCCTGTCCGGGGAGATGGGGCTGGATCTTGAGACCGTCCGCGAGGGCTTCATGGCGGCCACCTCCCCGGGCCGGCTGCAGATCGTCCGGCGCAGCCCGACCGTCCTGGTCGACGCTGCGCACAATCCCCACGGGGCCCGGGCACTGGGGGTGGCCCTGCAGGAGTCTTTCGACTTCGCCACGCTGGTGGGCGTCGTCGGGATCCTCGCGGAGAAGGACGCCCAGGGGATGCTCATCGCGCTGGAGGAGATCCTGGACAGCATCGTGGTCACTGCGCCGGCATCACCGCGGGCCATGCCGGCCGAGGACCTCGCCGGGGTGGCCGCCGAGATCTTCGGCGAGGATCGGGTGTGGATCGAGCACTCCCTGCTCGATGCCATCGACCGGGCCACCACCCTGGCTGAGGAGGTCAACGACTACGGCGGCGCCGGGGTGCTGGTGACCGGGTCGGTCGTGCTCGCCGGCGAGGCGATCCGGCTGATGGGGGGCGGCCGGTGAAGGTGCTGTGCTCGGCCGTGCTCGGCATCGAGGCGATCGTCGTCTTCCTGGCCAGCCTGGTGGCCTCGACCAACGGCTCGGTGGCCAGCCAGGGAACGGCCATCGGCCTCGGCGCGGGGCTGGCGCTGGTGCTCGTCGCCTCGATCGGCGTGGTCCGGCGAGCGTGCGAGCCCCCGCGGCCCTACGGCCTGTGGTGGGGCTCGGCGATGCAGGTGGTCGTCGTGGCCATCGGCCTGTGGGTGCCGGCCATGTTCATCGTGGGGGGCATCTTCGCGGTGCTGTGGATCGTCTCGGTGCGCAACGGCGGTCGGGTGGATGCCATGCGGCGGGCCAGCCAGCCGGAGTGACGGCTGCCCGGCGATGATCCTCAAGCCGACGACTGCGCCTAGACTGCGCTCTCGCCGGTCCCAGAGCCGGCGGCCTGCGCCTGAAATCCGCACTGAACCCTGAAATGCGTACTGAACCCAAGGAGACCCGTGTCCGAGCGCACCCTTGTCCTGATCAAGCCAGACGGCGTGGCCCGGGGCCTCGTCGGCGAGGTCCTCGGCCGCATCGAGCGCAAGGGCTTTGCGATCGTTGCCCTGCAGCTGCGCACCCTCACCGTCGAGATCGCCGAGGAGCACTACGGCGAGCACCGGGGCAAGCCATTCTTCGATGACCTGGTGGCGTTCATCACGTCCGCCCCGCTGGTGGCGGCGGTCATCGAGGGGCCGGCTGCCATTGCCTCCTGGCGAGCCATGATGGGCGCGACGAACCCGGCCAATGCCGCCCCCGGCACCATTCGGGGCGACCTGGCGACCGAGACCCAGAACAACGTCACCCACGGCTCGGACTCGCCGGAGTCGGCGGCGCGGGAGATCGCGCTGTTCTTCCCGGGCCTGTAGCCCGCCGGCAGGCGACGGCAGTCAGCGATGCGACCTGCGTCGATCGGGGTGGTCGCCGGCCTGGCAACCGGCGTCGGCGTGGCCGTGGCCAGTCGCGGTCCGACCCTGGTCGCCTGGCCTGGCCAGGTGCGGCGGATATTCCCGTATGCGCTCGGAACGCTGGTCGGAGCGGGCGTCGGCATCGCCGCAGGCGCCGGTGCGGCGAGTGCGCGCCTGATCGCCGGCCGAGGCCGGCGGCCATCCCTGCCGGCGGTTGCGGCCACTGCCGTGGCGATCGGTGCCATCGGCGGGGCGGCCACCCTCGGGCGCAGGGCGATGCTCGGCCGCATGGAGGCCGAGGGCCGGGGCCTGGACCCGGGCTTCGCGGAAGGCCCGGACGACCCCGGCATGAGCGGCTCGCCGGCCTCGCTGGTGCCGCTGCTGGCACTGGGCCGGGAGGGCGCCCGCTTCGTATCCACCTCGACGACCGCCGATGACGTCCGGCTCGTCATGGGCTCTGAGCCCACGTCCGCGCCGGTTCGGGTCTTCGTCGGCGTCGACGCCGCGCCGACCGTGGAGGCCAGGGTGGCGCTGGCCATGGCTGAGCTGGAGCGCAGCGGAGCCTTCGAGCGGGCCTGCCTGCTCATCCAGGCGCCCGCTGGGTCCGGCTATGCGAACGCCACGCCCGCCGACGTCCTGGAGATCTGCTCGCGCGGTGATGCGGCCTCGGTCGCCGTGGGCTACGGGCTGCTGCCGTCCTTCCTCTCCCTGGGCAAGGTCCCGATCGCAGCGCAGACCCAGGCCCTGCTCATCGAGTCGATCGCCGCGGCACTGGCCGGCCGGCGTCATCGGCCGAGACTGCTGCTCTACGGCGAGAGCCTGGGGGCCAAGGTGCAGCAGGCCGCGATCCCGGCCGGCCTGGCCGACCTCGACCGCCTCGGCATTGACGCCGCGCTGTGGGTCGGCACGCCCGGAAGCCAGCAGTCGGACGCGTTCCACGCCCGATGCGCGGAGTCCAGCATCACGGTCGATCGACCCGAGCAGATCCCCGTGCTCGTCCCCGAGCAGTTAACCGGGCCGATCCTGCCGCCACGGCCCCGGGTGTGGTTCCTCGAGCATGACGGGGATCCTGTGGTGCGCTTCCGTCCGGAGGTATTCGCCCATCGTCCCGCCTGGCTCGGCATCGACGGCGACCGCGGCAGGAACGTCCCGGCGACGATGCGCTGGAAGCCGGGGATCACCTGGGCGCAGGCCCTGGTCGACACGATGTTCGCGACCAATGTCAGGCCCGGGCAGTTCCAGAGCCTTGGCCACGACTACCGGGCGGACCTCGGCGCGGTCGTGCGCGCGGCCTTCGACCTGCCGGTGGATGCTGCGGTGGCGGCGCGACTGGAGGAACGGCTTCGGGCGCTGGAGATCCAGCGGGCGGAGCGGATCAACGGCAGCTCCGTCGACGGGTGATCGCCCAGAAAAGGACAAAACGGGCAGTGGGGCTGGTGGGGCGTAGGATGTCGGCGTCCTGCAGCCGTCCGGAAGGCCTGGTCAATGGCGTCAGCATCGTCCTCGTTCGTGGGTCGCGACATGGCCGTCGACCTCGGGACGGCGAATACCCTGGTCTACGTCCGTGGCCGGGGCGTCGTCCTCAACGAGCCTTCCGTGGTCGCTATCAACAACAACACCGGCGGGATCCTGGCCGTGGGATCCGAGGCCAAGCGGATGATCGGCCGGACGCCGGGCAGCATCGTCGCGATCCGCCCGCTGAAGGACGGCGTGATCGCCGACTTCGACACCACCGAGCGGATGCTGCGCTACTTCATCCAGAAGGTCCATAAGCGGCGTCACCTGGCCAAGCCCCGGCTGATCATCTGCGTGCCGTCCGGCATCACGGGCGTCGAGCAGCGAGCCGTGAAGGATGCCGGCTACGCGGCGGGCGCCCGCAAGGTCTTCATCATCGAGGAGCCCATGGCAGCCGCGATCGGTGCCGGGCTGCCGGTGCACGAGCCCACGGGCAACATGATCGTGGATATCGGCGGCGGCACCTCCGAGGTCGCCGTGATCTCCCTCGGCGGGATCGTCACCAGCCTGTCGGTTCGGGTCGGCGGAGACGAGCTCGACAATGCGATCATCAACTACGTCAAGAAGGAGTACTCCCTGATGCTCGGGGAGCGCACCGCCGAGGAGATCAAGATCGCCATCGGGTCCGCCTTCCCCGCCCCGGATGAGCCGCATGCCGAGATCCGGGGCCGTGACCTCGTCACCGGCCTGCCGCGCACCATCGTGGTGACGGCTGAGGAGATCCGCCGCGCCATCGACGAGCCGCTCAACGCGATCCTGGACGCCGTGAAGGCGACCCTGGACCGCACCCCGCCCGAGCTGTCTGGCGACATCATGGATCGCGGGGTCGTGCTCTCCGGCGGGGGTGCGCTCCTGCGCGGGCTGGACGAGCGACTGCGGCACGAGACCGGGATGCCGATCATCATCGCGGACCGGCCGCTGGACTGCGTCGTGCTCGGCTCGGGCAAGTGCGTGGAGGAGTTCGACGCCCTGCAGCAGGTCCTCGTCTCCGAGCCGCGGCGATAGGACGGCGGTTCTCCCGGCCGCATCGCCATGTTCTCCCAGCGCACCAGGATCCTGCTCACCGCCCTGCTGGTGGCCTCGCTGACCTTCGTGATCCTGGACCTCCGCGGTGGACGAGGCCCCTTCGCCTCCCTGCAGACCCTGGTCTCCTCGACGGTCGGCGGCCTGGAGCGAGCCGGCGCGACCGTGGTGTCGCCGGTCACCGGCGTTCGCCAGTGGTGGGGCACCTGGGGCGATCAGCGTGAGCGGATCGCCCGGCTGGAGCAGGAGAACCTCGCCCTGCGCAGCATGGTGGTGCGCTCAGCGGAGGACCGGGCGCGAGCGGATGCCCTGGACTCCCTACTCCGCGTGGCAGGCGCCGGCCGGTATCGGATCGTGCCGGCGGAGGTCATCGCGATCGGGCCCAAGCAGGAGTTCGCCTGGACGGTCACCATCGACGCCGGCAGCCGGGACGGGATCGAGAAGGACATGTCCGTCATCAACGGCGATGGGCTGGTGGGCCGGGTCCAGGCCGTCAACCGGAACTCGTCGACCGTCGTCCTGCTCACCGATGCCACCGTCTCCGTCGGCGCCCGGATCGCCGGAAGCGAGGAGGTCGGCATCCTGTCGGGCACGGGCCGGCAGGACTCCCTGGAGTTCCAGGTGCTGGACCCGCTGGCGACCCTGCGCCAGGGCGATGCCCTGGTCACCTTCGGCTCCCGCGGAGGGCGCCCCTACGCCCCGGGCATCCCGATCGGCCAAGTGGTGGAGGTCAGCGGGAGTGCCGGCCAGCTGGCCCGGATCGCCACCGTGCGGCCCTTCGCCGACGTGTCGACGCTGACGATCGTCGGGGTGGTCGTCCGGCCGCCGCGGGAGGATCCGCGCGACTCGGTACTCCCGGCCCGGGAGGGCCAGCCGGGCGCCTCCGGCCTGCCGACCCTGCCCACTGCCTCGCCGAGCGCGACCGCGGAGTCCGATGCCGTCCCGGTGACCAAGGAACCGACGCCGACCGTCACCCCGCAGCCCAGCGGCGGCCCGACCGACGGCATGGCCGAGCCGAGCGGTGAGCCGACGAGCGCCCCGCCGCAGGAGGCTCCTGCAAGCTTCGTGCCCAATGCCGGCTCGGTCGGACCCCGACCGGCGAGCTGCCTGCCGACCTCGAGCCGGGATCCGGCATGTGGGTGAGGCAGGTGATCCTGTGCACGACCGTCCTGCTGGCCATCATGCTCGTGCAGCTGACGCTGCTCTCCCGCCTCGGGCTGCCGGGCGCCACGCCGGACCTGCTGGTGGTGTCCGTGGTCGCCATCTCGTTCGCGTACGGGCCCGGGGCAGGGGCGGCCTACGGCTTCGCCGCCGGCATGGCGCTGGACTTCTCCCCGGCCATGGACGGCACCATCGGCCTGACCGCCCTGCTCTACCTGGCCATCGGGGCACTGGCGGGGCCCCTGGTCGATCCGCGGGACCGCTCGGTGCCCGTGGTCATCGGCGTCGTGGCCCTGGCCGCCGGGGCGATGCCCCTGGCGATCGCGCTGCTGGAGACCGGGCTCGGCAATGTGCGCATCGACTGGGGTCAGGTGCCGCTCCTGGTCCTGTCGAGCGCCCTGTACGGGGTGATCCTGTCGCCGCTGGTGCTCCCGCCGGTGGGCTGGCTGGTGCGCAAGATCACGCCCGAGGCCCTGCTCTAGGGGACGATCGCGCTCGGGTTCCGGGGCCGCGGCACGTCGGGAACCGGGTCGGGCCCGTCAGCGTCGTACCGTGAGCCTGTGCTCCCGACGCGGGCTCGCAGGCGTGCCGCCCCGCGGATGCGGGGTGCGACAGCGGAGGGACGAGCACCTGTGAAGGAGGGGATGGCATGACCCAGCGCTCGACGCTGCGCCTGCTCATCCTCGGTGTCCTGGTCGGCTCGATGCTGCTCACCCTGGTCGGGCGCCTGTTCTACCTGCAGATCCTCAGCGGCAACACCTACCGGGTTGCGGCCAAGAGCAACACCATGCGGGAGGTGGCGACCCCCGCCGTCCGCGGGCTCATCCTCGATCAGGCGGGCCGGCCCCTGGTCGCCAACCGCACTTCCCTGGTCGTGACGATCGACCGCGTCACGCTCCAGCGCGAGCCCGACAAGGGCAAGGCGGTGATCGCCAAGCTGGCAGACATCCTGGACATCCCGGCCGAGCAGATCTCCGACCGACTCAAGACGTGCGGTGACGAGGGCGCCAAGCCCCCGCCGGTGTGCTGGAACGGCTCGCCCTACCAGCCGATCCCGATCGCCCGTGACGTGAAGACGACCACTGCCCTGGAGCTGATGGAGCGCCGCATCGAGTTCCCGGGGGTCACGGCCCGGCTGGACGCGATCCGCATCTACCCCGCGCCGTTCAACGTCAATGCCGCGCACGTGCTCGGCTACCTCGGCCCGGTGACCGAGGATCAGCTGGCCAAGCAGGGCGACAGCAAGAAGTTCGACCGGCTCCGCCGTACCGATGTCGTCGGCCGATCCGGGCTGGAGGCGGAGTACGACAAGACGCTTCGCGGCAAGCCAGCGGTGACGACGCTGGAGGTCGACACCTCCGGCAGGGTCACCGGGACCCTGAACGAGCGCCCGGCGATGCCCGGCAACTACCTGGTGACCACGATCGACGCCGAGCTGCAGTCGGCCGTGGAGGAGCAGCTGGTGCTCGCGATCCAGCGGGCGCAGGCGCAGGGCTACCCGGGTGACTCGGGGGCAGCCGTCGTGGTCGACGTCCGCAACGGGAACATCCTGGCGATGGCGAGCTATCCCACCTACGATCCGGCCATCTGGGTCGGCGGGGTCACCAAGAAGCAGTACAAGGAGCTCATGGACTCCGACTCGCTGTCGTCCAATGCCATCCAGGGCCTGTTCGCGCCGGGGTCGACCTTCAAGGTCATCAGCACCGCTGCCGCAGGCAAGGACGGCTTCAATCTCTATGGCGACTACAAGTGCCCCAATCAGCTCAAGCTCGGGACCCAGGTCTTCCGCAACTTCGAGTCCGCTGCCTACGGCAGCATCTCCCTGTCGCGGGCCCTGGAGGTCTCCTGCAACACGGTGTTCTACGGCATCGCCGACCGCATGTGGCTGCAGGCCGGCGGGCCGAATGCGAACAAGGACTCCCCGGACCCCATCGCTGATGCCGCGCGATCCTTCGGCCTGGGCCAGCGCACCGGCATCGACCTGCCAGGGGAGTCGGCGGGCCGGGTGTCGAGCCGGGAGTTCAAGGTCAAGAACTGGGAGGAGCGCAAGGAGACCTGGTGCAAGAACGCGGTCGAGGGCTATCCCCAGACGCGCAAGACCGATCCCGCCCTCGCCGACTACTACACCGCCCTGGACAAGGAGAATTGCGCGGACGGCTTCCGATGGCGCGAGGGCGATGCCCTGAACGCGGCCATCGGCCAGGGCGACACCGCGGTCACGCCGCTGCAGATGGCCATGGTCTACGCCGCGATCGCCAATGGGGGCAAGGTGTATCAGCCGCGGGTGGTGAAGGCGATCATGTCGCCGGACGGCACGGTGGTCAAGGAGTTCAAGCCGGTGATCAAGGATCGCGTCGACGCCCCGAAGTCGACCATCAGCTTCCTGCGCCAGGCGCTGCCAGGGGTGACCGAGGCTGGGTCCGGCAAGGAGCCCTTTGCCGGATTCCCGCTCGACGTCATCCCGGTGGCGTCCAAGACCGGCTCCGCCCAGGTGACCGGCAACAAGGTCGCGACGTCATGGTTCGCGTCCTACGCCCCCGCGAACGATCCCAGGTATGCCGTGGTGATGATGGTCACCCAGGGCGGGACCGGATCGCGCACCTCCGGGCCCAGCGTGCGCGGGATCTACGAGGCGCTGTTCGGCATCGATGGAACGACCGTCGACCCGGCTCGCAGCGTCCTGATCGGGGGCGCGCCGCGCAAGGAACTGCCCAGGGTGCGGGTCGACGGGACCCCGGTCATCCCGCCAGGTCAGCGGTCCGGCTTCGCCGCCGACGCGGGAGCTGATCCCGGGTCGGTTCCCGGCAGGGTCTCCCAGGAGGTACCGCAGTGAGCAGCTACCAGGCAGTCGACGTCACCTCCCGACCGGTCGCCCCGAGCCGCCAGCGAGGCATCGCGTACTGGCGCGAGATGGACTGGACCTTGATGGTGGCGGCCCTGGGCGTGACGATCTACGGGTCGCTGCTGGTGTGGTCAGCGAGCCGGGCGGACATGGCATCCGACAACGACCCGCAGTCCTACCTCAAGCGGCACCTGATCAATGTCATCCTGGCGCTGGCCCTGGGATCGCTGGCCTCGCGCCTGGACTATCGGTGGCTGCGCGCCTACACCCCGGTGCTGTACGGCCTGTCGGTCCTGGCCCTGCTCGTGGTGTTCCTGCCGGGAGTCGGGACCACCATCGCCGGTGCCCGCGCCTGGATCGACATGCCGGGGGGATTCACCGTCCAGCCCTCGGAGTTCGCCAAGGTGGCCGTCATCTTGATGATGGCGGTGATCCTCGCGGAGAAGGACACCAACAGCTCCGAGCCCCAGGACCGCGACGTGCTGCTCTCGCTCGCCGTCGCCGGCGTGCCGCTGATGATCATCCTGGCGCAGAACGACACCGGCACCGTGCTGATCCTGGGATCGGTGGCCCTGTCGATCATCGCGGTCAGCGGTGCGCGCACCCGGTGGGTCCTCGGGCTCATCGGTGGCGCGGTCATCTCGGTGTTCCTCATCGTCAGGCTCGGCCTGCTCAAGGAGTACCAGATCGCCCGCCTGACGTCCTTCATCAACCCGACGGCCGATGCCGGGAGCGCCTCGTACAACTCCACCCAGGCGCGCATCGCCATCGGCGGCGGCGGCTGGTTCGGCTACGGCCTGTTCGAGGGCCCGCAGACGCAGGGCAGGTTCGTGCCGGTGAACGAGAGCGACTTCGTGTTCACCGTGGTCGGGGAGGAGCTCGGCTTCATCGGCTCGGTCCTGCTGATCGGGCTGCTGGCGATCGTCCTGTGGCGTGCGGTGCTGATCGCCAAGAATGCGGACGACCTCTACGGCCGGCTGGTCGCGACCGGGATCGTCGCCTGGCTGGGCTTCCAGATGTTCGAGAACATCGGGATGTGCCTGGGCATCATGCCGATCACCGGCATCCCCCTGCCATTCGTGTCGTCCGGAGGCACGTCGATGATGGCCACCTGGATAGCCGTCGGGCTGCTGCAGAACGTCCGCCTGCACAGCCGCAGGAATGCGCCGTAGTCCTGCATAGGATGCCGGGATGACGATCACGGTCCCACAGCAGGCAGCGCGGGGCGAGAGCGTCTTCGACCGCCTCGAGCGACTGCTGCCGCAGGTCTCCAAGCCCATCCAGTACGTCGGCGGCGAGCTCAACGCCACGCTGAAGCCGTGGGATGCGGTCGAGGTCCACTGGGCCCTGATGTACCCGGATGCCTATGAGGTGGGCGCCCCGAACCAGGGCGTGCAGATCCTGTACGAGATCATCAACGAGCGCCAGGACGCCCTCGCCGAGCGCACGTACGCCGTGTGGCCCGATCTCGAGGCACTGATGCGCGAGCACGGCGTGCCCCAGTTCACCGTCGACGGCCACCGCCCGGTCGGCGACTTCGACCTGCTCGGGGTGTCATTCGCCACCGAGCTCGGCTACACGAACATGCTCACGGCCCTGGATCTCGCCGGCATCCCGCTGCAGGCGGCCAGCCGTGACGAGGGCCATCCGGTGGTCATCGCCGGCGGGCATGCCGCCTTCAACCCCGAGCCGATCGCGGACTTCATCGACGCCGCAGTGCTCGGCGACGGGGAGCAGGCCGTCCTGCTCATCACCGACCTGGTGCAGGCCTGGAAGGCGCAGGGCCGCCCGGGCGGCCGCCAGGGGCTGCTCCTGGAGCTGGCCAGGACGGGCAGCGTCTACGTCCCGGCGTTCTACGACGTGCACTACCTGCCGGACGGACGCATCCAGCGGGTGGCGCCGAGCCGGCCCGATGTCCCGTGGCGCGTGCGCAAGCACACCCTGATGGACCTCGATGCCTGGCCGTACCCCAAGCAGCCCCTGGTGCCCCTCGCCGAGACCGTCCACGAGCGGATGAGCGTGGAGATCTTCCGTGGCTGCACCCGCGGCTGCCGGTTCTGCCAGGCGGGGATGATCACCCGCCCGGTGCGCGAGCGCAGCATCACCGGGATCGCGGCGATGGTCGACAACGGCCTGCGCAGGACGGGGTACGAGGAAGTCGGCCTGCTCTCGCTGTCCAGTGCCGACCACTCCGAGATCGGCGATGTGGCCCGGAACCTGGCCGATCGCTATGAGGGCACCCAGACGGCCCTGTCGCTGCCGAGCACGCGCGTCGACGCGTTCAACGTCGACCTGGCCAATGAGCTGTCGCGCAATGGCAGGCGCAGCGGCCTGACCTTCGCCCCGGAGGGGGGCAGCGAGCGCATCCGCCGGGTGATCAACAAGCTGGTCACCGAGGAGGACCTCATCCGCACGGTGACCACCGCGTATGCCGCCGGCTGGCGCCAGGTGAAGCTCTACTTCATGTGCGGCCTGCCGACGGAGACCGATGCCGACGTCCTGCAGATCGCGACCCTGGCGCGGGAGGTGATCAAGGCCGGCCGCGAGGCAACCGGCAGGCGCGATATCCGCTGCACCGTCTCCATCGGCGGGTTCGTCCCCAAGCCGCATACCCCGTTCCAGTGGGCCGCCCAGCTGGACCATGCCTCGACCGACGCGCGGCTGATGCAGCTGCGCGATGCGATTCGGGCCGACCGGGAGTATGGCAAGGCGATCGGGCTTCGCTATCACGACGGCAAGCCCGGCATCGTGGAGGGCCTGCTGTCCAGGGGCGACCGACGGGTGGGCCGCGCGATCGAGCAGGCCTGGCGCGACGGCGCACGATTCGACGGCTGGAGCGAGCACTTCAGCTTCGATCGCTGGATGCAGGCCAGCCAGATCGCCCTGGCCGGGACGGGCGTGGACGTCGACTGGTTCACCACCAGGGAGCGCGATCGCACCGAGGTGCTGCCCTGGGATCACCTGGACGCGGGCCTGGACGCCGAGTGGCTGTGGGAGGACTGGCAGGACGCCCTGGACGAGGTCGCGGTGGACGACTGCCGCTGGACACCGTGCTTCGACTGCGGGGTCTGCGACCAGCTCGGGACGCAGATCCAGGTCGGGCCGACCGGCGTGGTCGATCTGCCCATGCCGACGGCACGGGCCTCCGTCGGCTCGGTCCTCGCCGGGTCGTGAGCCGTCAGGCGCCCGACCGCGACGTCGCCCCCACCGTCCAGCGGCTTCGCCTGCGGTATGCCAAGCGGGGCAGGCTCCGCTTCTCATCCCACCGCGACTTCCAGCGGGCCTTCGAGCGTGCCCTGCGCCGGGCCGGTGTCCCGATCGCCTTCAGCGCCGGCTTCTCCCCGCACCCGAAGGTGTCGTATGCGAACGCGGCCCCGACCGGCTCGGCCAGCGAGGCGGAGTACCTCGAGATCGGGTTGCAAGCGGCATGCGATCCGCACCGGCTGCGCCAGGCCCTCGATGATGCGCTGCCGCCCGGCCTGGACGTCATCGAGGTGGTGGTGGCCCGGACTCCGGACTTCGTGGCACGCCTGCAGGCCAGCGTCTGGCGGATCGAGCTGCCCGAGGTCGACGTGGCGGCCGCATCGGCCGCGGCGCGCGCCCTGCTCGAGGCGGACGAGGTCGTCGTGGAGCGGCTGACCAAGCAGGGGCGCCGGTCCTTCGACGCCCGCGGGGCCGTCCTGAGCCTGGACGTCGCGCCTGCCGGGGAGGACCCGGGCGGGTGTGCCATACTCACGGCAGTCGTACGGCACGGCACGCCGACCGTACGACCCGACGATGTCCTTGCCGCACTGCGACGAGTGGCCGACCTCGTGCCGCCAGCGCCCCCTCGGGTGACCAGGCTGGCGCAGGGGCCCCTCGATCCTGGGCAGCGAACCGTCGGCGATCCATTCGCCGAGGACCGCGCCTAGGAGCAGACGAGGACCACCAGGCTTCGTGCCGTCGTCGTGGGGATGCGCCGCTGGTCGGTGCGTCGCCATGGCACGGCACCCGAATGGCGCTTGCCGCCCCCGGTCGTCCGGGCGTGAGCGCCGCTGAAGGAGTTCGACCCATGGTCGATGACAACACCGGTTCGCCGGAAGCACCAGCCCGTCGACGCAGCGCTCGCCGCCCAGCGGGCCCCCCGGCCGAGCCGGCCGCCGCTGATGCAGGGGCGTCGGACGCCCCCGCCAAGGCCACTCGCAAGCGAGCGGCCAAGGCTGCGGCGCCCAAGCCGGACGCGCCAACGTCCGACACGTCGACGTCCGATGCATCGACGTCCGACACGTCGACCTCCGATACGTCCGTCCGTGACGCCGGTTCATCGGCTGGTTCATCGGACGACGCGTCCGGCCGGCCGGCAGCCCGCACGACCGCGCGCAAGACTGCTCGCAAGGCCGCTCGCCCGACCGCTGAGCCCAGCACTCCGGAGGAGCCCGAGGCCCAGGACGGCCAGGACGGCCAGCGCACGACCCGAGCCCGGAAGGGCCCGATCACGCCGGCCTTCGTGGCGCCGGTGTTCATCGCCCCGCCCGAGGCCGCGCCAGCCGATGAGCCGGCCGCGACCGGCGAGCCTGCCGGCAGGCGCCGTCGTGCGCGACCGGCCGGAGTCCAGGGCACCGAGGCGAGTGGCGATGCGGCCGGCGAGGCGGGCCACGAGGGCGATGAAGCGGACGCTCCTGCCGCCGGGTCGGATGAGGACGAGGAGGGCGGCCGCCGTCGCCGCCGTCGCCGGGGCGGGCGCCGCCGGCGCAGGGGCGACGAGGCAGATGGTGCGCAGGACGCTGCCGACGAGGGGGGCGATGACGCCGCCGACGAGGATGGCGATGACGGCGAGGGCGGTGAGGCCGGATCCCGCCGCCGCAGGCGCCGCCGCCGCCGCGGGGCCGATGACCTCGAGCCCCTGCCCGACGACCCGGCCAACACGGTCGTCAAGGTGCGTCAGCCGCGCACGAAGGGCACGGACGACTCCAGCGCCCTGAAGGGCTCCACCAGGCTGGAGGCCAAGAAGCAGCGGCGTCGCGAGGGTCGCGAGGCCGGCCGCCGGCGAGCGCCGATCCTGACCGAGGCTGAGTTCCTGGCCAGGCGCGAGTCGGTGACCAGGGTCATGGCCGTCCGCCAGCAGGGGGATCGCACCCAGATCGCGGTGCTCGAGGACGGGGTCCTGGTCGAGCACTACGTGACCAGGGGTGGCTCGAGCTCGATGGTGGGCAATGTCTACCTGGGCCGGGTGCAGAACGTGCTGCCGAGCATGGAAGCGGCGTTCGTCGATATCGGTCGCGGGCGCAACGCGGTGCTGTACGCCGGGGAGGTGAACTGGGACGCTGCCGGCCTGGAGGGCCAGCCGAAGCGGATCGAGCTGGCGCTGAAGTCCGGCGACCCGGTGCTGGTGCAGGTGACCAAGGATCCCGTCGGGCAGAAGGGGGCCCGGCTGACCAGCCAGGTGTCGCTCCCAGGGCGCTTCCTGGTCTACGTCCCGGACGGGTCGATGACCGGCATCAGTCGCAAGCTGCCCGACACGGAGCGCAGCCGGCTGAAGTCCATCCTCAAGCGCGTCATGCCCGAGGAGGCCGGGGTCATCGTGCGCACCGCTGCCGAGGGCGCGCCGGAGGAGGCCCTGGAGCAGGATGTCCATCGCCTGCGAGCCCAGTGGGAGGACATCAGCGCCCGCGCCTCGAGCGCGTCGCCGCCGACCCTGCTGAGCAGCGAGCCCGACCTGGCGATCAAGGTGGTCCGCGACATCTTCAACGAGGATGTCACGCGGCTGGTGGTCTCCGGATCGGCGGCCTGGGCGGCCGTGGAGTCGTACGTCACCTCGGTGGCACCGGACCTCGCCGACCGGCTGGAGCACTGGGTCGCGCCGGAGGACCTGTTCGCCGCATACCGGGTGGATGAGCAGCTGGCCAAGGCCCTGGACCGAAAGGTGTGGCTGCCCTCGGGCGGCTCGCTGGTCATCGATCGCACCGAGGCGATGACGGTGGTGGACGTGAACACTGGCAAGTTCACCGGGCAGGGCGGCAACCTCGAGCAGACCGTCACCCGGAACAACCTCGAGGCGGCTGAGGAGATCGTCCGCCAGCTGCGCCTGCGCGACATCGGCGGGATCATCGTCGTGGACTTCATCGACATGGTGCTCGAGAGCAACCGTGACCTGGTGCTGCGCCGGCTGGTGGAGTGCCTGGGCCGTGATCGCACCAAGCACCAGGTTGCCGAGGTGACCTCGCTCGGCCTGGTGCAGATGACGCGAAAGCGCATCGGCTCCGGCCTCCTGGAGTCGTTCTCCGTCCCGTGCGAGCACTGCGCCGGCCGCGGGATCAAGGTCTCGATGACGCCGGTCGACCATGAGCACCCGGAATCGCCTCGGTATCGACGCCCGGCCAACGCCGTCGATCCGGCCGATGTCGCGGCCCGGGCCCTGGCTGCGGCCGATGGGCTGGCCCGGGACGCGTCGACCGGTCAGGATCAGCTCATCGCCGGACTGGAGTCTGCTTCCGGTGACATCGCAGAGCAGGATGACCTGATGGATGGCCCCGGCGACCGTGCGGAGACCGGCGGCGGGGCGGGGCTGGCCTTCGATCTGGAGAACCTCGATGCCGACGGCCTGGCCGACGATGAGGACGAGGCCGACGAGGTCGACGAGGTCGACGAGGTCGACGATGACGAGCCGTTCGACCTCGAGGCGCCACTGGACGATGAGGATGGGGACGATCTGGAGGCACCCCTCGATGACGAGGCGGCTGACCCGGAAGCACCCCTGGAGCTCCCCTGGGGACTCCGCCCGGAGCCGGGGGATCAGGGCGCAGTTTGACCCCCTGCGGGTGGCTCCGTACGCTATGGGGGCTCGCCCCGCGGGCGAGCAGCCCTGCTTGCCCGCAAGGAGCACGTTGACGTTGCTCACGAGCACATGTCGTGAGCGGATGTGAGGAGTGACGGTGTACGCGATCGTGCGCGCTGGCGGCCGCCAGGAGAAGGTTGCCGTTGGCGACGTCGTGGTGATGGACCGACTGGCGGGTGAGCCGGGAGCCTCGGTGAGCCTGCCGGTGCTGCTCGTCGTCGATGGCGCGAACGTGACGTCCGAGAAGGCTGCGCTGGCAAAGGCTGCGGTCTCCGCCGAGATCCTCGACCATCGGCGCGGGCCGAAGATCGACATCCTGAAGTACAAGAACAAGACCGGCTATCGCCGCCGCCAGGGGCACCGTCAGGAGCTCACCGCGGTCAAGGTCACCG
>JAGWXF010000038.1 GCA_018970025.1 Actinomycetales bacterium | reverse complement strand
TTGCTGAGCACAGCCCACTGGTAGTCGTCGCTGCGATTCAGCAACTCCTGCAGCATGGCCTGCGGAGCCCGCTCAGCGGCCCCGGGCACCCCCTTGGTCCGCTTGTCGAGTTCCACTCCCCAGCCCAGCAGGTGCAGTGGCGTGGCTCCCCACAGGTGGGAGACGGGGAAAGACTTGTCATCGGCCTGAAGACCCCCGGTCGGCGTACCCTGCAGCCGACCGTAGTCGAGCTCCTTGAACAGGACGGTGAGCCACTTCTCCCGCGTCAGGCCGACGGCCGGATCGCCATCAGGCAACTTCGCGAGCTGCTGGCGGAATGCTTGCCAGGCGCCGAGCAGGTAGGGCCAGGCACGATTGGCTGCCTCACGGGCGCTCTCGCCGGCCGGCAGGTGATACTCCGTGCCCGTCAGGCCACCCAGGTCTCGATCGCCGGCCAGGATGCGCGCCAGCAGGTCGGGAGGCAACAGCCCGCCGACCACTCGGACCGTGGTGAAGTCCGCGCGGCTCACGACGCACCTGCCACGGGCAGGTAGACATAGGCGCCGAGGATGTCGACAGGCTTCTGGGCCATGACCTTCAGTCCTCGGCGGGTTGCCCCGGCACCGGCTCGGGCGCGTCGGTGGCTTTCCAGGAGTTGCGCTGCGAGGTCGTCGGCTGCCTGATCGAGGTGTCCTGCGACGAGGTCCAGGTGATCGATGACGCGGCTCGCGGCCGATGCGGCCATGTCGGGCGGGACGTTTCCACTCGCCTGGGCGGTGGCGATTGCCTCGATCGACCCCTCGTCCAGCCAGGCGGCCTGCTCCGGCGAGCCGGTGAAGCCCAGCAGGCGGGCGTCCTCCACGACCAGCGGCCTGGTTCCGCCGTCGGCGAGCGGAATCTCCGCATGGAAGCGGAACCGGGCGAGCAGCAGGGTGGTTCGCGTGGTGACCGCGCTGGTGCGCATGACGCCGGCCCGGCGGGCAGGGCGCTGCTCCTGGGGCAGTGTTGCATCCAGGGCGGCATCGAGCACGTGCCGGGCCAGGGCCTCGACGGTCGGGTCGGTGCGCGAGAGCAGGGCATGACCGCGCTCGACGGGCAACGCCCGGTGGAAAGGCAGCGGCTCGGCATGCCTCGCTGGCAGCGCATCCCGCAGCCCGGGCGTCAGGGTGCTGGTGACTGCAGTGAAGCCGTCAGGCGTTCCGATGACGCTCGCGCCGAGGGCCCGCAGTGCCTCGGTTGCGAACTCCTCGATATCGGCGTGCGTGCCCAGGGCCCTTCGGATGTCTTCGACTTCCCGCGCGACCTCCTGCGGGTGGATGGACCGTTGCGCGTACTTGGCCCGGGAGGCCTTCTCCTGCTCGGCGGCCGACTCACATTGCTGGTGCAGGGCGTTGGCCTGCTGCTCCAGCCCGATGTCGAGGACGAGCTGGTCCGGATCCTGGCCGCGCAGCAGCAGGCCTTCCAGGAGGGCCTCCACGACGCTGTCGGAGGTGTCGGGAACGGGGACGGACACGCCGGTTGCCTTGGCGATCTCACGATGCTTGCGGATCAGGACATCGAGCACGATCCCGTCGATCCGGGTGTCGGTGCCGTAGATGGTGACAGCACGCACGATGTCGGCCCGCTGGCCGAACCGGTCGACCCGGCCCTCCCGCTGCTCGTGACGGGTCGGGTTCCAGGCCAGGTCGTAGTGGACGACGGCCTGGAAGCCCTCCTGCAGGTTGACTCCCTCAGACAGGCAGTCGGTGGCCACCAGCACATGGCGGCCGTCCACCTCGATGAGGTCACGGATGCGCTGCTGCCGCTCGGACGGCGGCAGGGTGCCGGTGACCGCAGCGATCGTCACGCCCTTGCCGAGCTGACCGGCCAGGTGCTCGGCGACGTACTCCGCGGTGTCGATGAAGCGGCAGAAGACAATCGGATCGAAGCCGTCCTTCAGCAGGCCCTTGACCTGGGCGACGAGCGCGGCGAGCTTGGCGTCCTGCTCGAAGCCCTTCAGCGCCTCGGCCTCGCGGGCAAAGGCCAGGAGCTTTCGGCGCTGCGGGGATCCGGCATCCTGATCGGGGTCGTCGTCCGCACCGGCAACGGCGTCGATCGACTCGATGGCCTCGTCGTCCGCCGCATCCAGCACCGAGGCCCGGCCGAGCGCATCCGCCTCGTCCGCATCGGCTGCCTCGACGGTCGCGGCGCGGGTGCGCAACGTCGCTGCCGCGGCCGCCGGAGAGCTGGCCAGGGCCCGCAGCAGGGCGAGCGCGGACCACCAGCGCACCCGCTGACGCGTGGCACTGCCGTCGGCACTTTGCACCTGCTCGCGGGCGTAGGCGAGCACCTTGTCGAACAAGGCTCGGTAGGCGGGGGTCAGGGTGTAGGGGGCCTCGAGGGTCTGCCGGTCCTTCGGAAACGCGGTCTGCTCATCGAGGAAGTGGCGGATGTCGGCACGCCGGCGCTGGACGAAATGCCGCGCCAGTAGGTCCCGGGCCTTGGTCTCGTCCAGGTCGATCGTGGCCAGCTGCGGATCGAGCAGGCCAAGCAGGTTCCGAAAGCCCTCTTCCTTGCCTGAGTGCGGGGTGGCGGTGACCAGGATGAGATGCCGCTTCGGGTCCTTCGCAAGGGCCCGCAGCAGCTCGTACCGCTGATGGGTCGAGCGCCGGCCCACCTGGGTGTCGTCCGACACCGAGGTGTGGGCCTCGTCGACGATGACCAGCTCGGGGCACTGATTCAGGAACTCCGCCCGTCGCAGGTCCGACTTGATGAAGTCCGTCGAGACCACGACATACGGGTACTTGGTGAACAAGGACTCGTTCATCAGCAGGCCCCGCTCGAGTCGCCTCACCGTGCTCGTCAGCACCAATTCGGCGTCGATGCCGAACTTCTCGGCGAGCTCCCGCTGCCACTGCTCGGCGAGGGCTGGGCTGCACAGCACGGCCATGCGCCTGGCCTCCCCTTGCGCCAGCAGTTCGGCGGCGATCAGGCCCGCCTCGACGGTCTTGCCGATGCCGACATCGTCGGAGATGAGCAGGCGGACGGTGTCCTGGCGCAGGGCCAGCATGAGAGGCACGTACTGGTAGGCGCGCGGCTCGACGGCGATCCCCGCCAGGGAGCGGAAGGGCCCGGCGCTGGAGCGGAAGCCGATGCGCAAGGCCGTCCGCAGCATGCCCGCCGAGGATGCATCCCCGAGATCGGCGACGCTCGGCGCTGGGAAGGTGGCCGGCTCGACCGGCTCCAGGGCAGGGAACACCCCGGCTACATCCTCCTGGCCGCCCCCGAGCGGACGAAGGACGAGGAAGTCAGGCAGGCTGTCCGGCAGGACCACCCACTCCCGGCCCCGAGCTCGCACCAGCGCGCCCGATGCGTACTCCGCCACAGTCTCTCCCCGACCTCGACCCAAGCCAACCGTAGCGAGCCGACCTGACAACAGGGGTCGGAACCTGGGCAAAGTGGTCAGCACCGCGCCGGCGGTCGACCACATGACGTGAGGGGTTTCACCGATCCGCACTGCCGCGAGTTGGCATTGGGCTGAGATCCGACCTCGCCGGGCTGCCCACCGGGCATCACGGCTGCAGGAAGTCGTATTGCCCGGGCTGCGGCCATGTGTTGCTGCGGCACCTCTTCAGCAGTGCTGCGGCTATCCGCTCCGACCGGCCCCGGGTCATCGGGAAGCTCTTGCTGCTGAT
>JAGWXF010000011.1 GCA_018970025.1 Actinomycetales bacterium | reverse complement strand
CTCGGGATCGAGGTCGTCTACCAGGACCTCGCCCTGTGCGACAACCTCGACATCGTCCAGAACATGTTCCTTGGCCGCGAGCTCAAGCGCGGCGCCTCCCTCGACGAGGCGGACATGGAGTCGCGGGCCGGCGAGACGCTCATGAGCCTATCGGTGCGCACGGTGAAGTCCCTGCGGCAGAAGGTCTCCAGCCTGTCCGGTGGCCAGCGGCAGACCGTCGCGATCGCGCGGGCCGTGCTGTGGAACAACAAGGTCGTGATCCTCGATGAGCCCACGGCAGCACTCGGTGTCGCTCAGACCGAGCAGGTGCTGAACCTGGTGCGCCGCCTTCGCGAGGCCGGGCTGGGCATCGTGATCATCTCGCACAACCTGCAGGACGTCTTCGCTGTCGCCGATGTCATCTACGTCCTGTACCTCGGGACGATGACCGCGCGCCTGCGCACGAGTGAGACCACCCCGGGCGAAGTCGTCGAATACATCACCGGCGGCAAGACCGCCATGGCCGCGATTGCCGAGGAGCAGTGATGTCAAACTCCACTACGAGCAGCACCGAGGCGGACGAGACCCCGCAGTACCTGCGGCCGCAGAGCAACAGCCTGGGCGGCTCGATCCGCGGCTATGTCACCAAGGTCCGAGGCGGGGAGATGGGGTCCCTGCCCGCGATCCTGGGCCTGATCATCCTGGTCGTGCTCTTCTCGCTGCTGCGGCCGACCTTCTTCACCCCGCTGAACTTCGCAAACTTCTTCTCCCAGGCAGCCCTGGTCGTCATCCTGGCGATGGGCCTGATCTTCGTGCTCCTGCTCGGTGAGATCGACCTGTCTGCGGGCGTGACGTCCGGCGTCTCCGCGGCCATCCTCGCTGTCCTCCTGGAGAAGCAAGGGGTGGCCTGGCCGCTGGCCATCGCCGCAGCGATGGCCTCGGGCATCGTGATCGGCCTGTTCATCGGCTTCCTGGTCGCCCGGGTCGGAATCCCGTCCTTCGTCGTCACCCTGGCCCTGTTCCTGGCATTCCAGGGGCTTGTGCTGGTGATCATCGGCGAGGGCGGGAACATCCGCATCACCAATGACGTCGTGCTGGCCATCCAGAACAGCAACCTGTCACCGCTGCTGGGCTGGGTCTTCTACGCGATCGTCGTGCTCGGCTTCCTGCTGGGCTCACTGAACGGCCGCCGTCAGCGACTCTCGCGCGGGTTCTCGGCCCCGGCGCTGTCGGTGATCATCGTGAAGACCGCCGTGATCGCCGTGATCGGCTTCGTGGTGGTCTGGATCCTGAACCTCGAGCGCAGCGTCAATCCGGCCAAGAATCCGCTCAGCGGCGTGCCGATCATCGTCCCGATCATCGCCGTGCTCACCCTGATCTTCGGATACGTCCTGACGCGGACGTCATTCGGCCGCCATGTGTACGCCGTCGGCGGCAACGTCGAGGCGGCCCGCCGCGCCGGCATCTCGATCAGCAAGGTGCGCATCATCTGCTTCTCGATCTGCTCCACGACTGCGGCATTCGCCGGCATCGTCTACGCCAGTCGCGCGGCATCCGTCGATCCGAATGCCGGCCGTTTCGTGGTGCTGAGCGCGGTCGCTGCAGCCGTCATCGGCGGCACGAGCCTGTTCGGCGGCAAGGGCCGGATCCAGGACGCACTCATCGGCGGCGCGGTCGTCGCGGTCATCGACAATGGCATGGGCCTGCTCGGCTACCCGGCTGGTGTCAAGCTGATGATCACCGGCGGGGTGCTGATGCTGGCTGCCAGCGCCGATGCCCTGTCACGAAAGCGGTCCATCACGACGGGCAAGTAGTGGCCGCATCACTGCCTCCGGCACGGGCTGCGACCCAGGACGACATCCGTCGGCACAACCTGGGCCGCATCACCCAGCACCTGCATGCCAGCGGGGCAACGACCCGGTCAGACCTCGTTGCCCTGACCGGGCTCAACCGGAGCACGGTCGGCGTGCTCGTCGCCGAGCTGAGCGAGGCCGGGCTGGTCCGCGAGGTCGCCGGTCCAGCGGGGACGATCGGACGGCCCTCGCTGATGGTCGAGCCGATCGCCGAGTCCGTCGTCGTGCTGGCCTTCGAAATGCAGGTGGAGCGAACGATCGGCGCACTGATCGGCCTCGGCGGTCAGGTGCTCGGTCGCCTGGAGTCCCGGCATCGCCGGGAGGGCTACCGCCCGGCGACCGCGGTGCGGCAGGTGGCCACGATGGCTGCATCCCTGATCGCACTGGCGCCGAGGCAGGCGACCTGGGTCGGGACCGGCCTCAGCGTGGCGGGCGTCATCGACCGATCAAGTGGCCTGGTTCGGATCGCCCCGAACCTCGGGTGGCGCGATGTCCCCGTCCAGGAGCTCCTCGACCGGGCAATGTCGACCCACTTCGACGACCCGCCGCAGACGATCGTCGGCAATGACTCCGATCTGGGCGCCCTGGCGGAGGTGGTCCGAGGAGCCGGTCGCGGTCGGCAGAGCGTGCTGTACCTCACCGGCGATGTCGGCGTCGGCTGCGGCATCGTGCTCGCCGGCTCCGGCATGGTCGATGCGGGCGGCTACAGCGGCGAGGTCGGGCATATGGTCGTCAACCCGCATGGGCTGGCCTGTCACTGCGGAGCCAGGGGCTGCTGGGAGACCGAGATCGGGGCAGATGCCATCCTGCGGGCAGCCGGGCCGGAGGCCGGGTACGCGGACGTCGCCGCGGTCTTCGAGGCGGCGGCGGCAGGGGAGCCGACAGCCGATCGGGCACTGCGCTCCGTGGCCACATGGGTCGACATCGGCCTAGGCAACCTCGTCAACATCTTCAATCCGCAGGTGATCGTCCTCGGCGGCCACCTGAGCCACCTGCTGCCCTATCTCGCCCATGCCGATGGCCCTCGCTCGGCGCTGTTCGCCACCCGGGAGCAGGCCCAGATCGCCCTGCCTGCCCTGGGCGAGGACTCAACCCTGTTCGGCGCGGCGGAGGCCGCCTTCGAGGCCCTCCTGCTGGACCCCCTGGGAACGCTCAGCCGGTCCCGTGCCCTGGCCTCCTAGGAGTGCGCACGCCCGTCACTCACGACCTCTGACCAGGTGACGTGCGCACCGGGCTCATGGGCCGCCGGCGGGTCTAGGCGCATGGTCGCCCCGCTGGCGGCACTCGCGCGCGCAGCATCGAGCACCCGCATGTTCTGGACTGCATCTGCGAAGGGCACCGGCGGTGGAGTGCGGCCCAGGATGGCCGATGCGACCCCGGGGTAGAACGTGTCCCATCGGCCCGGATCCAGGGTCACGCTGGCCGCATCGCGCATGGCACCGTCCTGGAGCAGGCGAACCTCGGCGACGCTGCTCGCCGGCTCACTCCCCCATGGCCCCTGCGCGGGCGTGCGCCCGGCCTTCAGCGCATCCTCCTGGGTGTCGCAGGCATCGATCCGCACCCCACCTGCGGTGCCGAATGCGGTGAATCGCGGGACGCTGAACGCCGCGGCCTGACTCGCCACCAGCACGGACACGGCTCCATCGGCATGGTGCAGCCAGAACTGCGTATCGTCATCGGATGCGCCGGGGAATCGAGTCGAGCGGGCCACGGCACTGACGGCCTCGACCGGGCCCATCAGCTCGATGGCCTGGTCGACGAGGTGGGCACCGAAATCCAGCAGGACGCCGCCCATCTCCTCGGGCACTGCCGACTCACGCCAGTTGCCCTTCAGGGCCAGCCGCATGCGCTCGATCCTGGACTCGAAGCGGTGGACGTCGCCGATCGGCTGCTCGGCCACCAGTCGCCGCAGCGTGAGGAAGTCGGAGTCCCACCGCCGGTTCTGGAACGGAATCGCCAGTCGGCCCGCCTGCGCGGCCCGCTGCCCGATCGCCTCAGCCGCGGCGGCATCCGGCGCCACCGGCTTGTCGATGACCACGTGCAGGCCCGCATCCAGGCATGCCAGGGCAAGCGGCAGGTGGGTGATGTTCGCACCCGCGATGATCGCCAGGTCGAAGTCGCCAGCCTGCTGCAGGGCCTGCTCACTCGACTCGATGATCCGAGCCGCGGGCACCGTGGCCAGCGCCTGGGCTGCTCGCTCCTCGTTCGACGTCACGATCCCATCGAGACGAAGCTCCGGGACGCAGGTGACCAGCGGTGCGTGGAAGACGCGCCCGGCCAGCCCGAAGCCGAACAGGACGACGCGGATGCCGGCGCTGGCCGGTGATTCCATGAGCGGCTCAGTCACGGACACAGTCAACCACGCGACCCCGGCATCGACGGGCGTACCGGCACGCCGACCAGGATCGCCAGGGCGATCAGGAGCATGGCCGGGATGCAGAGGAAGGCTGGATGGATCCCAAGGCGATCACCGAGGGCCCCGATGGCGAACGGGATGATCCCGCAGGCGATACCGCTCGACAGCGTCGCCAGGCTTGCGCCACGGTCCACGCGTCCGCCGGATGCCGCGACCACGCGGGAGACTCCCAGCGGCCAGTTGACGGAGAGCCCGAGCCCAACGAAGAACAGGCAGGCAAGCATCACGATGGGCTCCGTCACGAACCAGGCGGCCACCAGCGCGGTCGCAGCGATCAGGATGGCCAGGCGGAGCAGGGCGTCGATGCGGTAGGTCTCGGCAAGACGCCCGCCGAGGAAGCGCCCGACGACCATGCCGGCCGCGACGACGCCGATGCCAGCGGCAGCCGACGCCGGCTCGAAGCCTGCCCGCTCGCGCAGCAGGTCGGCCCCCCAGACGCTGACCGATACCTCCGAGGCCACCAGCAGGCCGAGCATCCCGCAGGTCCACCACACCTGTCGCGGCAGGCGCGCACCTCGAGCGGCGAGAACCCCTGCCTGCGGCGCGGAGCCGAACGCATTCGGCATCCGCCGGCGAATGACCTCGCCGATCACCATGCCAATGGCCACGACCCACAGGCCGAATCGCCAGCCCAGGACGGTGGCCGCCCCGGCCCCGATCGCCAGCGGTGCCAGGAAGCCAGTGACGGCGGCCACGGCATTGGCCTGGGTCAGCGCAGCGGGGCCCGCTTCGCCCTGGTGGTGCAGCAGGAAGGCGTTGATCCCGGTCAGTGCGATGGTCATGCAGCATGACGTGATGGCAAGGGCGGGGACGGTGATGCCCAGGCCGAGCGGGACGGTGAACAGGGCGATGCCGAATGCCATGCCGATGAGGCCATACCTGATCGTCGTCGACCGGCCCCGGCGCCGCATCAGCCGCGCCGCCAGCAGCGCGCCGAGGATGCCGGCGAATGAGAATGCTGCCGGGTGCAGGCCGGCCAGGGCGCGACTGGTCCCCTGCTCATCGCGCAGCAATGCCAGCGTCGCTCCGTAGCCCATGGTGAATGCGGAGAGCAGCGAGAGCTGGATGTAGATCATCCACGTCGGTCGGTCGCGGACGGGGCGGCGGGCGTCGCGATCGGCCTGGTTCGCCGAGATGGTCATCCGACGGCCGAACCGGCGAGGTCGATGGCCGTGAGGATGCCCTCCGCGCCGAGGCACTCATTGATGACGTACGCCCGCTGCGCATCGTCCGCCACCGCCAGGCCAGCCAGCACGAAGGCTCCGCTCCGGCACTGACCGTCCAGCGGGGTCACCGAGACGACCTCCTGGTCGCGCAGGTTCACGATCGTCAGCTCACCGCCGTCCTCGTCAGTCGCGGCCACCAGGGCCTCTCCGGCGGCAAGCGACAGGGTCGGCCACGACAGCCGTGATCGATTGACCGTGAGGTACTCCAGTGCCATCGGCAGCCGGAAGACCCCGACGACGGCCCGCCTGGCGGTATTGATCGTGGTCACCGGCTGCGCCGGTACCGCACCTGGCACCGAGTGGGCAACCAGGAGCCTGGTGCCCTCCGGATTGATGGCCAATGCATTCGGCCAGCTGCGCGTCGCGATCCGGTCGAGGACCCGGAAGGAACGTGCGTTGTAGGCCCAGACCTCATTCGATCCCCAGCTGAGCACGTAGGCGCGAGCGCCGGATGGGCTGATGACCACCTCTCGCGGGATCGTCCCCGCCGGCATCGTTCGAGACGGGCGGAGGGTCCGTCCGCTGACGACGGTCAGCGTCCCGGCATTGCGACTGGTCGCCCCGCCACTGAGGTTCTGCTCCCCGCCACTGGACAGCACCCACACCTGCGATCCATCGGGGGTCACGGCAAGGGCATCGGCACCTGCCTTGACCGTGACCGTCGAGCGCACCGAGCCCTGGCGCAGGTCGACGACGCTGACGGATCGCGACCCGCTGCTCGCGACGTAGCCGACGGCACCGGATGGGGCCACGACCACGTCGTCGGCGCCACCGGCGATGGGCACGCTCCACAGGACCTGCAGGCTCGCCGCATCGAGCGCAGTGAGGACGGATGCCTGTGCGCTGGTGACATACAGGCGCGCGCCGTCGGGGCTGACGGCCACGGCCGTGGGCTGGCTCGGGATGCTGGCGTGGCCGGCCACCCTCGGCCCGGCCTGGGCCGCGATCGCGCTGGGGCCGTGGGTGAGAGCAAGGCCGAGCACCCCGATGCTGCCGAGGGTCAGGCCTATCGACCGCAGCCAGCGCATGACAGTGGACCTCCCAGTCCTCTACGCCGGCGGACGTGTCGCCAGCGGCGGCTCAGCCGTCAGGAGCCGCTCGGCGCGGCCCCCGACGCCGCAGCCTGCGCCGTGACCTCGTCCATGTCCAGTGCCTCGACCGAGGCGATCAGCTGCTCGAGTGCTGCCGCCGGCAGCGCACCTGCCTGCCGGAACACCAGGATGCCATCCCGGAAGGCCATCAGGGTGGGGATCGAGGTGATCTGGGCGGCACTGGCGAGCTCGATGGTTGCCATGCCTGCTCCTTCGTGCCCTGGCGTACCGTTGCCCGGTGCGCCGACCCGTCATCGTCCATGCCGTGCTTGCCGTGCTCGTTGTGCTCGCCGTGCTCGTGGTCGGCGCGCTGGGCCTTCCAGCAGCCCCGGCCTGGGCGGCGCCGGTCGCCAAGGGCAGCTGGTCGATGGTACCGATGAGCAAGGATGCCAATGGCGATGGCTTCATCGACGGCGACGGCGGCGTGCCCGTCAGCGGGGCCCTGAGCCTGCAGCCGGCGCGCACGTACAAGGGCGCGGGCAACGGCATCGCCCAGCCCAATGAGCGGCTGATCAGCGGAGCCCTGTCCTGGTACCTGGATCCCGCAGGCTACGAGGTGCTGCTCAATGCCTGCCCATCCACGGGTGACACGTATCAATGGCGCGTCACCCGCACCGACGCGAGCGCGCCCGCGACGAGCACCCCTGCGCGGGCCCTGCGCAAGAAGACCTGCAAGTCTCGGGTCACCCTGCCCGAAGGCGCCTACTCCTTCGAGCTCACGGTCAATGCAGGTGGGGCCAGCACCAGCACAACCCTGCGGGGAACCGTCCGAAACATCCTCATGGTCGCCCTGGGCGACTCCTACGCCTCCGGCGAGGGCAATCCGCGCAATGTCGACGCATGGATCGCCCAGGGCGGGCTGTTCACTGCCTTCACCCCCTATTGGGACGATGACCCGTGCCGGCGCAGCGTCCGCGGCGGCCCAGCCCAGGCTGCCCTGACTCTGGAGCAGGCCTCGAGCACGACCTCCGTCACGCTCGTCGACGTCGCCTGCAGCGGTGCCACCGTCGATGCCGGAGTCCTCGGCCCGCAGGCAGCGGCCGGTCAGTCACTCAGCCAGGTCGAGCAGGTCCGTCGCATCGTCGGCAGCAGGGCGATCGACCTGGTCACCTTGTCGATCGGCGGCAATGACGTCGGCTTCACGAACATCCTGGCCGCATGCGCGACTGTCACCGACTGCCCCGTCCGTCCGGCCCCCTCCGGCCCGCTGGCGAAGTATCCGACGCTGCAGGACGGCGTCCAGGCCCAGACCGCCGAGCTCGCCGCCGACTACGCCCGCATCGCCGGCTGCCTGGGCGGGAGCGCATGCGTGCAGGCCGGCAACCGCACGACCCGACCACTGCCGATGGCCCCAGGTGCCGTCGTCCTGCCGACCCTGTACCCGGACATCACCAGGGGTGCCGGCGGCGAGCCGTGCACGTACCTCACGCTGGATGCATCCGACTTCTCCTGGGCGCGTGACACCATCCTGGTGCCGAACCCGCCGACGTCCTACGACTACCGCACCCGCGGCGGCGGCTCAAGCGCGCTGTCGCTGGCATCGGGGACCCTGAACCAGCAGGTCGGCGGGACATTCACCCTGGGCTGGAAGCCGGTCACCAGGATCTGGGCCGCCACCGGCGAATCGCGTGCCGGCCACGGCGTCTGCGCTGGGCACGATGCGTGGGTGTTCGGCCTGACCACCCTGCAGGGATTCTCCAGCGCCGGCTTCCACCCCAACCCGCGCGGCCAGCAGGCCATCGGCCAGGCCATCGCCGGTGCCGCGCGCTCAGTGGTCGGCACCGGCGATGGCCCTAGCGCTGGAACGTGATCGAGAGGTTGACCCTGCGTGCCCGTACCCCGGACTCTGCCGCCCTGCCATCACCTCGCACGACATAGGCACCCGTCACCCCGCGCGACCTGAGATAGGCAGCGACGGCCCTGGCCCGGGCTGTCGACAGGGCAACGTCATTGGCCGTGGCGTCCGTCGGCTGGACGTAGCCCACGACCACCGAGCGAATCGAGCCGGCGCGGGCCTTGCGGGCCACCTTGCGCAACGTCGCCTTGGCCGCATCATCGAGCAGTGGGCTCAGGGCGTCGAAGTACACCTTGGCCCGCACCTTGCCGACGGTGACAGAGGTCGGCTTGACCACGACCCCGATCGATAGCGACCGGACTTGACTCGTCGGCGACAGGCCGTTCATCTGCAGCGTGTACGTGCCCGGGGTAAGGCCCGGTGGCACGGGGATATCGCCCGCGAACGCCCCCGACCCGTCATTGATCAGCTGGCCGAGGTAGGTCGATGGCAGCAGATAGAACTTCACCGGCGATCCCGGCAGGAACCCGCTCCCGGTCGCCTGCGCCACCGGCGCGACCCGCACCTTGCGCGCCGATTGCTCGCGCTGTTCGGCCGTCAGCACCAGTGACCGCCCGCGAGGTCGCTCAGACTGCAGGATGAGCGCCTGCTTCTCCGTCAGGCCGAGCGGATCCGCGTCATCGCCGCGGCCCACCAGCCGCATCTGCCAGCCATCCCCCTGGACCTGCAGTCCGCTGGGGTTCCGTGGGGCGTCGGGTGCGGACCACCACCGGCACCGGCTGACCGCTCACCAGCAGCAGCGAACCGCCTGCGGGCAGCCCGCCGAGCGGCACGTTGCCGTTCACGGCATTGGGGATCGCATCCAGGCTCGGCACCGACGACACGGGCGATGACGGGCGAGCAGGGGTGCTGTCGGCAGCGGAGGGCTCAACAGCCGGCTCGACGGAACCCCCTCCTGCGCCGCCACCGCCGCCACCACCACCACCACCGCCACCGCCGCCACCGCCGCCGCCGCAGGTCCCGAACGGGTTCGCCGCGGCGCCCCAGGCCAGCGTCGGATACTGGCCATTGCTGAGCGTCCAGATGGATGGATCCCACCCGGCGAAGGTCGCCGGCGTCTGCATCGCGGAGGTCGGCTGCGCACCGGTGGACGTCTGACGGTAGACGAAGAAGTTGTAGTTCGCGCCGTAGGTGACGTCCGAGCCGGTTGCGGCATAGGTGAAACTCTGTGCGGTCGGCGTGCCGGTGGTCTGGATGGTCTGCACTCCGTCGAACGGTGCCCCGAGCCCGGCAACTGTCACCTCTTGCCCGCTGGCGGGCGGCGTGCCCGACCCCAGCGTCAGCGTCGCGACATTGCTCGCCAGGCCCCGGTTCGAGCCATTGCCCAGGTTCGCGTAGCTGGAGGTGGCCTGCCCGGTCGTGGTCGCATCCCAGAACGAGTCCGTATTCGTCAGGTTGAAGGCGCTGCCGGCCAGGCCCCCGCGGCGCTGCTCGGCGGCGGCCGACCAGTTCGTGACCGACACAGCCCCCGAGGCATAGCTCTTCTCGATGGTCGCGGTGCCCGAGGATCCGACGAGGCCCCCCACCGCCGAACTTGCGCCAGTCCCGGTCACCGCCCCCGCCGCGTAGCTGTTGACCATGGACGCCGCACTCCAGGAGCCCACGAGTCCTCCCGTCTGAACGGCGCTGGGCCCACTCGTGACCGTCGCCGTCGAGTAGGACTGGCTGATGTTGCCCTTGCCGTAGCCCAGCAGGGCCCCGACGTATCCCCCAGCGGTCACCGAGCCACTGGCCCGCACCTTGGTGAACACTGCCCGATGCGTGGCCTGACTGGACTCGCCGACCACCAGCCCCACGTAGCGGTGACGACCGAGTCGAGCGGATCCAGCACCGCGATCCCCCGCCGTGCTCGGACCCAGCGGTCACGGCCCTCGCACGCCCAACGCAACGACAGTCGCATTCACCGGGCCGCCCTGGCAGTCCTTGACGAGGTCGGCTGGGACCGGCTGTCGATCAATCGGGTCGCCAAGGCAGCCGACCTGAGCAATGGAGCCCTGCTCGGCAGGTTCCCCGACGCGTCCGCCCTTGGCCTGTCCCTGTGGGCCGATCCCCTCCGTCCCGCCCTGACCCATGCCCTGGCAACCGCCTTCGATTCCGGTGTCCTGGCAGCGGACGCAGCCGATCCAGTGCCATTCCTCGACGCCATGGGTGCATTCGTCCACCCGTCGGCTCACGTCAGCGGCGCCCTGGACCTGATCCTGGGCTCCCGCTTCGATCCCGCCCTGAGGCCAGGAGTAGCCGACGAATTCGCGGCCTGGCTGCGTGCCGCCATCGGCGACGCTGATGACCCCGCCCGGGCGCCTCGGATCGCGGCCATCGCCACCTGGGCCTTCGGTCTGATCCTGTTCCGCAACCGCCCCTGGCTCGGGTCGATGGACATCACCCCGGCCCTGCGCCACATGCACCGCGCTCTCCAGCAGCCGGCCCGACCCGGCAGCCCGCCTGCGCATCCCGCGCAGCACCTGCACGCCTCCCCGTTCGACACCGGGGATCCCCGGATCGACGAGGTCCTGCAGCGAACCCTCGCCTCGATCGGCGACATTGGCTATCGGCGCACGCGCCTGCGCGACATCGCCGAGTCCAGCGGCACCAGCGAGGGGCTGATCTTCTCCCGTTATCCGACCAAGCTCGACGTGTTCCTCGCCATCAACCGAGCCGGCTACGCGCAGGCGTACGCCGAGACGATCGACTACCAGCGGCGAATCGCCGACACCCATGGCCCAGGCCTCGCAGAGGCCGCACTCTGGCGGGAGTACCTCAACCCGGCCATCGTTGACCGCCAGGTCGTCGGCACTGAGACCGACCGGCTGAGCCTGTATGACCCGAGGATGCGAGACCTGACGCATGCAGAAGACACCGCAGTCCTCGAGGAGCAGCTTCGAGGCACCCCCGATGAACGTCGTGCCGAGCTCACCGGCTACGTCCACGTCGAGTTCGCGTCGGGCCACGGCCTGCCAGTCCTGGGCCAGCTCGTTCCCGACGCCCATGCGTTGCCGCTGAACGTCATCCTGGAGCCATACCTCACGGATCATCCACTGGCCTAGCGTCGCCGAACCTACGGGACCCGATCATCGAGCAGGTGCCGCGCGGTCGACTCGGACGGCTGCACGGATCGCCCCGGCTGCCGCCCACCTCGCACGTGACGACGCCCGCGCTCCGGCGCGACGAACTCCATCGCCGCCGTCGGGGACCGTGACCGGTCGACCAGCACATTGAGAGCACTGTTAGACTCAGCAACGCTTCAGCGCCGTTAGCTCAACTGGCAGAGCAGCTGACTCTTAATCAGCGGGTTGTAGGTTCAAGTCCTACACGGCGTACCACTTGCAGCATGGTGTCCCGGGGTACATTGCGCCCATGGCCCGCGACCATGACGTCGGCTCTGGCCGACGCTCGCCATTGCGGCTCACGCCCGGTCGAACACGTCCTGGTCGAACGCACTGGCTCACGGTCGCGATCGCCATCGTCCTCGCCGGGCTTGCCCTCGTGGAGGGCCCTGGGATCCCGCCGGCCTCGGCTGCGACTGGCCCCGATGAGACCGGGCAGTATCGCGGCAAGCAGGGCTGCGTCGACTACACGGTCTACCAGCCCACCCAGAAGCTCGGCTTCCGCCTGCGCGAGGCGTTCTACGCCGAATGCCAGGATCCGTCGGTCGCTCGCCCGCAGCTGGAGGCGACCTACGTCAGTGCCAGGGGGACGATCACGGTCATCCAGGGCCCGGCGGGCTCCTTTGGCCCCGGCAGATGGCCGACCTGGGAGGCCGGCTCCGCGGCCGGCTCGACTCAGGTCGGCGCTGTGACGGGTCGGGTGTACGCCGCCTGCGGCACGGGCCGCAGGCACTGCCGCGCCTCGGACATCACCCGGTACGGAGGGGGCGTCGTGGTGACCCTGCCCGGCGCCGGCGGGCTCGCTGGCACTGATGTCATGGTGACGGCGCAGGAGAGCTCGCTGGGCAAGCCAACGGTCGGCCTGGATGGCCTGGTTCGCATCGCCGAGGGCCTGCAACCGGTAGCCCCGCCCAGCGCGACCTCCTACGCATTCCTGTTTACCGACGCCTCCGGCAGCCCTGCGCACTGGGATCGCTGCACGCCCATCCGGTACGCGATCAACCGCGCCTCGCTGCCCAGCCCTGCCGGTCAGGCCGTTGCGACCATCCAGGAGGCGATCCGGCAGATCAGCGCAGCATCCGGGTTCACCTTCGTCGACGTCGGCGACACCAGCGTCCTGCCACAGCAGTCCGGCAGCTGGGCCACCGATCAGGCAGACCTGTTCATCGGCTACTCGGACCCGTCGTCACTGCCCGGCCTGGCGACCGCGGCCGCGCAGACCCTTGCCCTGACGCAGGCGCTGCCCGATGGCCGCGTCCGCATCGTCAAGGCCGGGATCGCCATCGATCGAACGGAGCAGATCTACCGCGGCTTCCACGGCCGCGGCCTGGGGCCGATCGTCCTGCATGAGCTCGGGCACGTCCTCAACCTCGGGCATGTCGACGACCCGGAGCAGCTCATGTCGCCCGTGCACGGGAATGACTCGACCAACCGGCTCCAGCCAGGGGACCTCGCCGGCCTCGCCCAGCTCGCCTCCCTGCCCTGCTTCACCTGAGCGGCGCGTGATCAGGTGAGCCGAAGCTCACCCTCCCGCGACCGCCGGGATGATCGAGATGGCCGCGCCATCGGCGAGCGATGTCTGCAGGCCGTCGAGGAACCGTACGTCATCGTCGTTGACGTAGACATTGACGAAGCGGCGCAGCGCACCGGCCTCGTCGAGCACGCGCGCGCCGATCCCGGGGTACTGGCGGTCGAGGTCAGCGATCGCCTCCTGCAGGGTGCCTGCCTCGACCGTCACCTCCGTCGATCCCTGGGTATACGTCCGCAGGATGGTCGGGATGCGGACCGTGGCACTCATGCCGATGCCCCATCGGCTGCGATGCCGGCAAAGGCAGCCTGGAAGGCATCGAATGACGGGGTGACGGTCAGCGTCGGGCCGCAGGAGGGCTGCACCGCATCGAGGGTCTTCAGCCCGTCGCCGGTATTGAGCAGGACGACCTCGGCCCTCGGGTCGATCAGCCCTTCGCGCAGCAGCTTGCGGTAGGTCGCCACCACGACACCACCGGCCGTCTCGGCGAAGATGCCCTCGGTGCGCGCGAGCAGCCTGATGCCCTCGACCACCTCGGCATCGCTGACGTCCTCGATGGCGCCCTCGGTACGCCGCACGACATCGAGAGCGAAGGGCCCATCGGCCGGATTCCCGATCGCCAGGGACTTGGCGATCGTGTCCGGCTTGACCGGGGTGACGAAATCCTGCCCCTCGCGGAAGGCGCGGGATACCGGGGAGCAGCCAGTCGCCTGGGCTCCGTAGACAGCCGTTGGGTGCGGATCGACGAGCCCGAGGGAGGTGAACTCCCGGAACGCCTTGTCGACCTTGGTCAGCAGCGATCCCGAGGCCACCGGCGCGATGACGGCATCGGGCAGTCGCCACCCGAGCTGCTCGGCGATCTCATAGCCCATCGTCTTGCTGCCCTCGGCGTAGTACGGGCGCAGGTTGACGTTCACGAAGCCCCAGTCGCGGCATGCCGCGACCTCGGTGCACAGGCGGTTGACGTCGTCGTAGGTCCCCTCGATGGCCACCAGGGTGCCGCCGTAGACGGCCGTCGTGACGATCTTGCCCGCCTCGAGGTTCGAGGGGACGAACACCACGGATGCGAGCCCGGCCCGGGCAGCGGCAGCCGCGACCGCATTGGCCAGGTTGCCGGTCGATGCGCAGGCGATGGTCTGGTAGCCCAGCCGGCGGGCGTTCTCCAGGGCGACGGCCACCACGCGGTCCTTGAAGGAGTGGGTCGGGTTGCCTGAGTCGTCCTTGACCCACACGGTTCGGGCGCCGAGTGCCGCTGCCAGGTTGTCGGCGCGCACCAGCCTGGTGAGTCCGGGATGGAGCCCGGCCCGAGCGTGCGCTCCGGGGGCGACCGGCAGCAGCGCCTCATAGCGCCACATCGAGGATGGGCCGGCCTGGATCTGCTGACGGGTGATGGTGTCGTACTCGTAGCCCACTTCGAGGGGGCCGAAGCACTCCATGCAGGCGTAGCTCGCATCGAGCGGTGCTCGCGCACCGCACGCACGGCACACCAGTGCGGTAGCAGCGCCAAGGACGTCGGTTGGACGAACGTGCTCAAGAACGGTCATGACGAGGCCTCTCGCTCATCTTTCCTGTGGTCAGGTCGGAGTTGGCACCGAACTCCGGGTGGCCTCGTGAACGAGATTCGCCGGATAGGTTGCCGGGGCTTCAACGGGCCGTATCCCTCTGCCCCTCTTGATGAGGTATTCAGTTGTGGCTGCGGACGATACTGCATGCCCGGCGGACCACGAAATCAGGGGTCGGCTCTGGGGCCGCGCAGGAACAGGCCTGGAGCACTCTGCCGGGAACGCTAGGGCCGGGAGAGCAGATAGTGCGCCGCGTTGCGGCCGGGGATGCCTGATACTCCCCCGCCTCGCCGCGCACCCGATCCGCAGATGGTGACGTTGGGGATCTCGGTCTCGCCGCCCCAGGTTCCGACCAGTGCTGGATCGTCCACGAACGGCCAGTCGAGCGGGGTGTGGAAGATATTGCCCGTCGGGATGCCCAGGGCCTGCTCGATGTCGGCGGTGGTATTCGTCTCGATGCACGGCCGGCCTTCGGCGTCGATGAGCAGGCAACCCTGGATCGGCTCGGCCAGCACCGAGTTCAGGCTGGCCACGACCGCTCGCAGGGCTCGCTTGCGCATCCGGTCGTCGCCGCCGGCGAACAGCGCATGGGGGGTCTGCAGGGCGAAGACCGTCATGGTCTGCGCTCCGGACTGACGAAGCTCGGGGCCCAGGATCGTCGGGTCGGTCAGGCTGTGGCAGTAGATCTCCAGCGGCAGCGGCGTGGGGATCTCGCCCCTGGATGCGATGCCATGCGCCGCCGCCAGCTGCCGGTACGACTCGTTGACGTGGAAGGTGCCGGCAAAGGCATCGGCCGGATCCACGGTCTGATCGCGCAGGCGGGGCAGCCGCTTGAGCACCATGTTCACCTTCACCTGCGCGCCGGCATCCGCCGCCTTGATGGGCCGAGGAGCCCGGCCGAGCAGCTCATCGAGCACCGCGGGCGCGCAATTGGCCAGCACATCCTGGCAGTCGATCCGCAGGGTCCCGGTCGCCGTCTCCGCGCGCACCATGGCACGAACACCATTGGCCTCGACGGCGGTGACCCGCGCGCCCGTGGTGACCTGGACCTGCAGCTCGCTGGCCCGTGCGAGCAGGGCGCCGGTCAGCGCGCCCATGCCGCCAACCGGGACGTCCCAGTCGCCCGTGCCGTTGCCGATCACGTGGTAGAGGAAGCACTGGTTCTGTCGCAGTGAGGGATCGTGCGCATGGGAGAAGGTCCCGATCAGCGCATCGGTGAGCACCACGCCGCGGACGAGGTCATCGGTGAAGGTGCGCTCGATCACCTCGCCGATCGGCCGCTCGATGAAGTCGCGCCACAGGTCATCGGGAACCAGCTGCCGCATCTGCTCCCGCGAGCGGAGCGGCTCCAGCATGGTCGGGAAGATGATCCGCGCCAGGGTGGCCGTGCGCGCGGTGAACTCCCGCCACGCCGCCGCGTCATCTCGTCGGCCAGTCAGTCGCTCGATGCTCCGCTCGAGGCCATCGCCGTCGCCCGCCGGGACGAGCATCCCCTGGGCCGGATTGGGCGGATCCGGGGTATAGGACGCCACTCGCCGCTTCTGGGTTCGGATGCTGACGCCGAGCTCCTGCCGGATCTGATGGGCGAACAGCGAGACCAGGTAGGAGTACTTCGACAGGGCGGCGTCGACCCCGGGGAACACGCGCGACGACACGGTCGCCCCGCCCACGGCCTGCTGGGCCTCGAGGATGTGCACCCGCTTGCCGGCCATGGCCAGGTAGCACGCCGCGACAAGGCCGTTATGGCCGGCCCCGATGATGACGCAGTCCGTGCGGTCAGGCACCAGCGCTCCCGTCGATACTCCAGTACACCCCGCCGGGACGCATCCCTGGCGCAGGCGCGATCAGCCTAGAGGTACAGGCCAGTCCCGGCATTGCTCGCGTGCTCGGCGGCCACGGCGTGCACATCGCGCTCCCGTAGCAGGACGTACACCTGGCCCTGCAGCTCGACACTGCTGCGATCCTCTGGCTCGAAGAGCACGCGATCGCCGATCTCGATGGTCCGCACATTCGGGCCGATTGCCACCACCCTGGCCCAGCTGAGCCGGCGGCCGACCTGCGCGGTGGCCGGGATGACAATGCCCCCGCTCGAGCGTCGCTCGCCGTCCTCGCCGCTCTCCCGGACGAGCACTCGGTCATGCAGCAGCTTGATCGGCACGGAGCCGTCGGCATTGGGCGTGGTGCTCGGGGGTGCGTCCAGGGTGGTCATGGCTTCCTTCGCACGGCGGCTGCCTCGGCAGGGTGGATGCTGACGGGTCGCTCAGGAGCGCCGGCGCCGGCCGATGGCCGTCAGCACGACCAGGCCGACCACGACCGCTCCTGCGATGGCGACCCGCTCCGGCCGGATGCCGCCATCCGGGCGGGTGAACCAGCCGGCCACGGCCCTGCCGCTGCGCGCGACCAGGGCGCCCGGGACGAACTGCTCCCTGAGCTCGGCGACCGATGCCAGCAGGGCCTCGCGCGCGGCGACGACCTCCGCCTGGAGTTCCTCCGGGGTTCGCCGCGGCGCCGCCGGAGCCGGCGACGGCGGCTTGCCATGAGCCTGGCCGTTCAAGGGTTGTTCCTGCGGTGGGCCCAGGGGCAGGTCGGATGCCACAGGCACAGCCTACGCCCTGGGCGCATCGACCGTCCGTGCCTGGCCGGGGCCCGGGCTCAGGCCGGCAGCGAGGCCGGGTCGAAGCCGTACGGAAGCTCGAGGCGATTGGCCCGCATCAGCGCATCGTCCGTCAGGATCTCTCGGGTCGAGCCATCGGCCACGACCACGCCGTCCGACAGGATGACCGCCCGCGGGCACAGCTCAAGGGCGTACGGCAGGTCATGGGTCACCATCAGCATCGTGATGTCGAGGGAGCGCAGGATGTCAGCGAGCTCGCGGCGGCTGGCCGGATCGAGATTGCTCGAGGGCTCGTCGAGCACCAGGATCTCGGGCTCCATGGCCAGGACGGTCGCAACGGCGACGCGTCGACGCTGGCCGAAGGACAGGTGGTGCGGGGGCCGATCGGCGAACTCCAGCATCCCCACCATGGCCAGGGCCGACTCGACCCGCGCCGTCAGCGCATCGCCTTCGAGGCCAATGTTCGCCGGCCCGAAGGCCACGTCATCGCGGACCGTCGGCATGAACAGCTGGTCGTCCGGATCCTGGAAGACCACCCCGACCCGACGTCGGATCTCGCGCAGGTTGGGCTTGCCGACCAGCAAGCCGGCTACGTGCACCGTGCCCACGCCCCCCGACAGCAGGCCGTTCAGGTGCATCACCAGGGTGGTCTTGCCGGCGCCATTGGCCCCCAGCAGCGCAACCCGCTCACCACGCTGGATGACCAGGTCGACGCCGAAGAGGGCCTGGTGGCCATCCGGGTAGGCGAAGGCCAGGCCGGAGACGTCCAGGCTCGGGTCATTCGGCGCCATCATTGCCTCGCTCATCGGCTTGCCAGCCATGCGCAGATGGCGATCGCGGCCGCCACTGCCGGCAGCATCAAGCCCGTCGCCCAGTCTCGTCCGGTCGTCACATGGGACGACAGTTCCGGCATCCGGCCGGTATAGCCGCGACTGAGCATGGCCAGGTGCACGCGCTCGCCGCGCTCGTACGAGCGGATGAACAGCGTCCCGCCCGACTGGGCCAGGACCGGCCACGACCGGACACCGGTCGCCTGGAATCCGCGAGCCTGGCGGGCCAGGGACATCCGGTGCATCTCATCTCCCACGACGTGGACATAGCGCAGCATGAAGCCGGCGATCTGGACGATCAACTGTGGCACCCGCAGCCGCTCCAGGCCGAGCAGGAGGTCACGGGCTGGCGTGGTCGCGGCCAGCAGGATCGAGCAGACGACCCCCAGGGTGCCCTTGATCAGGATGCCCCAGCCGGCGAGCAGGCCGGCCGAGGACAGGCTCAGGCCGAGGACCTCGACCTTGGGTGCCGGGCCGAGCACCGGCATGAGGATCGCGAAGAGGACGAACGGCACCTCCACGAGCATCCGCGGCACGATCGTGCGCGCGGGAATCCGGGAGATGGCGGCCAGCGCGACCAGGATCGCCGCGTAGGCCCCGAAGGCCCAGAACTGGTTGTTCGGCGTGGCGATGACCGCGAAGACGAACGCGACCATGGCAACGGTCTTCACCTCTGCCGGCAGGGCGTGGACCGGGGTGTGCACGTGAACGTACAGGCGCTCGCCGACATCGTGCCCATGATGATGGGTCGTGGGCACCTATCCGCCGACCTGCGCGTGGTCATCGGCGCTCACGCCAGCCTGGCCAGACCTGCGGCCCCGACCCAGCAGCCAGAACAGGCCGAAGCCGACGACGATCATGACCAGGACCCCGAGCACGCCGGCGAGACCGCTCGACAGCCGGTCATTGCCCAGCCCCTCGATGGCGTAGCCGGCCGTCGGCAGGCTGGCCATGGCGGAGTCCTGCGCCGTATCGATGAACCCGTGGTCCTCGGCCACCTTCTCCAGGCCATCCGGAGCACTGCTGGCGTAGTAGCTCAGGAATCCCGCCGCGACCAGCGCGACGGCCAGGCCGACCCCGATGACGATCCAGATGCTGCGTCGCATGCCCTCACGCTCCCGCTGTCGTCGCCGTGCGGATCTCCAGCGTGCGAGCCCTGCGGTCATGCACGCCGTAGACGAGATCCGGCCGAGTGAGGTAAACCGCACCGACGGTCAGGGCCGTGATCAGCCCCTCGCCGATCCCGATGAGGACGTGCACCCCGGTCATGGCGACCAGGACGGTGGACACGCTGATCGTGCCCGTCCCACCGAGCGCGTATTCCAGCACGAACATCAGGCTCGCGACCGGCACCGCGACGAACCCGGCCGCGAACGAGCCGGCGATCACGGCGGGCCGTGAGGTGCCGGCGAGGCGGATGACCAGGCGGAAGACGGCCCAGCCGACGACGGCCGTGAGCAGGGCCATGTTGATGATGTTCAGGCCGAGGGCGCTGAGCCCGCCATCGGCGAACAGCAGGCCCTGCACCAGGATCACCACGCTCACCGCCAGGGCGCCCGCATAGGGGCCGACCAGGATCGCGGCCAGGGCGCCGCCCAGCAGGTGGCCGCTGGTACCCGCCGCCACGGGGAAGTTCAGCATCTGCATCGCGAAGACGAAGACGGCCACCAGCCCCGCGAGGGGAGCCGTCTTCTCATCGAGCTGCCGACGGGCACCCCAGATGCACACGGCGATGCCGGCGATGGCGATGGCGCCGGCGATCGCGCTCACCGGCGCGTTGATAAAACCGTCCGGGATATGCATCGCTGGGACGTGCACTCCTGGGATATGCACTGCTGCGATCGGCATGGCAGGCTCCTCTCATACGTCGCGTCATCCTAGCCTTCTTTGCAGATTTCGACACCTGCGAATATCTTGCAAGTACCTGAACGCCAGATGAATCGTGAAGCGGAGGCCTGCATGAGCGGAACCCGCCCGGGCCCGTCGGTGGGAACCAAGGCCCCGCCCTTCAGCCTGCTGGACGATGCCGGCACGCGCGTGCGGCTGAAGGACTTCGCCGGCCAGCGGGTCATCCTGTACTTCTACCCAGCCGCCATGACCCCCGGCTGCACCAAGCAGGCATGCGACTTCCGCGACAGTCTCGACGTGCTGACCGGCCATGGCCTGGCCGTCGTGGGGATCTCCCCTGACCCTGCGCCCAGGCTGGCCGCCTTCCGGGAGCGCGACCAGCTGACGTTCACCCTGCTCTCCGACCCCGACCATGCCGTCATGGAGCAGTACGGCGCCTGGGGGGCCAAGCAGCTGTACGGCAAGACGGTAACCGGCGTGATCCGGTCGACCTTCGTCATCGGCCCAACTGGCCGGGTCGAGCTCGCCCAGCACAACGTCCGGGCGACCGGTCATGTTGCCCGGCTGCTCCGGGAGCTCGACCTGTCGTGATGACATCCGCGTCCCGGACTGGCACGCTCGATGGCAGCAGGAGGATCGACCAGCGGAGGCGCATATGTCGCACGGAGCGTTCACCATCGAGCAGGCCGAGCCCCGGCCGGCGGCCGTCGTACGGGGCCACGTCGAGCATGACGGCATCGGGGCCTTCGTCGGCGCCTCGATCCGGGAGGTCATGCAGGCGATCGGGGCACAGCAGGTGCAGCCGGCCGGCGAGCCCTTCGCCCAGTATCGGCTGGCAGATGACGGCACCTTCGACATCGCGGTCGGCTTCCCGGTGACGTCGCCCGTATCGGCATCCGATGGGGTCGTCCCGATCAGCCTGCCGGCAGGGACGGTCGCCCGCACCACCGTGACCGGCCCGTACACCGAGATCGGCGCCGCCTATGACGCGCTCATCGCCTGGATCGACGCATCGGGCTATGAAATGACCGGGGACTTCCTCGAGCGGTATCTGGACGGCCCCGACGCGCCTTCGCCCCGTACGGTGATCGAGGTCCCCTGCCGCAGGGCCTGATGAACGCAGGGCCTGATGAACGACACCCTCGCCTAGGATTGCGACCCACGCGGGAGTGGTGGAACTGGCAGACACGCAGGTCTTAGGAACCTGTGTCCTCGGACGTGCGGGTTCAAGTCCCGCCTCCCGCACCACGGGCACGGCGCACGCATCGGTCAGCGGGGCCGGTCGCTGCTCAGCCGAGCAGCTCGCGCAGGACCGGCACCAGGGCACGCAGGGCCACGCCCCGATGGCTGATCGCATCCTTCTGGCTCGCGGACATCTCGGCGGTCGTCACCGAGGAGCCGAGCGGGAGGAAAATCGGGTCGTACCCGAAGCCATTGCCGCCGCGCGGCTGGTCGATGAGCTCCCCCTCCAGGGTTCCCTCGACGACCCGCTCCGTGCCGTCCGGCAGGGCAAGGGCCGCCGCGCAGTGGAAGGCGGCGCCGCGCCGACCCGGCGGCACATGCGCCACCTGTGCCAGGATCAGCCGAAGGTTCGCCTCATCATCACCGTGCGAACCCGCCCAGCGGGCCGACAGCACGCCCGGCATCCCGTTGAGGGCATCCACCGTCAGGCCGGAGTCGTCGGCGACCGCCGGCAGGCCGGTGAAGGCACATACCTGCCGTGCCTTCAGCAGCGCATTGCCGGCGAACGTGGATGCGGTCTCCTCGACCTCGGGCAGGCCGGGGAAGGCATCGGTGCCCAGCAGGTCGATGTCCAGGCCCGCATCGGACAGGATGCGATGCAGCTCGGCGACCTTCTTGGGATTGCGGCTGGCCAGCACCAGCTGCCGGCTCATCCGCGAATGACCAGCGGCAGCGACAGCGCCTGCTGCTGCAGGTCGGTCAGCGTCGCGCAGCCGTCGGCGGCCAGCGCGAGGAGCTGATCGAGCAGGCTGCGATCGAACGGCTCCCCCTCCGCCGTGCCCTGCACCTCGACGTACCTGCCGTCACCGGTCATCACGACGTTCATGTCCGTCTCCGCCCGCACGTCATCGTCGTAGTGCAGGTCCAGCCGCGGCTGGCCCTCGATGATGCCGACGCTCACGGCGGCCACCGTCCCGATCAGCGGCGTGCGCGCCAGCACCCCGCGATCCATCGCCCACGTGACCGCATCCGCCAGGGCGACGTAGGCGCCGGTGATCGCCGCCGTCCGTGTCCCGCCATCGGCCTGCAGCACATCGCAGTCCAGCACGATGGTGTTCTCGCCGAGCACCGACATGTCCACCACCGCGCGGATGCTGCGACCGACGAGCCGGGAGATCTCCTGGGTGCGTCCGCCCACCCGTCCCTTCACCGACTCTCGATCGGAGCGGGTATTCGTCGCCCGCGGCAGCATGGCGTACTCCGCCGTCACCCAGCCCTTGCCCGATCCCTTCAGCCAGCGCGGCACCCCCTCGGTGAAGGAGGCCGCGCACAGCACCCGGGTGCGGCCGAAGCTCACCAGCACCGACCCCTCGGCCTGGTCCAGCCATCCGCGCTCGAAGCTCACAGGTCGCAGTTCGTCATTGGTCCGGCCATCGGAGCGGGTCATGGGCGCTGACCCTAGTGAATCGCCCGGGGCAGCCGGACGCTAGACATCGACCACTAGCCCGGGGTGGGCCAGCCGGGTCGGCCCGCCGAATGCCGCAGTCGCCTCAGCCAGCACCTGCGCATCGTCATTCCACCTCACCAGGTGCGTCACCAGCAGGCTCCGGGCGCCAGCCAGTGCCGCATGCTGCCCGGCCTGCGTCGCGGTCAGGTGCAGGGCCGGCGGGGCATCGTCACCCACGAATGATGCCTCGAATAGTGCCAGGTCAGCATCACGCGCGAGCTCGACGAGCTCGTCATTCGGCCCGGTATCACCCGAGTACGCCAGCCGCCGGCCGCCGGCGCGCACCCCGATGCACAGGGCGGCCACCGGATGGCGGGCGGGGCAGGCGTCCACCTCGAACGGGCCCAGGGCCATCGGACTGCTGCCGAGCTCACCGAAGGCGAAGCTCGACTCCAGCGCGGCAATGCTCGTGCCGTACATCTCGGCGATGCGCCCGGCGATCCCGGCCGGGCCCAGGACCGGCAGCCGGGGGAACCGCACCGTGGGGTGGTAGGTCCGGGCGACGTACAGCGAGCCGAGGTCGGCGCAGTGATCCAGGTGCCCATGGGAGAGCACCACGGCGTCGAGGGCATCGGGATCGTCCAGGTCGACCAGGCGCTGCAGGCCGCTGATCGCGCCATTGCCCAGGTCCAGCAGGATGCGGTGGCCCTCATGCTCCACCAGGTAGGCAGAGGCCGGCGAGTCGGCCGTCGGGAAGGATCCGGCACAGCCCAGGACGGTCAGCCGCATCGGGGCCGTCCATGCCTCGCGGCCCGGTCCGCGCTCACCCGGTCATGCTCCCCTGAAGCCGGCGACGTCGCCGATCTCGGGACCGAGGAAGCGCCGGCCGAGGCGCTGGAACTCCTCCGGGTCGCCCGTCGCCATGAAGCGATGGATCGGCTCAGGCAGGCCCGGGTCGCGGAGCAGGTCCTGGGCCACCAGCGTGCGGTAGACGTCCTTGGCGGTCTCCTCCGCGCTCGACACGAGGGTCACCTGCTCCCCCATCACGTAGGAGAGCACTCCGGTGAGCAGCGGGTAGTGGGTGCAGCCGAGTACCAGGGTGTCGACCTCGGCCTCCTGCAGCGGCGCGAGGTACTCCCGGGCGACTGCGAGCAGCTCCGGCCCGCCGGTCACCCCGGCCTCGACGAACGACACGAATCGCGGGCAGGCGGCCGACACCAGCGTGACATCCGGGGCGGCGGCGAAGGCGTCCTCATAGGCACGCGAGGTGATCGTCATCTGGGTGCCGATGACCCCCACCCGGCCCGATCTGGTCGCCGCCGAGGCCCGCCGGACCGCCGGGTGCACGACCTCGATGACCGGGACGTCATAGCGCTCCCGGGCATCGCGCAGGGTCGCCGCGCTCGCGGAGTTGCAGGCGATCACCAGCAGCTTCACGCCATCCGCCACCAGGACATCCATGATCTCCAGGGCGAACTGGCGCACCTCGGCGATGGGACGCGGGCCGTAGGGGCCACGGGCGGTATCGCCGACATAGCGGATCGGCTCATGGGGCAGCTGATCGAGGATCGCGCGGGCGACCGTGAGCCCGCCGACCCCGGAGTCGATGATGCCGATCGGCGCATCCGTCATAGCGCGACCAGCCTAGGTCAGGGCGTCACGCCCAGAGCTGGCCCTCGAGGGCCTGCTCCGCATCGTCCAGGGTGCCTTCGTACAGACCGGTCGACAGGTACTTCCAGCCGCCGTCGCAGACGATGAACGCGATGTCGGCCTCCTGGCCCGCCTGCTGCGCCTTGCGGGCGACGCCGAGGGCCGCGTGCAGGATGCCGCCGGTCGAGGGGCCGGCGAAGATGCCCTCGGTCAGCAGCAGCTCCCTGGTCCGCCGAATGGCGTCGCGGGCCCCGACCGAGAATCGGGTCGTCAGCACGGACTCGTCATACAGCTCAGGGACGAACCCCTCGTCGAGGTTGCGCAGGCCGTAGACGAGCTCGCCATACCGCGGCTCGGCCGCGATGACCTGCACATCGGGCTTGTGCTCGCGCAAGTACCTGCCGGTGCCCATCAGGGTGCCGGTCGTGCCCAGGCCGGCCACGAAGTGGGTGATCGTCGGCAGGTCTGCCAGCAGTTCCGGCCCCGTGGTCTGGTAGTGCGCAAGCGCGTTGGCCTGATTGCCGTACTGGTAGAGCATGACCCAGTCCGGGTGCTCCTGCGCAAGCGCCTTGGCCACTCGGACGGCCTCATTGGATCCGCCCGCCGCCGGGGACGAGATCACCTCGGCACCCCACATGCTCAGCAGCTGGCGTCGCTCCGCGGAGGTGTTCTCCGGCATGACGCAGACGAGGCGGTAGCCGCGCTGCCGGGCCACCATCGCCAGCGAGATCCCGGTATTACCCGAGGTCGGCTCCAGCAGCACCGACCCCGGCTGGAGCAGGCCATCGGCCTCCGCCTGCTCCACCATTGCCAGGGCGGCCCGGTCCTTGACCGAGCCGGTGGGGTTCTCGTCCTCCAGCTTCGCCCACAGGCGGACCTGTTCCGACGGCGACAGGCTCGGCAGGCCGACCAGCGGAGTATGGCCCACTGAGTCCAGCAGGCTGGCGAAGCGCAAGCTCAGCCCCCGGCAACCGCAGGCAGGATCGTCACGGAGTCGCCGTCCTGCACGGGCGTCTGCAGGCTGTCCATGAAGCGGACATCCTCGTCGTTGACATACACGTTCACGAACCTTCGCAGGCCGCTGTCGTCCACGAGGCGCTCGCCGATCCCCGGGTAGCTGGCATCGAGGTCCTTGATCACGGCCTCGAGGGTGGCGCCCTGCGCCTGGACGATCTTCTCCCCGCCCGTCAGCGGGCGCAGGATGGTCGGGACTCGGACCTCGACGGACATTCGATCAACCCCATAGACGACGGTTCGACGGCTTCTCGGCGGCCGGGCTGGCCTGGTACCCCTCGTAGAGCAGCCACGACAGCCTACGAAAGGCGGGCCGCCTGCGCCATGCCAGGCACCGCTGTTGCGAATCCCTCGCAGGAAGGCACGCATGCCCGCGCTCGTCAGGCGCAGTCGCCGCCTCGCCTCGGCTCAGCCCGGATAGGCCTCGACGATCTGGACGTCCTCCTCGCTCACCTGGCCGTCGACGATGCGGAACGAGCGGAGCTCATACGGGCCGTCCAGCGGGCCGGTCTGGCGAGTGGAGACCAGGACATAGTGGGCATCGGGCTCGCTGGCCAGCGAGATGTCCGTCCGCGACGGACGCGCCTCAGTGGCCGTATGCGAGTGATAGATGACCACGGGAACCTCGTCCAGGTCGTCCATCTGCCGGTACAGGCGCAGCAGGTCCGAGGAGTCGAACTCATAGAACGTCGGGGACCTCGCCGCGTTCACCATCGGGATGAACCGCTCGGGCCGATCCGTCCCGACGGGCCCGGCGATCACCCCGCAGGCCTCGTCCGGATGATCGGCCCTGGCATGGGCGACGATGCGATCGACCAGCTCCCTGCGGATCACCAGCACGGCGACAGCCTAGGCGCCCACTCAGGCGGGCTCGTCCGACTCCTGCGGGGCCAGCACCCGGATGAGTGAGTCCTGCAGGTAGGTCAGCCAGTCGTAGACCTGGAAGGAGGCCAGCCTCGGATCGTCCTCCGGCAGGCCGGCGAGCTCCTCGTGGTTGTCCTCGGTGATCTCGATCCGCACCCCGAGGGTGATCCGGGCATCGTTCAGGAAGCCCAGCCAGCTGAGGGCCTCGTCCTGCGAGAGCACGACCTTGTCCCCCGACCGACGCAGGGTGTCCTGCACCGTGCTCGCATGCGCCAGCTTCGCCTGGCGCAGCGAGCGCTCGGTGAAGCGGCGGAACTCGTCCGCCGCCTCCTCATCGTCGAGGTAGGCATCCGGCAGCAGCCGGGCAAGTGCGGGATCCTGCGGCCGCTGCGCCTGGGAGTCGATGCCCACCATGGCCTCGAGGGGGTCCGCATCGCAATCGCCGGCCTGGCCATCAGGGAGGATGAACGAGCACAGCTGATCGGCCAGCGACAGGAGCAGGGCGCGCTCGAACTCCTCAGTGCGCAGGATGATGCGCGCGGAGTCCGTCCGCTGGAATCCCACTACTCGTCCTTGCGCAGGGTGGCCCACAGGCCATAGGAATGCATCGCGGTGACATCGCGCTCCATCTCCTCGCGAGATCCGCTGGAGACCACGGCGCGGCCACGCTGGTGGACGTCCAGCATGAGCGACTCGGCCCTGGACCGGTCGTAGCGGAAGTAGGTCATGAACACGTAGGTCACGTACGACATGAGGTTGATCGGGTCATTCCAGACGATCGTGACCCACGGCCGGTCCGCGGCGACGTCCACGCTCGGACGCTCGACCTCGGCAGGGGCGATCGACATGGCCCCATTGTCTCCCACCACGGCCGACTCGTACCCTGCGGTCATGACCCTGGTCATCCCGCCGGCCGCCGAGCACCTGCCCGACCCGCCGCTGCTGGCGAGGATCCGCGCATCGGTGATCGGCGATGACCAGGTGATGCATGGTCCCTTCGGCGCACGCCGGGTCACCTACGCCGACTACACCGCCAGCGGCCGGGCGCTGGCCTTCATCGAGGACTTCATCACGGACGAGGTCCTGCCCCGGTATGCCAATACCCACACCGAGTCCAGCGGGACCGGGCTGCAGACGACCCGGCTGCGCGAGGATGCCCGGTCGATCATCCGCCAGGCCGTCAACGGAGACGACTCCACCTGCGTGATCTTCTGCGGCTCGGGATCGACGGGGGCGGTGAACCGCCTCATCGGCATCCTCAACCTGCGGGTGCCGGCGGATCTCGATGCTCGCTATCGCCTCACCGATCACATCCCCGCAGACGAGCGGCCGGTGGTGTTCATCGGCCCGTTCGAGCACCACAGCAATGAGCTGCCCTGGCGGGAGTCGATCGCCGACGTGGTGACCATCCGGGAGGATGCGGACGGCCACATCGACCTCGAGCACTTGCGCGCCGAGCTCACCGCCTACCGCGATCGGCCGCTGCGCATCGCGTCCTTCAGCGCCGCGAGCAATGTGACCGGCATCGTCTCAGATACCCACGCCATCACCCAGGTCCTGCATGAGCACGGCGCCCTGGCCTTCTGGGACTTCGCCGCGGCAGGGCCGTACGTCGACATCGAGATGAACCCTCGCTGCACTGATCATCCCCTGGCATACAAGGACGCCATCTTCCTCAGCCCGCACAAGTTCGTCGGCGGCCCCGGCACGCCCGGCGTCCTCATCGTCCGCCGCGACCTGTTGGTGAACAGCGTGCCCGACGTCGTCGGCGGCGGGACCGTCGCGTACGTCAACCCGCAGGAGCATGTCTACCTCCGCGACCCCGAGCATCGCGAGGAGGGCGGCACCCCGGCGATCGTCGAGTCCATCCGCGCCGGACTGGTCTTCCACCTCAAGCAGGCCGTTGGCGCAGACGTCATCCGGGCGCATGAGGAGGACTTCGTCCGGCGGGCGATCGCCGCCTGGCAGGGCAATCCGCGGATCGAGGTGCTCGGCAACCTGCAGGCCGAGCGCCTGTCGATCGTGTCCTTCGTCATCCGCAGCCCCCGCGGTGCCTACCTGCATCACAACTTCGTGGTCGCCGTGCTGAACGACCTGTTCGGCATCCAGTCCCGTGGCGGGTGCTCATGTGCCGGCCCGTACGGGCACCGTCTGCTGGGCATCGACCTCGAGCGCTCCCATGCCTTCGAGCGGGAGATCACCCGGGGCTGCGAGGGCATCAAGCCAGGCTGGGTGCGGGTGAACTTCAACTACTTCATCTCGGAGCAGGTGTTCGAGTACATCGTCCGCTCCGTCGACCTGATCGCGCAGCACGGCTGGCGGCTGCTCCCGTCCTACCGCTTCGATCCGTCGACCGGCCGCTGGCATCACCGTCAGGGCCCGGTCGAGCCGCCCCTGCGCCTGGCGTCATTGCACTATGACGCGCTCGGCCGGCTGTCGTATCCCAAGCAGCACGATCAGGCGCCCGAGTCTGCGCTCATGGACTACCTGCAGGACGCGAATGCCCTCCTGACCGGCCTGCCGGATCCGGACCCGGTCACCAGTGCCGACCTCGCCGATGCCGCCGGCCCGACCTTCGACTTCGAGCACCTGCGCTGGTTCGAGCTGGCGTCGGCCAGCGTCAGCATCCCGACGCGATCGGATCAGGCTACGTCCCCTTGATGGTGAAGGGCTCGGAGAAGCCGGGGCCGACCCCGCGCCGCGCCTGGGCCATCACCCGGTACTGATGCGGCCCCTTCTTGCCGATCCTGATGTCGATCTTGGCGATGCCCTTGGCATTTGCCCGTCCCCGCCCGACCGCCGACCAGGTGCCCTTGGCCAGCATCTGGACGACCAGCTTCTGGCGGGCCAGCGCCGGCCGCGCCACTGCTCGCACGACCAGGCTGCTGCCCTTCGGCGCCTTCTTCTTCCTCGGGACGGCGCGGACGGCGGAGGTCACCTCGACCGGCTGCGGGTCGCTTGCCTGCTCGGCGCGTCCCGGAGCCCCCGGGACGAAGATGCGCCATCGCCCGCTGGCCGTGAAGGCCGGTGCGAAGCTCACCGTCCCGTCAGCCGCCAGGCCAGCGCTCTGCACCGTCGCCCACTGCCCGCCGGCTGGCTGGAACTGCAGGGCTGCCTCCACGCCGGTCACCGGAGCCCCATTCGCGGTGACGACGGCCGAGATCGGGGCATTCGTGCCGAACACCGCCGTCGGCGGGGCGCTGATCGCGACGGCCGTGGCGGCGGGGGCCAGTTGCTGGGCGTAGGTGCGGATCACCGACCACTGGCCCGGATCCTCGCCGCCGATGGTCCAGAACGCCACGCTCCCAAGGCCGAGCTGCCCCACCAGCTGCGCTCGCGCAAGGACCCCCTGCGGGGGCACCCACCACATCACCCGCCTGGCAACGCAGGTCTGCTGGGCACCAGCCGCATCCGTCCAGGTGACCGGCTTGTCGTACTCGACCCAGCTCTCCTGGCTGGCCGGGTCCCATTGCACCGTGGCCGGGTCGACGCCCACGGTTGCCAGCAGTGCCGGGATCGCCGCCGCGGTGGTCGACGACATCGCGGTGAGCTTGCGATAGGCGTCACCGGTCGTCGGGCAGGCACCGGTCAGCCGGAACTTCGATCCGTCCTTGACCGTCCAGGAGCGCGAGTAGGCCGGGATGCCGATGCTCAGCTTGGCCGGCGGGACGACCGTCGCGGCGTACTGGGCCGTTGCCGTGACCCAGCCGATGGGCGCGATCGCACCGGGCGCGTTGTAGTGGAAGTCGTAGGTCATGATCCGGATGCGATCGGCAGCGGCCGAGATGCCGGCGAGGTCGTACACCCAGTAGCCGTTCGTGCCGCCACAGGCATTCGTGGTCGAGCAGGGCCCGGGGATGGTGACCGACAGCAGCTTGCCCTGGGCCTTCAGCGCGGCGCCGAGCTCGGTGACGAAGGCCGTCCAGTTCGGCTGGGTCGCCGCCCAGGTCCCGCGACCGTCCGCGAAGGCGAACTGCTCGTAGTCCAGGTCGATGCCGTCGTAGCCATTGGCGACGACCAGGCTGACGATGTCGTTCACGTGCGCGGTGCGCGTTGCCGGGTTCGCCAGCACGGCCGCCATCGTCCCCTTGCCGGATCCGTCCGCGATCGCCGGCAGGACGCTCAAGCCGGCCGCCCGCAACTGGGCCATGGCCCAGGACGCGCTGGCCGCGGCATCCTTGAAGTTCGGATTGAAGCCGACGGTCACGCCGGCTGGCCCGCCCTTGGTGGCCGAGTACCAGAATGGCGACACCTCGGTCAGCACGTCGGCGTTCGCGGTGGCGCTGGCGACCCCCTGCGGGGCAGCAGGAGAGGTGACCCAGTAGGGCAGCCACCCGGTGGCAATCCGCGGTGGATCGGCCTGCGCCGGAGTGGCACCCGCGATGACGGCCGCCGACAGAGCGCATGCGACGGCCGCCAGCACGCATCGACGCACGGATCCTCCCTGGCAGGTCGCGGACTCGATCAAGCGAGGTCCGTGGTGCATGACACGCGGATCACCTTCGGCGATCCGCGTCGTGATTTCCATTCTGCGCCATGATCGACCATGCCCATCGGAGCCTCGCCTCTCGTGGCCGGCACCGGCCGCCCCGGATCCCGCCGGACACGAGGGAGCAGCGCCCGGCGGGCGCCATGGGTCGTGACCATTGTCACACTCGCCAGCGTCCTGGTGCCGGCGTCGAGTGCGCATGCCGCCCCGGCGGCCCGCCCTGTGGAGCCAGTGAACGACGCGGAGAGCCGCCTGAGCCAGCTCCTCGACAAGCGCCTCGCGGACCGGGCCCTCGGCCGCGACGTATCCGTTGCCGTCATCGACGTGGCTACGGACCGCCTCGTCACCGGGCATCGCGCTTCGGTCTCGATGCTGCCCGCCTCCAACATGAAGGTGATCACAGCGGTGAACACCCTGTCGGCGCTCGATCCCGAGCAGCGCTTCGTCACCCGAACGCTTGCCGGGGATCGTCCAAATGAGGTGATCCTGCAAGGAGGCGGCGATCCACTGCTCACGACCGCGAACCTGAAGACCCTGGCCAGGCGCACCTCAGTGGAGCTGCAGCGTGGCCGCAGGGTCATCCTCCGACTGGACGATCACCTGATCCCGCGTACCGGGCGAGCGCCTGGCTGGCCGCGCGACTACCAGCCTTCGGCAGCAGCACCAGTGCGGGCACTGGCCCTGATCGGTGACTACTCCATGCGCAATCAGGCCAATGCCGTCGAGGCCTTCCGGCGCGCCCTGGCTGACCGAGGCTTCACGGTCGTGGTTCGCACGGGCACGACGGCCCCGGCGAATGCCCGAGTCCTCGCCCAGGTCGACCCGCATACCGTCCGGCAGGCCGTCAACGTGATGCTCCTGTGGTCGGAGAACAACGTGGCAGAGCTGCTGTTCCGCCATGTTGCCATCGCCACGGGCGAGCCTGCGAACTGGCCCGGGGCACGCCGCGCAGCCATGCGCCAGCTGACCGCACTGGGGATCGACGCAGGGATCCTGAAGCTGATGGACGGCAGCGGACTCTCCCGTGCCGACCGGATGACCGCGCTCACGCTCGCGCAGGTGATCCGGCTGTCACGCACCGACCCGCGCTTCGCGTCGATGTACGCGCCGAAGGGCATGCCCACCTCAGGAATCTCCGGGACCTTGGACGACCGCTACGGCCGCTATCGAAGCGGCCCATCGCGCTGCGCTCGCGGGGATATTCGCGCGAAGACAGGCACCCTGTTCGACTCCATCGGGCTCACCGGCATCACGACGGCGGCAGATGGCCAGGAGAAGGCCTTCTCGATCCTGGTCAACGAACGGCCGCAGCGTGTCTCCCCGCTGACGACCAGGCAGGCCGTCGACGGCCTCGCGGCGACGATCCACGGCTGCTGGTAACCCCGTCCCCCCACTCCCTCCCCTCCCTCCCCTCCCCTCCCGTCCCCTCCCCTTCCCTTCTCTTCTCTTCTGCCGAGTGGCCGGTTGTTGCTGGGTTCATCGGCGTGTCGCCTGCAACATGTGGCCACTCGGCAGGGGGAAGAAGAAGGGGGTTGGTCAGCGCAGGGCGCGGGCGATCTCGCCGGCGGCTCGCGCCACCCGCGGGCCGACCTCGGCCTCCTGCAGCTCCCGCAGCGACACCACTCCCACGCTTGCCTCGATGCCCGGAACCCCGGTGATGGGGACGGCGATCCCGTACGTGCCCTGCGGCCCGTCGCTCGTTGCCACCACCCACGGCGGATCCAGGGGCCGACCGGCGGCCGTGCGAGCGGCCAGCACCGCCCGGCCAGCGGCCCCTGCCTCCAGCGGGTGACGAGCGCCGGTCCGATAGGCGACGTGCAGGTCCGATCGGGTGGGCTCGACGACGAGCGCTGCCATGGCCTCGTTGCCATCGACCAGAGTCAGGTGAGCCGTCGCCCCCACGGCATCCGCGAGCAGTCGCAGGGATGGCATGGCCACGTCTCGAACCAGCGGCTGCACCTGCCGGCCCATGGTGAGGACCGCAAGCCCGAGCCGGCACCTGCCGTCGGCAGAGCGCCGCAGGAAGGCGTGCTGCTCCAGGGTGACGACGAGTCGGTACACGACTGTTCGCCCGACCCCGAGGGCTCCGGCGAGCTCAGTGACGGTGAGCCCCTCCGGTGATTCCGCGAGGACCTCAAGGACGCGAAGGCCGCGGTCAAGGGTCTGTGAAGTCTCTGCGGCCACGCCTGCAAATGTAGTGGCCCGCGGCATGCGCCGCGGGCCACGAAGGATCGAGCAGTGACTAGGCAGCGGCCTTCTTGACCATGAACGAGCTGATGATCTCGAAGACGCCCATCACGATCAGCCAGATGCCGACGACCCACGTGAGCGCCAGGACGCTCTCCGGGGTGCTCAGGATGATCATGCCGCCGATGATGATGACGATGCCGGCGAAGATGTTCCAGCCGCGGCCCGACTGGCCCTTGGAGTCGATCCCGATGAACAGCACGGTGAACCCGCGGAACAGGAACGACACGCCGATGAAGATCGCCAGGATGTAGCCGGCAAGCAGACCGTCGGTGGTCCAGAAGGAGCGGAAGGCAACCGCGCCAAGCACGAGCGACAGCGCGCCGGTGATGAAGAGCAGTGCGCGCATCCCGCCCGAGAGGCCGGAGGAGAATCCGCGAACCAGCTCGAAGATGCCCGAGACGACAAGCCAGATCGCGAACAGCCAGGCCAGGGTGGCGAAGGTGTCGACAGGCTGCGCCACGCAGAAGATCCCCACGATGATGCTGACCAGGCCCATGACCAGCAAGAGCCACCAGTTGCGGCCGATCGCGGCCATCGTCCCGGCGGCGAGCTGATCGTCGCTGGGTCCAGCTTGAACCGTTGACATGTATTCCTCCTGTGAGCGTGCCCCGCACAGCGCGGCCACACGACGGCCCTCAGGATAGTGATGCGAGCGCCGTCACCATCCCCGGCACGCCGCAACTGCCCCACTCCCCCATTCAGCGATCACGGGGAATCCCTCACGCACGACGTGCGCGGGCAAGGAAATCCGCCGTCTGCTGCTGCCTCGGCGCAGTGAACAACGCCTCCGGCGGGCCCTGCTCCAGGACGACTCCCTCATGCAGGAAGCACACGCGGTCGGCGACATCGCGGGCGAACTGCATCTCGTGGGTAGCCATCACGATGGTCAAGCCGCCGGCTCGCAGGTCGCGGACGGCATCGAGCACCTCTGAGACCAGCAGCGGATCGAGCGCCGAGGTGATCTCGTCGAACAGCATCAGCTCAGGCTCCATGGCCAGCGCTCGGACGATAGCGGCGCGCTGCGACTGGCCCCCGGAGAGCCGATCCGGGAACTCGTCGGCCTTGTCGGCCAGGCCGAACCTGGCCAGCAGTGCGGCGGCCTGTCTCCTGGCCTGCTCGCGCGGGACGCCGAGGACCTTGCGCGGTGCCAGCATGACGTTGTCGATGACGCTCATATGCGGGAAGAGGTTGTAGGACTGGAAGACGATCCCGACGCGGCGGCGGAGACGATCGAGGTCCGCATCGAGGTCGGTGACCTCCAGATCGCCGTCCAGGGTGATCGAGCCGGCATCGACCGACTCCAGTCCGTTGATGCACCGCAGCAGGGTCGACTTCCCCGAGCCCGATGCCCCGATGAGGACCACCGCCTCATGGCGTGACACCTGCAGGTCAAGTCCGCGAAGCACCGAGAGCCCGTCGAACGACTTCCACACTCGTGCGACCTCGAGCATGGCGGTGCTCGCACTCGATGGCCCGGCCTCCGCGGTCACGCCATGCTCCCAGCCCGTCGGCGCCGAGCCGTCCGCGCCTGCAGCCAGTCGGCGAGCCTGGTCATCGGGATCGTCAGGGAAATGAAGATCAGCGCAGCGCCTACGTACGGGGTGTAGTTGAAGTTGAACGAGGCATCGATCTGCGCCTGCCGCAGCACCTCGATGGGCCCGAGCACCGCGACGAGGGCGGTGTCCTTCTGCAACGAGATGAAGTCGTTCATCAGCGGGGGCACGACATTGCGCACGGCCTGCGGGAGCACGACGTGCCGGTCGGTCTGGAAGGCGGAGAGCCCGAGGGACCGCGCAGCCATGCGCTGACTGGGATGCACCGAATCGATCCCGGCCCGGAAGACCTCCGCGACGTAGGCACCGTAGGACAGCACCAATGCCATCGTGCCCCAGAAGACGGCCTCGTTCGGCACCCCCTGCAGTCGCAGGGCGGGCACGCCGAAGCCCAGCAGGAAGATCACCAGGATGGTGGGGATGCCGCGGAATACGTCCACATAGGCGGTGGCCAGGACACGAATGGGCAGGAAAACCGGCGCGCGCAGGTTCCTGGCCAGCGCCACCAGCAGGCCAAGCACGAGGATCAGCGGCTCAGCCACGAGGAAGATCCGGACGTTCAGCCAGAAGGCCTCCAGCAGGCCGGGGAAGGTTGCGACGAACTCCTCGCCGTTGAAGAACGTCTCCTGGACGGCCGGCCACCCGGGAGTGCGGGACACCAGCAGGCTGATGACGACGACGAAGCCGACCAGGCTTGCCATGCCAACCAGGGCATTGCGTCGTGCTCGCTGGCGCACCCGCGCCCGGCGAATCGGGTCGACATAGGGAACCGACTCGCCGGGTGCGGGAGCAAGCGCATCAGCGCTCAAGGAGCGCTACTGCTTGAAGTACGGGGCGGTGGTGCCGGCCAGCCACTCGTCCTGGATCGACTGCAGGGTGCCGGCGTCCTTGAGGTCGCCGAGCACCTTGTTGACGCAGGCCGCCAGCGGATTGCCCTTCTGGAAGAGCATGCCGAACTGCTCGCCACCCTCCTGAGCGGGGAACTGGCCGATGATCGATGCGTCGGGGATCTCGACGGCGGTGATGTAGTAGGCGGTCGGCAGGTCGACGACCAGGCCGTCGATCTGGCCGTTATTCATCGCCGACTTCGCGTCATTGGTGTCGTTGAACACCTGCGCCTGGTTGCTGGGCTGCACCACGGTGTTGATGAAGTCCAGGCTCGTGGTGCCGACCTGCGCACCGAGGTTGGCCTCCTTGAGGTCTGCGACCGACGTGGCCTTGGCGATCGGCGAGTCCTTCAGGGCGATAACCGCCTGGTTCACGGTGTAGTAGCCATCGGAGAAGTCGACGACCTCGGCTCGCTCGGGCGTGATCGAGATCTGGTTGATGTCGAAGTCGAAGTCCTTGTCGCCGGGGGCGTAGGACGAGTTGAACGGCACGACCGTCCAGCTCACGTCGGCCGGCTTGAAGCCCAGGCCCTCGGCGACCGCGTAGGCGACGGCCGACTCGAATCCCTGGCCGTTGGAGGGGTCGTCGTCCATGAAGTATGGCGGATAGGCGGGGGAATCCGTGCCGATGGTCAGCTTGCCGGGCTCCAGCGTCGTCAGGTTCTGCGGAGCGCAGTCATCAAGTGCCGGCTCGGACGCAGCCGGGGCGGCCGAGCTCGGGGCCGCCGCGCTTGCCGCAGCGCTGGATGCCGCAGCGGAGGTCGCTGGCGCGCTCGAGCCCTCCTGGGCACACGCTGCGAGCAGCAGCGCGGCGCCGAGGGCAATGAAGGGCAGGACAGGCTTCAGGGGAGAGGTCATGCCGGGAATTGTGGCGCATGAGCCGCCAGCGCGCACGATCGGGTCAGGACCCGTCAGCCGGCTTCCCCGGCGGCAGCCCGTCGTGGATCTTCTTGCAGTCCGGGCAGATCGGGAACTTGGACGGATCCCGGTTCGGCACCCAGACCTTGCCGCAGAGCGCCCGGATCGGCTTGCCCGTCACCGCACTCTCCACGACCTTGGCCTTCTGCACGTAGTGCGCGAAGCGCTCGTGATCGCCATCGTCGAGGCCGTGATCGGTGCGTTCCTCGAGCAGGGTGTCGCCGGCAAGGCCAGGGGTCTGCAGCGGGGCGGTGGTCGGCGTGCTCATGTCACGGAGTGTAGGCGGGCTGCTGCAGCGTCCCTGCATGTCGCTGCGACCGGGCAGGTCGGGGCCTTATCCCGGTGAGCTCAGGACCTTCGTCCATAGGTGCGGGCGTCGGGTTCGCCTACCGTCGAGCCATGCCTCAGCAGCCACTTGCCCAAGTCCCCACGGATGCCCGGTGGTTCTGGCAGGACTATGGGTCCTGCCGCAGCGCTGACCCGCTGCTGTTCTTCCACCCGCAGAACGAGCGGGGCTCAGCCCGGCTCCGCCGCGATCGAGCGGCGAAGCTCATCTGTGCCTCCTGCCCCGTCCGGGTCGAGTGCGCCGACTACGCCGTCCGCGCGCGCGAGCCGTACGGCGTCTGGGGGGGCCTGTCCGAGGAGGACCGCGAGCAGATCTATGCCCGGCTCGATGCCCGCCACTACCCCCGGCGCGAGGGGGAGGGCGCCAGGGCTGCCGCACGCGAGATCGCGGAGGCCATCTCGCCGCGCGCCTTGGGCATCGCCTGACCGAGACGGGCCGTCCGCGGGCACCTCATGCCGGGCGGCGACTGCTAGCGTTCGCCAGTGAGCCTGTTCGGTCGTGACTTCATCCAGGAGGACGACTTCAGCCACGCCGAGCTTCAGCTGCTGCTCACCCGGGCCGCCGAGCTAAAGGCGTCGCGCCTGGCAGGCACGGAGCGACCGCTGCTCACGGGCCGGCACATCGCCCTGGTCTTCGAGAAGTCCTCCACGCGTACGCGGATCGCCTTCGAGGTCGCGGCGGCGCAGCAGGGTGCGCGCACGACCGTGCTTGATGGGACCACCTCGCAGATCGGCCACAAGGAGTCGGTGGCTGATACGGCTCGGGTGCTGTCGCGGGTCTTCGATGCGATCGAGTTCCGCGGTTCCCACCACTCCGACGTCGTCGAGCTCGCCTCCGCGGCGACGGTCCCCGTCTACAACGGGCTCACCGACCGCTGGCATCCGACGCAGGTGCTCGCGGACTTCATGACCATGCACGAGCACGCACCGCACGGGCGGCTGTGCTACGCCTACATCGGGGATGCCCGCTTCAACATGGGCAACTCCCTGCTGGTGATGGGGGCCATCATGGGGTCGGATGTGCGCATCATCGCCCCGCAGGCACTCTGGCCCCAGGATGACATCGTCCAGCTCGCCCGGGCACGGGCCCAGGCAAGCGGCGCGTCGATCACGATCACCAACGACCCCCGCGAAGGGCTCGCCGGAGTGGACTTCGTCCACACGGATGTCTGGGTCTCGATGGGCGAGCCTGCGGACGCCTGGAGTGAGCGTGTCGACCTGCTGCGGCCCTACCGGGTCGACCGTCACCTGATGTCGCTGACCGGCAGGCCCGGGACGAGGTTCATGCACTGCCTGCCCGCCTATCACGATCAGCGGACCACGGTCGGGCGGCAGGTCGCCGAGCGCTTCGGCCTCCTCGATGGCGTCGAGGTCAGCGATGAGGTGTTCGAGTCGGCGGCGAGCATCGTGTTCGACCAGGCCGAGAACCGGATGCACACGATCAAGGCGCTGCTTGTCGAGACCCTCGCCACCCCAGCGCCGACTTCGACCGCTAGCGCCGCAAGCGACCCGGCCTAGCGGCGCGGGGAGTCGAACTCGGCGCAGGCGACGAGCCTGCGGAAGTCGAACTCGGCGCAGGCGACGAGCCTGCGGAAGTCGAACTCGGCGCAGGCGACTAGCCCGCTGCGAGCAGCCGCTCGCGGAGCGCAGCGAGCTGCTCGGTGAGTGCCGGTGGCACCCGGTCCCCGAACATCGCGAAGTACTCCTCGGTGAGATCCGCCTCGGCCAGCCAGGTCACCGGATCGACGGCGAACAGCTCTGCGACCTGCTCGTCGCTGAGGCCCAGGCCATCGAAGTCCAGCGCTCCGGCGGCCGGGAGCCGGCCGATCGGCGTCTCGACTGCCTCGGCAGTCCCGTCCAGCCGCTTGATGATCCACTCCAGCACCCGGGAATTCTCGCCGTAGCCCGGCCAGATAAACCTGCCGTCCGCGTCCTTGCGGAACCAGTTGACCGCGTAGATCCTCGGCAGCTTCTCCGGCGAGGTGAAGCCGCCGACCGTCAGCCAGTGCCCCCAGTAGTCGGCCATGTTGTAGCCGCAGAAGGGGAGCATCGCGAAGGGATCGCGTCGCAGCTGCCCCACGCCTCCGACGGCAGCAGCCGTCATCTCGCTGGAGACGGTCGAGCCCATGAACACGCCGTGGGTCCAGTCGAAGGACTCGTTCACCAGCGGGACGTTCGTTGCCCGGCGCCCGCCGAACAGGATCGCGTCGATCGGGACCCCGGCCGGGTCCTCCCAGTTCGGCGCGATGGACGGGCACTGGCCGGCCGGTGCGGTGAAGCGCGCATTGGGGTGGCTGGACGGCTCCGCCGACGCCGGGGTCCAGTCCTGGCCCTTCCAGTCGATCAGGTGCGCCGGCGCCTCGGCGGTGAGCCCCTCCCACCAGATGTCACCGTCATCGGTGAGCGCGACATTGGTGTAGATGCAGTTGGCGTCCAGCGTGCGCACCGCATTGGCGTTGGTCTGCATGCCGGTGCCCGGGGCAACGCCGAAGAAGCCGGCCTCCGGGTTGATCGCGTACAGCCGGCCGTCCTCGCCGAACCGCATCCAGGCGATGTCATCGCCGATCGTCTCCACCGTCCAGCCGTCGACCGTGGGCTCCAGCATGGCCAGGTTCGTCTTGCCGCAGGCCGAGGGGAAGGCGGCGGTGATGTAGTGGACGGAGCCCTGGGGCGAGGTGAGCTTCAGGATGAGCATGTGCTCGGCCAGCCAGCCCCCGTCGCGGGCCATCGCCGACGCGATGCGCAGGGCGAAGCACTTCTTGCCGAGCAGCGCGTTGCCGCCGTAGCCGCTGCCGAAGGACCAGATCTCGCGGGTCTCCGGGAAGTGGACGATGTACTTGGCGTCATTGCAGGGCCACGACACGTCCGCCCTGCTCAGCCCATTGCCGTCGATGAGCGGGTACCCGACGGAGTGCACCGCCGGGACGAAGTCGCCATGCTCGCCGATCTGGTCCAGGGCCGCCCGCCCCATCCGCGTCATGATCCGCATGTTGACCACGACGTACGCAGAGTCGGTGATCTCCACGCCCAGCTGGGAGATGCGCGATCCGAGCGGGCCCATCGAGAAGGGCACCACGTACATCGTGCGCCCGCGCATGCAGCCGGCGAAGAGCCCGCGAAGGGTTGCGCGCATCTCGCCGGGATCAGCCCAGTTGTTCGTCGGACCTGCATCCTGCTCCCGCTGCGAGCAGATGAATGTACGGTCCTCCACGCGCGCCACGTCACTGGGATTCGACCGTGCCAGGAACGAGTTGGGCCGCAGGTCCGGATTGAGCCTGATGAACGTCCCGGCATCCACCATGGCCTCGGTAAGCCGATCCCACTCCTCCTGCGAGCCATCGCACCACTCGACCCGATCGGGCTCGGCGAGGGCGGCGACCTCCTCGACCCACTCGAGCAACTGCTTGTTCTTCGTTGGCGGATGCTCTAGGCCTGGCACGGTCATGCGGACTCCTCGGGTCGCAGCAGACGCCTCGTCGGGGCGTCTGCCAAGGATGCTCCTGCTCGACGGGCGTGCATGCCGTGGAGCGCCATGAAAGCGGTGACAAGTGAGCAAACACACAGCGTGCGACTAGCCCTGGCTCCTGGCCAGTGCGTCGTGGATCACACGCGCGTATCCGCGAGCCCCGTCCGGCCGCAGGTGGAACCCGTCGCCGTAGAGCCAGCCACGGTGCCGGGATGCCGCCCAGTTCCAGTCGATGACGCTCACCCGGTCTGGATGCTGCCGGGCGCAGGCACGGATGGCCGCATTGTTGGACCGCTCCCAGCGCCGGGGCACCTTGATCGTCAGCAGGTAGACCCGCCGATTCGGGCCAGCGATGCGGACGATGTCCCGGCAGGTCGACGAGGGGAAGGTGCCGTTCGTGCCGAGATGGACGACGACGACGGCCGGCAGCCGCGCTCCCATCCGACGCATGATCCCCGGTGCACTGGTCGCCTGCCGGCTGACCCGCGCGTCGACGCGCACGCCATCCCGGCGCAGCAGCCAGCGCGCACCGAGCATGATGGAGTCGCCGATGGCCATCACGCCCGGCGGCGGCTCAGCAGCGTCCGCCTCGCCGGCCGGCAGGATCGTCCAGACACTCGCCGCCATGACGCAGGCCAGGCCCGCGGCCGTCAGTCGCCTGACCGAGCGCCCCGCCAGCAGCCGAACCATCCCGCGACCCTACGCGCGCGGTCGGCTCCGGCGGTCATGTGGGAGCCTTGATCAGGTCAGGACGGACATCCGCGCCACGATGGCCTGAAGCGTCTGGGGGCTGGTGCCGAAGTTGAGCCGGGCGAATCCCTCGCCCGGCGAGCCGAAGGTCGGGCCGGCGCTCAGGGCGACCCGGGCCTGCTCGAGGATCACTGCGCTCGGGTCATCGCCGAGGCCGAGGGCACGCAGGTCGAGCCAGGCCAGGTAGGAGGCATCAGGCACCTGGTAGCGCACGCCCGGGAGCTGTCGGTCGATGAGGCCCGCGAGCAGGCGGGCATTGGCCTGCAGGTCCAGGACGGTGGCATCGAGCCAGTCGATGCCCTCGCGATAGGCCGCGATCGAGGCCAGGACGCCGAAGTGGCCGGTGGTGAACTGCGCCTCCATCGGGATCCGCTCCTGCAGTCGCTCCATGCACGCGGGCGATCCGGCGACGACCTGGGCGCACTTCAGGCCTGCCAGGTTCCAGCCCTTGGACGCCGACAGCAGGCTTACCGCGGGCGCTGTCGGCGGTGCCACGGTCAGGTACGGCACATGCTGCACCCCGGGATAGGCCAGCGGCGCGTGGATCTCGTCCGCGATCACGACCACGCCGGTCGCCTGCGCTGCGTGGCTGATCCGCTCGAGCGCTTCGCGCGGCAGGACCGCACCGGTGGGGTTGTGCGGATTGCAGAGCAGGTAGCCGCCGACCTCGGGCATGGCGAACGCCCGCTCGATGCCCGGCAGGTCCAGGGCGAGCCGGCCTGCGGCATCTGCCACCAGAGGTACCTCGACGACCCTGCGCCCGGCCTGCGCGATGGTGCTGAAGAACGGCGGATAGACGGGCGGGTTGATCACGATGCCCGCCCCCGGCTCGGTCAGCGCCTCGATGGACTGGCGCATGCAGGTGATGACGTCCGGCAGCAGCAGCACGTGCTGCGGGTCGACCTGCCAGCCCCAGCGTTGCGACGCGAACTGCGCCAGTGCATCGGGCAGGTCACCGGGCCAGCGGTAGCCGGTGTCGGACCTGCGGACGGCATCGTGCAGCGCGGCAGCGATCGGCTCGGCGAGCGCGACGTCCATCTCGGCAATCCAGGCCGGGATGACATCCGGCGGGAAGGCACGCCACTTCGCACTGGTCCGGGCCCGCATCTGAGCGACGTCCAACGGCTCCTCCATCAGGCGACCGCCCAGTGCTTCAGGCAAGGGAGAGGAAGAGCTTCTCGAGCTCGCGCTGGGTGAGGGGGGCGTGCTCCTCGTCCTGCAGGCACTGCTTCAGGCCGGACGCGACCACCTTGAAGCCGGCCCGATCCAGTGCCTTGGATACCGCGGCGAGCTGCGTCACGACATCCTGGCAGGACCGGCCCTCCTCGATCATCGAGATGATGCCGTCCACCTGGCCGCGCACGCGGCGCAGTCGGTTCACGATCTCCTTGCTGACCTCAGGGTCGACGTCCATCCGACAACCCTACTGATACCCGGCTAGGTATGGGTTGACCCAGAGGGAGACATGGGCGCCTACAGTCGGCACATGGCAGCCGGACGAATCGCCCTGGTGGGCAGCGGCGAGTACCTGCCCGTCATGCAGGAGGTCGAGGGCTGGCTGCTGGACGGCCGGCCCGGCAGGTACGTCCAGCTGGCCACTGCGGCCGCGCCCGAGGGCGCGGCATCCCTGCAGCACTGGCACGACCTCGGCGCCACGGCCGCGCAGCGCCTCGGGGTCGAGCAGGTCGTCATCGACGTGCGCACCAGGCCCGACGCCGAGCAGCCGGAATGGGCCGATGCCATCGCCGGTGCCGGCCTGGTGTACCTCTCCGGGGGCAACCCCATGCACCTGGTGCGAACCCTGCAGGGGACGGCGGTGTGGCGGGCGATCCGGCAGGCATGGCTGGCAGGCGCGTCCCTGGCCGGCTGCAGCGCGGGGGCGATGGCACTGGCCGGCTACGTGCCGGACTTCCGGCATCCTCGCCGAGGCGGCACCGAGGGCCTGGGCGTCGTGCCGGAGATCCGAGTCCTGCCCCACTTCGACCGGTATGCCCGGTGGATCCCGGACTTCGCCATGCGGCCGCTGGTGTCGCCAGCCCACCTGGTCATCGGCATCGACGAGGACACCGCACTGCTGGGCGAGCCAGCCGAGTCGCCGACGTGGAGCTTTCGCGTGCGCGGACGGCAGTCGGCCTGGCGCATCGATGCCGACCGCCGCCATCGGATCAACAGCCCGGTCGACCTGCGCGTCGACTGCTGAGCCCTGACCATGCCAGCAGAGGCGCTCCCGGGCCGGCCGCGTGCCCGGATCCGGACCTACAAGCCCAGGCGGGGCCGGGTCACCCCGCGACAGGCGACGGCCCTGGCCGTCGACGACGGCCTGCTGCTGGACTGGCCGCAGGAGCGCATCGACCTCGCCGGCTGCTTCGGCGGCCGGCCGGTCATCCTGGAGATCGGATTCGGCACCGGCGCCGCCACCGTCGCGCTCGCGCAACAAGCGCCGGATGCCGGCATCCTGGCCGTGGACGTCCATACGCCGGGCGTCGGCGACCTGCTGTGGCGGATCCGCGATGCCGGGCTCGGCAACGTGCGGGTGATCGAGGCCGACGCCCTCGACGTCCTGCACGAAGGGATCCCCGACGCGGCCTTGAGCCAGGTGCGCACCTACTTCCCCGATCCCTGGCCGAAGGCACGCCATCACAAGCGTCGCCTGGTGACCGCGGCGAACGCCGCACTGGTGGCTGCCCGGACGGTCGAGGCCGGCATGTGGTACCTGGCCACCGACTCGGCGGCATACGCCGATCACGCGTCCGGCATCCTCGATGGCAGTGACCAGTGGGATGGCGGGCAGATCGACCGGCCGGCCTGGCGTCCGATCACTCGCTACGAGCAGCAGGCCCTCGATGCCGGCCGGCCGGTGATCGACCTTGCCTACGTGCGGGTCTGCCCACGAGCCGGAGCACCGCAGGCATCCTGACTGCGTACAGTGCTGTCGTGCCTGCCGCCGGCGACAGCTTCCTGGACCGTCTCACCCTGGATCGCGTCGACCGGGATATCTTCACCGGCACCTGCCACTCAGGCGCTCCCCTGCGTGCCTACGGCGGGCAGATCGCCGCCCAGTCGCTCATGGCGGCCGGCACGACGGTGGATGCGCCCGGCCGCACGGTGCACTCGCTGCACGGCTACTTCCTGCGGCCCGGCCAGACGAAGGACACGATCACCTACCTGGTGGATCGCCCACGCGACGGTGGCTCCTTCTCCACCCGCTTCGTGCGCGCTGTCCAGCATGGCGAGACGATCTTCATGATGACGGCATCGTTCGCCGTCCTCGATCCGGGCCCGGAGCATCAGTTCGCGCAGCCACCCGCACCGCCTCCCGAGGGCCTGACCAGCACCCCGCTCGTCCTGACGATCCAGTCCGACCCGCAGTCGATGGACTACCCGGCCGAGTCGCTCATCGACCTGCGGCCCGTCAATCCGGCGGACGCCGCCACGCTGCGCGACGGCCGGTACGAGTGGCTTGCATGGATCCGGGCGACCGAGCAGCTCCCCGACGATCCGCTCGTCCAGGCATGCGCCCTGGCCTACCTGTCCGATCTCACGATGGTGCGGACGGCCATCAGCCCGCATCCGCAGGAAGCCGGCGCGCTGCAGCTGGCCTCGATCGACCATGCCATGTGGTTTCACGCATCGGCGCGTGCCGACGACTGGCTACTGTTCGCCCAGGACACGCCGGTCGCCCGCGCCGGCCACGGCCTGGCACGCGGACTCATTTTCTCCCCGGTCGGCACGCTGGTCGCCTCCGTCGTCCAGGAATCCCTCATGCGAACCCGACGGGCGGTCAGCGAACCTGGCTGACCACGACGGTCAGGAGCGGCGCGGCCAGCAGGGCCGGGAGCAGGTTGCCGACCGGCACGGCACGCAGGTGGAGCAGTCGCAGGCCCACGCCGAGCAGCAGCACCCCGCCGGTGGCGGTGATCGACGCGATCAGCGCATCCGACAGCACGTTGCCCATCAGCAGCCCGAGGACGGTGACAAGGCCCTGAAATGCGCCGACCGAGATCGCCGAGGCGGCGACCCCCCACCCCATGGCGGCGGCGAACGCCAGCGAGCCGAAGAAGTCCAGCGACGACTTCAGCACCAGCTGCTCGCTGCCCAGGCCCAGGCCATCGCTGAGCGATCCCATGATGGCCAGCGGGCCGATGCAGAAGACCAGGGAGGAGCTCACGAAGCCCTCGATGAAGCGGGCACGTCCATCGCCCGCGTCACGTCGGACCAGTCGCGACTGCAGCCAGCCGCCGGCGGACTCCAGGCGATCCTTGATTCGCAGCAGGGAGCCGGCGATGCCGCCGATGATCAGGGCGCCGAGCACGATGAGCAGGGTGGCCGCGCTGCCGACAGCACTGACGTAGGCCGGATCGACCAGGGCGAAGCAGTTCATCCCGCCGATCACCAGGGTCACCAGGCCGAGGGCGTCGGTCACGGTGACCCGGGTGCGCTCGGGCAGCCGATGGCCGATCAGGATGCCGAGCCCGGAACCGACGAGGATCGCGAGCACATTGACGATCGTCCCCAGGCCGCGCATGGCGCGCGAGCCTACCGATCCGAGCCGAATGCAGGGGTCGCGGCGCCCCCCGAACGCCACGGCCAGTCGCAGCGTTGCGGATCGGGCCTTGTCATTGGCGAGATTGCGCGGAACAATGCGGCCAGTCTTCGGCTATGGCCGATCCGGGGGGAAGATGAGCCAGCTGTCCAGCGCCCACCGCGGGCAGCCCGACCAATCCGGTCTGTGGGTGCAAGCGGACTTCCTCCGATTGCTTGCCTCCCAGCCTGACGGGGACGCCGTCGCATATGCCGTGGCCAACGGCCCATGCGCCAGATTCCAGGCGTCCAGCTGTGCCATCTTCCTGTGCGATGACATGCGCAGGCACCTGACCCTGGTCGGCGAGCACGGGTTCGTCAGCGAGGCGCTGGACCGATACCAGCTGGTGCCGGTCGACGTCGAGGTTCCCGTCGCCCGGGCGATGCGGACCGGCGAGGAGCTCTACCTGAGGGGCTCCGCCGGCGACGAGGAGTTCCCGCTCACGCGTGCGTTCTTCGCCACCGAGCCCGGCAGCCGGGAGCGCGACTGGATCCACCTGCCGCTGGGCTACCTGGGCACGGGGATCGGAACCCTCGTGGTGGCCGTCCCCGGGAACCTGACCTGGGAGTGGTCCGAGCGCTCGCATCTGACGGCCGTGGCAGCCGCGGTCAGCCTGTGGTCGCGCATTCACCAACTCGGCCTGGAGGCGGCCGTTGAGCGCGCGCAACGACGCGGAAGGGGCGGATCCATCGTGCTCACGCGCCGGCAGGAGCAGGTCCTGGAGGGCATTCGCCAGGGCAAGGCCAACAAGGTGATCGCCCGCGACCTGGGATTCTCGATGTCGACGGTGAAGGCGGAAGTGCAGGCGATCCTCGCTCTCCTGGGGGCCGTTGATCGACATGATGCCGTCATCCGTGCCGGAGCCGCCGGCATCGCAATCGCGGCGGAGCCCGGCGTCAGCGAGCGCACAGGGCCCAGAAGGCCACCGCGCTCGCCGCAGCGACGTTGAGCGAGTCGACACCGCCCGCCATCGGAATGCGAACCCCAAGGTCGAGTCGTCGCGAGGTCTCCCGCGCCACGCCTGCTCCCTCCGTGCCGAGGACGAGTGCCACCCGCTCGGGCCGTGGGGCGCAGAAGTCCGCAAGGGAGACGCCCGAGGGATCCGGGTCGAGCCCGACAACGGCAAAGCCCCGGCCGCGTATCGCATCGAGTGACTCCGGCCAGGACGGCAGCCTCGTCCACGGCACCTGGAACACCGTTCCCATGGAGACACGCACGCTTCGACGGTAGAGCGGGTCCGCGCACCGTGGGGTCACCAGGACTGCGTCGGCGCCCAGGGCCGCGGCGGAACGGAAGATGGCTCCCACATTGGTGTGGTCGACCAGATCCTCCAGGATTGCGATCACCCGGCAGCCTGGACGGCCGATCACGTCATCCAGGCTCGGCAGGGGCGGACGATGCATGGCCGCAATGGCGCCGCGGTGCAGGTGGAAGCCGGTGATGGAGCGCAGCAGCGGCTCATCGGCGATGAACACCGGAACATCCCCGTGCGGCCCGGCACCGGTGTGCCGAAGGACATCGTCCATGGCCTCGAGCCAGCGGCCGGCCATCAGGAAGGAGCGCGGCCGATGCCCGGCCTCGACGGCACGCCTGATCACCTCCATGCTCTCAGCCAGGTACACGCCAAGTCCCGGCTCGATGCGCGACCGCAATGCCACGTCGGTCAGTCGCAGGTACTCCCCGAGCCGGTCATCGTTCTCGTCCTCAACCTCGATGACGCTCATGGCATGGCCCGCCATCCGACCGGGAACAGGATCCTGCCGCCCTGGCCAGGGACGGCAACCGGGAGCCGGCCGACCGGGCGGACCTCGCCCAGCAGCACGCGGGCCAGGGAGCGCATCGCGATCGGCAGGGCGGAGTAGGTGGCCAGGGCGTCCGTGACATCTGGGAAGGCGCTGATGTCGTACGGCGTGCCGATGGCGACCTGGTGCAGCGGCGTCCGGCAATCCTGGAGTGCATGGATGAGCCGCGCCTGGCGATCGCCGCTGCGCACATCCCAGGTCAGGGCGATCACATGATCCGCCCCCCGGGCCGCGCGGACGGCTCGATCGATCGCGGCGGGCGAGGGCCTGGCGCCGGTCTGCAGGACACTCACCTGAGCTCCCCGCTGGCCAAGGATCCGGGCCAGGGCAGACATCGCGGCCGAGCTGGGACCCGTGATCAGGATCCGGCTCCCCCGCACGTCAGGCAGCGCAGTGCCTCCATCGCCGGCGATCACGGTCGTGGTCAGGTCGGTGATCCGCAGGGCCGCATCACGGTGGGCCGCACCTCCCACGACGGCGCGAACCGCACTCGTATCGACCATGGCCAGCTCGGGCGAGGTCAGGCCGAGGTCGGCCTTCAGGGCGAGGATGCGCCGAACGGAGGCATCCAGGCGCGCTGCGCTGATGCGCCCGCTCCCCACCGCGCGCAGGACGGCCGCGAAGGCAGCTGGCAGGTCCGGCGGGTCGAGGAGCTGATCCGCCCCGGCGAGGATCGCCCGCACGGCCACCTCGCCATCGGCATGCTGCCTGCGCACGCCCGCCATCCGCAGCGAGTCGGTCACGACGACCCCGTCGAAGCCCAGTTGGCGACGCAGCACGCCGGTGATGACGGGCTCGGAGAGGGTCGCCGGGCTCCCTGACGGGTCGAGGGCAGGGACGACCAGGTGGCCGGTCATGATGGCATCGACGCCGGCCGCGATGGCCGCACGGAAGGGTGCCAGGTCGACGGCATCCAGGCCTGCCCGATCATGGTCGATGACCGGCAGGCCTCGGTGGCTGTCGACCGAGGTATCCCCGTGGCCGGGGAAGTGCTTGGCGGTCGCTGCCACACCACCGGCGTGCAGGCCGTCGATGCTTGCCCCGGTCAGCTGGGCGGCGAGCACGGGATCCGATGAGAAGGAGCGAACCCCGATCACCGGATTGGCTGGATTGGTGTTCACGTCGGCGACTGGCGCGTAGTCCATGCGCACGCCCATGGCGCGCAGCTCCACTGCGGTGATGCGCGCGGACTCGCGAGCGGCCGGCAGGGATCGGCTGGCTCCCAGGGCCATGTTCCCGGGCAGGACGGTTGCCGGAGGCCCGACCCGCACCACCGTGCCCTGCTCCTGGTCCATGGCGGTCAGGACCGCGATGGGGACGGGAAGCTGCGCTGCCGCCTGCTGGAGCGAGTTGCCGAAGCGGGCCAGTGCCCGGGGCGTGGTCACGTTCGCACTGAAGTAGACCACCCCGCCGATGCCGTAGTCGGCGACGAGCTCCACGGCATTGGCCACGCCGAGCTCAGCGCGATTGCGCCGGATAGCAGCCGGGTTCCGGGTGTCGGCGCTGGTGCCATAGACGCGGGGCACGAACAGCTGACCCACCTTCTGCCGGGTCGTCATCGCCGCCAGGGTCCGCTCCACCCAGGCGGTGTCGGGCGAGGCCTGGGCTGTCGGCGCCAGCACCGGCAGCACGAGGCAGGCAGCCAGCACGGCACAGCAGGTGACCACGGGAGCCGTCATGCGCCCTGCGATCATGCGCATGCGCATCCTGCCGGCAGCCGCATCACAGGTAGCGGTAGATGACCATCCCCGCGATGATCGCCAGCAGGATCACCGTGAAGCCGATGTCAGCACCCATGCGGAGCCAGCCGGACACTCGCTCGTGCACGGCAGCCGGCAGGCGGAAGTTGTTGTCCAGCAGGTTCACCCGCGTCATCGACACGAACACCAGGGTCGTGGTGGCCGTCACGAGCAGGCACCACGGGCACAGGGCACCGATATCGAAGTACGCCTGGTAGAACAGCCAGTAGGCGAAGACGAAGCCGATGGCATAGACGGCCTGGGCGGCGAGCATGAACCACCGCGGGAAGCGCACGCCGCCCAATGCGGCAACCGCCAGGGTGATGACCACGGGCTCGGTCATCAGGCCCAGGAATGCATTCGGGAAGCCCAGCAGGCTCGCCTGCCACGACAGGCCGACCGTGCTGCACGAGACCTTCGCGGAGATGTCGCAGGAGAACGTGGCAGCCGGGTTGCGCGCCAGCTCGATCGCATCGACCGACAGCACGAACGAGGCGATCAGCCCCAGGATGCTGCCGGCCAGCATCTCCAGGTAGGCGCCGACATGCCGGGCAGGTGCCGGGGCTGGGGCCTGGGGGGCTGAACTCGTGGGGGCCTGACTGGTCACGGTGACCACAGTAACCGCCGTCGGCGTCATCGGTGACGCAGCGCGCTGTATCAGGGGTATCGCGAGGACGGGAAGACCAGCCAGCCAAGGGCCGCGATGATGACCACCCACCCCGGGCCGATGCCCCGGCCGAGCAGCAGCGACCACCCGGCCGTGAGCAGGGCGGCCACACCCGCCGCCAGTGCCAGCACGGCCAGGCACCGGCGTGCCGCCAGCCGGCTGATCCGTCCCGCGGCCAGCAGCAGGCCGAGGACGACCACCCCCAGCGCGAGCGTCCCGACCAGGGTGCCGGCCAGGCCGGCGCCGGGCCCGATCATCAGCAGCAGGGCCACCTCTGCGGTGCCGGCCCAGGCGGCCACGGGCCACCCCTGCCGACCGCGAAGGGCCAGGACCATGAAGCCCAGGCTGCTTACGGCCAGGAAGCAGTCCACGATCGGGCCCCGCTCGCCAGGCAGGTCGATCACGGCCTGTGCCCAGGCGAGCCAGGCCGGCAGGACGATCGCAGCGGATGTCCCTGCCGGCCCCGGGCCCCGACTGGCGATGACCGCACTGCCCGCCAGGGCGATGACCCAGCTTGCGACGAAGGGCTCGAGCAGTCGCAGGGCCAGGATGCTGCCGGCGAGGAGCATGAGCGTCCACGCCAGGGCGGTGATCCAGGCAGCCGACTGGGCGTCCAGGCTCGAGCGACCGGCCACGAGGGCCAGCAGGCCGGCCAGGAGCAGCGCGAGCGGCAGGTATCCGTGATGCGCCCCGGCGAGCAGGACCGCGATCACGGTCCATGCCATCGCGACCGTCAGGGCCATGGCGGCGGTCGCCCGCCATGAGCTCACGGGGGCGGGGTGCGGCAGGCGATAGCAGGCAGCGGCGCCGCACGCCAGCACGATGATCCCGATCTCCCACATACCTCCGAAGTCTGAGCGTCGCGGCCCCAGGAGGCTCTCCCACGCACGGCCCCGGGACCGAGCAATGGCCTGCAGCCGGTATCCAAGCGGCGGCATCCATCGAGGCGGCGCCCCGATACTCGAGTCGAGGGGCCAGCACCGATCACCGGGTGGCGCACGTGCATGACCTGAGCGACGAGGAACTGCGGGCGCTCCTGTGGACCGGACCGCACCGGCGGTGGCCGTGGGTCGTCACGGCACTCACCATCGGGACGATGGTGTTCCTGGCATATGCGGTCGGCGCTGGCCTCGGCATCAGCCGAACCCAGCAGACCGACCTCGGATCGCGCAGCTGGACCACCGTCTCGCTCAAGGACGGCCCGGATACGTCGTGGATGCCGAGCGGGTTCACCGACATATCCGGTGACGGGACCGCCGGCTACCTTCGGGTCGCGCCCCTTGACCCCTCGTGCAATGCCGGCGACGGCTCCTGCATCGGCTACCAGATCGTGACCCGGGATGGCTGCCCAAGCGGATTCTGGCTCCGGGTGAGCGTCCTGAATGCCATCGGGGCCAAGGTCAACGAGGGCTGGGCTGCCGGGCCGCCCATCTGGCCGGGTGAGCGAGCCGACGTCACCGTGGCGTGGGATGGGCCGGCCGGCAGCCGCTATGCCATCTACGACTTCGAGTGCCGCTGGCCTGCGACCAGGTGATCGGTGCGCGCATCCGGGCGGCGTGTCGGGAACCGTCCGAAGGAGCGGCTTGCGGAGGCGACGTACGCTCGATGCATGGAGCGCACCAGCGGTGTCCGGCGGCTGGTGTCAGCCGCGATTGCCACCGTGACGATCGGCGCTGCCCTGCTGGACGCGCCCGCCGCCCAGGCTCGAACGTACGACACCTGGGGTGCCGTCACCGTCCGGCTGGCCGGGTCGATGACGCCCTGGGAGCCGCATCGCACTCTGGGCCTGGCGATGGATCAGCAGGGGATCGACGTCTTCGGCTGCCGCAAGCACCGCGGCCGCTTCGCGATCAGGGTTGCGTACGCCTCGCCCAATGGCCGGCGCGCGTTCTCGGTGCTCGAGCAGCCCAATGGCATCCGCTGCGTCAGGACGACCCTGAAGGGATACGGGCGCGTGGGCAAGGTCGAGAACCTCGGCTTCGTGTTCGACATCTATGCCCGGTGCGGCAAGCCCAGGTGCCCGGCCTCGAGCGTCCCGAAGGGTGCGATCGTGCAGTCACGGCCGTATGCCAAGGGCGTGACGGCGGCATCCGTGCGCATCCGGACCACGGGCCTGACCTATGCCCAGGTGCGCTGGATCACCAGCGGGCTCACCCTGGTCGCGTTCAACTAGGCTTCCATTGACTTCGGGTCGGCAGCCGCCGGGTCGCTCGTCCGCGCGACACAACAAGTGTCGGGGGCGCGACGGGGAACCACCCACGTGCGCCCGCGAGCACTCAGTGCGCCTTACTCGTCCTCGGAAGCGCTACAGGAAATTGACGGCAACATACTCGGTGCTGCGGTTTCGCCTCGGGCGCTGGTGACGCCCAGGGTCATACGGATGACCGATGGGGCCTGCTCGGGGCTGCTGATCGTGGCTTCGGGCATGGCGGCTCGCTCTCAGTGGTGGGCTGCTGTGCTGGCCTCGGCCGGACCGCTGCCTGCAGCCCGGGATCAAATGGGCCTCACTCATGGGCCCCCTGCATCTTTCGCCCCGATTCCGAGTGCCGAAAGGAGCGAGAAACCCCTTGATTTGCACGGGGATTTCGGGTGGGGCGGGTCGGGCGCGAACCGACGCGTACCAGATTATGCGTCGGTTCGAGCCTGCTGGCGCCCGTCCGCCACCTCTGACGCCAGTTCTTGCGCCCACCCGTGGAAGTAGGCCCGCAATTCTGGGAGTTCGGTGGCGCCGATCGGGATGTCGTCATTGCGGTAACGGTCGAGTTGGCGCACGGCGGTCGCGAGGACCTTGGTGTCGAAACCCGGATCAATGGCTCGCGCGAGGCTCATCAGTTCTTCCCGGTTCCAGCGTTGGACGAGGCGGAACACATCGACGAAGTCGCGCGGCATCGCCCGATCGAACAGTGCCAGCAACTTTCGTGCGGCGAGTTCCAGGGGTGCGTACGTGGGGCCGAGGATCGACATCGTGGGCGGCAGATCAGGTGGAGAGTCGAGGCCGATGTCGACGATCAGGTCATCTTGGCCGGCAACGGAGAGTCGAACGAAGGTCTGGGACTCCTGCACCGTTTCAACCATCCACTGCCGGTCGGCAGGAAGGAGCCAGCCTCAGGCATGGCGAAGAAGACGCGCGCCACCTCCACTTGAAAGCCGGTGATGGGACTGTCGCTCATCGGGATCCGGCCGACAGGGCGCGATCAACGAGCGGCTGCCACGCGTGCCTGATCGCGGCAGGCAGGTGCAGATCGGCCCAGGCATCGACAAGGAGCGCTCCATCGACGAACCGCAGGATGTCCGCGGGTCTGCCCTCCGCCAGCACCACCTGGTAGGCCAGCAGTCGCTCGCTGCGATCGGCGAGGTTCCTCGGGCGGCCCGACGGAGACCAGTCAGCGTGCGGCGGTAGGACGACCGTCGCGAGCGCGGCCTCGACCGGCAGGCGCGGCAGCTGGTCAGGCACGAAGAACGTCTTGCCCCGCCGGTCGGCGTGATGCGTGAACACTGGGTCGGGCACCGACACCAGGTGCTGCCTATTCGCAGCCAGGACACGCTCGAGGGTGTCCAGCGTGGGATTGCGCGACCCGCTCTCGTAGGCCGACAGCGTGGGGCGCGAGGTTCCCGCGCGCCTGGCTACCTCGGCCTGCGACATTCCGGAGGCACGCCGGGCCATCGCCATCAATGTCGCCACATCCACCTCCTAGGTATCGGAAACGATACCCCACATCGGGCACGTAGCTGCTTGTCGCTTTTCGCGGGGCCTCATATGGCGGTCGTCCACGCGGACCAGCGGATCGCGCTCTGGAACACCCGACGACGTTACCGGCGCCACTGAACGCCGAGCTTGACGGAGCAACGAGGGAGTCAGGGGCGGGCATGTGGTGATCGCGCTGGTCTGCATCTGCTGGGTCGACCTTTGGCGCGGCGCCGCCCACGTCACACGTGGTGTCACCGGTAATGCCATCCGGGGTTGGCCTTGACCGTCCGTCTCTCGACAGGGGAGCAGGAAGCCCTCGCGACACTGGCTGAGCGCAGCGGTCCGTCGCACAACAAGGTTCTTCGAGCCGCTCTGCGGGACTACGTGGAGCGCCAATCACGCGCCGAACTGCTTGTCCAGGTCATGGACCAAGGATTGCCGCCCTTGGCTGAGGCGCTTGACCGTCTCGGTCAGTGATCTTTCTCGATTACGGCGATCATCTCGCTATCGCCACGCGTGTCATGGGCACCCCACCGCTCGTGCGCGACGCTGGGTTACTCGAGTCGGCAGCCTTTCGCCCTCAGTCGCGTGTGTTCGGGTCGGACGCCTACCCCTCGCTCCACGACAAGGCCGGTGCGCTCATGGAATCGATCGCCCGCAACCACACGCTCATCGACGGCAACGAGCGACTGGCGCTTGCCGCCGTTATCACCTTCGTCGGTATCAATGGACGACGACTTGCCATCACGAACGACGAGGCTAGGACGTCACCATCGACGTGGCCAACGGATCCTTCGCCGACGTCTCGGCTATCGCGCGACGCCTGGAGCACATGACGATTCCCCGCTAACCCCGTGAGAGTGCTCACGCCCGGCCCGCGCATGAGCCTGTCGGCGGGCATCCCTCGACCGCCTTTCGCACTGTACATCGCCATTCAATCTCTTCTTGCGGAGATGACCAGGACGACGAAACTGAGCCCGTCGAGCATGAAGGTCGCGAGGACTGCGGTACCCATCAGGCGAAGCCACGTCATCCAAATACCGCAACAAGAACGTGACGCTCCAGGCGAAACCACGCAAAGAATTGGTGGGGCGGGTCGGGCTCGAACCCGCGACAGCCAGATTACGAGACGGCGGCGGCAGCATCACTGCGTGTCAGGACGTCTCCGATCTACCATCGACCGCCACGGATTCGCTCATGGATTCGCCACTTTCGCGTCAGGGCGCCCCCGATGCATCCTTGCCCTGCTAAACGAAACCGCGACGGTTGTTCGACAAATGCTTGATCGACGGCGGGAGCGCACGGCAGCTGATGTCCTGAGTTTCCTCCGTTCGGTGGTGGCGACGGCTTGTGATCGGGGATGTCGTCGTCGGTTAGCCCGTAGCGCAGTTCGGTGACGCCCCAGGGGGACCGGTTGCGCGTCGGCGTCCAAGATGATCACGACACCGAACGTGGCATCGAAGGCGTCGTGAGCAATGCTGATGCGCTGGTCGAGGTACTCGTGTTCGGCGATGCCGCCCATGAAGAAGCGGGTCAGGATCTGCGTGGTCAGTTCCGACGGCCAGTCGTCCCGCCCACGCATCGCCGAGCTCCTTGGTCGTCTCGAGGCGGGTGAGCGTCGTCGCGCGGTGCGCGAACGCGTGGTGTCGGCGTCGGGCGGGTTCGAGTAGACGCGGTCGAGGATCTTGCCGGCCCAACAGGTGGAGAACCCCGGTCCTTTCTCTCCTGGATTCAGTGGCTCTGTGCGGTTCTTGGCCTGCTCGCGGTCGTTTGCGAGGTTGGTCTTCCATTGGGCGATGTAGGCGGCGAGTTCGTCGTCGATCATCACGGCCATCTCGGGGTCGCGGACGTCAGCCCAGTGTGAGAAGGCGGCGGTGGCTGTACCTCCGGTGGCGACCCAGACGTCGAGGTAGCCGAGGTCGTCGTGCCATTCGGGTGGCCAGCCGAACTCGGCGGCTGCGGAGCTCGCGCGGTCCAGCAGAACGACTTGTGCCTCCGGGTGCTGCAGGCGCATCAAGCGATCGGTGAGGCGGCCATGTACGCGGCACTTCCCCCACACGAAGAGGGACAGCACATTGACGATCAACGTCGAGCCCTCCACACCATACTTGCGTCGGTTCGGGCCCGCTTCACGCCGTAGCCACGGTTGCGGTTGTGCACATGAGGACGTCCGGGCCCGCTGGGGAGTTGATGCCGCGGATCTCCCGACCGAATGCGCCCGCGCCGAGCCGCCCCTGCATCTACCTCATTCATGGCGGTGGCATGGTGACGGGGAACTCTTCGAGCCTTCATCGGACCTGAGTCGACAGATGTGGAGCACACGTTTCGCCGCACTCGAGCGAGCACCCGCCTGAGCGTCACCACAGGCCGACCGGACCCCAGCACGCCGCGCCACGGTCCAATGCGTCCCTCCACGAGCGGTCAGGTCTCGGGCCGTGAGCTCATCCGCCCTGAGTAGTCCCAGCTCGTGACGCGCAGGTCCGTGATGCAGATGGCGACTTCGGCATGCACCCGCCCGAGGAGCCATTGCGCCAGCGGGGTGCCCGCCTGCCCGTAGCGATCGATCAGCAGCTGCAGGGTCTGGGCGGCGTCGTCGACCAGCAGCGCCCGGCCGGTGCCGCGGACGCCCCGGTACGGCGGCAGGTCGGCGGAGACTTCCCAGCCCACGGCGGCATCCCGGCGCAGCCGGCGGACCAGGACGGATGCGGACTGCGTCGCGCACCAGATCGAGTGATCCGCGAAGGCGAACCACAGCGACTGCACGATGGGTCCATGCCTGCCGCTCGAGGCCAGCCGGACGGGGATCACGGACGAGGCCAGGAACTGCTCGACCTGCGCCCGGTCCCACGGGCCGGAGCGGACGGTGATCGGCATGTGCCCAGTCTGGCACTCGACTCGCAACGCGAGTCATGCCGACGGCGTGAACGTGGTCCCTTCGATCGCGACGAGCAGGTCCCGCGGATCACCGGCATTGCGGCAGGCAGGCCCCACGATGGTCACCTCGATGACCTCGCTCGCCCCGGCACCGAGGTCGACTGGGATGTCCAGGTATCGGCGCTGGCCAGCGGCGATCGACAGCCTTGGCTCGAGGGCCTGCGGGCTGCTCACCTGCACGGGCTGCATGACGCAGTCCGCAGCCTTCACCGGCACCCGGAGAACGCCGGCGCGCCGCTCCGGCACGAGATTGACGATCCCCAGCGACAGGCGCGGGTTGGCATTCCACCACAGCATCGAGCCGTCGATGGCCTCCACGCCAGAGGAGGCATTGACCGGTACGGCGACGACGTCCCCCGCCATCGCACTCGCCGCGCCCAGGTTCGCTGCCGATGGATCGGGGCCAGCGGAGGAGTCAGGCAGCCGGAAGAGGAACCAGCGGCCGAGGGCGATGGCAATGGGCTCCCCCAGCACGGCCTTCCATTCATCCATCGACCGCTGCTCCTGCGGCAGGCCATTGGCATCGACGAGGATCGCGCAGAACCCCATGCTGCTCAGCCGCCCGTTCAGATCGGCGGCATCCCTGGGCAGGGATAGCTGCCACAGCGACTGGGGAGTGCCCTTGACGGCTCCGTAGCTCATCGGGTGGCCGTCAACGAAGAGATATGCGAGGAAGTGGCTGTAGTCGCCCATGTCCTGGACCGTCGGCGATTCCGGGAAGGGCGTCGGGGGGTGATTGAAGATGGCACACCCTGCCGGGAGTTGCGCCTGCGCGACCCTGCCGAGGTCGGTCATCTCCTTGCGCAGGCCAGGGTCAGGGGCGAGCCGGCTCGGCCCGGTGGCCTGGTCCAGCACCAGCAGCGCGAGCAGGCTCACGATCACGGTGCTCGCGACCCGCCGATGGGTGCCCGCTCGGTCGAGCACCGAGGTCAGCAGCAGGCCGGTGATGGCCATCGCGACGAGGATGATGAAGATCGCCAGCCTGCCCCATGCGCGGATCTCGGGCGTGAACACCCCGGCGAAGACGGCGCCGAGCCCGCCCACCGCGAACAGCAGCATGGCCACCAGCAGCACGCCGGCCCAGGGGGTACCCACCACGGGTCGAAGGGCCGGGCGCACGTGGCGGCGCCCGATGAGCAGGCCGAGGGCGACCAGGACGGCCGTCACCACGCAGCCGGCCACGAGCGGACTTGCGGCGGCGTTGCCCTCGTACAACGGCTGAGCGCCTACCAGTGCCAGGCCGTGCGTCAGTCGCTCCGGCAGGTGGTCGGCCAGCCAGGTCGTCGGCGCGGGCACCAGCAGGGAGGCCAGGTCCCCGCCGAAGGCGTAGGAGTCCTCAAGGGAGCGCTGGACGGGGCTGGCCGAGATCTCGGTGACGTCCCGCAGGCGATACAGGGCCAGGACGGCACCGAAGGCGAGCATGACGGTACCGCTCACCACGACGGCCAGGAGCAGGCGGCGCAGGTCGACCCGGGAGGCAGCGGCGGAGCCGATCAGGCAGATGGCGGTGATGAGGATGAAGAAGGCACCCAGATATGCCCCGCTCAGGCCGACGATGATCGCGGCCGTCACCACGATCGCCCACCAGTCGCGCGGCCGCTGGCGGAGCCAGGCAAGATGCACTGGCTGCGACAGCAGCACGCTCAGCAGGAACGCCGCCACCGGCCAGGCGGCGTAGTTCGTGAAGAAGACCTGGCTGAAGCGCTGCTGATGCCAGGGCACCGAGCTGAAGCCGATGGCCAGCAGGCATGCCAGCACGCGGGCGATGCCGATCCACCGGAGGAACAGGTAGGCCGTGGCAGCTGCCAGGGGGTATCCGAGCAGGAACAGCAGGTTGACGGCCGCGACTGGGCTTGCCGTGATGGCGGTGAGGGCCTTGATCTGCAGGACCTGCCAGATCTCGGTGGTCGGGAACTGGGCAAGGTCCAGTCCGTAGGGCCAGCCGAGGTCGGGATTGGGGGTGAACCATCCATGCACCTGCAGGCCCTTGGCGAGGGCGTAGACGGAGATGATGTCGAAGTCCGACCAGGGGGCAGCCAGCTCTCCGATCGCATCCCGATTGATCCAGCAGGCGATCAGTGCCGCGCAGCCAACCGCTGCGGCGAGCCAGCCCGCCTCCCTGCCGAGGACGCCCCACCGCCTCACGGACGGAAGTCTTCCATGGGCCTGCGCGTGCCATCTCGCGCAGCGCGCCGGGGCCAACTACCCTTCGTTCCTCATGGAGCCACTGACGATCGTCGTCCTGATCGCTTCCGTCGCCAGCGCAGCGTGCTGGATCGCCTCGCTCATCACCAAGGACACGTCCTGGGTCGACCGGCTCTGGTCGATCCTCCCGGCCGCCTACATCGTGGTGTTCGCCTGGGCCGCCGGATTCTCCGACGTGCGGCTGAACGTCATGGCCGTCATCGCCGTGCTCTGGGGAGCGCGGCTGACCTTCAACTTCGCGCGCAAGGGCGGCTACAGCGGCGTCGAGGACTACCGCTGGGAGGTCGTCCGCGCCGGGATGACGCCCTGGCAGTTCCAGGTCTTCAACCTGCTGTTCATCGTGATCGCGCAGAACATCCTGCTGGCCCTGATCGCCATGCCTGCCCTGACCGCCTTCGATCATCAGTCCACGCCGTTCGGGCCGCTCGATGCCCTGCTGGCGCTGCTGTTCCTGGCCTGCCTGGCCGGCGAGACGATCGCCGACCAGCAGCAGTGGAACTTCCACCAGCGCAAGCACGCCCAGATCGCGGCTGGGATCGCCCCCGATCCGAGGTTCCTGCAGACCGGGCTGTTCCGCGTCTCCCGGCATCCGAACTACTTCTTCGAGCTGGCCCAGTGGTGGATCATCTTCCTCATCGGGGCGACGGCCGCGGGCTCCCTGCTCCAGTGGAGCGGCATCGGGGTGGTGCTGCTCACGGCGCTGTTCATCGGCTCGACCCGGCTCACCGAGCAGATCTCGCTGTCGAAGTACCCCGAGTACGCCGACTACCAGGCTCGCACCTCACCGGTCATCCCCTGGCGGCCGCGGGCTCGCCCACGTACCGGCTCGAACGCCTAGATCCCGCGCCGCTGGGCTGCCAGCCCGGCATCGACGGCGGCCCGGGCCTGGCGCACCTGTACCCGGTCGCTCACCTCCGGCACCCCGACCTGCCAGAACGCCCCGCCCTCGGTCCAGTCGGCCTCGCGCACGTCGATGACGATCGCCGAGGTGCCCTGATGCTTGCGCGCCTCGGCGAGAGCCCGCTCGAGCTCGTCGATGGTCGCCACCCGGGTCACGTGCGCGCCAAGTGCAGCGGCATGGGCAGCAAAGTCGACGCGGACGCCCGATCCGGGCCCGGTCGAATCCCGCAGCATGTTGTTGTAGGAGTTGCCCCCTTGATTGCGCTGCAGTCGCTCGATGACGGCGTATCCGCCGTTGTCGCAGACGACGAGGATGAACGGGTGCCCGGAGAGCACCGAGGAGTAGATGTCACTGTTGAGCATCAGGTACGAGCCATCGCCGACGAGAGCGAAGACCTTCCCCTGCGAGCGGGCCATGGCCGCCCCCCACGCGCCGGAGATCTCGTACCCCATGCACGAGTACCCGTACTCGCAGTCGAAGGTAGCGATGCCACGGCTTCGCCAGTTGATGTTCAGCTCGCCGGGTAGGCCGCCCGCAGCGGTCAGCACGTAGTCCTGCTCGCTGGCCGCGCGGTTGACCGCTCCGACGACCTGCGCGTAGCTCACCGGCGTCTGGCCGTCAACGGCAATACGATCATCGACGAACGCGCGGAGCTCCTCGCGCAGCCGGTCAGCCTCCGCACGCCAGGCGGGGGGTACCTGCCAGTCGGCAAGCCCAGCGGAGATCTCGGCCAGGCACTCCCGGGCATCGCCCACCACCGGCGTCGACAGGTGCTTGGCCGCATCGAAGCGGGCCGCGTTGACGGCGACGACCGTCGCATCCGGGTCGAACAGGGTCCACGAGCCGGTCGCGAAATCCTGCAGCCGCGTGCCGATGGCGACGATGACGTCGGCTTGCGCGCACAGCGCATTCGGCGCTGCCGCTCCCGTGACGCCGAGCGGCCCGAGGTTCAGCGGGTGGTCGGCCAGGAGCGAGGACTTGCCCGCGACGGTCTCCACCACCGGCATGCCATGCCGGAGCGCGAACTCGGCAAGCTCGGCCTCGGCACGCGAGTAGTGCACCCCTCCCCCGGCGATGAGCACCGGCCGCTGCGCTCCCGCAATGAGGGCGATCGCCTGCTCGAGCTCGGCTCGATCGGCTCGCGGACGGGGCACCTGGTGCACGGCCGGCTCGAAGAAGCGCACCGGGAAGTCATAGGCCTCGGCCGCGACATCCTGCGGCAGGCCGATGAAGGCCGGGCCGCACTCGGCCGGGTCCAGGAACACCCGGGTCGCCTGCGGCAGGCTGCTGAGCACCTGCGCGGGGTCGGTGATGCGGTCCCAGAAGCGCACCACCGACCGGAAGGCATCGTTCACCGTGGTCGAGGGCGTGCCGAAGTGCTCCACCTGCTGCAGCACCGGATCCGGCAGGCGGGAGTTGAAGGTGTCGCCGCAGATGAACAGCACCGGCAGCCGATTGGCCATCGCGACCCCGGCGGACGTCACCATGTTCGTCGCGCCCGGGCCGACCGATGAGGTGCAGACGAGCACCTGCTGGCGGCGCCTGGCCTTGGCGAAGGCAGCAGCGGCCAGGCCCATCCCCTGCTCGTTCTGGCCGCGCCAGACGGGGATCTCATCGCGATGCTGCTCCAGGGAGTGGCCCAGGCTGGTCACGTTGCCGTGCCCGAAGATGGCGAGCACCCCCGATAGAGCGGCACCTGCGTTCCGTCGACGACGGTCCGCTGCGCGATGAGGTAGCGGACGATCGCCTCGGCAACCGTGATCCGCACGGTCTGCTCGTCGAGGGCGCCCATCAGGCCCTGCGTCCTGCTGCGGAGGTCATCGGGCAGCGCGGGTCCTGCTCCTGCTCCTGCCAGGCCCCGCGGATCCAGTGATGCGAGGGGTCGTCGCAGAAGGCCATCGTGCGCTCGGCGCCCGGGCCGGCCAGCACGTTCAGGAAGTACATCGGGTACTCCGGGGTCGCGATGCTGGGCCCGTGGTAGCCCTGGGGTACGACGTAGACATCCGTGTCGCGAATCGTGACTGTCTCGTCGACAGAGCCGTCCACCGTGTAGACGTGGAACAGGCCGCAGCCCTCGGGGTCGCCGTGGGGGGCATCCAGCTTGCCGATGCGGAAGTAGTAGATCTCCTCATTGCTCGCCGGGCAGTCGCCGATGCCGTCATGGCGATGGGGTGGCCAGGACGACAGGTTGCCGCCTGGGGTCAGCACCTCGCACACCAGGATCTTCTCCGCGCCGCTGAACGAGGTCGCGGTGGCGATGTTGGTCACCTGGCGGGTCGCGCGGCCGGCACCGCGCACCTCGACCTCGACCTCCGCCGCGGGCACGTACGCGACCGGGTGCCGCACCTCGGTGCGCGCCGTGCACAGGGCGACCTCGCCGGCCGTGCCGCGCACGCTCAGCTGGCTCCCCGATGGCACGTACAGCCAGTCGGATACTGCGGCGAACACGCCGTCGCGGCCGGCCAGCCGATAGGCCTCGCCGTCGACCTCGACCTCGACATCGGTGGCCGATAGCGGCACCAGCACCCCCTCGCAGCCATCCATCGTCCGGCTGATGCTCCCCAGGCGGCCGAGGTCGTAGACGTCCAGGCCGCAGTACTCCCAGCCGGCCTGCTGCGGGGTGATGCTGACCGTGCCAGCGCCGTCGGAGAGCGATGCGCTCGAATGCAACCAGCTCATGATGTGCGGCCTCCTCGGCTGAACGATGTGGGACGGATCATGGGTGCACGATCGCCGCTGCGCGGCCGACCGCCTCCGGCACGGTCAGCTCATGCGGGTAGAGCAACGCCCGGCCCGGGACCAGGCCACGGATATTCGGCACCGCCAGGGCCCGCTCCCAGCGATCGAAGACCGCACGCCACTCCTGACCCGGGTCGCCGCCGAGCAGCAGGATCGGGCAGGTCGTCGCGGATGCGACAAGCGCCGGATTCGCGGTCGCGGGGATCTTCAGCCAGCTGAACGCGGATGACGAGCCCAGGCCGGAGGCGATGGCCACGACCTTGACCAGGGCCTCCTCGGACGTGTCGAGCAAGGCCCGGCCATCCTCGCGCTTGCGGTACGGCAACGGCTCGATCAGGTGCATCACCCCGGCGTCGGCCAGGGTCGTCGTCGCCTGCGCCACCATCTCCAGGGTGCGCGCGACGGCGGCGTCGCCATGGTCGATGCGCAGCAGCGTCTTGCCGCCGTCCAGGCCGGCGCTGATGACATGGGCAGGGTCATAGGCGGTCATCCGGTCATCGAGCTCCCAGGATGCGCCGATGATGCCGCCCCGGTTCATCGTCCCGATGGCCAGCCGGCCCTCGAGGGCCCCGAGCAGGGCGAGCTCCTCGAGGATGTCGGCGCTGGCGAGCACCCCGTCGACGCGCGGATCCTCCAGGCCGAGCACGAGGCGACGCAGCAGCTCATAGCGGTCGGCGACGGCCAGCGGATCCGATCCGACGGCCAGCATGCCGCGCGCGGTGTGGTCGGCGGCCAGCAGCAGGAGATTGGCGTCATCGCCCAGCAGGGCACGCCGCCGTCGACCGGCCAGCGCACGCCGCAGCGATACCGGCTCACGCAGCCGCGCCTGCAGGATGCGGTCGTAGTCGGCCCGGGACAGGCCAGGCTCACTCGTCACGTTGCCTACCCTCCGGATCGCGTCCGCGCAGCCGCGCGAAGGCCTGCAGCTCTGCCAGCGATGGCATGTCATCGGCGCAGGTCGGCCGTGATGCCACCAGGGCGCCGGCGGCATTCGCCAGCGCCAGTGCATCAGCCAGGCCCATGCCATGCAGGATCGCATACGACAGGGCTCCGCCGAAGGCGTCGCCGGCACCGAGGCCGCACACCACCTCGACGCTGATCGTCGGCACCCGAACCCGCTCGGTGGCCGTCGCCGCCAGGGAGCCCTCTGCCCCCATCTTGACCACCGCCAGCTGTACGCCCTGCTCCAGCAGCACGTCGGCGGCAGCGTCCGGATCATCCGTGCCCAGGGCCATCCGGCACTCGCCACGATTGCCGATCACGATCGATGACAGGGCGATCGCCTCGCGCACCCGCTCCTGCGCATCCTGCGCGGACGGCCACAGGGCGGGCCGGTAGTCCAGGTCGAGGGCGACCCCGCGCCGCTGCCGCGCAGCCATCCACGCCCGCATCGCATCGGCAGTCGATCCGATGGCCAGGGCACTGCCGCTCGTCCACAGCAGGCGGCACGACTCGACGTGATCGGCAGGAATGGAACCGATGGTGAGCGAGGTGTCCGGTGCTGCCGGATCGCGGAAGAACAGGATCGCGGGCTCGTGCGGTGGATTTCGCGACGCGAGCACGAGCGGGGTCGGCACGCCGGCAACGCACTCGACGAACGCCTCGTGCACCCCGAAGGCCGCGAGCCGGCGCAGGGCATATGCGCCGAGCTCGTCATCGCCGACACCGGTGGCCAGGGCCGCGCGCAGGCCCAGCCGCGCAGCAGCGACCGCCACGTTCGTCGGGCTGCCGCCGATGGACTTGATGAAGGTCTGCTCGTCGGCAAAGGAGGCATGCGGCTCCCGCGCATACAGATCCACGCTGATCCGGCCGACAGCGATCAGGTCGAATGGCACAGGGTCGAATGGCTTAGGGTCGAATGGCTTAGGGTCGGGCACCACTGCTGAACCCGAGTCCGCCAACGGACGACTCAACCCTCAGGCCTGGGCCAGGCGAGGGGCGACGACCTCGCGCAGGTAGTCCATCGATTGGGCGACCGAGGTGACCGGCCCGGCGCCCTCCTGGGGCGGATCCCCGAGGATCGCGGTGTCCTGCTCGATGACGTACCAGCCGCGATAGCCCGACCCTTCGAGCACCTCGATCACGTCGGCGATGGGGACGTCCCCCTGGCCCAGCGGGGTGAACAGGCTGCGCTGCACCCCTTGCATGATGGAGTACTCCCGCCGCAGCAGGCCCGGTGCGAGATCGAGGTTGACGTCCTTGAGGTGGACGTGGCCGACCCGGTCGGCCGCCTGGCGCGCGAACTCGACTGGATCCTCGCCGCCGATCGCCAGGTGACCGGTGTCCAGGCACCACTGCACATCGCATCCGTCGAGCACCCGGTGGATGTCGTCGCGGGTCTCGACGACGGTCTGCACGTGGGGATGCAGGACCTGCTGCAGGCCATACTCCCCGCAGATCTCGTCGATGACCCCCAGCATGTGCAGCAGGTGCCGCTGCTCGGCAGCGTCCAGCGGCCGGGGCACCGACCACTGGTCGTCCATCACCACGGCAGAGACCACATGCGTGGCCCCGCAGCGCTGGAACAGGCTGGCAACCCGGTGCGCCTCCGCGATCGCGGCATCCCGCTGCGCAGGGTCGTGCAGCACGAACGGGGTGAACCCGCCGATCAGCGACATGTCGTAGGCGCCGAGCGTCTGGCGCAGCTCATCCGGCGAGTCCGGCAGGAAGCCCGGTGCGCCGAGCTCGGTCGCCGGCAGGCCCAGGGAGTTCATCTCCGACAGCACCCGGTCAGTCGGCAGCATCGCCCCCCAGCCGGGCACCTCGCAGATCCCCCAGGAGATCGGGGCCGATGCGATCCGCTGCAGGAAGTCGGACATGTCACTCCTCGGTGGCCGGTGCCTGACTCACGCGCAGGCAAGCGGGCAGTGAATCGGGCAGGCAGATGATCACGCTATTGGAACGGTCCAACACTACGGCAGACTCTGGCACACTGGCCAGATCGATCGCAAGGCTTCACGCGCACGTCGCAGACGGGAGTCGGCATGGCACCACGCATCCTGGTCATCGGCGCCGGCCGCATGGGCGCGATACGGGTCGAGGATCTCGTCGACCACGCGAGCGTCCTGGTCGCCAATCGGACACCCCAGCGCGCCCACGACCTGGCAGAGCGCTTCGGAGCCGCAGCGATCGACGTCAAGCAGGTCACCGCGCAGGCGGTCGACGGCTACGTCCTGGCCACGTCGACGGCCTCGCATGCGGGCCTGTTCGAGGCGCTGATCGCCACCGGCCGGCCCATCCTGGTCGAGAAGCCCCTGGCCCTGACCCTGGAGGAGTCCCGCGAGATGGCCCGGCTGGCGCAGGAGGCCGGCTGCACCGTCCAGGTCGGGTTCCAGCGTCGCTTCGACCCGGAGATCGCGCAGTGCCAGCGACTGATCGCCGACGGCCAGGTCGGCACCCTGTACAGCATCCACATGATGGCCCACGACCATGAGCCAGGCCCGGCGGAGTTCATCGCCGGCAGCGGCGGCATCTTCGAGGACCTGCACGTCCACGACTTCGACCTGGTCCGCTGGATGACCGGCAGCGAGGTCGAGTCGGTCTACGCGACCAGGCGACTGCGCGTCTGGCAGCAGTACGGGGCGATCGATGACGGGGATGCCAGCCTCATCCACCTGACTACGACCTCCGGGGTGCAGGTGGCGATCACCGGCACTCGGCATGACCCGGTCGGGCACGACGTCCACATGGAGGTGTTCGGCTCCCAGGACAGCATCGCCGTCGGCCTGGGCAGCCGGGCACCCCTGCATGCCATGGCATCCGATGCCAACTTCAACCGCGATCCCTATCGCGGATTCGTCGACCGGTTCCGCGAGGCCTTCCGCCAGGAGACCCGCGCGTTCGTCGATCTCGTCCAGGGCGAGCGCGACAATCCGTGCCCCCCGCGGGCCGCTATCGAGGCGACGCGCATCGCACTCGCCTGCGAGCAGTCCGCGCGGAGCGGGGCGGTCGTTCGCATCGACGAGATCCACTAGGCGCCGGGCACGCCTGGATGGAAGCTCGACGCCACCCAACGATTCGGGACGTCGCTACGCGCGCGGGCGTCTCCAAGTCGCTGGTGTCGCTCGCACTGCAGGGCTCCAGCCGAGTCTCCGAGACGAGCCGCGAGGCCATCCTCGCGGCAGCCGACGAGCTCGGATACCGCCCGAACGCCTCAGCGCGCAACCTCGGCTCGGCGCGCAGCCGGACGATCGGCATCTTCCTGCTCGACCTCCACAACCCGATCACTGCGGACTTCGTCGACGCCGTCCGGGCCGAGGCTCGGGCACGGGACTACCGGACGATCCTGGTGGTCGGCAGCGATGACGCGGCGGCCGAGTATGCCGAGCTGGAGAAGCTGCTGGAGTTCCGCGTCGAGGGGATGATCGCCCTTGGCCATCGACTGCCCGTCCGGGCCCGTCGGGTCATCAGCGCGGGATTCCCGGCCATCATCGTCTCCAGCGAGCATCCCAGGGTCCCGCACCTGGCATCGATCGCCAACGACGATGTCGCCGGTGCGCAGATGGCGGTCGACCATCTCGTCGGCCTGGGCCATCGTCGCATCGCCCATGTGACCGGCGGGTCGAATGCCGTTGCCCAGCGCCGGCAGGCCGGCTATGAGGCAGCCATGCGACGGCATCGCCTGGCCCGGCAGATCCGCTGCCACGTGGGCGCCTTCAGTGACGTTGGCGGCCATGCCGGGATGCTGGATGCGCTGTCCCGGCGCCCGCGCCCGACGGCCGTGTTCGTCTGCAGCGACTTCGCCGCTGTCGGGGCCATGGCTGCGGCGACCCAGCTCGGCCTGCGCATCCCGGAGGACCTGTCGATCATCGGCTACGACGGCACCAACCTGTCGGCGCTGCCCACCCTGGGCCTGAGCACCATCGCCCAGCCGATTGCCGGCATGGGCACCCTTGCAACGCAACTCCTCGCCGCCCACCTCGACGATGGCCTGCCTCCACCAAGGTCGACGCTTGTCGAGCCGCAACTGGTCGCCCGGTCGACCACGAGCGCGCCTCCCCGTCCGGGCTGAGCGCACGCGATCCGCGGTCGCCTGCCAGGTAGGCGGGAACCGTCTAGCGCGTGTACTGGAAGATGAACCCGGTCGATCCGGCTGGCGTGGTCAGGCTGAACGAGACGCTGCCGACCGTCCGGGAGGACGGCGTCACGAAGGTGACGCTGGTGTCGGTGACGCTGAGCATGGTCGCCGGCGAGCCACCGCTGTTCTTCACGATCGCGCCGGTGAGGGCCCGGCCGTTGATGGTCACGGTTGTGCCGCCGGCGATCGGGCCGGACTTCGGGGACAGGCTCGCGGCATCGACCGTCGGCTTGGGCACCGCATACGCCAGGGTGCTCTGGGAGACCTGGGCGCATCCGTCCGGCGTGGCCACCTTCACCACGACCGGGCCGACCGGCCCCGGTGGCGCGATGACCTTCAGGGATGTCGCCGTGGCCGAGGTCGGGGTCGCGCTCGTGGAGCCGAAGATGACGACGGTCGGGCCGCGACTGCTCACCAGATTGCGGCCGCCGATGGTGACCTCGTCCCCACCGAGCGTGTTGAAGGGGCGCGGGCTGATGGTCGTGACCGCCGGGGCCGACGAGGCATTCGTATTGCACGGGCCACTCGTTGCCGGTGCAGCAGCAGCGGTCGTCGCCGGTGCCGGCTGACCGCCGGGGAAGGTGAACTGCGCGGTCGCCTGGCCGCAGCCCAGGGTGCTCCAGACGCGGATCGGCACCGTGCCTGTCACCCCTGCGGGGGCGATGACCGAGACGAGCGTGGGCGTGACGCTCCACGGGATAATCACCACCGACCCGAAGGTGACCAGCACCGAGCCATTGACCGTCCCGAGGTTCGATCCGATGATCGTGATGTCCGTGCCGGCCGCGCCGGCCTTGGGGTAGACGTCGCTGATGACCGGCGTCGTGGTGCCCGGGGTGCAGGTCGGCCCGGGCGTGGGCGGCTGGACCGTTGCCGTCTGCGCCGAGGTCGGCGTGAGCCTCGTCGGCACGGTCGGCAGCTTCGTCGGGATGAACGCCTGAGCAGTCGGCAGGAGCGCGGTAGCCACCGGCGTCACCGGAACGACGACAGCCGTCGGCGGAGCGGTCGTGGGCGGAGCGGTCGTCGCCGTCGACGTCACCGCGACGACGGGCAGGTCGCCCTTCACGGCCACCTGACCTGATGCCGGCACCGTGGCCGTCGGCGCTGTCGCGGATTCGGCACTGCAGCTGGCGATGAGCGGAACGAGCAGTGCGGGCACGAGCAGCAGGGACGCCCGAGTGCTGATCTGCGGCATGCCGACTCCCATGGGTCGTGTGACCGGTGCCTGCGTCAGGATGCAGTCTAAGCACCGATGCCGCGAGGGTGCAGGATGCAGGCATGCGAACCATCACGATCCCCACCACCGACCTCCGCGTGTCCCGCCTCTGCCTGGGCGGCAATGTGTTCGGCTGGTCGGCCGACCGGGCGCAGTCCTTCGCCGTCCTCGATGCCTTCTTCGAGGCGGGCGGCACGTTCATCGACACCGCGGACGGATACTCGGCCTGGGTACCGGGGAATGTCGGCGGAGAGTCCGAGACCATCATCGGGGACTGGATGGCCGCGCGTGGCAACCGCGATCAGGTGACCATCGCCACGAAGGTCGGCAAGCTGCCGACCTCACCGGGCCTGGCCCCCGCCAACATCGCCGCGTGCGTGGAGTCATCGCTGCGTCGCCTGCGCACTGATCGCATCGACGTCTACTACGCCCATGAGGACGACCCTGCCGTGCCCATCGCCGACGTCCAATCGGCCTTCGACGCGCTCGTGCAGTCGGGCAAGGTGCGATACGTCGGCGCGTCGAACTTCACCCCGGAGCGACTGCAGGCGTCACTGGCCTTCGCCCGGGAGCATGCGATGGCCGGGTACTCGCTGATCCAGGACGAGTACCACCTGATGGAGCGATCGACCTATGAGGCGGGCCTGCGACCGGTCGTGGAGCAGTTCGGCATCTCGAACCTTCCCTACTACGGCCTGGCCCGGGGCTTCCTCACCGGCAAGTACGCGGCCGGCACCACGATCGACAGCGTCCGCGCTGCCGGGGCCAGTGCCTATCTCGGCGAGCGCGGCGATCGGGTGCTGGGGGCCCTGCGGGCCATCGCCGACCAGCGCGGGGTCACCATGGGCGCCACCGCGCTTGCCTGGCTCGCCCAGCAGCCAACCGTGTCGACGCCTATCGCCAGCGCCCGCACGGTCGAGCAGCTCGCCGACCTGCTCCCCTTCGGTGACCTCGAGCTCACGGGCGATGAGATCGCAATGCTCGACACCGCATCGGCATAACGGCGCAGCGGGCAGCACCAGCCCGAGCGATGGGCAGGACCGCCGTCAGCGGCTGAAGTCGACCACGCCCATCCCGGTGATCCACGGGTAGACCGGCTCATAGGCCAGGACGGTGGCCGGCCTGGGCCAGGCAGCCGCCGCGACTGCGACCCAGCTTCGGATCTCGTGCGCCCCATTGCCGGCCAGCTCAATCTCGTCATCGTCCATGTCCAGGATCGACTCGGTGCGTCCCGAGGCCAGCGTGTCGAGGAACCAGCGGTCGAATGCCTCGTCGATGTCGCCAACGCGCGGGTGGCCGATCCAGTGGGACAGGCCGCCGGCGCCGATCAGGGCAACGCGCTCATCCCCTGGCGCCGACTCGATCGCACGCCGCAGGCCGAGGCCGAGATCCCAGGACCTCGCCAGCGGCACCAGCGGCGGGACGGCGCAGTTCTGCACGATCGGGATCAGCCGAGTGCGGTGCTGCGGGTCGAGCTCCTGGTAGACGGTCATGATGCCGTGATCCATGTCCAGGCAGTGGGAGAACGCCGGGTCGAAGCCCTGCTGCAGCAGGCTGCGCGCGATGTGGTCGCCGAGCGAGGGATTGCCGTCGATCATCGTCTGCTCGATGCCCAGCCAGCCCTCGGCCGGGCCGTGATTGCGCTCGCCCAGGCCGATGCACAGCTGGGGGAAGGACTCCAGGAAGAAGTTCGTGAAGTGCTCATTGGCCAGGATCACGATCGTGGTGACACCGAGGTCGGCGACGCGACTGCGCAGGTGCTCCATCGCACCGAAGAAGGCGTCCCGCTGCTCGGGCGTCGCTGCAGCACGGGCCGACGCCATCATCGGGGCATGCGATGCGCATGCGGTCAGGACGAGCGCTGCCATCGTCCCCTCCGTTCCTGGTGCACGGCATATGGCTGCAGGCGTCGCTTGTAGTCGTCCAGTGAGATGCCCAGCTGCCGGCAGTAGCGGTTGAGCAGCACCCCATGCAGGCCCAGGTCGTAGAGCGCGCCGATGTCCCCTGTATCGACTGCCGTGCGCTCGGCCTCGCTGAGGTCATAGGACGCCGCATCGAATACGTCGCCGCGACCCTGCTCCTGGCACCGGACGAAGTCGTACACGCATCGGTGCATCTCGTACCAGGTCATGCTGCCTCCATGTCGAGCCCGAGCAGGCGGGCCGCATTGCCCCACGCGATGGCATGGGTCGCCGAATCGTCCAGGCCCAGCGCCTCCACGGCTGCGCGCGGCGCTCGCTCGGCCAGCTCGAAGGGGAAGTCCGTTCCGACCATCAGCTGCTCGATCCCAACCATGTCGACCAGCGCACCGAGCAGCTGCGGCGAGAAGACCGCAGTGTCGTAGAACAGGTCATCGAGGTAGGCACCTGGCGGCCGGGGGGCAGCCCGCGCGACCTCCTTGCGCTCCCAGCCCAGGTCGAGTCGGCCGCGCACCCAGGGCAGGCATCCGCCCCCATGGGCCAGGCACAGTGGGAAGGCATGGCGCTCGCGCACCCCCGACATCACCAGCCGGGTCACCGCGATGGCCGTCTCCATCGGGTAGCCGAGGAGCTGCGGCAGGTAGTAGTCGCGGAGCCGATGGGCATCCGGCACACCGCTGGGATGCAGGAAGCAGAAGACCTGACCCTTCGCGAGGACCTCCCACAGCGGCTCATTGACGGCATCGTCCAGCTCGCAGCCCATCCCCCTGGTGCCGATGGCCACCCCGCGCATCCCGGCGTCGAGCAGCCGGCCCACCTCGGCTGCGCCCTGGGGCGTCCCAAGCGGCACGCTGCCGAGCCCGACGAGTCGCTGCGGGGCCTGGGCGGTCAGCTCGGCCAGGGCCTGATTGCCCCTCGACACGACATCGGCGACCAGGTCGGCGTCCTGCGCCATGGAGCACATCAGGAACGGCGGGAGCGAGACCGCCTGCACATATACATGGGAGGCGTCCATCTCGGCGAGGCGCGATGTGACGTCCCACTGCGATCTGGCCAGTGGCAGTGGCACTCCTGCGCCGACCCCGCTCACCTGTGGGTCGATGCGGACGATCCCGGCGGGCTGGTCGGGATCCACGCCCGATAGGTCGGCCAGGCCCTGCCCCTCGAGCCACTCCAGCAGCGCAAGCGGCATCGCATGCGCGTGGATGTCCAGCATTCGGCCAGCAGACGGCATGCGTCCAACCTAACGACCGCAAGCAGTCCATTCCTCGTCCCATTCCGCTGAGCGGAAGCGCAAGGCCGGGCAGCCGAACGCCGCAGGGCGGTGCCATCCGAGCAGGTCAACGTCGCGAGGGGTCCAAGGGCCCTAGGCCCGCAGCCACCGTGCGGTCTAGCCTGAGCGCGTGACCGTGGCGTGCGTTGATGGGAACGAGGCCGCGGCCCGTATCGCCCACCTGGCAAGCGACGTGTGCACCATCTACCCGATCACCCCGGCGTCGACCATGGGCGAGCTCGTCGACACCTGGAGTGCCGCCGGTCGCACGAACCTGTGGGGCAATGTCCCGACGGTCGTGCAGATGCAGTCCGAGACGGGAGCCGCCGGGGCCCTGCACGGCGCCCTGCAGAAGGGCACCCTGGCCACCACCTTCACCGCATCGCAGGGCCTGCTGCTGATGCTGCCCAACATGTTCAAGATCGCCGGCGAGCTGACGCCGGCGGTCATCCATGTCGCGGCGCGCGCCATCGCCACCCACGCCCTGTCGATCTTCGGCGATCACTCGGATGTGATGGCAGCGCGGAGCACCGGCTGGGCGATGCTCAGCGCCTCCAGCGTGCAGCAGGCCCAGGACTTCGCTGCGGTTGCCCATGCGGCCACCCTGCGAAGCCGGGTGCCCTTCGTGCACTTCTTCGATGGCTTTCGCACCTCGCATGAGGTGAGCAAGATCGAGCTGCTGGACGAGGACGCCCTGCGCGCCCTGATCCGGCCCTCAGACATCCTCGACCACCGGGCCCGCGGCCTGACACCCGCCAGCCCCGTCCTTCGCGGCAGCTCGCAGAACCCCGATGTCTTCTTCCAGTCCCGCGAGGCATCCAATCTCGCCTACGCAGCGGTTCCCTCCATCGTGCAGCAGGTCTTCGACGAGCTGGCCGAGCGGACCGGCCGCGGCTATCACCTCGTCGACTACCACGGCTCCCCCGACGCCGACCGCGTGATCATCGTGATGGGCTCGGCGTTCGGCGCGGCCCGCGAGGCGATCGACCTGCTCCGCTCACGTGGCGAGCGCGTCGGCGCGGTCGTCGTCCGGCTCTACCGGCCATTCCCGGCCGAGGAGCTGATCGCCGCCATCCCGGCCAGTGTCGCCTCGATCGCCGTCCTCGACCGGGCCAAGGAGCCCGGTGCCGCTGCCGAGCCCCTGCACCTGGACGTCAGCCTGGCCGTCGCCGAGCGATGGGCGCTGCAGCATCCGAAGCGACCACTGCCGCGCATCATCGGCGGTCGCTACGGCCTGGCCTCGAAGGAGTTCACCCCGGCGCACGTCGCGGCCATCTTCGACGAGCTGCGTCGCCCCTCGCCGAGGCCGCGATTCACCGTCGGGATCATCGACGACGTCACCCACCTATCGCTGCGCGAGGATCCCGAGTTCACCGTGCCCACGACCGCCTCGCAGTCGGTCTTCTTCGGCATGGGCAGTGACGGCACCGTGGGGGCGAACAAGCAGTCGATCGCGATCATCGGCGAGAGCACCGACCTGTGGGCGCAGGGCACCTTCGTCTACGACTCGAAGAAGTCCGGCTCCATCACGGTCTCGCACCTGCGCTTCGGCCCCGACCCGATCGAGTCGACCTACCTGATCACCGAGGCCGACTTCGTCGCCTGCCACCAGTTCGGCCTGCTCGAGCGGATCCCCGTGCTCGACATCGCCCGGTCCGGGGCGACCGTCCTGCTCAACAGCCCCTACCCAGCCGAGGAGGTCTGGGATCACCTGCCGGCCGAGGTGCAGGCGCAGGTCATCGACAAGCAGCTGCAGGTCTGGACGGTCGACGCGACCGAGATCGCGCGCAGCGTCGGCCTCGGCGGACGCATCAACACCGTCATGCAGCCGTGCTTCTTCGCCCTCAGCGGGGTGATGCCCAGGCAGCAGGCGATCGACCTGATCAAGGTGCATGTCGAGAAGACCTACGCCCGACGGGGCCGGGCTGTCATCGAGCGCAACTTCGCGGCCATCGACCGATCCCTGGTCGCGATGTCGCAGGTGACCGTGCCCGAGCGGGTGACCAGCAGCGTCCACCGAATGCCCGACCTGCCGCTGGCAGCACCGGCGTTCGTCCGCGAGGTGATCGGCCCGATGCTGCAGGGAGCCGGCGACCGGCTGCCGGTCAGTGCCATGCCGATCGACGGCACCTTCCCGACGGGAACGGCGAAGTGGGAGAAGCGGTCGATCGCGCAGGAGATCCCGATCTGGGATCCGTCGCTGTGCATCGACTGCGGCAAGTGCACGATCGCCTGCCCGCATGCGGCCATCCGGATGAAGGCCTACCCACCCCAGGCCCTGGCCGATGCGCCTGACGCGCTCAAGCACAAGGCCTACGGCGGCAACGACCTCCCCGAGGGCACTCGGCTGACCATCCAGGTCGCCCCCGATGACTGCACCGGCTGCGGGATCTGCGTCGACGTGTGCCCGGCACGCAGCAAGACGCAGGCCCGGCATAAGGCCATCGACCTGATGCCCGCCGATGAGCACCGGGCCAGTGAGCGCGTCGCATTCGATGCCTTCCTCGGCCTGCCCGAGGTCGATCGATCTGCCATCCGCCACGACACGGTCAAGGGCTCGCAGCTGCTCCAGCCGCTGTTCGAGTTCTCCGGGGCCTGTGCCGGGTGCGGCGAGACGCCATACCTCAAGCTCCTCACCCAGCTCTTCGGTGATCGAATGGTCGTCGCGAATGCCACCGGCTGCTCCTCGATCTACGGCGGCAACCTGCCGACGACTCCGTGGACGACCAATGCCGCCGGGCGCGGGCCGGCATGGAGCAACTCCCTGTTCGAGGACAACGCGGAGTTCGGCCTGGGCCTGCGGCTGGGAGCCGATGCCCAGCGAGACGAGGCGCGACGACTGCTCGAGGAGCTGGCGGCCGAGGTCGGGCGAGACCTGGCCGCCGAGCTCCTCGATGCCCCGAAGCCAGCCGATGAGCCGGGCATGGCCCGGCAGCATGCCCGCATCGCCGAGCTGCGCGCCCGTCTGGATGCCCTCGGCTCGCCACAGTCCCGGCGCCTGGCCAGCCTTGCCGACGCCCTCGCACCGGTCAGCGTCTGGATCGTCGGCGGCGACGGCTGGGCCTATGACATCGGCTTCGGGGGCCTGGACCACGTGCTCTCCAGCGGCCGCGACGTGAACGTGCTCGTCCTCGATACCGAGGTCTACTCCAACACCGGCGGCCAGGCTTCCAAGGCCACCCCGCGGGGGGCCTCCGCCAAGTTCGCGATCAAGGGCAAGGGCACCGGCAAGAAGGATCTCGGCCTGCTCGCCCAGGCGTATGGGGACGTCTACGTCGCGCAGATCGCCATCGGCGCCAACCAGACTCAGGCCCTGCGCGCGATGCAGGAGGCGGCGGCCCATGACGGCCCGAGCCTGGTCATCGCCTACTCGACCTGCATCGCCCACGGCATCGAGATGTCGACCTCGATGACCCACCAGAAGTCGGCGGTGGCCTCCGGCTACTGGCCGCTGTATCGCTATCACCCCAGCCCCGAGGCCGGGAGCCATCCGTTCAGCCTCGACTCCAAGAAGCCGACCATCCCACTGCACGAGTTCCAGCAGCATGAGACCCGCTTCGCCGCGCTCGAGCGAAGCGACCCGCAGCGAGCCCGGGCCCTGGAGGCCCTGGCCCAGGCCGATGTCGACGAGCGGTGGCATCACTACGAGCAGCTAGCGGGCATGGAGCGCTCCACCCCGGCGCAGGCACCGGCCGTCGATGCGATCGAGGTGCCCGAGGTCACGGAGGCCGGCAGCTCATGACGCAGTTGCGATCACGCTACCTCGGCATGGATCTGCGAACCCCGCTGGTCGCATCGCCATCCCCGCGGACGGGCCATCTGGACGACCTGCTCATCCTCGACGACTGCGGCATCGGCGCGGTCGTGCTGCCGAGCCTGTTCGAGGAGGAGATCGAGGCCGAGGCGATGACCTTGCACCTTCGGCTGGAGCATGGCGCCGGCACCAGTGCCGAGGCGGACGACTACTTCGCGGAGATGGAGTTCGACCACCTTGGCCTCGATCGCCACCTGCAGCTGGTCGCGGATGCCAGCAGCCGGCTCCAGGCCCCCGTCATCGCCAGCATCAACGGCACGACAGTCAGCGGCTGGGTGAGCTACGCGCGCGACCTGGTGTCGGCGGGCGCAGCCGCCATCGAGCTGAATATGTATGCGGTCGCCCTCGATCCGGCCGCCGATGCCCTGCAGGTCGAGTCGCAGTACGCCGAGCTGGTGCGCCGGGTGCGCGCGGCGGTCGACGTCCCGATCGCGGTCAAGCTCTCCCCCTACTTCACCTCGCTGGCCCACTTCGCCCGGCAGGCCGTCGATGCGGGTGCCGACGGGCTGACCCTGTTCAATCGCTTCTACCAGCCAGACCTCGACCTGGTGACCCGTGATGTCACCCCGGCCCTTGATCTCTCCCATCCCGGCGAGCTGCGCCTGCCCCTGCGGTGGATCGCGATCCTGCGACCGCAGCTGCCGGCGACCTCGCTGGCGCTGACCTCCGGGGTGCAGCAGGGCACCGATGTCGCCAAGGGCCTGCTCGCCGGCGCGGACGTGGTGATGACCACGGCCGAGCTGCTGCGCCAGGGCCCGGCCCGGGCCCGGGGCATCATCGACGAGCTCAGCGCATGGATGGCCGAGCACGAGTACGAGTCCGTCGACCAGCTGCGCGGGAGCGTCGCCGCCCACACCAGTGCTGACCCGGCCGCCTTCGAGCGCGCCCAGTACCAGCGGGTGCTCCGATCCTGGGTCCGCTGACCTAGCGCTGCCCGGTGCGCTCGGCCACGATGCCGGCGAGGACGACCGCGGCAATGCCCACGATCTGCAGGGCCGCGGGCACCTGGTGCAGCACCAATAGGCCGATCGCCAGGGCGATAGCCGGCTCCAGGGCCATCAGGGTGCCGAAGGCGGTCTTGGTGAGCCGGCGCAGGGCGAGCAGCTCCAAGGTCCACGGGATCAGCGGCAGCAGCGCCGCGGCTACCAGGCCGATGAGCACCACCTGCACGGTCAGGTGACCCCAGGCCTGCGGCAGGCCCACGAACGCCGTGACGGCTGCGGCGACCGGCAGCGAGATGGCCAGGCCGTCGACGCCGGCGAAGCGATCGCCCACATGCTGGGTGATGACGATGTACAGGCCCCAGCCGACGCCGGACGCAACGGCGAAGGCGATGCCGACCAGGCTCGCCGACCCCTGCCATGGCTCGGTCATCAGCACCACGCCCACCAGGGCCAGTCCCGGCCAGAGCAGCGCCCGACGGCTGTGCGCGTGGATCGCGGCAACCGTCAGCGGCCCGAGGAACTCGATGGCGACCGCGGTGCCCAGGGGCAGGCGAGCGATCGCCTCCAGGAAGCACAGGGTCATCGCTGCCGAGACCACGCCGAGCAGCACCGGCGCCCGCAGCTCGCGCCATGCCCACTGCCGGTACCTCGGGCGCACGATCAGGACGATGCCGATCGCGCCCAGGGTCATCCGCAGCCAGGCCGTCCCGCCCACGCCGATCGGCTCGAACAGTGCAATGGAGATCGCCGCGCCCAGCTGCACCGAGAGCATCGCGATCACGGCGAGCGACCAGGCGGGCACGCGATCCGCCGGCGAGGGGCGCGAGGTCAGCCTCGCCGGGGTGGTGCCCATGGCGGGCAACCATGCCCGAAAAGCTCCGGCGGGGGAAATCGCTGCGCGAACCGGTCGCACCCGTCCCCTGCTGCGCAACGTGGCCGCGATACTCATCCTATGAGCGCGTCCGTGGCCCTGCGCGTTGTCCTGGAGATCGGCACCCGGCGGGTGTTCGCCAGCGCCATCGACTACCCGGGCTGGGCTCGCAGTGCGAAGTCGCCGGACGCAGCCGTCGCGGCCCTGCTGGACTACCAGCCAAGGTACGCCCCGATCGCGGCGGCGGCGGATGAAGTCGTGGACGCTCCTGACGAGGTGGACGTCATCGAGCGGCTGACGGGCAATGCGACGACGGACTTCGGCGCACCGGCCATTGCCTGCGCTGCCGAGGCCGTGGATCTCGGGCCGGGCGACCTGGCACGCCTGCAGCGCCTGCTCGCCGCCTGCCGGGCGCGATTCGATGCGGTGGCGTCGGCGGCTCCCGCCGAGCTGCGCAAGGGCCCTCGGGGCGGCGGGCGCGACACCGATGCGGTCGTGCGGCATGTTGACGAGGTGGAGGCGGCCTACCGGCGCAAGCGAGGCTGGCCTGAGGCGTACGCCATCAGGCGCACCGCCTGGCACCTCACCGATCACCTCTGGGAGATCGAGGATCGCTCGATCCCCGCGTCACCGTGAGCCCGGCCCGCTCATCCCGGGCCTGGTTCCCCTATGAGCCTGCTGCCAATCGCCGGCATGAGCGGCTAGACCCAGCGCCGCACCCGTTGGCAGTACTCCTCATAGGCAGCGCCGAAGCGTGCCCGCAAGATCCGCTCCTCCGGCAGGATCTGGAACGCCGTGATGTACGCGACGAACAGGATTGGCCCGATCAGGGCCAGCGGGTTGCGCAGTGCCAGTGCCAGGCCGGCGATCGCCAGCAGCATCGCCAGGTACATCGGATTGCGGGTGATCGCGAACACTCCGCTAGTGACCAGGACGCTCACCCGATCCGGCTGGTGCGGGTCGATGGTCGTGCGCGCACGCACGAACTGGGCCACCGCAACCGCGACGATGAGCGCCGCCAGCCCGACCAGCAGGCCGCCCGCCCAGGCGATGGGCACCGGCAGCACCCGGGCACTCGGCCAGGCCAGGTTGGCCGCGATCTCGATGAGCGCAGCGACCAGGGCAATCACCAGCGGAGGGATCCGCGTCTGCATGCGGCCCATCGTCCACCCGAAGGCACCGACGCGGCAACCTCAGCCGGCCCCCGCTCGGCGTCTCCATCGCCGTGCCGCACCTCCCAGGCCCGGGACCGGCAGCGCGAAGCGAACTAGGCCGGCCACTCCAGCGGGGTTCCTGAGCACCGGATGTTCACCATCTGCTTGGCAAGCTCGTTCTGCGATGAGTTCAGGAACGTGACCCAGTTGATGAAGCTCGTGCCGCTCGGGGTGGTGACCCTCCAGCGTCTCGCCTTGTTCGTCGACGTGACGCTCACCGCACTCCACGCGCCCGGCGTGCCAGTGCGCATGGTGAAGACAACTGAGGCCGTGCCCTTTGGTGCGCGCCCGACCTGTGCCCATCCAGGATCAGTGGCGCTGTAGGAGCAGGATGCGAACTTCCGGTA
>JAGWXF010000037.1 GCA_018970025.1 Actinomycetales bacterium | reverse complement strand
ACGCCGCCGGCCAGCTTGGCCAGGCGCTCCTGGAGCTTCTCGCGGTCGTAGTCGCTGTCGGACTTGTCGATCTCGGCGCGGATCTGGTTCACCCGGCCGGCGATCTGCTCCTGGTCGCCAGCGCCCTCGACGATGGTCGTCTCGTCCTTCGTCACGACGACCTTGCGAGCCCGGCCGAGCAGGTCCAGGGTCGTGCCCTCAAGCTTCAGGCCGACCTCCTCGGAGATGACCTGGCCGCCGGTCAGGATCGCGATGTCCTGCAGCATTGCCTTGCGGCGATCGCCGAAGCCGGGGGCCTTCACCGAGACCGAGCGGAAGGTGCCGCGGATCTTGTTGACGACCAGGGTCGCCAGGGCCTCGCCCTCGACGTCCTCGGCCAGGATCAGCAGCGGCTTGCCGCTCTGCATGACCTTCTCCAGGACGGGCAGGACGTCCTTGACCGCGGAGATCTTGGAGTTGGCGATGAGGATGTAGGGATCCTCGAGCACGGCCTCCATGCGCTCGGCGTCGGTCACGAAGTAGGGCGAGATGTAGCCCTTGTCGAAGCGCATGCCCTCGGTGAGCTCAAGCTCCAGCCCGAAGGTGTTGCTCTCCTCGACGGTGATCACGCCTTCCTTGCCGACCTTGTCCATCGCCTCGGCGATGAGCTCGCCGACCTCCTGGTCGCCGCCAGCGGAGATCGCGGCGGTCGAGGCGATCTGCTCCTTGGTCTCGACGTCCTTGGCCATTGCCAGCAGCTCGTCCGAGACGATGCCGACGGCCTTGTCGATGCCGCGCTTGAGGGCCATCGGGTTGGCGCCGGCGGCCACGTTGCGCAGGCCCTCGCGGACCAGTGCCTGGGCCAGCACCGTCGCCGTCGTGGTGCCGTCACCAGCGACGTCGTCGGTCTTCTTCGCGACCTCCTTGACCAGCTCAGCGCCGATCTTCTCGTAAGGATCCTCGAGGTCGATTTCCTTTGCGATGGACACACCGTCGTTGGTGATCGTGGGCGCGCCCCACTTCTTCTCAAGGACGACGTTGCGGCCCTTGGGGCCAAGGGTCACCTTGACGGCGTCTGCGAGGACGTTCATGCCGCGCTCAAGCGACCGACGCGCCTCTTCGTCGAATGCAATGATCTTTGCCATTGGGCCAGTTCCTCCGGGAACATCCATGTGGAAGTTGTCACTCGAAGGTGTCGAGTGCTAAGAAAAGTTAGCACTCTCCGGCCGAGAGTGCAAATGCCAGGAGGACCGGCAGCCGCTAGCCGCCGATCGCTGCCACGATCTGGGCCTGGGCCTCGGGGAAGGCCGCGCCGGCAGGAACGGCCTCGGCGCCCTTCGTCGCATTGGCCCACGCGGTGCCCAGGGGCAGCCACACCGATCGAACCTGCGGGATGTTCGGCCATGGCACCCCGCTCGCGCCCGCCAGCCCGAAGGCCTTCAGCTGCGGGTCGTTGAAGGCATACGCCGCCTCGGTCAGGGCCGGCAGCCGCTGGCTTGCCTGCCCGAAGGCCAGCTGGAGCTTCTTGGTCGTCAGGCCATCGGTCACGAACTGGCTCGCGAGCGCCTTGACCCCATGGGCCTTGGCGTGCGTCGTCACCATGAAGCCCTTCGCGCCCACGATCGGCGCCGCCGGGATGCCCTTGGCGATCTCGGGCACGGCCGAGATCCGGTAGCGGAAGGTCAGTTTCTTGATCGTTGCCAGGTCCCACGGGCCGGTGATCCAGAAGGCAGACCGGCCTGCGACGAAGACTGCCCTGGCCGTGTCCCTGGTGTACGTCGAGTTCAGCAGGCCCGTCCGATTCCATCGATCGATCCGACCGGCATTCGACAGGAACGTCGGGTTGGCGACCCCGACATCGGACGGGTCGAAGTTGCCGACCGCGTCCGAGCCGAACAGATAGCCGCCGAGGCCGCTGAACAGCGGATATGTGTCGTAGCCACCAGTAGCGCCCTGGCCGACCGCGATGCCGACTTCCGTGGTGCCAGCCGCCTTGAGTGCGTCGGCCGCTTTCATGAGCTTGGTGAAGTTCTTCGGCGGGTCCTTCACCAGCCCAGCGTTGGTGATCAGGGCGACGTTCTCGAACTGCACCGGGATGCCGTAGACGCGCTGGTCGTATCGGAAGCCGGCCAGCACATTGGCCGGGAACTTCTTGGCCAGTGCGCTGGAGACCTTCAGCGCTCGGACCTTGCGGGCCTGCACCAGCTCGCCGGTCGACTCCTGCTCGACGGCGATGACGTCCGGCCCGGTCTCCGGGGTGGATGCGAGGAAGTCGGTCTTCAGCATCGACAGGGAGTCCTTGACCACGACCTGGACCGTCGCGCCCTGGAACCCGCCGGCGAACTCCCGCTGCAGAACGGAAGCCCGGATCGGATCGGCCCAGACGATGATCACCTCGCCCGCCGCCTGAGCAGGGGTGACTGGGGCGAGCCCCCAGGCCAGCCCGGCCGCCACGACTGCGGTCAGGGATCCCCGTAGGGTTCGCAACCGCGACCGCGACCTCGTTCGAGAGCACCGCCGTGGGGTCGACCCTGGCATGCGGCTGGTCATCCTTCCTCCACTGGCGTTGGCGGACCGCAGGTGGCCCGACTCATATCCTGCCCTCCTGGAGCCAGGCTGCAGTGAAGCAGGTACCCCGACGTCTCAGCCGGTGCCCAATGCGTCGATCATCGCTCGTGATTGGGTCGCTGGGCATTGGCACGTGCTCGCTGGTCCGGGCACCGCGTTGCAGAGTCGAGGACGGCTCCCCAGCGCCCTGCTCGACGGGCACCTTCGCAGGCACCCGCGGCCGTCACGAGAGCACGGATGATGCCGGGCGGCTCGGGCTGACCGGCCCCTTCACCACGACCGGCCCGTAGGCCGCGGTGGACTCGTAGGTGCGCGTTCCGGCCGACCGGGTTCCACCTCGTGGGCAGGTCTCCCGCCACCGGGACGACCGGATCGCCATGTCCGGCCCGACCGTGATCTCGACCAGGGGGCGCACGCAGGTGTCTACCTCGCCCTCCTCTTCCCCGCCCTCCTCGATGACCGGCATCGAGCCGCGAATGAGCGTGCCCCCGTCGGCAAGCGGGATCGACTCGATCGTCGTCCAGGCGCTGGCCATCCCCGCACTGGTATGAGGCGGCAGGAGCACCTTCTGGGCCAGGCTCGACGGATAGGGCAGGGATGTCGGACCCCCGCCTGGGTCATCCAAGTAGCTCGCGAAGGGCTCCAGACCCGTGAGCGCGGTGACGCTGGACAGCCCGCCACTGAGAGCCCTCGCCTGGCCCGGTGACGACAGCATGCTCACCGTGGCCCACATGGCGCGACTCCTGGGGTCGACACCGCCGGCCGCGATGAGTCGAAGCGAGGGCATCAGGCGAACGCTGGTGTAGCCGGAGCCATCGGGGGCCGCGGTGACGTGGACGCGAAGCCGGGAGCCGGATCGCAGGACGGTGTTGACTCCCGGCTGCGTCCAGGCGAGACCAAATGGCGCCCGGTACGTGATGAACTGCTTGACCTCGATCCCGCTCTGCGCAGCAAGGTCCGTGCGCTGGAGGGCCTGATTGAGCGCATCGATCGCGGCCTGGCGATCATCGGCTCGCGCCGGGGTCGCCCCGAGCAGGCTCAGGGCCACGCATGCCGCTGCCAGCGCCGGCGCAACCAGTCGCACACGAGTCAGCAGGACCGGCATTCGCGCCAAGGCAGAGCCAGGCAGGGGCTCGGCTGGCCCCTCAGATCGCCCAGTTCCTCGGCTGGCAGCTCCCGACAACGTCGACCTCCTTCAGCTCACCCGAGCGTACCGGCGTGGACCGCTAGGGCTCAACCCCTAACCGGCGGGCCGAGCGCGCCCGCTGGCGAGCGGCTCGCATGCGCCGCAGTCGCTTGACCAGCATCGGGTCGAAGGCGAGTGCCTCAGGGGTGTCGATCAGGCCGTTCACGATCTGGTAGTAGCGAGTCGCACTCATGTCGAACAGCTCGC
>JAGWXF010000003.1 GCA_018970025.1 Actinomycetales bacterium | reverse complement strand
TCATCAGCGTGTTCGAGCAGGACGGCACCCTGCGCGTCATCGGATCGTTCGGGATGACGCCGCTGGCCTTGAAGGCGTGCTCGGACCTGTCGCTGTGGGACGCCTCCCCGATGACCGATGCCCTTCGCCACGGCGAGCCGCGATCGGCTGGATCGCGATCGGAACGCGCGCGCCTCGGGCGAGCGTCCCGGCATGGAGCGTCCGGGCCTGGAGCGACCGGGCCTGGAGCGACCGGGCCTGGAGCGACCGGGCATGGAGCGACCGGGCATGGAGCGGCTCGCCCATGATCGACTGGTCACCGAGCGTGCCATGCACGAGCGGATGGACCGGATGATGCCCGGGCCGCGGGCGTGAATCAGGTGGTTGCCGGCATAGCGTGCAGGTGAGGGGTACGTCGACTGCTGCGAAGGGCATCATGCGGCTTAGCTCACCGACCCGTGCGGATTCCGGCCGAGGCCGAGCGGCAGCACTGCTGCTGCTCAGCGTCAGCGTGATTGCCGTGACGATGTCGCTGGTTGCCTGGCAGGGTCAGCAGCAGGCCGCTCCCTGCCGCGGGCAACCGCGATGCCGCCCTGCAAGCGGAGTCGACCATCTCGGGGCCATCCGTTCATGCTGATCAGGGGAGCGGCTTGGAGTCGGATGATGCCCTGCTGCTTCGGCTCGGCTCACCCGCGAGCGTCCGCATCGATGACCTGCGCATCGACGCACCGGTCATCCCGGTCGGCCTGGTCGATGGCAACGTGCTGGAGATCCCCAAGGACATCCAGCGGGTCGGGTGGTACGAGTACGGCCCGCGGCCGGGCAGCCCGGCCGGATCGTCTGTCCTGGTTGCCCATCGCGACGGCACCACCCAGGGCCGCGGGGTCTTCTTCGCCCTCGATGCGCTGGACGTGGGCGCGCGCGTGGAGGTCGTGACGTCGACCGGGCTGACCCTGCCGTACAGGGTGGTCGCCGTCGAGGGCATCCAGAAGGCCAAGTTCCAGGCCGATATTGAGGAGTTCTTCGCATCGGACGGCCCACCTCGCCTGACGCTGATCACCTGCGGGGGTGCCTATGAGCCGGGCCAGGGGGGATACCAGGCCAATGTCATCGTCACTGCCGTGCCGGTGGTGCCAGGCTCAGCCGGCGGCGGGTGACCTCAGGCCGGGCAGGGCCTGGTGAAGGCGCGGATGCCGGCGAGGTCTCCCGGGCCCAGCCTGGTGACATCGCTGACGACCGGGTACATGACATTCGCCTGGGTGCCCGCATGCCCGAGGCCGAGGACATGCCCGAGCTCATGGAGGTACAGGCTCATTGCCGTGCGGGGCCGACTGGCATCAGCAGCGAGCTCGGTGCGGAAGATCGCCGCACCACCGGTGATCTGGCTGCCGTCGACCCCGGTCGGCCAGCCCAGGCCGAAGGTTCGCCCGGCGAGCAGGCTTGACTCGCCCTGGCGCCGGAAGGCGACGTAGATATGCCGAGGGCGGGCCGGGGTACCGTCGGCCGGGCGCATCTGGTACCCGGCGTCCTGATACGCCACCGGCACCTGACCGGCATAGGCGAAGGCCAGGCCGGAGGCGCTCGACCACTGCTGGAAGGCCCAGGCGAGCCGCCTGGTCTCGCGCGCTGCCTGCGCTGCCGTGAGCTCACTGGCATCGACCGACCAGGTGATGGGCCCGCATGCCTGCCAGCCACTGCCCTGCCAGCCGTCATACCCGGTCGCGAAGAATGAGGTGAAGTCGTCTGCGGCCGCTCGCTTGGCCGCGGCGGGAACGGCATGCGCGGCCCCGGCGCTGGCGCTCGGCATCATGGCAGCCGAGCCCGTCATGATGCAGGTGATGACGAGGGCCGCTGCGATCACCGCCGCGCGAAGCGGTCGATATGCCACGGCCCTCGTCACCTCCGTACCCCTCGCGACGAGTGTGCGTGACCGGTCGATGGCCGGTCAACTGAACGGTCACTATCCGGACGACCGGGGATCGGACGGCCAGTGGCTAGGGTCGGGGGGTGCGGATTCCCGGGGGCTACACGTCAGTCGATGCCGAGCGGCTGGTGACCGAGCCGGTCAAGGAGTCCGTCCGCACGCCGTTCGCCCGCGATCGGGCGCGGGTGCTGCACTCGTCTGCGCTGCGGCGCCTGGCCGCCAAGACGCAGGTCATGGTGGCGGGGGAAGCCGACTTTCCGCGCACCCGCCTGACGCATACGCTCGAGGTCGCCCAGATCGCCCGCGAGCTGGGGGAGGCCCTTGGCTGCGATCCGGACGTCACGGAGGTCGCCGGGCTGGCCCATGACCTCGGCCATCCGCCCTACGGGCATAACGGCGAGGCGGAGCTCGACCGGCTGTGCGCATCCATCGGCGGGTTCGAGGGCAATGCCCAGTCGCTTCGGGTACTGGCCCGCCTGGAGGCCAAGGTGCTCGATGCCGACGGTCGCAGCGTCGGGCTGAACCTGACACGGGCCTGCCTGGACGCTGCCTGCAAGTACCCCTGGCAGCGACGTGAGGGCACCGTAAAGTTCGGCTGCTACGCCGATGACCTGCCGGTCTTCGACTGGTTCCGCCAGGGCGCGCCGCCTGGGCGGACCTGCCTGGAGGAGCAGGTGATGGACTGGTCGGACGACGTTGCCTACTCGGTGCATGATGTCGAGGACGCCGTCCACGCCGGGCTCGTCCCCCTGCAGGCCTTCACCTCGGCGATCGAGCGGGACGATCTCGTTGCGATCGCGCAGCAGCGCTTCGGGTCGAGCGAGGGCGCACTTGCCGAGGCGCTGGAGCGGCTGATTGGGCTGGAGTACTGGCCCAGCTCATTCGACGGGTCGATGGGCGACCTGGTCCGGCTGAAGACCTTCACCAGCTACCTGATCGGCAGGTTCAGCGTGAGCGCCCAGGTCGCCACCCAGGTCGGCTACGGCAGCGATCGCCTCACCCGCTATGACGCTGACCTCATCGTGCCCGAGGAGGTGCGCCATGAGGTGTCGGTGATGAAGGCGGTCGCGGTGAAGTACGTGATGAACCGCGAGGGTGCCGAGGGGGAGTACGCCCGGCAGCGGGAGCGCATCGCCGAGCTCGTGCATGCCCTCGTCCTCGATGAGGGGCGAGCCCTCGAGCCGTGGCTGCGGCCGGCCTATCAATCCGCCCCGACGGATGCCGAGCGGCTGCGCGTCATCATCGACCAGGTGGCCAGCCTGACGGACGTGAGCATCCTCGACTGGCATCGCCGCCTGTGCCGCTGACGGAGCGGACAGGACCAGGCCCGCGGGCGTGCGGCCGGGCCGAAGGGTGGCGCCCCTGCCGTGCCACCGGTTGAGGACTTCTCGTCGGCTTGTATGGGCGAGCGAGATGTGAATTTGGGCCCGTCGCTCTATATTCCTGAGCGTGGCACCGAGCATCAATGATCAGGCTGTCGAGACACTCGTGCGGGAGACCTGCCTGCTCACTGGCGAGAGCCTGACATCGGCTATCGAGATCGCGCTGCGCGAGCGTCTCGAACGGCTCGCATCCGAGCGGTTCGACGATGTGCGCCGTGTCGTCAGCGAGCTTCACGACCTCATCGCCGAGCATGACTCTGGTAATCCAGTGACCTACCACGGCTTCGACGAGGAGTTGTGGGACGCGGACGGCCTACCGGCATGAGCCGGGTCGTGGTGGTAGATGCCTGGAATGCGTTCGGCAAAGGCAGCGGGCACAGAGCGCGACTGAACTTCGGTGATTGCTGTACCTACGCGACCGCGAAGATCGCGGGTGCTCCGCTGCTCCACGTCGGGAACGACTTCAATCAGACGGATCTTGCCATCATCGCCTGGTGACACCACTGCCTGCGATACGACGGCCTGCTACGAGGGCATGGCGAGCAGGTCGCTGACGCGGCTCAGCAGGGTGTCGATCTCCTGCTCGGTGTTGTAGGCGTGGGGCGAGACGCGAACCAGGCCGGTCACCTGGTGCTGGTCGAAGTCGATGCGGGAGTACTCCGGGGTCGACAGGCTGACGTTGATGCCAGCTGCCCTGATGCCCGTGACGAGTTGCTCGGCGGGGACACTCACATGGTCGAAGGTGACGATCCCGCTGCGCCGTATGCCGCGATCGCGCACCCGGACGCCATCGATCTGCTCGAGCCCGCTGCGTGCCCGGGCTGCCAGTGCGTCGATGCGCTGGGCGAGCGCCTCGATGCCGCAGCCGAGGGCGTAGTCGACTGCGGCGCCGAGGCCGAGGATGGCCGCATAGGACTTCTCCCACTGCTCGAAGCGGCGGGCCGACGGCTCGACGGCGTAGCCATCCGGCTCCCAGGTCGCGCCATTGAGGTCGATCGGGAAGGGCTCAAGCTCGGCCAGGGCCCGATCGGAGACTGCCAGGAAGCCCGTACCGCGTGCACCGCGCAGGAACTTGCGGCCGGTGGCGGAGATCGCATCCGCGCCTATGTCCGCGGCGGAGAGCGGCAGCTGCCCGGCCGACTGGCAGGCATCGACGAGGTACCAGGCCGGCGAGCCCGAGGCCCGAATGGCGGCGCCGATCCCGGCGACGTCGTTGATGAGCCCGTTCTGCGACGGGCAGTGGTTGACCGCTACGACGGCCACGTCCTCATCGAGCATGGCCTGCAGCGCCGCGGCATCGGTCGTGCCGTCAGTGCCGTCGGGGATGACATCCACCCGAACCCCCAGGTGACGGGCCAGCTGCAGCGCGGGCAGTGCATTGGAGGCGTACTCCGAGCCGGATATCAGGATCCGGTCGCGCGGGCCGAGTCGGTGCCGGGCGGCGATGGCGGCGAAGGCACGTGCCCAGGCGGAGGTCGCCGACTCCATCAGCGCGACCTGGTCAGGCCGGCAGGCGAGCAGGGAGGCGATCGATGCGCGGGTGCCCTCGATGCGGTCGGCGGCACGCGCATGGGCCTCGTACCCGCCGATCGCCTCCTCCAGCCGAAGGTGGTCGACCTGGGCCTGGGTCACCGAGGCGGGCGGCAGGGCAGAGCCGGCATTGTTCAGGTGCACGACATTGCGGCAGCCCGGGGTATCGGCCCGCAGGGCAGCGACGTCGAGCGTGCCGGAAGCAGGAGCGGGGGTCTGCTGGTGGGAGGCCATCGGACCATCCAAGCCCACGAGCCGGTGCCCGATCGCGCGAGCCTGCCCTGGCGAGCCCACCTACACTCGCATCGTGGCCGGACGCATCCGCGAGGAGGACATCGCAGCCGTCCGCGAGCGCGCCCGCATCGACGAGGTCGTCCGCGAGTACGTCACGCTGAAGTCCGCTGGCGGCGGATCCCTCAAGGGCCTGTGCCCCTTCCACGACGAGCGCACGCCCAGCTTCCACGTCACCCCGGCCCGCGGCATGTGGTACTGCTTCGGCTGCGCGGAGGGTGGTGATGTCCTGGGGTTCGTCCAGAAGATCGACCACCTGACCTTCGCGGAGTCGGTCGAGAAGCTGGCAGCCAAGGTCGGCATCGAGCTGCGCTATGTCGAGGGGACGGCCACCGTCAACCGCCAGCAGGGCCAGCGCACCCGGCTAGTCGAGGCTCACAAGGCCGCGGCGGCCTTCTATGTCGAGCAGCTGCGCGGGCCGGATGCCCAGGCCGGCCGGGCCTTCCTGCAGGAGCGCGGCTTCGACGAGCAGGCGGCGGCGACCTTCGGGGTCGGCTTCGCACCCAAGGGCTGGGATGCCCTCACCACGCACCTGCGCGGCAAAGGGTTCAGCGATGCCGAGCTGCTCGCCGGCGGGCTGGTCAGCCAGGGCAACCGAGGGGTCTACGACCGGTTCCGCGGCCGGCTGGTGTGGCCCATCCGCGATCTGGGCGGCGACGTCGTCGGCTTCGGTGCCCGTCGGCTCTTCGACGACGATGAGGGGCCCAAGTACCTGAACACCCCGGAGACACCTCTATATAAGAAGAGCCAGGTGCTGTACGGCATCGACCTGGCCCGGCGCGACATCTCCAAGGCGCAGCAGGCCGTCATCGTCGAGGGTTACACCGACGTGATGGCCTGCCACCTGGCCGGCGTGACCACCGCGGTCGCCACCTGCGGCACCTCCTTCGGCGCCGAGCACATCAAGGTGCTGCGCCGGCTGCTGATGGACGACGACCAGATGCGCGGGGAGGTGGTGTTCACCTTCGACGGCGACGCCGCCGGCCAGAAGGCTGCATTGCGGGCCTTCGACGAGGATCAGCGATTCGTCGCGCAGACCTTCGTGGCCGTGGAGCCGTCGGGCCTGGACCCGTGCGACCTCCGGCTGCGCCATGGCGACGGTGCCGTGCGCTCGCTCGTCGATCGGCGGGTGCCGCTGTTCCAGTTCGCGATCACGTCGATCCTGGCCGGTCACGATCTCGATAGCGCGGAGGGCCGGGTGGCCGCCCTGCGCGAGGCGGCGCCGGTGGTGGCCCGGATCAAGGACCAGGCGCTGCGACCGGAGTATGGCCGCCTGCTGGCCGGCTGGCTCGGCATGGAGGTCGACGCCGTCGCGCGCGCTGTCGCCTCGACGGGGGCCGCCGGCCAGGTCGCCGCCGGCCGGCCGCAGCCTGCGGCCAAGCGCGATGCGAGCCTGACGGTGGAGCGCGAGGCCCTCAAGTGCGCGCTGCAGCAGCCGGCGGCCGTCGAGCAGTGGTACCAGGCGGTTGAGCCGGAGGCGTTCACCCACCCAAAGGCCAGGGCCGTGCATGACGCCATCGAGGCCGCCGGGCTGCCATCGGCGCAGCGGGCCGGGATCGGCTGGATCGATGACGTCCTGGAGCAGTGCCCCGATGACGAGGTGCGTCGCCTGGTGCGCGAGCTGGCGGTTGACCCGCTGCCCGCCGAGGCCGGGCAGGATGAGCGCTACGCCACCTCGGTGGTGGCCCGGCTGCTGGAGCTGGATGCCTCCCGTCGGGTGGAGGAGCTGCGCGGACGCCTGCAGCGCGCCGACCCGTCCAGTGATGCGTCCCAGGAGATCTTCGCCGACCTGCTGGCCCTGGAGGAGACGCGCAGGTCGCTGCGGCAGGCATCCCAGGGTGACCGACTGGCGAGCGGAGGCTGAGGTGAGGTTCCGACTGGGTGGCCCGAGGCTCGAGCCGACGGTACGACGGCAGCTGGGGATCGCGCGCGGTGAGCGAGTGCTCGGCTGGGGTCGGCAGATCAGCCCGGAGGGCGACCTGCCGGCGGTCGCCACCGAACGGGGCCTCTACGGCACCGGACTGGGGGCCCGCATCGACTGGGTTCAGGTGAGCCGGGCCGGCTGGGACGACCCCTACCTGGATCTCGTGCTGGTCGACGGGCGCTCCCAGCGGCTCGACCTGCGCGAGGCCGGTGGCCTGCCGGATGCCGTGCGCACCATGGTCACCGACTCCGTGATCGTGACCGAGCGGCTGGATCTCGGCGGAGGCGCCGGTGCCTCGGCAGTGGCCCGACGGGGGAGCGGCGACGGGCAGATCCACTGGTCGGTTGCCTTCGACCCGGGCCTGGACGGCACGGACCCAGCACTGCGGGCCCGGGCCGATGAGGCGCTGGCAGCGCTGCGGGCGACCCTGGGGATCTAGCCATCTGACCGGGCGCTGCCTGCCTCCGATGGCCTTGCTATCCTCTGCGAGCGCCATTCCCCCATAGCTCAATTGGCAGAGCATGCGACTGTTAATCGCAGGGTTCTTGGTTCGAGTCCAAGTGGGGGAGCTCCCATCCCCGCCTGTTGGGCCGACCAATCAGCTGCCCTTACCGCTCAGCCGGTGACGCGCGGACGCAGGTAGGTCGCGAACCAGGAGCGCGCCAGCTCGGCTGCCGCGAGCAGGGTGCCGGGCTCCTCGAACAGGTGGGTGGCCCCGGGCACGATCGACAGCTCGTTGGTGCAGCGAAGGCGCGACTGCGCCAGGCGATTGAGCTCCAGCACCTCCTGGTCGTGACCGCCGACGATGAGCAGCGTCGGGGCCTGGACGGCCTGCAGGGACGTTCCGGCGAGATCCGGCCGCCCGCCTCGGCTGACGACGGCGGCGACGCCGGCGGGGTCGTGCGACGCGGCGACGAGGGCAGCCGCGGCCCCCGTGCTGGCCCCGAAGTAGCCGACGGCGAGGTGATGCGACTGGGGCTGCTCCCGCAGCCACGACCGAGCTCGCTCCAGCCGCGAGGCGAGCAGGTCGATGTCGACGACGTTGTGGCGATCCGGCGACTCGCCCTCGGTGAGCAGGTCGAACAGCAGGGTGCCGATCCCGTGGCGATTCAGGTATCGGGCGACGGCCTGGTTGCGCGGGCTGAGCCGGCTGCTGCCGCTGCCATGGGCGAAGACCACGATGCCGGTCGCACCCCTGGGGATGGTGCAGTGGCCGTTCAGCACGATGGGCGGATCGATGGGGATCAGCACGCTGACCTCCTGCGGGGCATGGGCCTGCCGCAGCAGCGCGAGCACCTCCGCATCGCTGACCTGGCGGAAGTCCAGGTAGTGCTCGCCGACCGAGCTGAAGTCCTCGGGGGTATCCAGGCAGATGACCTCGTCTGCCAGGGCCCGCAGGCGCTCCACTGCCGGAGCAGCCCCGGTCGGGACGGCCACGATGACATGCCGAGCGCCCAGGTGGCGGAGCACGGCGACGGCTGCGGCTGCGGTGGAGCCGGTGGCCAGGCCGTCGTCGACCAGCACGACGACCCGATCGCGCACCGATGCCATCGGCCGGCCATCCCGGTAGTGCTGCACCCGCCGGGTGATCTCCGCCTGCTCGCGCTGCGCGCCCACGCTGACCTGCTCCGGGCTGATGCCCAGGAGCCCGAGGTCGTCGCTGGTGAGCACCACCGTGCCGTCCTCGCCGATGGCGCCGATGGCGAACTCCGGATTTCCCGGTGCGCCGATCTTGCGCACCACGAGCACGTCGAGGTCGGCGCCGAGGGCAAGGGCCACCTCATGGGCGACGGGTACGCCGCCGCGAGGCAGGCCGAGGACGACCGGATGCTGTGGCCCATGCTCGAGCAGGGCCAGGGCCAGTTGCTGACCCGCATCGCGCCGGTCGACGTACCGGCGCCCGGTGGTCATGCTCTGGTAGTGCTGAGCGGTCATGGTCTCCTCCGATCGCCCCTCGCAGCCATGGTGCGGCATTGCCGAAGCCGACCACTAGGGACCTTCGCCGGGTGCTGATCGGGACGTCCTTCCCCTTGACCGCACCGGGCGGCCGCAGCGCACCATGAGTCATGGCCACGACGACCTGGACCAAGCGCACCGGACGCAGCGACGCCCTGGAGGGCATCGCAGGCAGCAGGGGCGACTACGACGGCCTCATCGAGCTGGTGGGCGATCGGCGCATCGTCCTCATCGGCGAGGCATCGCACGGCACCCATGAGTTCTACCGCGAGCGCGCACGCATCACGATGCGGCTGATCGACGAGCTCGGCTTCGATGCGGTGGCGGTCGAGGCCGACTGGCCCGACGCCTACCGGGTGAACAGGTTCGTGCAGGGCCGGTCGGACGATCCTGACCCGGTCGCCGCCCTCGGGGACTTCACCCGCTTCCCTGCCTGGATGTGGCGCAATGGCGACGTCGTGCAGTTCGTGCACTGGCTGCGTGAGCGCAACGACGCCTACGCAGATCCGCGTGACAAGGTCGGCTTCTTCGGCCTGGATCTCTACAGCATGCGGGCATCCATGGAGGCTGTCGTGGCCTACCTGTCGTGGGCCGATCCGCAGGCGGCCGCGGCGGCCCGGGAGCGATATGCATGCTTCGACATGTTCCCCGGCAACGGTCACCACTACGCCCATGCCGCGGGCCAGGATCCGCTGATCAGCTGCGAGGAGGAGGTCGTCGCAGCCCTGATCGACCTGCATCAGCGCAAGGCAGCCATCCTCGCCCAGGATGGCTGGCTGGCCGAGGACGAGTACTTCTTCGCCGAGCAGAATGCCCGCCTGGTCCTCAGCGCCGAGCACTACTACCGGCAGATGGTCCACGGGCAGGTGTCGTCCTGGAACCTGCGCGATCGGCACATGGCGAACACCCTGGAGTCGCTGCTGGTGCACCTGAACCGCGATCAGGGCCATGCGAAGGTCGTGGTCTGGGCCCACAACTCCCATGTCGGCGATGCGCGGGCCACCGAGCTCGGCCGGCGCGGGGAGCTGACCGTCGGGCAGGTGGTCCGTCAGCGCCATCCACGGGATGCCTGCTGCATCGGCTTCACCACGCACCACGGCCGGGTCACGGCTGCGTCCGAGTGGGGAGCCCCGGCCGAGCGCAAGCGCGTCAGGCCGGCCCTCGACCACAGCTATGAGCGGTACTTCCACGAGATCGTCGTGGACTCCGGCGCGCAGCCGGCCTTCTGGATCCCGACCGACCGCAACCGGATGTCCCTGCCGACGAACCTGCTGCAGCGCGCGATCGGGGTGGTCTACCGGCCGGAGACCGAGCGCACCAGCCACTGGTTCCACGCTGACCTTGCCCGCCAGTTCGATGCGGTGATCCACCTGGACGAGACTTCCGCGCTCACCCCGCTGGAGCGCACGCCGCTGTGGGAGATGGGCGAGCCGCCGGAGACCTACCCGACCGGGCTGTGAATCCGACATGATTGCCCGGTGCTGACCAGCGACATCGCAACCCGCCCCACCGCCAGGGCCGCCCGCACCCGGCTGCGCGCATCGGACGTCCGGGTCGAGGATCTCGCCGCCTGCTGCGAGGTGCGCCTGCTCGCTGAGGAGGTGCCGCATGCCGATCGCATCGAGGCCGGCATCCCGGTCTACGAGGTGGCCGGCCTCAGCCTGGACGATCCGCACCAGCGGGCCGAGCTGGAGGACGAGCTCGCCTGGGTGATCGACCAGGGCCCCGGGGTGTACGTCCTGGCCGGTGCCTTCGCCGACCACGGCGTGATCGATGCGGCGACGGAGGCCTTCATCAGGGTCATCGAGCAGGAGCGTGCCGCGCAGGGCCCGCAGGGCGATCACTTCGGCACGCCGGGGGCCAATGCGCGGATCTGGAACGCGCAGGAGAAGCTGGCCCGCATCGCCCCGGACGTCTTCGTCGAGTACTTCGCCAGCGATGCCATCGCCCTGGGCGCGCGCGCGTGGCTCGGCCCGGCCTACCAGATGACCTCGCAGGTGAACCTCGTCTACCCCGGAGGCCAGGCCCAGCAGCCGCACCGCGACTACCACCTCGGCTTCCAGTCCAACCAGACGGCCGAGGAGTACCCGGCCCATGTGCACCGGATGTCGCCGTACCTGACCCTGCAGGGCGCGGTCGCCCATGGCGACATGCCGGTGGTCAGCGGGCCGACCATGCTGCTGCCCAACTCCCAGCGCTATGAGCTCGGCTACCTCGCCTATCGGGATCCGGAGATCCAGGCCTACTTCGCGGATCACATGGTGCAGCTGCCGCTGGCGAAGGGCGATGTCGTCTACTTCAGCCCGGCCCTGCTGCATGGTGCCGGCACCAACCGCACCGCGGACGTCCATCGGCTGGTCAACCTGCTGCAGGTCTCCAGCCCCTTCGGCCGGGCGATGGAGTCACTCGACCGAACCGGGATGTGCGAGGCCGTCTACCCGGAGCTGCTCCGCCGCCGTGGGCTCGCGACCTGGTCGAGCCAGGCATCGGCGAATGTCATCGCGGCGACGGCCGAGGGCTACCCCTTCCCGACGAACCTCGATAGTGATCAGCCGATCGGCGGGCTCGCGCCCCAGTCGCAGGCGGCCCTGGTGGCCGAGGCCCTCAATGCAGGCTGGGATGCCGCGGCCCTGTCTGCCGCGCTGCGTGCCCAGCAGGAGCGCAGCCGCCCCTGAGTCCTGGGCCTCAAGCGCTGAGCCCATGCGTCAGGACTGCCAGGCCGCCAGCCGCTGGTTGACGGTGCTGATCGCGGCCAGCAGGGCCTGGCGCTCATCATCGGCGACCTCGAGCGGCACGCAGAAGTGCCAGCCGGCAAGGTCGATGTCGACGGCCAGGCCGATGACCCCGGCAGCGCCTGGCCAGTCATCAGCCGTGCAGGCAACCTGCAGCGGCAGCACGACCCGGTGACCGCGCCCGAGCTCCAGCACCATGTCGACGACGCTGTGCGCCGTGGCGGTGCTCGTCCGGCCGGACCAGTGCGCGAACCATGGCTTGACCACCGCCCTGACATCAGGGGGCAGCTGGCTGACGAAGGCGAAGGCATCCTCGCCGTGGTGATCGGCGAGCAGCTCGGCGACGCGGTCGCGCGCATGCGCGGCGTGGGCGGGCAGGTCGGCCAGGGCCCGGCCGCCGCGGGCGAAGCGCAGGTACTCGTCCCAGGAGCGACGATCGACGCCGTGGGCCTGCAGCGTCGACCACATGGGGACGATCGCTGGGCCGTGCTCGCCCAGCATGTAGCCGGTGACGATCGGCCGGCTGCCCTGGCCCCAGGCTGATGCCGCGAAGCCCGACGCGATCTCGCGCCGGAAGCGCTGGGTGTCGCTATAGGCACCTGCCCCGACCACTCGCCTGCGGCCGAGGTGCCGAGCGAAGACATCGACGGCCAGCTCGACCGGGTTGGACTGGACGATGACCAGCTCATGTCCGCGACCGTGCTCGGCGATCGCTCGCGCATACGACTCGAAGACCGGCAGGTTGGCCTGCGCGACCGCATCACGCGAGGCGACCGTATGCGGGTCATCCGACGGCGTGCTGCCGGCCACCATGATGATGATGTCGGCCCTCATGCGCTCAGGGTCGAGGATAGGCTCGACCTGCGGTGCTGTCTGCGCATAGGCGTCGAGCAGGTCGATGCGCAGGCCGAAGATGCCGGTCTCGCTGGCACCGCCTCGGTGGCCGACCAGTTGGAGGCGATCGCCATGGCCCAGGGTGCCGGTCGAGAGCAGCTGCCCGCAGACCGCTCGCCCGACCGCCCCGGAGGCCCCGATCACCGCGATATCCACGCCGCGGAACCTACCAAGGAGCAGCGAGCGCGTGATTGCTCGTCGATCCTGAGCCTGCGGTCGACGAACTCAGTGCTGTGCATCGGCTCGCGCAACTCGTTCATGTCGGTCGGGTCAGTCGGCTCGGCATTCTCGATCGGTTCGGTTGGCTCGGTCGGCTCGGCGTTCTCGATCGGATCAGCGCTGAGCGCCTTCTCGGTGCTGTCGGCGCTTTCGGTGCTCGGCGTCATGACGGCACGCTCCATCCGCCGCCTCCGCTAGCCGAGCTTCTCAGGAGCCGGACGCGCAGTACAGGCTGCGAGCCCGCAGCCCGCACCGGGCGAAGGTGCTGCCCGAGGCATCCCGCATGTCGAGCCGCCATGCGCCGGCGTCGGCCTGCGGTCGCGCGATCGCGTAACCGAACTCGTCGGAGACCCAAGCCCAGGACGGTGCCGGGTAGGCCTGCCCTGGCACCGCCTTCGGGCCGGCGGCGGGCAGCGGGTAACCGGTCGCCGGATCGAGCAGCGTGCCGGCGTTGCCGAGGATGAGCTGGCCGGGCTGGCCTGGGATCTGCACGGCCATGGCGATGTGCTGATGGGAGGAGAACACCATCTGGTACGGCTCCAGCAGCCCCCAGGATGCCGCCTGCTGGTCAGCCGAGCCCCACTCGAGGAATGGCAGACCGGGCACCGCGAAATCGGTGCTCACGATGCCGAAGATCGGCCGGTGGGTGAGCAGCCAGGATTCCCGCCCGCTGCGCGGGGCGGTCAGGCGGGCTGCCCGCTCGTAGGCCACTCGCTGCACAGCTGCGTAGGCATCTACCGCCACGTCATTGCCGCCGGCAGAGTCCACCACTGCCAGGCGCAGGGTCCGGTCCGGTGCGACCGCCAGGTCGATGGCATAGGTCGGCGTCGGTACGGTGGGCGCCGCTGTCAGCGTCCCTTCCGAGAGCACCGGGGCGCACGTATCGGACGTCCCCTCGCGCGGATCGAACAGGTAGAAGAAGCCATTCCCGGCGCGATAGCAGGCCTCGTGGTTGCCGCGCGTCACGATCATCGGAGCCGCGGCGAGCATCGGTGCCATGGGCAGCAGCGAGTCGGCGATCCAGCCGTACGCGCTGTCAGTGAACGGCAGGCCCGTCACCGGGGGCGGGCTCGACCCGCACTCCGACTGCTGCCCCGCCGGGCACGCTGCCTCCCGGTAGAAGAAGTCGCCGTTGAAGATGATCGCATCGGGCTGGTCGGATGCCACGGCGGCGCTGATCCGTGCAAGCGGCCATGCCGACTCGTCGGAGCAGTCCTGCACCCCCCAGGATGCGATCCGGCAGCCGCTATCGCCCAGGAGCGCGAGCCGATCGATGCGCGAGGGCATGCGTGCCGGAATGGCGCGACCGTGGATGGACGCCGTGACTGCGCCCGAAGGAATCGCCACCGAGCACACCGTGATCGCATCGAAGGCAGGCGCGGTGCGCTGCGGCCGCGGTCGCTCGCGCATGGGTACGGCAGCCTGCTGGCCCTTGCCGTCGGCCACGTCCAGGGCCGGGCATTCTGCCCCGGCTGGCACCACCGCCCGCGCGACCAGGCCCGACGCAGCCGTGACCCGCGGCGCAGCGAGGGAGTACGCGGCGATCGTCGACCCCCCTGAGGGTGCCGCGGACGCCGCTGGCGCCAGGGCCGTGGCCCCCGCCATCAGCAGGCCGGTGCCGAGCAGGGCGAGGCGTGCGGCACGCGAGGCAGAAAGCATGTAGGCACCCTAGTTCCCGCACCGGCCCGCCGGTCATCGGCGAGGCGGGAACGGTAGCCTCAGAGGCCTCGGCCCAAGGGCCGGGGGGCGGTAGCTCAGCTGGTTAGAGCCCCGGACTCATAATCTGGTCGTCGTCGGTTCGAGCCCGACCCGCCCCACCACGGTAATTTTTTTGGCCTATCCTTTGTGAATGGCAATGCAGCAACCCCTTGAAGATGAGCGCGGCGTTGATGTCGCTCAGATCCGGGCATTGCTGAAGCTCACGCCGGCTGAACGTCTCGAGCACATGGTTGAAGTGGTTAATTCAATGCAATCGATGCGCGACCATGCCAAGGCGTCCCGCTCTTGAGTTTTGATCCCATCGCGATATGTCGCATCCTCAATGAGGAAGGCGTTGAGTATGTGGTCATCGGCGGCCTCGCAACGGTGCTCATGGGATCGCCATTGCCAACAGAAGACATTGATGTAGTGCCGAATCGAAGTGATGCAAATCTTGAACGACTTGCGAATGCACTCACGCGACTCAATGCCAAGATTCGCACGGCAGGAGAACCAGTCACGGCAAAGCTGGATGCGGCCTTCCTCGCAAACATGCCACCCATGCTGAATCTGATCACAGACTTCGGCATCGTGGATCTCACGTTCCAACCATCAGGTCCGCTAGAGGGTTTCAGGGGCTGGAATGTTCGAGCCTCTAGTGAGGAGATATCGGAAGGGTTGCGCATCCGGGTAGCTTCGTTGGACGACGTCATTGATTCAAAGGAAGCGGCCGGTCGCGAAAAGGATCTACGCTCGCTTCCGTACTTGAAGTCGTTGAGAGATTCGCGAGCTTCGGACTCATAGTCTGGTGGTGTCAAGTCACAGTCCCCGTCGGTAGCTCTCGGGGCGACGCACTTCTTCATGAGCTCGCAGCTCTACGATGCATGCGATCAGCAATGATCCCCGCAGTGAACGCACCGCACGGCCCAGGGGCGGATGTCTAGGCGCCCGGCAGCTATCAGTGAGCCGCACTCATCGCACAAGCCGTAGGTGCCGTGCTCGATCTTGATCAGCGCTCGATCGATGTCCGCTCCCTCGCGTAGGAGGCCTTCGACTGTTGCCGCGCGGGAGTGTCGTTCACCAGCGAGGCCAGAGCGCTCACCGCGATTGCGTGATGGACCCATGGCTGAGTCCGGTCGGCTGGTGAGATCGGTGATGAGTGCGGTGACCTCGTCGCGCTTGGACAGGAGCACCTCGCGAGTGTTCACCGCCATGACTCATGGTTGCACAAGGGGAAAACCCTCGATGGTGCAAAAGCGTCTGCGCGACCGGGTCCATGCGCCAGCGTCGCACCATGCCAACGCCAGGCGAACTCATTGGTCACGAGGAGATCAGCACCAAGCTCGTAGGGGCGAAAGCCTGGAAGGTGCGCTACCACTCAAAGGACGTCAACGACCGACCGTTCGAGGTCACCGGCATCGTCATCGCTCCCGAGAAGCCAGGGTCAGATCGTCCGGTGATGACCTGGAGCCACGGGACGACGGGCCTCGGCGATGCCGCATGCCCATCGGCACAGCCTGACCCGGCACGTGAACTCATTACGTACTTCCAAGCCGAGTCCACCCAGCAGATCGACTACGGCATACCCGGGGTCCAGAAGTTCATCGATGATGGGTGGGTCGTCTGCGCTACTGACTACCAAGGTCTCGGCACCCCCGGCATCCATCAGTACACGGTCGGGCGCACGCAAGCACGCGACGCCATCAACATCGTGCACGCAGCCCGGTCCATGCCGGTGGGCGCGGGCACAACCGTCGGATGCATGGGGTGGTCTGAAGGCGGTGGGACGGCGGCGGCCGTGGCCGAACTCGATCCATCGGACTACGGCGACCTCACCCTCGTCGGCACCGTGGCCATGTCGCCCGCAGTCTTGAAGGTCGCCTGGAAGCTGGGTGGTTCGCTCGTCGCGGCTCTGAAGGACCCCTCCATGACGCCCGACGGCCATTTGATCCAGGTCGTGATGGGGACCCAGTACGCCAATCCGGACTCGCTGTCCCTGTCCGACATGCTCACGCCGCTTGGCATCAGCCTTGCCGAGGCGGCATGGAACCACCAGCCCGTGCATCACTTCAGCGACATGATCGGCCGTATGTATCGCCTCAAGGGCGCGATCCTGAACTACCCGCAGAAGAACGGTGACGCATGGACGAACGCAATCAACGCTGGCTCCGCTGGGCAGGTCAGGCCGGTGTGCCCCGTGCTCGTCTGCATCGACAACTTCGACGGAGGCACCGTCGTTCCCGTCTCATGGCAGCAGGGGTACAACCAGGATATTCAGGCACTCGGCGGGACGATCGAGTCGCACGAGTATCCGCACGACGACCACTTCTCCCTCCCGGCCGCCTGCGTCGATCGGGCGCGCGATTGGCTCACGAACCTGCTGCCCTGACCTTGACCAGCCCCGGCGGGAGGTGCGCCGCGTAGCCTCTATATAGCCGCGTAGCCTCTATATATAGGCGGCCCGCGGCGTTGCGAGTTGGACGAATCACATGGTCCTCAGAGGGGTCGTACCGTGGTTCGCGTCCTGCCGGCGGTCACGACGCGGAAGTCCCGACGCGGGAGGTGCGCAGGCCCTACGCTCAGGTACACTCGCCGCCACCGCGCACCCCTGAGGAGTCCCAATGCATCACAACTCCCCACTCCCCTTACAGAGCTCCTCGCGTCGCGTCGCCGCTGCTCTCGTGGGTGCACTGGTGCTAGGCCCCCTGGTCCTCGCCGGCCCAGCCACCGCGAGCCCGCAGCCGGGTGGCTCGTGCAAGAAGGCCGGCGACACCTACACCGTCCGCGGGCGGGGCACGCTGACCTGCAAGAAGGTCAAGGGCAAGCTCGTCTGGACGGCGCCGTCCGGCGACGGTTCGTCCGGCTCCGCATCGGCCGCCTCGTGCAAGCCGCCGAAGGGGCTAACCCGGTCCGCGAGTGTGCCCTTCGGCACCCGTGCGCCCGCATTCCTGGTCTCCCCGAAGAATCACTCGTACGGATCGGCCGCGGCCATCAAGGCCAAGGGCTTCAATGCCATCAACACGTCCATCCTCATCCCCTACAACTCCGCGGGCGACCTCGACTTCAGCCGCGAGGGTGGCAAGGCGGCGTGGCTTTGCCGACTCGGGCAGAGCCTCGGTGACCTGAAGAAGGCCGGACTCGTCGTCCTCGTCGAGGGCGAGGTCCAGGCGGTCGACAATCCCCAGGGCACCGAGCCCGGCCCCGTTCCGGATGCCATCCGGGCCAAGGTTGCTCAGGGCATCTCCGGACTCATGCCTGACCTGGCCAAGCTGATGGAGCAGTACAAGGTCGAGTACTTCGCGCCGCTCGGTGAGTCGGAGAAGTGGCTCGGTGTGGACCTCACGCAGGCGAACTACCCGCAGTGGGCGGCCACCGCCAAGCAGACTTACAAGGGCAAGGTCTTCGCCCAGCTCTTCACAGGTGTCCCCGGCCAGCAGGCCTTCGGGCCACTGGGGCTGACCCCGAACCTCAGCAATCTCGATGCGCTCGGCATCGTCTTCGGTGACTGGAACTGCTCCGCCAACTCCCTCGCCTACACCGATGCCTATGTGCAGGCCGCTCGATCACAGGGCGTCGGGACGATTCTGGCCTCGGAGCTCGGCGGGACGACGAAGCCGCAGAATGCCGCCGCCGCCCAGGCCTGCATGCAGCAGGTGGTCGACCGCTACGGGACACGGCAGACCGGTGTGCTGTTCATGGACAACGACCAGAAGATGCCGGGCAGCCAGAGCGTCGAGGGTCAGTGGCCGGAGACCTTCGTTCTCAGCCTGCGATGAGGAGCATGGCAAGGCACCGGTGGTGGGTCATCGCGGCCTCCACCATGTGCTTCGGCGTGGGGAGCCTCACTGCCGGTCCCGCTCATGCGGCAACGGGGTACGACCCGGACGCGGCCGGACATTCCGGCTTCACCGTCACGCCACCGTCCGCGCCCTACGTGATGGCGTTCCACACCTGCAACGGAGACTGCGACAACCCCACGAACCACCTGATCCATCTCGCCCAGTCGCCCGATGGGGCCTCGTGGACCGAGCTCGGCGGCTGGCAGCCCTACACGGGCTCCGTCCCGGACGCCTTCCGTCGCGGCAACACCATCTATGTGATCGGACACGGCGTCTCGAAGGTGGACGTCACCTCCGGAGTCGTCTCCGCGCATGCGCTGGATATCAAGAAGGCCGACGGATCGAAGGCGATGGCCCGCGACACGTCTTTCGCAGGGCAACTGGCCGACGGTCGCCTCGTCATCGTCTACGTGCCATCCATGCAGGATGTCGCAGGCGCAACGGAGATCCCCGTCATGGCGGCCGTCGAGGATCCGGGAAGCGATGGAAGGGCCTTCACCACGACAGGGCAGGCGATCTCCATCCCCTTGGCTTCACTGGGGGTCGGCGAGCCGACCGATCCGGATGTCTTCTTCAACGGGTCCACCTGGGTGCTGTACGTCTCGGTCGGTGCGAACGTCATCAGCTACACCGGCTCCGCGCCCGGAGGGCCCTTCACCCTCGGGACCGCGAGCCAGGTCTCATCGAACAGCGGCGGTGTGGCGTCGGGTATTTCCGCGGATGGAGCCGTGTGGACCTACGTCAACCAGGGCAATCGCAATCAGGTGTCGATTCGCCGTGCAGTGACCGCGACCGGCACCACGCTCATCCCGGACAGCGCCTTCAGCATCGTGCTGAGCGGCTCCCAGATGCGAACGGCGACAGCGGAGAGCCCCGGCATCGCAGCGAATGTGCCGGGAATCGCCTGCGGGGCCGGATGCGGGTCGAGCACCACGGGCTCGTCTGCGACACCCACCACCTCGAAGAAGAAGCCGCGGCCGGGTGCCGCGTGCTCCAAGGCGGGAGTGAAGGCCTCCTTCGGCTCGACCACGCTCACCTGCAAGAAGCGAAAGGGCGCGCTCGTCTGGGTCCGGAGCTGACACGCCCGCGCTTTGCCTACTTCGTCGGACGAGGGACGCGCCTGACGTTCAGCGAGGACGCGGGCGAGGACAGCGGGGCTCCGCCGTCCGCCCCCCTATCCTCAGTGCATGTCCAGGGGCGTCGTCGGTTTCCTCGCCCTGTGCCTCGTCGCGACCACTGCGTGCGCCGGCTCCCCGACCAGCCCCGACAAGGTCGGCACGCTCCGCTACGAGGACGGCGTCGCCCACATCACCGTGCCGGCCCTGTGGGCAGGACAGAACGACCAGGGCGAGATGGTGGGCGGAGTGGAGCCGGCCGAGATCGCGGTGTCCACGGCCGGGGTCACGCCCGAGTACGCCGTCGACCTCGCCGACATCGAGGCGCAGGGCGCCGGTGATGCCTGGCAGGCGGCGACGAGCATGGCTGCAGCCCTCGCAACCGCCTAGGCCGGCAGATGATCCAGCGGCTCGGACGCATCGTGCGACCAAATCCGAGCGGCGACCCAAGCACGCTGTTTCTCCTGTACCTCAAGGGCACACGAGAGGACCCGAGCGAGGGCGGCCACGAGGGCTTCCTTGACGAGGTGGTTCCTCATGCCCTCGAGGTGCGCTCCTTCGATGCGTCCACGAGCTCAGATGAAATTGCCCGCTGGCACTCAAGCGGGTGAGCTGAGCCCGGCATCGCTCTGCCAATGAGGCCCGGCAACTAGGCCAAGCACGTCACCGGGAGAGGGCCATTGCACACCACTCCCTGGCCACCCACAATGCCCGAGAAAGTCTGACCCGCCATCCGCGTGAGAGTCACCGGATCCTGGCCAGCGAACCCGGACCAGAGGGTCCCGTTGCGGACCACGGAGACGGATCGGTCGCCGATGAAGCCCGTGAGCATGTTTCGCCGGTAGGTCAGGGCGACGGACTGCTCATAGCACATGCCGGTCACGGTTGGCTTCCGGTAGGTCCAGGAGCACGTGGCGGCATTGGCCTGCGGCGCTGCGATCACGCTGGCCGCGAAGAGGACGAGTGCGAGGGCTGCGGGCAACCGGAACCTCATAGGAGCAGGCTAGACCGGAGGACGGGACGGCGGCCCTGTGTCCGGCAGATTCTGACACCTACCTGACACCTACCGGCCCTGAAACATGGTGGGTCGCAGTGCGACTCACCATGCAACACACCTCAAGGAATGTGTCACGCTGAAACGCAGAGACATTCGGGAAGCGAACCGGTCGGTTGAGGCATCCCTGATCTGTCTCCGAGACCTGGGCTCAGGTGCTGGAGAGGTTGAGCAGCCTTGTCAATGAGACCCTTCGCTGCCCGTTCTTGCTGGGTTTGCCGGCCAACTCCCAGGCCACAGCTGCGGGGCCGTCGTACACAATTCGCGCGGATCCTGTGCTCGCGTCCAGTAGGACGACGACCAGTCGCTGCGCTTCTGTCCCTGAAGCCGACAGGGCAATTGAGGAGCGGGTTGTGGTCTTGATCTCAACTCTGAGTCCCGCTGCGTCCGTGGCGTCGAATCCGGCGTTTGAGGCCGTCGCCAGCGTCAGGCCCAGTGTCCGGGCGGCGTAGATCTCACCAAGAGAGCCGACTAGATGCCCATCGGGCGACACGCTTCGACCACTGCGTCGGGACAACTCGGCACAAGCCTGAAAGATGAGACGAACGAGCTCCTCATCGGATTGCGCCACGAAAACAGGCTAGTTTCTGGAGGGCATTCCTCATCTAACATTTCGTCTAACAGGAGAGACCCTGGCTGGCCCTGAATGCCCATGCGACGCCATGTTCTGTGGTGAAGCGGCTCCCGTGAGGGCTGTGGGGCGGGCTAGGGCGCACGGTGAGTCGTCATGGCACCTACTGATGCTGTCGCCGCCAACTCATAATCTGGTCGTCGTCGGTTCGAGCCCGACCCGCCCCACTCGAAAAGTCGTTGCCCCGTAAGGATTCTCGCCGGTCGGCAGAGCACTCGGCCTAGTCGCCGTCCCGAATGGATGGGACGTGGATGGAACGGCCCCTCGGGGACTCCCGCGTACCACCGTGACTTTTGGCAGACAGATCTGCACGCGACCGGCAGCGTCGCGAAGCGCCGGTGCAGGCCCCGCAGCCGGCGCGCCTCGTCGCCGGCATCCAGCTCCGCCTCGACCACCGGCCGCAGCCGAGCGCACGCGATCCGCACCCGCTGGTAGCGGCCCGTGAAGCCGCCCTCGGCGACCAGCCGCTCGTGGATCACGCTGGCCTTCAGCTCAACGTCAGCCCGCAGCATCGCGGTGATCCGCTCCTGGACCGCCGGCGTGATCACCCACGGCTGCGTCCCCACGCGAGACGTGCCCCGCGGCCAGGTATTTCTTCACCGTCCGGTAGTCCACCCCGCACTCCCGGGCGATCTCCGCATACGACGTCCCAGACTCGCGCAGGGACTTGAGCCTCCTGATGTCCGTCCAGATCTCCTCATCAAGGATCATGAGCAAGGGCCACCCTTCGAGCTCGCCTACTTGGCAGTTGACGAACCGAAGGGTGGCCCCCACTCGAGGGCGAGAACAGCTATGACTCGCCGGACACCGACCTACACATCAGGTCGTTCACAGACCTGCACATGAGGGTGTTGACGGACACCCACCGACGAGGTCCGCAGCATGCTCCTAGAACTCCTCGAGCGCCGCTACGACACCACCTCGACGGTGTTCTGCACCCAATACGCCAGGAAGGACTGGCACCAGCGCCTCGGCGGCGGAGTCCACGCCGATGCCATCATGGACCGCATCGTCCACAACACCATCTGGATCGAGACCGGAAGCACCAACATGCGCGAACACATCAACGCGCACGCTTGACCCGGCCGGTGAGCGTCAACCAGCCAAGTGGCGCTCACCGGCACGATCCACCGGAGCCCGAGTCCCCGATAGCCCGGCGCTCAAAGGCAATACCCACCGGCGCTCACGAGGCCGAATACTCAGCAGGGAATGTGGCGTCCATCGGTGGCGGATCGACACGACGCGCGCGTGCTCGCGAACGGCGGTGCCCATGAGTGCAGCGGCGCGCTCGAGATACGTGATGCGGTCAGCGAGGAGGCCGGTGGGCGGGGGGAGTCACGTCCATCCGGTCAAGCCACAGAATGGCATGGACTGTCGGTCACGGACTCACGATGCGCGGGGGGAGATCCGCGTCGAGAGAGTAGATGATCGGCGAAGCACCGTCGCCCGGGCGCATCGCTGCGCGGGCTGTCTCGAGTGCCCAGGTGCGAACGTGCGCCCGGGCCTGCGGCGAGGAGTGCCCGCACGGCAGCGGCTGGATTTGCTTCTTGCGGGCCTCGTATGCGTCGTCCAGTTGCTTGCGGCACGGGCTGCTGCGCTCGTCGCGGCACGGCCCGCTGTTTCGCCGTCCGCATTGCGACCCCTTCTTTCTGGGTGCCATCGCCCTGTCGACGAGCGACTGAATACTGTAGTGTAGTACACAGCCAAAGGCAGATGTCTGTATTACAGTACAGACTCAGAGAGGCGATGAGCATGACGTCGATGTCGCGGACAGCGGCTGCCGCCCTTGGGACCCTCGGAACGCGCATCGAGCTCAGGCGTCGCGTCCTCGAGTGGAGCATTGAGGACACGGCGGCGCGCCTCGGGGTCAACCCGCGAACGGTGCGAGCTGTCGAGCTGGGCAGGCCGACGGTCAAGGTGGGGACCGTCTTCGCCTACGCCGACCTCGTCGGTGTCCGCCTGTTTGGGCTGGAAGGCGATGAGCTTGTCCGCGCCCGACGCGCAGGGGAGGACACGCTCGCCCTGCTCCCGGCCCTGACCCCTGGCCCAGACCGGACGGTGCTTGACGACGAGGAAGGCTTCTAATGGCCACCGCATCCCCGCCGGTTCCGCGAGCCGGCTACGTGTGGGCGTGGCTGCCCGGATCACGCACACCCGTCCCGGTGGGGCAGGTGGCTGCTCGCGAAGGGCGCTACCAGTTTCGCTACCTGCTGGCCTACCTGGAGAACCCAGCCGCCGTCAGCTTGTACGAGCCGGAACTGCCACTGCGTCGGGGATGGATCCCACCCCGCGAGAGCATGACCATCGCAGGTGCCTTGAAGGACGCCAGTCCTGATTCCTGGGGGCAGCGGGTGATCATCACGCGCCTCACTGGCAGACGTGGCAGTGCGGCAGCAGATGTCGAGCTGGACACGCTCACGTACCTTCTGGAGTCTGGGTCCAATCGCGTCGGTGGGCTGGACCTTCAGTCCAGTGCGGAAACGTACACGGCGCGTTCGAGCGGCGCGTCCCTGGTCGAACTGCACACAGCGGCGCAGGATCTGGTCGCCGGCACGCTGTCACCGGAACTTGCCGAAGCGCTGCAGTACGGCACCGCAATTGGCGGTGCTCGGCCGAAGGCGGTCATCATCGACGAAGACGGCGGCGAGTGGGTGGCGAAGTTCTCCCTGTCGACCGACCTGTACCCCGTAGTCAAGGCCGAGGCGGCCGGGATGCGACTGGCCGCGCGAGTGGGCATTGACGTCCCCGAGGTGCGGGTTGCAACTGCCGGTGGACGCGACGTGCTGCTGGTGCGACGCTTTGACCGACCTGGAGACGGAGCCCGGCGCATGATGGTGTCCGCGCTGACGATGCTCGGGTTCGACGACTTTCTGGGGGCGCGCTGGTCGAGCTATCCCGAACTGATGGACGTGCTGCGCAGGCACGCGCCATCAGGAACCGGCCTTGGCCGCACCCTGTTCGAGCGGATCGCCTTCAACATACTGATCACCAACATTGATGACCACGCCCGCAACCACGCCGCATTCTGGGATGGAAGCCACCTCCAGTTGACTCCCGCGTACGACCTGCTGCCGCATCTGCGCACGTCCTATGAGGCTCGCCAGGCCATGGACATCGGCCGCGCGCCAACTCCCGATCAGAACGGTGACCGGGCCAGCACGCGGAGCACTTGCGTGAAGGCAGCCGGTGAGTACAACCTCAGCGGCCGCGAGGCCGCCGAGATCTTCGACCGGCAGATTGACGTGATAGCCGAGTCATGGCGTGATGTCGCAGACGAGGTCGGGCTGACGCGTGAGCAAGCCGACAGTCTGTTCGGCACGACGGTCCTGCCCCCGTACGCCCTGACTTAGGGCTTAAGTCGTCATCAGCGGGCGCGGGCAGAACTCATGATCTGGTCGTCGTCGGTTCGAGCCCGACCCGACCCACCGAGGAAACCCGTTGCACGGCAACGGGTTTGTGCCTTCTCGCTCCAAGGTCGCGTGCCCCCATGAGCCAGGTCGACCCCTCGCACCATTGCACGCCTGTTGCACGCGGAAGGGCGGCAGGACCTGTTCGCCAGGCCAGCCGATGTTGGCGTGGTCATGAGCGAGGGAGCCGGCTCAGCAGGAGATCGGTCACGAGTTGTCCGGCGGTGTCGATGTCGTAGTCGCTGGGCCAGGGGTCGACCAGGGGTGCGATGTCGGTGCGGAAGGTCGGATCGAGCATCTTCGTCTGCATGTCAGCGATGGCTCGCGTCGCCGTGAGGCCAGGTGGCGCGTACGTCAGGTAAGCCTCGAGGATGTCGTCGGGATCGAGGTTGAGTTCGGTGAGGGCGAGCCAGAGGTCGAACAGGTCGCGGCCCTTCTTGCGCTGGAAGAGGGCACGGATCTTGGTCGAGACGAGTTCGGCCGGCGTGAAGGTGATGATGTCTCCTTGGCCTGACCACCAGGGCGATTCGACGACATGTGGCCTGGAGATGAGGGGCCGGCCCGGTGAGCGCTCGTGGGTGTTGATCTCCACCTTGATCCGCAGTGTGGTGCCGTCGGCTGCGGCGGTGCGCAGGTAGATCTTGGGGTGCTGGCTGATGCGGGTGGACACGTCGAATCCGAGGCGTTCACCGAGCGTGGTCACGGCCTTGGTCAGCGGTGCGATCCCAGACGAGGTCGTACGAACGAAGTCGAGGTCCTCGCTGTAGCGGCGCGGACTGGGCAAGTGCAGCTTGTGCAGGCAGGTGCCCCCGCGAAAGACGAGTTCGTTGCTGAGGTAGTCGTCCTGGTATATCTCTATCAGGACGCGACTGAGCAGCAGGTCCTGTTCGACCTGGGCGGGGGTGGCCCACGGCCCGCGGGCGCTCCAGGCGGTCACGAACGCGGCCGGGATCACAGGTCCGGCTCCACATCCGTGTTGACGACGAGCCCCCAGCGGGGATCGATTGGCCCGTGGCGGGGAAGACGAGGGTCGAGTAGCGCCGGCCTGGGCAGCGGCATGGCCTTGGCCGCGAGTTCCACAGGCATGGTGTCCACGGGTGCCTGGACGAGGTCGAGGAGGTAGCCGAGACGGCGCACGGCGGTGGATGAGAAGCCGCTGGACAACTGGGCAAGGTTCTCCGGATCAAGCCCAGTTGCCTCGGTCAGGTCGAACAGCACGGTGGCGACGTTGCTCAGCCCGCCGCCGAGTTCCGGCCGGTCGACGAGATCCACCGCCGTCAGGTCAGGGGTCGATACCCACACGTGTCCCGATTCCACGTTGTGACGCTGCCGCGGGAGCTTGTTGGCGCGCGATTGCCGAGCGAACCTCAGGTGCGCCCGGCCGAAGGATCGATCCTGAACAGGTCTATCGACGGCGACCTGCAGTGCCTGCGGACGCTGGTGGGCGGCGCCGTGGATCTCGGCCGCTGACAGCCACCCCACGTAGTAGTCGCGTCCGAGGTGCGTCATCAACTGGTCGATGAACTCCACGGCTGGGGGAGCGCCCCAGGTCCGGTACTTCGCGGGGATCGCCACCCACAGCCCCCTACCTGGGCTGAACAGTCTTCCGGCATGCACGGCGGCGTTCAGGCGTACCCGGACCTGCTCTTTGGGCACGCCTAGAATCTGGGCGGCCTCGTGCGTGGTCACGGCACTGCGGCCATGTGCCAAGAGCCAATCCGCCAGATCGCTTGCTGCCGGCATCGAACCTCACTAGTGGCTAACGTTACGACAATCGTTACGTTAGCCACACCGCATGTCAACCCGGCTGTACTCATGGGCCGGAGCCCGTGGTCCAGCGGGTGCGACGGGGTTCGAGGGGTATCAAGCGGGCTTCAGCGGGCGCCGGCAGGACTCATGATCTGGTCGTCGCCGGTTCGAGCCCGACCCACCCCACCACTTCTTTGCGTGGCTTCGCCCAGCGCGTCGCGACTTGGCTGCGGCAGTTGGATGACGTGGCTCCGCCTGATGGTCGTAGCAGGTCTGGCGGCCTTCATGCTCGACGGGCTCGGTCTCGTCGTCCTGGTCATCGCGGCAGGACGCAACTGGACGGCGATGTGCAACGCGAAAGCCCGTCGAGGGAGCCCGCCGGCACGCTCGCGCGCGGGCCGTCCGCGAGCGCTCTTCCCTGGGCTAGCGGGGAACCGTCATGTGCTCCAGGCGTCGCGCGATAGCCGAGACGTCGGCGAAGGATCGGGTCGCCACTTCGATGGTGAAGTCGTACGCCTCGTCGTTCGTGGCGGCAAGTCGTCGTCCGTTGATACCGAGGAAGACGATTACGGCGGTAAGCGCCAGTCGCTCGTTGCCGTCGATGAGCGTGTGGTTGCGGGCGAGCGATTCCATGAGGGCACCGGCCTTCTCGTGGATCGAGGGGTAGGCATCCGACCCGAACACACTCGCCTGAGGGCGAAAGGCTGCCGACTCGAGCAACCCAGCGTCGCGCACGAGCGGTGGGGCGCCCAGGACACGCGTGGCGATAGCGAGATGATCGCCGTAATCGAGAAAGATCACTGACCGAGACGCTCAAGCGCCTCAGCCAAGGGCGGCCATCCTTGGTCCATGACCTGGACAAGCAGTTCGGCTCGCGATTGGCGCTCCACGTAGTCCCGCAGAGCGGCCCGAAGCACCTTGTTGTGCGACGGACCGCTGCGCTCAGCCTGTGTTGCGAGGGCTTCCTGCTCCTCTGTCGAGAGCCGGACGGTCAAGGCCATTCCAGGATGGCATTACCGGTGACACCACGTGTGACGTGGGCGGCGCCGCGCCAAAGGTCGACCCAGCAGATGCAGACCAGCGCGATCACCAAGTGCCCGCCCCTGACTCCCTCGTCGGGATCGAGGCCCTGGGCGTGTTCCTGGCGACCCCGTTCGACGGTGGCCGGCATGAGGCCCGCGTGGAGATGCTGGGGCGTCTGGACGAGACGAACGGCGCCGCGGAGGTCTAGGCAGCTGGATTCATCTATCCCCCCTTGATCTTGACATCTAGGGGGGATAGATTCATACTCGTGAAGCCAATGAAGACCCGCAAGGTCATCGCGGCATTGACGGCCGCCGGATGTGAACAGGTGCGTTCGCACGGCCGCCACGCCGTGTATCGCTGTCCGTGCGGCGGACATATGGCGCCAGTACCTGTGTCACACACCGAGGTCACTGCCGGGGTCCTCAATAGCCTGGTCAAGCAGCTGCCGTGCTTGCCGAAGGGATGGCTCTCATGACGATGGTCGTCGCGACCGCGACTCGTGAGGGTCGGTGGTGGGTCGTGGAGATCGAGGGCGTGGGCGTCACTCAGGGACGCAATCTTGCTGAGGCGCGCTCGATGGCCGCTGATCTCGTTGTGGTGATGACCGGGGCCGCTGAGGATGCCATCGAGATCGAACTTGAGGTCGAGTTGGAGCCGGAGCTCGCCCGAGAGATCGCGGCCGCCAAGGCTGCCGTTGCGGACCTGGCTGTGCGACAGCAGGAAGCGGCCGCTGCCTCGCGTCAAGCGGCTCGCGATCTGGTCGAGCAGGTCGGGGTGTCGGGTCGTGATGCTGCAGTGATCCTGGGGGTGTCCGCCCAGCGGGTCTCTCAGCTTCTGGCTGGATGATCAGCGCAGGCACGTGGGCAGGTCCAGGCTGTAGGAGATAGAGCGGTCCTCCCGTGACGGCAGTCACCACTACACCCCGACCGGCACGGCATCGCCGGGCCCGCGTCCCCTAGCCTTGCGTCTGACGAGAGTGCCCGTGGCGGGAACCCGCACCTCGAAACCACGGAGCACCCTATGACCCGCATGCGCACCGCTGACGCCCTTCTCGGCGTGACCGTCCTCGCCGGCTGCTCGTCGTCCAGCGAGTCCACCGACACCGCCGCGTCCGCCGATGCTGGAGCCGCCGAGATGCTGCCGCCCGTGATCATCACCGAGGATCAGACCTCTGCGACCTGCAAGGTCGGCAACTTCCTCGATGTCATCGTCGCCGAGGACAAGCTGGCCGGTGCCACCCTCGACTCCAGCGACACCGCGATCGTCGAGGTCACGCAGGCCAAGCAGGCCAAGCAGGACGGCGATGCGCTGTTCAACCCGGGCGGCTCGTGCCTGGCACCCGGCGACGTCACGCTGACCCTGACCGGCCCCGACGGCGCGACCCGAGACATCGCCCTCACCGTCACGGAGTAGTCAGGTGGGGCTACGGTCCTCGTCATGCCCATGACCGGACCGTCGCCCTTGCCACCTGCCGGGAGTTTCCCGAGCTGGACCACGAGGACCGCCTGCTGATCCCCGGTCAGCCTGCTCCTCAACCGACCCGAGCTCGTGCGCTGGAACACCGACAAGCGGTACCTCGAGGAGCTTGAGGGCGCCGGCATCCCGGTGACGCCGACGCAATTCCTGACACCCGGTGACGACCCGACCTCGTGGCATCCGCATGGGCACGTGGCAGGAGATGTCGTCGTGAAGCCGGCCAGCTCCTGCGGCTCGCGCGAGACGCTTCGCCATCGCGCTCCGGATGACCAGACGGCGATCGTCGAGCATGTGCGTGCCCTGCTCGACGACGGTCGGGTGGTGATGGTGCAGCCCTACCTCGGGACTTTCAGGAATTCGGTGTAACTGGCTTCGTCTGACACGCTGGGTGTGGAGCCTGGCGGGAGGGAAGCAGGATGAGCACTGAATCCATGAAAGAGGCCTCGTACGCGAGGCTGACTGATCTGCAGATCGCTGAGCGGCTCGTCGAGCAGGCCAAGGCCGATTGGGTCGAGCTGGTCGGGCCCGGCGTGCCTCGGGCACGTCGCAGGCCGAGGTAGCCAGGCGCGCGGGAACTTCGCGCCCGACGCTGTCGGCCTACAAGAGCGGGTCGCGCAATCCCACGCCGGACACCCTCGAGCGTGTCCTGGTTGCGAATAGGCAGCACCTGGTGTCGGTGCCCGACCCAGTGTTCACGCGTTACGCCGACCGGCGGGGCAAGCCGTTCTTCGTGCCTGACCAGCTGCCGCGCCTGCCGGTCGAGGCCGCGCTCGCGACGGTGGTCCTTCCGCCGCACGTTGACTGGTCTCCGTCGGGCCGTCCGAGGAACCTCGCCGATCGCAGCGAACGACTGCTGGCCTACCAGGCGGTGCTGGCGGAGGGAATGCCCGCGGACATCCTGCAGTTCGTCGATGGAGCGCTCCTTGTCGATGCCTGGGCGGACGGGCGCCAGCGGGCGCGAGAAGACTCAACATCTGTTCTCGTCGGTTCGAGCCCGACCCGCCCCACCGCACGCTCGGGAAGCCGCCCGTCCCGTTGCTCGCGCCGACGATTGATCTGGGCAGCCCGGGTCATCGAATGGGGAAATCTGGTTTCCGCAGAGCCGATCAGGACTCACCCGTCCGTGCTGCCCCAGTTGCCTGCTGCGGCGACGAGGCATTCCTGCGACGGATCTGCGACCGGGGATCCATCCGGGCAGGTGATGTGGTTCGGTTCCGCGTCCACGTTTCCAGTCGTGACGAGATCTCGGACGAGGAGGAGGACGTACTGCTGCGGCACGACGTCACCGCTGTACCCCGTCCAGGCGTCGCCCTCACCGGCCCCGAGGGAGACCTCTGTGTTGACATCCCCCTCCGCGATGCGCTCCTTCGCGAAGTCATCCCACCGCGCGATGTTGAGCTGGTTCTCGCATTCCCGATTCATATAGGCGAGGCATCCGGGATCGATCACGGGCCCGTTCGAAGTCGCCGTCGACGAACCAGTCGCCGCCGTGGTCTAAACGATTGAGGGGCTCGCGCTCGCGGGGGTGTCCTGGCCATTGGAGGCCGAGGCGCTTTCGGACGAGGATCCGGTCCGTCCTTCGTCCCCGTCAAGGGAAGGACGAGCGGCAGAGAGCCGCGGCCCAGGCTACTTCGAGGCTATGTTGCCGGCGCGGGGAGCAGCTCGCCAGGGCGCGTGGTTGTCACCCGCAAGACCGGTTGGCGCTGCATGGGAGCCCGGAGCAGATCCACCTCTATCTCAAGGCCCAGTCGGCTTGCTGGGGCGAATCTGTCGGCGTTCGCTGACTTCTCGTCCATTGTCGGCGAGCGCCGACAATGACTAGGATGTCGGCGAACGCTGACATAGGGGTGACCATGCGCATCACAACGGTCGACGATGTCGCGGGTGCGGTTCGCCTTGCCCGCAAGGAGCGGGGCTGGACGCAGGCGCAGCTTGCGGCCCACGCCCAGGTCAGCCGCGACCTCGTGAACCGCCTGGAGAGGGGATCGGGCCGGGTCGAGGTCGCCAAGGTGCTGGACGTCTTGGCCGCGCTCAGCCTGGCCACAGTGATCGAGCCGCGGCGCAGCCCCGTGGACCTCGTAGCCGTCGTGCGCGCCCATGAGGTGACTGCATGAGTCGCTCGGAGCCCCGACTTGATGTGTGGCTCGGCGATCGATACGCGGGCCGACTCACTGCGGGTGACGGTCGTGGCATCAGGTTCGACTACGAGGCCGCGTATCGCGACTCGAGCGACGCGACCCCACTGTCGATGTCGTTGCCGCTCACCCGAGAACAACATGCGGCGGCTGCAGTCACCGGCTTCTTCGAGGCCATGCTGCCGGAGCAGGGACCAGCTCGCCAGCGACTTGAGCTCGAGTCGGGTGCGTCTCGATCCAACGTCTTGGGACTGCTGGCCTACGTGGGGCGGGACCTTCCTGGAGCGGTGTGCATCGTCCCTGAGGGCGAGGGGCTGCCTCGTGATGGCGGAGTCGAGCCCCTGACTGATGTCGAGCTGGCAGCACGCCTCGCCGACTTGCGCCGCTCGGCCGCATCCGGCGGCGTCCCGCTGAGCGAGCACGGCCAGTGGTCGCTGGCGGGGGCTCAGGCGAAATTCGCCCTCGCATACGAGGACGGGCAGTGGGGCGTGCCGTTCGGCTCTGTCCCGACGACCCACATCATCAAGCCGGCCATCCCGGGATTCGAGCAGTTCGATGCGTTCGAGGTGACATGCCTTCGAGCGGCCAGACTGCTGGGGCTGAGCACTGCGCACGCGTGGCTCCAGCCGCTGGTCGACGGGACGCACGCGGCCGTCGTCGTCCGCTACGACCGGGTGGTCGGATCCGACGGATCGATCCTGCGCGTTCACCAAGAGGACTTCTGCCAGGCGCTGGCCTACCCGGCATGGCAGAAGTACGAACGAGATGGCGGTCCGGGGCTGAAGCAGATTGGCGCTCTCATCAAGCGGCTGCCCGCCCACCTCCGCGAGGACTCGGCTATGCGCCTATTCGACGGACTCGCGTTCAACTACGCGATCGCCGGCACTGACGGCCATGCCCGAAATTTCTCGCTGCTGCTCTCGGGACCGGACGCTGTCCTGGCTCCGCTGTATGACGTGAACAGCGCCCTGCCGTACACGCGTCCGTGGGGCAAGCGCTTCGATTCCTTCCGTAAACTGCACTCCTCATTCATCCTCGGTTCGACCGACGCATTCACGCGAGTAAGGGCCGGCGACTGGCAGGCGGTGGCAGGCCACCTTGGACTTTCGGCTAAGGAAGTGGTTGATCGTGTTGACAGTCTGGTGACGCGGGTCCCGGATGCCTTCGCGCGCAGCGCTCTGGCCATCTCCCGGGAGTCGGGTCTGGAACTGTCTTTCGACTGGGTGGAGGCACTCCGGGCCTACTCGAAGCGCTGCAGCCTTGCCTGACACGCGGGCCATCCATCTAGGCCTCCTGTCCGGCCGTCTGCTGACATCCGCCGAGCCTGCTGGGGTCGGCCGGCCGTGATCAGGTCGGCCCATGGGCCAGAGGCCTGCCAGTGCAGCGTCATGCGGATCGGTGGACCGACACGATTCTGGTGAGGGAGTAGGCCGGGAACACGCCCCTTCGGTCGGCGCGAACGGTGATCGACAGCTTGAGGGGGAAGGTGCCGAACGTCCTGATGGTGATCTTGCCACCGGGGCCGCGCTTGAGGACGAAGTCCTTGCCAGTGCCGTGGGCTGGGTTGACGGCGGTGACGGTGATGCGCAGGCGGTTGCCGGCGTTCGTCACGCAGTCACCGGCGAGCAGGACGGTTTCTCCCTTGGCCGCGATCTTCGTCGGCAGGGTGCCGCAGTTGACTGGCAACTGCCGGGCCGAGGTGTACATCCGGCCGATCGAGTTGTTGCCGGCGTAGTTCGTGAACCAGATGTGGCCGTCGGAGCCCAGTGCCACGCCGAAGGGGTTGCTGCTCGCACCGGTGTTGAAGAGCGTGGCCGTGCCGGCCGGGGTCATGCGACCGATGACCTGCGTTCCGCCAGGCCCGCTGTTCCCGCCGCCGAACCACATGTTGCCGTCGGCTCCGAGCGCGATGCCGTTGCTGCCGGCGTTGGCTGGATCTCCAGGGTAGGGATACTGAGTGACCTGCCCGCTCGTCGTGATGGCGCCAATGGCGTTGCTCTCACCTTGGGTGAACCACAGCCGGCCGTCCAGGCCCGCGGCGATCATGTAGGGGGACGAGGCGGGCGTGATCCCTGCCGAGTACGTCGTGACCTGGCCCGCGGGCGTGATGACCCCGATCGCGTTGGCCTTCAGTTGCGTGAACCACATGTTGCCATCAGGGCCCAGGGCGATGCCGTAGGGCCCGGCCGTAGGCCCGAGGCCCGTTGGGTACTCGGTGATCAATCCCGCCGACGTGATGCTGCCGATGTTGCCGGTGTCGTACAGCGTGAACCACATGTTGCCATCAGGCCCGAGCGCAATCCCTGCGGGGCGGGAGTTCGGCACCGGCAGCGGGTACTCCGTGACGACGCCGGCAGGTGTGATCATGGCGATCTGATTGCCGTCCGCCTCGGTGAACCACATATTGCCCGAGCCATCGGCGGCAATCGATGACGGCCCGGAGCCAGGCGTGATGCCCGCCGTGTACTCGGTGACGACACCCGCCGTCGTGATCTTCGCGACGGCGCCGGTGTTCCCGGGAGTCTGGGTGATCGGCTGCATGGTGAACCAGAGTTCGCCATTCGCGCTCACCGGCAGGCCCCCGGTGATCCACGACGGATTGGCTGACGCGGTCGGGATCGGATACTCCCGGACCAGGCCGATCGACGGACCAGCGGTCGCCGACGTGGCGCCGCTCACGCCGATGGTCACAGCCAGCGCACAGGCCGCGAACCGCCCGGCTCGCGACCGCGCCGCAGTCTTCGTCCGGGGACTACGAAGACTTCGAGCAGGACTGCGCAACACTCCGGTGTCAAGATGCTCGTTGGCGGTGGTGGACGTCGGCATGTGCGAATACTAGCGTCATGCCGTCCTCCACAGAACGACCCGAGTCCACGATCAATGTGTTCCATGCGCGGTCATAGTTGCGGTTGAACAATTCGCCGTTTCACCTGCCAGGGGCAACCTACGCTGACCCGTTGTTCGTCACGGGTCAGCGCTGAGTCCTTCGGAGGGTTGGTTCGGCGGCCCCGGACGTGAGGTCGATGGCCTTGGGTGTCGCGTGGTATTGCTCGAACTCTACGGGCGGCAGGTAGCCGATCGAGGAGTGCAGGCGGTTGTGATTGAACCACCGGAGCACACCTGCGAGTCCCTGGTGCCGACTCATGCGTGCCTCGCTCGGTGCGAGTGGTGGTTGACTTGGGCGGAGACCCGTAAACGCAGCGTCGACTTTGGAGCGTCGGATCGTCGGGTGATGGAGGGACGGTGCATGGGGCGATCTCGGTGCCTGGGATGCATCCTGGTGTGCCTGCTGGGAGTGCCGCTGGCAGCCTGCGCAGCCCAGGTTGAACAGGCGGCCAGCACGGCGACCCTGCGTGTGGTCGCGAAGGGGGACGCTCCCGGTGCAGGCTCTCCGATGGCGAGTTCGCCCGCTCCGGCCATGTCGGTGACCTCCGACACCGCAGTGGTGGCGAGCGCGCCCGCGACCGGCACGACCGGGGGCAGCCTGCATCGCGGCCAGGCGCATCCAGAGCGGGCAACGGTGATCGACGGATCCTGGCTCATCGGCTCGGACTACCCTCCCGCGCTCTACATGGTCCCCGTACCCGTCAGTCACTGCACCTGGCGAGTGGTGGATTACTCGACTGGCGCCGTGTTGGAGGAGGGTGAGTACGCCGGTCCAGGCCCGGCAGCCATCTGGGTGGAGGACGGTGACCTCTTCCAGTCCGAGGGCTGCCTGCTGTGGCAGGGGTACCCGCAGTTGACCGGGACGCGGGCCACCGCCGATCCTGCCGCACCCCAAGCCGTCCCTTCCGTGGGCGCGTCCATCGAGGACGGGACATGGACGGTCGGGAAGGACGCTGCCGCCGGCCGATATCGCAGTGACCGCGCGGCGACCGGCGCGTGCGCGTACCAGGTTGACCGCGAGGGCGGACGCGACGATGAGTCGTACCGCTCGAGTTCGACATCGCGTTCGATCCCCGCCTACCTGGATCTGCGACTTCAGGATGGAGACGTGCTCACGACCAAGGGGTGCGGCGCCTGGACGCGAGTGCCCGACTGACGTCACGACTGCGCTGATGCGTGGGAGGAATGCAGCAGGGGCACCAACCGAATCCCCTCCTTTGCTCGGCTACTCGACCTCACCCAGCGCAGGGAGTGGCTGGGCGATACCGTCCGGCGGCGCGATGGCTATGCGGCACCGCCGCCCACGGTCGCCATCAGCACGCCCATCTTCGTGCCCGGCGTGAAGACGCTCGTCTGCAGCAGGGTGTTCAGGGCTGTGGCCGCGTCGCTCGTCAGGGCGAGGTTTGCCTGCATCAGCCATCCGCTGCCCTGCTTGCGGGTGCGCACGGCTGTCATCGCAAAGACAGGCATCGTCTGCGAGTACTGGCCGGTGTCCGTGGAGTAGGGCCCGCTGATGCGGCCGCTGATGGTGCCGGTACTGCCGGATCGGCGGATGACCAGGCTGCCGAGCCCAGCGCTGGCCTCGGCAGGACCGTTGAAGAACTCCAGGCCGCCGGTCTCCGGATCGACCACGATGGTCTTCGATGTCGCGGTGGCAACCCCGTTCAGCGGGAAGATGGCGCTCAGCTGACCGCTGTCGCCGAGCGCAACGGACACCTCGCTGGCGCCGTACATGAAGACACCGCCCTTGAACATGGGCGCCTGGAGCGAATCGTCCAGGATGATCATGACGTCGCCGGTTGCGCGTGCGGGCGCTGACCGCAGGGCCGCCTGGGCTGGCGTGATGAGCACGGCAGTCGCCGCGGCGGCCAGGCCAATAGGGGCGAGCGCACGGACGACGGACGAGCGCAGCATGACGACCCCTTCTTCGGATAGCCCGGAAGCCATGCTGAACCTACCGCGGGGCTCAGGCGACCGGCTCTCGAGCCCGGCTCCCGAACCCGGTGCGCGCACCCACCTTCGGCGATCTCGTACGCAGCCGCGTTGCCGGCCCTACTTCTTGTTCCACTGCTCAACGCGGTTGGTGACATCGGAGGTGTACGAGCATCCGCCCGAGTTCCTCCCGGTCACGGTGAAGCGGTACCCCTGATGCTTCCGCAGCCCGCTCACCGTGATGGTGCCCGTCGCCGATGACTGGCTGACGGAACCCGACTCGCTGTCCTCGGTTGACTTCGCGGTAAAGGTCGTCCAGTCGGCCGTGCCGTTCGTGGGCGCGCTGAAGGTGATCTCGGCCCGATCGGCGCTGACCCGCTTACCGGAGACCGTCCATGACCCCAGTGGAAGGCAGCTCCACTTCGCGTACAGCGTCCTGCTGCCGGAGGGCTGGATGGAGCTGAAGTCGTACCGGGCTCCGTCCTGCCAGATTACGGTGCCATCGTCGCCGACCTTCTCATCATGTCTGTCAGACCACCCATCGAAGCGGTAGCCCGGCCGGCTGAACGGTGCACTCGTCAGCGGGACATTCGTCGTGGCTGCCTGCTTGACCGTCCTGCCGCTGCCGTCATTCGCGCTCAGGATCAGGCCCACCCAGTAGGCGTACAACGTGGTGTTCATCGTGAGCTGGAACGGTGCTCCGTCCTCGTATTCCTTCTGTCCCCTCGAACTCGTCGCCCAGCCGAGGAAGGCGTAGCCGGGTCGAGTGAAGGCGTTGGGCGTGAGCCGGATGCTGGTACCGCTGGAGACGACCGTCTGGTCGAGTTGCTCTGCCATCGTGCCTGTGGCGTCGCCCCCATTCGCATTGAAGGTCACGCCCGCGTAGGCGGGGGTCTCGTATATATACGTGCAGTCCCGCTCTTGCCGGTGAGGATCCACTGGATGCTGTCAGTGGCAGACTGGTCGGTGAAGGTGCTCCACCCGGCCGGGTTGGTGGGCGCCTGGAAGGTCACCACGCGCGTGGTCCCACGCCGATCCTCCGTGACCGTCCAGTCATATGCGAAGTACGTCGGGCACGCGCCAGTGCCGGCCGTCGCCGTTGCGGTTGCTCGCGCAGTGGCGCTGGTGGTCGAAGTTGCGGTCGGGGTGGCGCCGGCATCACCTCGGACGACCACATCGCTGGATTCGCTCGCTCCTGATGAGCATGCGGTGAGCACGATGAGGGCAGCTGCGGCCAGCGTCGCGGTGACAGGCCTGCCACGTGTCGATCCGCTCGTACGCGATGTCGTCATGGTCTCGGCCTCCGCATCCAGAGGATCCACAGCTCCAGGGTGGCGGTATTCCGCTGACGTCCATCGCGCCGGGCCTGTCGATCGGCGTCCCCTACGGATCCCTTGGGTACGGCGGCGGGTACACCGCCACCATCTCGGCGCGCAAGGCAGATGGCCAGGTCGTGGCCACCTGCGACATGAGCGTGCAGGTCCCCTGGGTGGCTCCCGGCAAGCCGCTGATCGACTCGCTGATCCCGGGGGCCGGAGGTCTTGTCACCGTGAACTACTCAGTGGCCGACCCGGCGACCGTGCTCGGCATCGAGTCCAGCGTTGACGGCGGACCGTGGGTCCGGCCTGGGGGAAGTGCACCGGTCGGTGGCTCGGGCGGGGCATTCACGATCAGTGGCCTGTCGGCGGGCAGGCACCTGGTGACACTGCGCTCGGTCGGCCTCGACCCGGGACCGCTGACCACCCAGGGCCAGGCTCAGGCGGTGGTGATCCCGGCGACCAGTACCTCTGGCTCGTCGGCAGGCCCTGCCTCGGCAGTGCCCGCACGCCCGGTGACGACGGTGCCGGGCACGAGCAATGGCGCAGGTTCTGGGACGAACGGAGCGCTGGCGTCCGGCACCGGTGACGCAGCGATCGATGCTCCGTGCCTGGCGCCCGATGGCACCCTCTACCCGGCCCTCTACGCAACCGTCGGCTCGCAGCTGACGATGGCCCCGAACACCCACGGCATGGGTACCCCGACGTCATTCGTCATCGTCGGCGGTGCGCTCGCCCCGGGACTGATGCTCGACCGTGCGTTTGGCATCGTGTACGGCGTCCCCACGCAGGCTGGGTCCTGGGCGACGACGGTCCGGGCGACCTTCGTCGATGGATCGACACGTTCGGGCCAGTTCACCACGCGCGTCGACGCCGATGAGCAGACCCTGCAATACGCCGCGAGGAATGTCGGGAGCATCGGATCCGCGCTCTCGATTGCCCCGACGACGAGCGCGCCAGCGGTCGGCACGGCGTACCGGCTGGTATGCGGCATCCTTCCCGCAGGCACCCGGCTCGATCAGCGGTCGGGATGGATCACGGGGACGCCCACCGAGGTGGTGTCCATGCCGACGCCACTGCGCATCGCCCAGACCACTGCATCCGGATCAGCGGCAGCATCATTCATCCTCGTCGTCAACCCGGCGGGCCGGGTGTCCGTCAGCTATCCGGCGCACCCGCATGTGCGCGTCGGCAAGCGCATCTGGCTGCGTCCCACCGTTACCGGAGCCGGTCAGATCACGGAGTTCCGCATGTGGAAGGGCAAGCTGCCCAGGGGTCTGCACCTGAACCGAGCGACCGGTGCGGTCACCGGTCGCATCGCGCATGCGGGGCCCACGCACACGATCACGATCGTCGCGACGACCAAGGCGGGTGCCTTGCTGACCGCCCCTGCAATGCGCCTGCGCCTGCAGGGTTAGTTCCGCTGGCGGTGCCCTGAGGGCGAGCAGGCCTGCATCAGACGGTCGGCAGGCCCGCCTGTGCCAGGGCCAGCTGGACGTACGTCATGTCGGCCCATGAGAACCACTCTCGCGTGAACCTGCTGGGATCAGCTGGATCGAACGACTCGTGCTGACGGCCCGTGCCGGCATCCGTGCGCTCGAGGATGGCCAGGCAGGTGTCGCGCTCCGCGGGATCGGCCGCTGTCAGGCCCCTGATCGCGATCGACAGCGGCCACACCCAGCCCGCGGGAGTGTGCTCGCTGGCCAGGCCCTGAACGCCGCCGCGGTCGACGTAGTTCGGATTCGCCGAGCTCAGTACCCACGACCGGGTGATGCGGTAGTCGGGGTCATCTGGCTGGCACCACCCCAGGTAGGGCAAGGCGAGCAGGCTCGGGACATTGGGATCGTCGAGCATGATCGCGTTGCCACGACCATCGACCTCATACGGCAGCACGCCGTCGTTGTCGGCGATGCCCCCCACTGCGTGCGTGATGTCAGCAGCGATGCGCGCGGCGTCGGCCTTCAGGGCCGACGGGCAGGCGCCGTCCTCGGCAAGCCATCCCAAGGTGACGGCGAGGTGGGCATTCGCCGGCACGAGGTACGGCAGCACGCATCGGTCGTCACTTGGCCGGAAGCCGGACCACACCAGCCCGTTGGGGGTGCATGGAGCACCGAAGCCGTCGTGGCTCAGCTGGTCGTGGGCTGGGGCGCCGGGCCGGAGAAACCGGTAGGTCGATCGATCATGCTCCTGCTCGGCTGCGCACAGGGCGACGAGGCCCGTCGCCGCCGCCCAGAACGAGGCATCGAGGTGGTCGCGATAGCCCGTTGATCGCTGAATGCGCAGGGCAAGGTCGAGGAACGCAGCCAAGGAGTCGAGCTCGAACTTGCGCTCGAACACGAAGGGATCCTGGTCGGGAACGTCCCGGTGCCAGCACCGCCCGCTGCCAGTCGGATTGAACGCGTTGCCGCGCAGGTCGATGAGCAGGTAGCGCGACTGCCGGCGACTGACGCCACCCAGGAAGCGAAGGCAGGCGGCATCTGGTGGCAGCGAGAGCAGGGGGCGGACCTGCCAGGTGGAGTCACGGATCCACATCGCCGGTATGTCGCCGGTTGCGAGGAACACCGTTCCGTCGGGCAGGGTCGTGGCGGCCCGCTCGAAGAGCGCAGTGACGCTGGCGCGCACGCGGCTGGCTCGATCCGCCGGCCACGCCGCTTCGACTTGTTGCAGCAGTCGCGGGATGGAGGGCGGCAGGCGCATCAGCGCAACGTAGCGGGGGCCTGCGAGCGAGCGGCTGCGTACGCCTCGTGAAGAACGGCCGCGCTGCGAGGTCACGGTTTGATAACGGAGTCTGTAAGCGCTTCCAAGCCGCAGCGTTCACCGCTAGTTTCGCTGTACGTCACCTCTGCGGGGCAAGGCGGCCATCTCTGAGCGTCGAGTCTCGCCCGGTATGGGCGCCGTGCGCCCTTTCGAAAGGACACACCATGCGAAGGACACTCCGGCTGATCGGTGCCGGCAGTATCGCCGCGGCCGTCGGCCTCGGCAGCTTGATCGCGGCCCCGCTCGCTCAGGCCAAGCCCAACACCATCGTGATCTGGACGGATGCCGACCGCGCACCGGCCGTGCGGTACCTGTTCCCGAACGGCTACAAGGGCCTGGCCGTCGACGTCGTGGTGAAGGATTTCGGGGCCATCCGCGACGAGCTCTCCAAGGTCACCGCTGACTCCGCTCCCGACGTGATCATGGGCGCGAACGACTGGGTCGGCGAGCTGGCCGTCAATGGCTCGATCGTCAAGCTGAACCTGTCCGCCAAGGTCAAGGACCAGCTCTCGCCTGGAGCCGTGCAGGCCTTCAACTACAACGGCTCGCAGTACGGCGTGCCGGTGGCCATCGAGAACATCGCGATGATCACGAACGCCAGCCTGATCAAGACCCAGCCGACGACGTTCGCCGATCTGAGCACCCAGGCGCTGGCTCTGCAGAAGGCCGGGAAGGTCACCATCCCGCTGGCTGTCCAGCAGGGTGCGGGCGGCGACGCCTACCACATGTATCCGCTCTTCACCGGGCTCGGCGGCTACATCTTCGGCACGACCCCCAAGGGCGCGTACGTGACCTCGAACATCGGCATCGACAACAAGGTCTTCCGGGCCAACTCCAAGCTCATCGACCAGTGGAACAAGACGGGCCTGCTCAACTCGAAGGTCGATGGTGACATCGCCAAGGCCGCCTTCACCTCGGGGCAGTCTCCGTTCTGGATCACCGGCCCGTGGAACATCAGCGAGCTGGCGAAGGTGACCTTCAAGTACCGGATCACCCCCGTGCCGCCGATCGTCGACGGCCTGACCCCGGTGCCCTTCATCGGATCCCAGGGCGTCATGCTGACGAAGTACGCCGCCGTGCATGGCGTCGAGTCGGCTGCCCGGTCGCTGGTGACCGAGTACATGGCCGGCGAGAAGGCACAGTTCAACCTCTCCGCGAAGAACGATCGCTACCCGGCCAACCTGGCGGCTGCGAAGCGGGTCACCAACCCGCAGCTCAAGGCCTTCGGTGCGGCCGGTGCCGGCGGCGTCCCGATTCCGAACATCTCCCAGATGAACTCGGTGTGGGGCCCGCTCGGCGGCGCATGGGTCAACTCAACCAAGGGCGAGGGGGCGACCCCGGCCGCCCAGGCCTTCGCGCAGGCTGCGGCAGCGGTCAAGCAGGCTGTCGCCGGCTGAGTCCAGCATGTGGTGCGTGTGGGGGTCCCGGTCCAGGGGCCCCCACACGCGCATGCGAAGGGTGGCGACTGAGGGAACGGAGGGTGCTGAGTGCAGCAGTTGATCTCCCGTATGGGGGGCATGCCGGCCACCATCCTGAAGATCTGCTTCCTGGGGATCATCAATGCCGTGGCCATCTGGGGCATCCCGGCCATGGTGGCCAACGGCTCCTGGATCATGCTGGCCTTCGTGGTGGCATCCACGGCCGCCCTGGACTTCCTCCTCCTCGGATCCCGCTACGTACCCGGCAAGTACGTCGTCATCGGCGCGATCCTGCTGACCGCCTTCCAGATCATCCCCGTCATCTTCAATATCTCGATTGCCTTCACCAACTACTCCACCGGGAATATCGGCACCCAGGACGATGCCATCACGGCGATCGTCCGCGATAGCTCCCAGCAGACCGACAGCTCGCCCAGCTACGACATGCTGCCGGCGCGCAACGACACCGGGGATCTCGTCCTGATCCTGACCCCGCAGGACGTCGGCCAGCTGGCCGATAGCGGGTCCGCGGATGCCGCGGCGTCCGATGAGCCATCCGCCCAGCCCGGATTCGACTTCGGCGTGCCTTCGGCATCCGGCGCGCCGATGGAGTTCGGTGGCGAGGATGTCGCCCCCTCGCCGGTGGCGAGCGATGCAGGCACCGACGACATGAACCTGCCGACCGATGCCGAGACCTCGGACTACCCGCCCACCTACATCGGGACGGACCAGGGCATCGACGAGGTGCCGGCATCGGACGTGCAGCGCGATGAGTTCGGCACGGTGACCGGCGTGACCGGCCTCACGGTCGTGCCCGACGCCGACCTGGCATCCATCGACAGCCAGCTGGCCGCATTCAAGGTGCCCGGGCCCCAGGGCGGCTATATCCAGCCCCAGGGCCTGCAGACCGCCATCGAGCTGGTCCCCACCCTGACCTACGACCCGGCGGCGGACACCTTCACCTCGATCGGTACCGGGACCGTCTACGTCGACAACGGCCGCGGCAACTATGCGAATCCTGCCGACCCGCAGGACAAGCTGACACCCGGCTGGCGGGCGACCGTCGGCTTCGAGAACTTCGCCCGGGTGTTCAACGACCCGCAGATCCGCGAGCCCTTCGCGATGGTGTTCATCTGGACGTTCCTGTACGCGCTGCTGAGCGTGCTGCTGACCTTCGTGGTCGGACTCGGCCTGGCGGTCGTGCTCAACAAGGAGCGGATGCGGGGCCAGCGGGTCTATCGCTCCCTGCTGATCATCCCCTATGCAGTGCCGGCCTTCCTGTCCATCCTGGTCTGGGCGGGGCTGCTCAATGATGACTTCGGCGCCCTGAACGCCGTCACCGGCTGGGATATCCCGTGGCTGTTCGATCCCTTCTGGGCACGGGTGAGCGTCCTGCTCGTCAACCTCTGGCTGGGCTTCCCCTATATGTTCCTGGTGAGCACCGGCGCCCTGCAGGCCATCCCCAGCGAGCTGCAGGAGGCGGCCCGGGTCGATGGTGCGCGCACCTTCCAGGTGTGGCGCCTGGTGAACATGCCGCTGCTGCTGGTCGCCCTCACGCCCCTGCTCATCGCGTCGTTCGCCTACAACTTCAACAACTTCGGGGGCATCTACCTGCTCACCGGCGGAGGCCCGGCCGTGCCCGGATCTGAGGTCGCCGGGGCGACCGACATCCTCATCAGCTACACCTACAAGATTGCCTTCGCCGCGGGCGAGGGCAATGACTACGGCCTCGCGGCTGCGATCTCGATCTTCATCTTCTTCATCGTCGGCACGATCTCGGCCCTCTCCTTCGGCCGGTCGAACGCACTGCGGGAGGACCGGGCATGACGACCAGCCACGCTGCCGCAGACGCGTCGGTGCCCAGGCGACGGCCGATGACCTTCGCGGAGTGGCTCCGGACCCGGGCCTGGCGTCATGCGGTCGCCTGGGTCGCGGTCGCGCTGGCATTGCTTCCCGTGCTGTGGGTGATGAGCGCGGCCTTCACGTCCAAGCCGAGCATCACCAGCGGGTCGATCATCCCGCGCGACGCGACCCTGGAGAACTTCCGCATCCTGGTCTCGAATCCCGATCAGCCGTACCTGCGCTGGTACCTGAACACCATGGTGCTTGCCATCGTGGTCGCCGTCGTGACCGTCCTCATCGCCGCCGGCGCGGCGTACGCCTTCAGCAGGTTCCGCTTCAAGGGCCGCAAGGTCGGCCTGATGTTCCTGCTGCTCGTCCAGATGTTCCCGCAGTTCCTGTCGCTGGTCGCGATCTACCTGATCCTGGCCCAGGTCTCGGATGTGTTCGCCGGGATGGGGCTGGACTCGCTGTTCGGCCTCGGGCTGGTCTATCTCGGCGGCGCCATGGGCATCAATGCCTGGCTCATCAAGGGCTTCTTCGACACGATCCCCATCGAGATCGACGAGTCGGCCAAGGTGGACGGGGCGACTCATGGTCAGATCTTCTGGGGGATCATCCTGCCGCTGGCGGCGCCCGTTCTGGCCGTCGTGGGCCTGCTCAGCTTCATCGGCACCATCAACGAGTTCCTCATGGCGAGCGTGCTGCTGGAGAGCCCGGAGCGGCTGACCCTGGCCGTCGGCCTGCAGCAGTTCATCGGCAACCGATACTCCGAGAACTGGGGGCCATTTGCTGCCGGTGCCCTGCTGGCGGCGATCCCGGTCGTCATCCTGTTCCTGGTGCTCCAGCGCTTCATCGTGGGCGGGCTGACCCAGGGGTCGGTGAAGGGCTAGATGCTCACGTCGGCACACCATGACGGCTCGCCGCTCTACGTCTCCGATAGCGCCCCGGCGTTCGGTGATCTCGTGGAGGTTCGACTGCGCACCCGTCGATCGCAGCAGCCTGGCACTGTCGTGCTGCGCAGCGTCCTGGACGGGGAGCCAGTGGCAGTGCTCGCCGAGGTCAGCCAGCAGGACGACGAGGAGGTGTGGTGGTCTGCCACCCTCGACATCCACAATCGGCTCACCCACTACCGATGGCTCCTCGCGGGCGGTGACTACCGCTACACCTGGCTGAACGCCTCCGGCGAGTTCGACTACGACGTCCCGGATGCCGATGACTTCGTCATCACCGCGGCACCGCCGCCTCCCCGGTGGGCTGCGACCTCGGTGGTCTACCAGGTCTTCCCCGATCGATTCGCCCGGCGTTCGGACGATGACCCGCGAGCCGCGCTGACCGAGAAGTACGACCAGGCACTGCCCGACTGGGCGGTGCCACGGGACTGGGAGTCGCGCCCGCAGGGCCGAGGCCCCGATACCCCCGTCGAGTACTTCGGCGGCGACCTGGACGGGCTGCGCGAGCACCTGGACTACATCGAGGGCCTCGGTGCCCAGGTCGTCTACCTGACGCCGATCTTCCCGGCCGGATCCACCCATCGGTACGACGCGACCACCTTCGAGGCCGTCGACCCGCTCCTCGGCGGTGACCGGGCCCTGGCCGCGCTGGCCGATGCCGTCCACGAGCGCGGCATGCACCTGCTCGGCGACATCACCCTGAACCACTGCGGCAACCATCACGACTGGTTCGTCCGGGCACGGGCGGGCCAGGAGCCAGAGCGCGGCTACTTCCGCTTCGATGACCGACTCGAGCATGGCTACGCCTGCTGGTTCGGCGTCCCGACCCTGCCGAAGTTCGACCTCACCTCGCCGCAGCTGCGCACCGCCCTGATCTCCGGCGACGCCTCCGTGATCCGCCGGTGGCTGAAGGGGCCGAGCGGACTGGACGGCTGGCGTGTGGACGTGGCGAACATGGCCGGGCGCATGGGCTCCATCGACGTCACCCATGAGGTGGCGCGAGAGGTCAGGCAGGTGATGGCCGAGGCGGGCGACGACCTGCTCCTGCTCGCCGAGCACGGCCATGATGCCAGCGCCGACCTCGATGGCGACGGCTGGCATGGGACGATGAACTACGCCGCGTTCACCAGGCCGGTGTGGTCGTGGCTGCGGGCACCGGACTTCGTCGAGACCTTCCTCGGCCTGCCGGTCCAGACGCCGGTCATCACCGGGGAGCAGATGGTCGGCTCGATCCGGGCGTTCCATGGGCGGATCCCATGGCGTTCGCTCCTGGCCTCCTGGAACCTCCTCGGCAGCCATGACACGGCTCGCATCAGGACGGTCGTCGGCACTGCCGAGCGCCAGGTGGCCGCCTTCGCCATGGCAGTCGGGCTGCCGGGCGTGCCGATGGTGTTCGCCGGCGACGAGATCGGCGCGACCGGGGCATGGGGCGAGGACTCGCGCACCACGTTCCCCTGGCTGGACCAGGCGCACTGGGACCTCACCACCCTGGACGCCTATCGGAGCCTGATCGACCTGCGCCGAACCAGCCCAGCCCTGGCGTCCGGCGGCCTGCGGTGGGTGCACGTCGCTGCCGACGCGGTGGTGTTCGTCCGCGAGCATCCGCAGGATCGGATCCTGTTCGCGGTGTCACGCAACCCGAGCGATGCGGTGCACGTGCGGCTCGCGGACCTGCATGCGGCATCGGCCGAGCCGGTCTTCGGGTTCGGCGGATCCACGGCGGAAGGCCACCTGGCGATCGAGATGCCGCATGCCGGTGCGGGCATCTGGCGGCTGACCTAGGTTCTGGGCGAAGGGAAGACAATGGCTGAGCTGGTGCTGACAGACGTCGACAAGGTCTACGACAACGGATTCCATGCCGTCAAGGATCTCTCCCTGGACGTCGCGGACGGTGAGTTCCTCGTCCTCGTCGGGCCTTCCGGATGCGGCAAGACCACGGCGCTGCGCATGGTCGCCGGCCTGGAGGACATCACCGATGGGACAATCGCGATCGGGGGCACGGTCGTGAACGACCTGCCATCCCGCAAGCGCAACATCGCCATGGTGTTCCAGAGCTATGCGCTCTACCCGCACATGACGGTCGCGGAGAACATCGGGTTCGGCCTGGCGATCCGCAAGGATGCCCGCGCCGATATCCAGGCCAAGGTCGAGCAGGCCGCACGCCTGCTCGACCTGACCCCGCTGCTGGACCGCCGGCCCAAGCAGCTGTCGGGCGGCCAGCGCCAGCGGGTGGCGATGGGACGCGCGATCGTCCGCGACGCGCAGCTGTTCCTCATGGACGAGCCGCTGTCGAATCTCGACGCGAAGCTGCGGGTGCAGATGCGGGCTGAGATCGCCGGGCTGCAGCAGCAGCTGGGCATCACCACGGTGTACGTGACCCATGACCAGGTCGAGGCCATGACGATGGGTCATCGAGTCGCGGTGATGCGACTGGGCGAGCTGCAGCAGGTCGCCCCGCCGCAGGAGCTCTACGACTACCCGGACAATGTCTTCGTCGCCGGCTTCATCGGCACTCCGCCGATGACCCTGTTCCATGCGCAGCTCGATGCCTCGTCAGCCGGCGCGCGAATCGTCGTCGGCGGCCAGGCCCTCGAGCTCCCGGAGCAGGTCCTGCAATCGCGGCCCGCACTGCACGGCGCTGCCGGCCGTGAGGTCATCGTGGGCATGCGATCGGAAGACCTCTACCCGCAGCAGGAGCCCGGTCGGCAGTCGCTGGCCGTGACGGTCACCCTGTTCGAGGCCCTCGGCTCGAGCATCCAGGTCGGCTTTCGCTTCGACGGCAAGCCAGTCGACGAGGCCCGGCTCGGCAGCGGCGTGGCCTCTGAGGACGACCATGGCCTGGCGCGGCTGTCGCATGCTGGCGGCGTGAACGGCGTCGCCACCTTCCCGCCGAGGTCCACTGTCCGCATCGGGGAGCAGATCACCGTCTGGGTTGACACCGAGCGACTGCACTTCTTCGACGTGGAGACCGGCCTTGCGCTTCGCTAGGCCAGGCCTGGTAGTCCTGCTACTGGGCCTGGGGCTGTCTGCCGGCGCTGGCGTTGCTGCAGCAGCCGATGGGCCTGGGCCGTCGGCCTCGCTGGCGGCTGCACCCGTCCGCTCGCCGATCGCCTCCGATGCGTTCTACTTCGTCATGACGGACCGCTATCGCGATGGCGATCCGGCGAACAACAGCGGGGGCATCGCCGGCGACTATCGAAAGACCGGCTACCTACCGGTCTCCGATGCGTACTACCACGGTGGCGACCTGGCCGGGCTCACCGGGAAGTGCGATGTGAGCGACCCGGCTGATGACGGGCTCGCTCGGATCAAGCGGCTTGGCTTCACTGCGGTGTGGATCACGCCGCCGTTCGTGAACCGGCCCGTCCAGGGCAGCAGCGCCTCGTATCACGGCTACTGGTTCCTGGACATCACCCGGCCCGACCCCCACCTCGGCACCCAGGAGCAGTTCGCGGCCTTCATGGCGTGCGCGCGCACGCTCGGGATCAAGGTCTTCCTGGACGTCGTGGTGAACCACACGGCCGATGTCATTTCCTTCCAGGGCGGCTCGACCGGCTACGTCCCGATCAGCGCGAAGCCCTATCGCACGGCAGCGGGCAAGGCCTTCAATCCCTGGTCGTTCACCTCGGGCACCTCCTTTCCGGCCCTGAGCCGCAAGCGCAGCTTCGCCCATGTCCCGTACGTGGATCCTGGCTTCATCGGCGCGAAGGCCCCGAGCGTCCTCAATCAGGTGACCCGATACCACAATCGCGGCGATATCGACTGGGGGACGTGCACGGGTCGATGCGAGATGGACGGCGATTTCGCCGGCCTCGACGACCTGATGACGGAGGACTGGACCGTCGTCCAGGCCCTGGCGCAGGCCTATGGCTCGTGGATCACTGCCTACGGCATCGACGGCTTCCGGCTCGACACCGCCAAGCATGTCGATCCATTCTTCTTCGGCCGATGGCTGCCCCTGATCAATGCGAAGGCGGCGAGCGCCGGAAAGCCGGGCTTCACCTCCTTCGGCGAGGTCTGGCTGGACAGTCCCGCCCAGCTGGCCGAGCAGATGCTCGACCGGCAGCTGCCTTCCGTCCTGGACTTCCCGTATCAGAAGGCGATGCGCGGATTCGTCACCGGGCGCACGACCGGCGGCGCGCTTGCGCTGTTCTTCGACGGGGACGACTACTACACCTCGCCATCCACGAATGCATACGGCCTGACCACCTTCCTCGGCAATCACGACATGGGCAGGATCGGCTTCTTCCTGAGCTCGGATACCAGTGCCGAGGGCACTGCGCTGCTCGAGCGCGACCTGCTCGCGCACGACATGCTCATGCTCACCCGCGGAGTGCCGGTGGTGTACTACGGGGACGAGGTCGGGATGACCGGGTCGGGTGATGGGCGCGATCGGCAGGCCCGTCAGGACATGTTCCCGACCCAGGTCTTCCAGTGGCAGGGCCAGGAGCGGATCGGCGGTCAGCCCATCGGCACCGGATCCTCCTTCGGCGAGTCATCGGAGATCGAGGCGCGCATTCGGGCACTGAATGCGCTGCGCACCCAGGTCCCCGCGCTGGCGAGCGGGGCCCAGATCACCAGGTATGGCCAGGGGTCGGTGTTCGCGGCCAGTCGCATCGATGCCGCGGACCGTCGCGAGTACCTCGTGGCGTTCAACGCAGGCGATGCCGCCAGCACGGTGACCATCCCGACCTCGACGCCCGGATCAGCCTGGGAGCCGCTGCTCGGGGGGTCTGCCGCTGCATCCGATGGATCCGGCGCGCTCGCCCTGCGGATTGCCCCGCGGGGGACCGTCGTGCTCAGGGCGGCGAGCACGCTGCCGATCCCGGCGGCGCCGTCGGTCTCGGTTGCGATCGAGGACGACCCCGCATCGGGCACCTACCTGGCGACGGCATCGGTGCCGGGGCCCGACCCGGCCGTGGTGACGTTCGCATGGCGCGCGGCCGGCTCGGCGACGTGGTCAGTGCTGGGCACCGACGATGCCCGGCCGTTCCGGATCTCCCTGGATCCCGACCGCCTCGGCCGGGGGAGCCGCATCGAGGTCGCAGCGATCGCCACCGGGTCAAGCGGCCTGCGGGCCGTATCGGCTCCGCAGGCCCTCACCCTGAAGCCGCTCTTCTAGCCGACGACACAGGCTCATTCCGGCTCACTGATCGCTGGGTCGACGAGCGTCACGGGGCTGCGGCCCCTGGCGACGTCGTCGAGCTCATCCTCGGAGAGCACGTAGTGCGGGCCGTCATCGGGATTGCTGGCGGGGCCGTTCATCTGGTCTCCGGTTCGACGGCGATCACATGACCTCTGGGCGCGTACGCTGACGCATTATGCATCGCGGTCGGCTCGCATTCGGCATTGCGGTGAGTTCCGCGATGCTCCTGGCGGCGACGTTCACTGCGCCCGTGGCCGTGGCAGTTGGCCCGGCGCCCCTGGCTCCTGCGACGCAGCACTCCACGACGCTGCCGATTCCGCCGCGATCGCAGTGGAACGCGAACTTCGGCTACTGCGGCGAGACAAGCTTCATCAGTGCCGGCATGTACTACGGGCAGTACACCTCGCAATGGACGGCCAGGAGCCTGGCATCGCCTGGGCTGCCGCAGGTCGACCAGGACAGCCAGCTCCTGCTCGGGGTGAACGACCTCGACGCCGCGCAGCGGATGCGCCTGCAGGCCGTCGCCTTCGACAGCGCCTCGCAGCGGTCGACTCCGGCGTACCTCACCTGGGTGAAGTCGATGATCCTGCGCGGCTATCCGGTGATCATCGGCGTCTACCTGAACGTCGGAGCCGACGAGGGCGTGGATGGCGGCGATGATGAGTACGACCACATCGTCCCGGTGCTCGGCGTCGGCTCCCAGTCCCGACTTGTGGCGAGCGATCGACGGTATCGGCCCAGTGACGTGATCGTCTTCAGCGACAACAGCCCGGCGAGCGAATCGCCGGTCTATCACCAACGATTCGGCGCGTTCCAGCGCAGCAGGCAGCAGGCGAACCAGGCCGGCGCACCGGACTACTCCCTGCGCAGCCGCCCGCGGAACTACGCCACCGCGGTCACCGGGGTACTCGACCCGGACCACGTGACGATTCCGGTGCGCCTGAGCTCGAATGCGGCTGGCGAGGGCCAGCAGGACGAGGTGCGCATGGCCGCGCCTCCGCCGGGCTCGCCGATCGAGCTCACGGCGACGGTGACCGTCCCCGATCAGGGGCAGGCCTACCGGGTGTACGCCTACGACGCCTTCGCCAAGGTGCCCGTGCGCGACTTCAATGCACATGCTGCCGATGCGATCGACTCGTGGACGATCCCGGCCGGCTCAGGGCCGACGTGGTCGACGACCGTGCGCATCATGTCGGATCAGACACGGGCCTTCCGAGCGGTGCCGCTCACTGCCGCCTAGGACGACATCGTCATGCGGAGATCGATCTCGATTGCGGACGTGTGGTGGAGATGATGACGTCTCGACGGATCTTTGGAACAGCAGTGGCCCGCCCGCACCTGGTGGGTGCAAGCGGGCCACGATGCAGGTCGTACGGCACGAGGCGGCGATTCCGCTCGCTGTGCTTGATCAGGCGGCGGTTCCGCTCGCTGTGCCTGGCTGCGTGGCGTCCGGTCGACTGTGCCTGCCCGTGCCATGCCCGCCGCGACCATGTCCGCCCTTGCCGGGCATGGTCGCCTCGCCGGTGATGGCGTAGGTGGCGTCGAGCATGACGGTGGCGTGGGTGCCGTCCGCCTTGGTGATGTGGGCCTCGTAGACGGATGTGCCGTCTGCGTCCTTCTCCATCCGGTCGATGGTGACGCCGGGGTACTTCGCCTCGACGGCGGCCTGAACCTTGGCTGCCGTGTCGCCGGTGAGGGCCTCCTCGGCCGGACGCTGCGATCTGCCGAGCGCGTCGCCCGACGTGCTCGGTGCGATCGATGTGCCTGGCGTGGGCGAGCTCGGACCGTTCGCAGCATTCGCCACGGCAGCGCCACCGAGCACGGCGAGCGTCAGCGTGCCGGCCGCTGTTGCAGCGAGCAGACCAGCGCGCGTCCTGTTCGTGATCCCCATGATGGTTCCCTTCGTCGGTGTGGGTGGTGCGAGGCCGACTATTCGCCATCTGCGTTCGCGGACCGTCTTCGTCATATTCAGGCAAGGTCAGGGTGCAATGACGCCTATCCCTGTCGGGAGGTTGGCGCCGGCAGCGCTGAACGGGGGAGGGGCAGTGGCCGAGGCGACGAGGTGAAACCATGCACTCCGTGAGCAGTGGGAGCGAAAGTGACCCTCGCCGAGGTCAGCGAGCAGCGAGCTCCCGCACGAAGCGAGCCTTCCGGCGGATCATGGCCGCCCTCGCCGGAGTCGGGTTCGTGCTGCTCGCCGTCCTCGTGATCGGCGGTGGCGTGCTGACGGGCCTGGCAGTGCGTGATGCTGCCTGGCAGGTGACCCTGGCATCGTTCTATGCCCCGCAGCCGGATCCTGATGCCGCCCCGGGCACCCTGCTGCGACAGGAGCCGCTGACTGCCCTGTGGGCACCGGTCACCATCCCGGGTGCCCGGGCCAGCCGCATCCTGTACGCATCGCAGCGGCCAGATGGCACGCCAGCCATCAGCGGCGCCATGGTCTTCGTACCGGACGGCCCGGCTCCCGCAGGCGGCCGGCCGGTGCTTGCCTGGGCGCATCCGACGGACGGCCAGGGGCCGGGCTGCGCACCGTCGCGGTCAGGCAACCCGCTCGCCGACATGCAGACGTGGCTGCAGCAGGCACTCGATCACGGCTGGGTCGTGGTGGCCACCGACTACACGGGCCTGGGCACGCCAGGCCCCACCCTCTACCTCGTCGGGGAGGCGGAGGCCAGTGACCTGGTGAATGCGGTGCGAGCCGTTCGGCAGTTCGCGCCGGCCCAGGCAGGCTCCCGCTACGCGGTCTGGGGGCATTCCCAGGGGGGTCATGCGGCCCTGTGGGCAGGCAGCCTGGCGACGGATCTTGCCCCCGAGCTTGATCTGGTCGGTGTCGCCGCCGCCGCGCCCGCCGCGAAGCTGGCGGACATCATCACCCTGCAGTGGGACTCTTCTGAGACCTGGCTCCTGGCGCCGGAGGTGGTGGAGTCATGGCAGGTTGCCTATGGCAACATGTCGGGGGATGGGCAGGTTGCCGACGGGGACCTGCCCCTGGCCAATCTCACGGCCCCCGGGCGAATCCTCGGGCCGGTGCTCGATAGCACCTGCGTCATCTCGGCAGCGCTGATGGGCAAGGCGCTGGCGAATCTCGGGATCGACTACCTTTCCGCCAACCCGATCGCCGAGCCGGCATGGGCGCGAGCTGCAGCGCGCCAGCAGCCGCCTCCGGTACCCCCGGAAGTCCCGGTACTGCTCGGCCAGAGCATCGCCGACCAGACGATCTACGCCTGGCCGAATGGCCAGCTGCAGGCCGAATGGTGCGCAGCCGGCTCGCGCGTCAGCGCGATCTGGGTGTCGGCGGTCTCACATGTGGAGACGGCCGACACCATCGCCCCGCAGGCCATGCAGTGGATCGACGAGCGCTTCGCCGGAAAGCCGGTAGGCATGGCCTGCAGTGCGCCCCCGCCGGTCGTCACCGCCGAGCAGCAGGCCCGGCTGTCAGCGGGAAGCGACCTGTGACAGCGGCGGGCTACGCGCTGAGCACGGTGGCGCCGTCTGCTGATAGGTGCAGGATGTGGCAGGCAGTCACCGTCTTCCCGGTCGACCGGCGGATCAGCTCGGCATAGGCACGGAGCTGATCGGCGTAGTGCTGACGTACCTCGGCGCTGATGCTGGCGTCGGTCTTGTAGTCGACGAGGATCAGGCCCGCATCGTCCTCGAACAGCAGGTCGGCGAATCCCTCGACCAGGCGCACCTGCTCATCGTCTACCGGGGCGGCGAGGTACAGCTCCATCCAGCGCCTCGGCGAGGCCATGGCCCTGCGCATCAGTTCGCAGCCCAGGGCAGCGTCGACGAGCCGGCGAACGCTGGTGAGCTCGTCGGTGACCTGCTCCGCTTCGCAGGCCAGCAGGCACCCGGTGGAGATGTCCTCGTCGCGAGCCCCGCTGCCCTGCTGCATGACGCGGTCGAGTGCGGCGTGGACGGCTCGGCCGAACGGACGCCCATCGCGGGAGGCTCGCGCGTCGGCCGCGACCGTCCCGGAGGCCGTCGCAGTGGCATCGGGCGGCGACTCCTGCGTCGCGGCTGCCGGAGTGAGCCCGAGGATGGCGGCGGCCTGCCCGCTGGGAGCCGCGATGAACGGTACCTGGCTGCGGCTGCGGATTCGCTCGACCTGCTGGCTCCAGTCAGGCGCGAGCGCAAGGGCCACGGCGGGCGCGGGTTGGTCAACTGGCATGGGTTGGCCGACGGGCACAGGTTGGTCAACGGGAATAGGTCTGGCGTCGAGCGAGCAGACATCGCTGGCCTGGCGCGGGATGGCGGCCCACAGCAGCGACGAATGCGGTCGCTTGTTCGTGCCCTCCTCGCCGCAGATCGAGATGATCAGGTGGTCACGGGCTCGCGTGCAGGCGACGTAGTGCAGGCGGACCCGCTCGGCCAGGGTGCGCGGATCTCGGTCGAGCTCAGACCACTGCTGATAGCACACGCTCTCCAGGCCGTCGCCGAGGTTGAACTCGTACCGCTCGCGACTGGCGACGCCGATCCTCGGGGGGCGGTCGTACATGTTGCTGGCCATGCCCGCGAGGGCGACGATGCCGAACTCAAGGCCCTTGGCCTGGTGCACGGTCATCAGTCGCACGGCATTGTCGTCGCGGATGTCGGGCTCGGGCAGGGATGCCCGAGTGGCATCCGACTGGATGTCGCTCGCCGCGCGCAGGTAGTCGGTCAGGCCAACGCCTCCCTCGTCCTGAAACTGCTGGGCATGAGCGCGCAGCATGCGCACGCAGTCGGCGTCGAATGCGCCGCGCGGCGCGTGGGCCAGGGCCTCCATGATCCGCGTGCGCTCCAGCAGGCGGTCGATGACCGATGCGGGCGAACGGGCCTGCGTCGATCGCCGGGCAGCATCGAGCACGGCCAGTGCCTCGACGACCGGGCCGTCGATGGCCTGGTCGTCGGCCCCGATGGGCTTGGCACTCAGGCGCCATCGCCCCCCGGCCCGGCGGAACTGCAGCAGGTCGATGTCGGTGCATCCGAACAGCGGGCTCTTCAATGCCAGCCAGAGGTCGAGTTCGCAGGCCGGGTCGTCGATGACGGCGAGCGCGGCCAGCAGGCCGAGGACGACCGGGCGCTGGAAGACCAGGCCGGCGTCGCCGGAGCGATATGGGACGCCGGCCTCGTCGAGGGCGTCCAGCAGGGCCGGGACACCGGTGCGGGCCGGGTAGAGCACGGCGACATCGCCGAAGGTGGCAGGCCGCGTGTAGTGCCTGGTGTCGTCGGGTCCGGGCTCGGTGATGAGCCACCGATCATGGATGGCGCGGCCGATCTCCTGGGCCACCAGGCGCGGCTCGAGCCAGGTGGACGCAATCGTCGTCGGCGTGGACGAGTCATCCGCTGCGGGCTCGGGATCTCGGATGACCGTCACCGCAGGCCCGGCAGCGTCGGCCTGCGGCCGGTGCCGGATATCGAGGTCGCGATAGGCGACCTGGGCGGGCTGGCCGGTCATGGCTGCGGCAAAGGTCCGGTTCACCCAGTCGATGAGGGGCGCCACGCTGCGGAAGTTGGTGGTGAGCTCGAAGACCTGGCCAATCGGGTCATCGGGGGACGTGAACGAGCACAGGGCCTGGGCATAGGTGTCGACGTCCGCGCCTCGGAAGGCATAGATGGCCTGCTTGGGATCGCCCACCACGATGAGCCGGCCCGGTAGTGGCCCGGCAGCGGAGTCGGTGGGATCGGCCGTGATGAGCCGGATGAGCTCCCATTGAACTGGGTCGGTGTCCTGGAACTCGTCGACGAGGACGACCGGGAACTGCGCGTGCACCAGCGCCCGGACCTCGGGATCGTCTCGGACGAGGTCTCGTGCGCGCGACAGCAGCTCGTCGAAGGTGACGATTCCGCGGCCTGATCGTGCCTGGCGATGCGCATGCATGACCTGCCAGGCCTGCGCCAGTGCCTGGCGAACCGCACCCTCCAGGGGGGCCAGCAGGCAGGCGTGCAGTGATGGTGCCAGGTCCTTCAGCTGGTCCCGCCAGGCCTTGGCCATGCCCTCGCCCCAGGCGGCCTTCGTCCCGAGGACACCCAGCCGGAACACCGGATGGGTGCCCTCGATCGCGGCGTAGGCAGCCGCCAGCTCATCAGGGTCCGCCCGGCGCAGTTGCGCGACGACCGGTGGGATCCCCTCCTCGAAGGCGGCCATGAGGCGATCGCCGGAGTCGGCGCATGCCGATCGGGCTCGCACCAGGACGTCCTCGAAGGCGTCGGCGACCTGCGCGCATAGCCGGCTCACATCGGGGCCGCGATCATCGAAGGCCGCTGCGTCCAGGCGCAGCCACTGCCGGTCGAGCTCGCCGAGCACGGCAAGCAGGTCATAGGGCGCCAGGTCATAGGCGGCCAGGCGCGAGCGCGTGCCGGCATCGAGCGTGGCCTGCAGGGACTCGACGGCGCTGCGCAGTCGCGATGCCTCGTCCTCGATCGCATCGGCGCCGGTCGCGGGGGCGAAGCCGAGGGGCAGGCCGGCGGAGAGGGCATGGGTACGCAGGATGCGCTGCGCGAACGCGTGGATGGTGCCGATGGGCGCGGAGTCAAGGCCCTCGAGCGCCGCTGCCAGCGACCGCAGGTCGGCAGGGTCGTCGACGCCCTTGGCCAGCCGCCCGGCGATGCGCTCCCGCAGTCGATGGCGCAGCTCGGCACCGGCCCGTTCGGTGAAGGTGATCGCGGCGATCGAGGTGATGGCCACCGGCGACGGCCCCGTGACCGTGTTCAGGATCCGGGATACCAGGGTGGTGGACTTGCCGGTCCCCGCACCTGCCTCAATGAATGCATTCAGGCCGAGGGTGCTGGCCGCGGCATCACGGGCATCCTGATCGGGCAGGCGATCGGCGGTGCTCACGCAGTCTCCTCGCCGTCCTCGGATGCCTTCCCGCTGACGATCGTCGCCCGGCGGCCCAGGCGCCGGCAGACGGGGCAGTAGTCGCGGGTGCCCCGCGGGCTCGGCAGGAACCTGCCGGCGCGACCGGCATCGTCCATGCCCTGCAGGAGCGCACGCAGCGCGGCTGGCCGGTCGGCGTCATGATGCGGCGTGACCACCGCAGGGCGATCGCCGCCGTTGGGCACGAACAGGAAATGCACGTCGATGCGCTGGGCGTCGGGGTAGAGGATCCTCGCCGCTGCGTCATAGACGAGATCCTGCACCCGCTCGCGCGGTCGAGGGGTGCCGTCCCTGCGCGGCTTGCCGAGCTTCTCGGCGAAGCCGGCCGAACGGCCGCTCTTATAGTCGACCACGCCGATCGCGCTGCCGTCGGCACTGCGATCGACGCGGTCGATGGATCCGCGCAGGCGGACGACCACCTCATCGGTGACCCGGAATGCAACGACCGGCTCGCCGTCGAAGCCGAACCGCTGCTCGGCGGAGACCGGCGCAGTGGCCGGCTGGCCCCGGACTTCGCCCGCGTCGACCTCCAGGAACGCGGGCAGGGATGCCATGACGATGTCGTAGCTGCGCTCCCAGGCCGGTCGCCAGCCGGTCAGGCCCCTGGCCCTGGCTGCATCGACCTCGGCGTCGACGATGCGGCGCAGCTGTGCCGACGCCGAGTCGGGCCAGGCAGCGCCGGGCTCGGGCAGCGTGCCCTCCATCCGCGCCTGCTCGACGAAGCGCTCGAAGGCCGAGTGCAGCAGCGTGCCCATGTCGCTGGGCGCGATGGTGTCCACGGTGTCCGCGAACTCGTCGGTCGACAGGCCCAGGATGCGCTGCACGAAGAAGTGATACGGGCAGTGGAGGAACTGCTCGATCCCGGAGGCGGAGAGGTCCTGATCCGCAGCGGACCAGACGGCCTCGCCGACGCCGAGATCGCCGAAGTGCGGCCCGGGCTCCGGGGTTGCCCAGGCGGCGATGCTCGCCAGGCGGGGCAGGAGCGCCGGGTCGGGGAGCTGGCCGGTCATCGTGCTGAGCTCGGCGAGATCGGCCGACGCAACAGGCGCTGGCGCGTGGGTGAGGCTAGCTCGAGACGAGGAGATGCGGACGGGTTCGCCGCCAGCGAGGTAGCGGCTGGGCAGGCCCACGGCCAGGCCGGGCAGTGCACCGCGGGCCAGGAGTGCGGTGCAGGATCGCGCGGATGCGACGACGGCGCGAAGGTCCCTGGCCGTGGCGGCCTCTCGCTCAGCCGACAGGGGCAGGTCGTCGGGGATGCGGCGCAGGACCAGGCGAGCGGCATCAGGCAGGAGGGGGTCGTCGCCGCGCACGGACGGCAGCAGGCCCTCGCTGGCGCCGAGCAGGATCACGTGCTCGAAGACCACGCCCCGACTGCTGGAGACCGGGCCGACGTGGATGCCGATGGAGGATGCGCCGTGGCGGCCGCGCCGGTCGGCGAGCGCGCGGTCGATCACCTCCTGGGCATCGCGTGCCGAAGGCCCGGGTGCCTGCGGCCCGAGCGCGTCGATCGACGCGAATCCCTCCTGCAGCAATAACCGAAGCGCATCTACGGTCGCCGCATCATCGGGTCGGATGCTCCACCATGTGCCCTGGAGGTGATAGGCCTCGTGGGCCGACCACAGGGCTGAGCCGAGCTCGCCCCAGCTGGCGGCCGTGACGATCCGAGCCAGGGCTTCTTCGACTGATCGGATGAAGATGGCCAGCGGCCGGGCGCTGCGGGCCAGTCGATCCGCGTGCCGGGGTGCTCCGTCATCCGGATTCTCCGGATCGTCCCAGGTGCCATCAGCGCGATCCCCGATCGCATCGAGGTGGCTGAGCCAGTTGCGGCTGTCGCCGTACAGGCCCTCCTGTCGGATCAGCGCGCGAGCGGTGCCGCCCGATACCGGGGCCGGTCCGCCGGAGAGATGACCGAGCCCGAGCAGCCGCATGAGCGATGGGCGCGGCATGCCGGCACCGGACTCCAGGTCGGCGGCGAGGTCGAGGATGGCGAAGAGGCAGCGGGCCACCGTGGTGGATCGCAGGGTCTGCCCGGTCGGGCCATGCCAGGCAATGGCAGCGTCGTCCATGGCCCGCTCGAGCAGCCGGGCATAGGGAGTCTCGGCCGAGTAGAGGATGGCGACACGGCCAGGACTGCTGCTCGCGGGGATGGCATCGGCGGCCAGTCGAACGGCGAAGGCCGTCTCGGTGGCCGGATCAGGGAAGTCCATCACCCTCGCCCGAATCGGGGATGCAGCGCACGTGATGACCAGGCGCACGACGTCGGCTCGATCGGCGATCGATGCCAGGACGTCCTGCACGGCAGCCGGGACGCGCGCGCAGGCGACGATCACCGTCCCCAGGGCGCTGCTCGGAATTGATCCATCGCCCACGGCGGCGCAGACCGCGGCGGCGAGATCGGGCCATGGGGTAGAGCCGCAGGCAGCGGCGACCTCCGGGCGGGCCCGGGCCGCGAAGGCGATGGCCTCGCGTGCGGTCAGCGGAACCCCGGCGGGTGCGAGGGCATCGATCCCGTCGTCGATCCGGCACCAGGCAAGCTCGTCGGCCAGCCCGGCCAGGCGCAGGGCGGTCTGGGGGTGCTCGGCCGAGCTCGACAGCGGCCCGGCCTGCCGTCGCAGCAGGGCCTCGTAGACGGCCGATGACAGCAGTGGGTCAGCGGTGGCTGGTGAGGTCAGCCCCACGCGCTCGCCAAGGTCGGACATCCACTCAAGGAGCGTCACCGCCCGCACGTTCGCCAGGCCCGTGCCGGGAGCCTGCGCCTGGGCAACCTGCCGCCGAAGGGCCCAGCCCGCAGCGGCGGTATCGACGACCAGCGTCACCGGGGCAAGCGGGTCGGCCTCCTGCGACCTGCGGATGACGTCGCTGATAGCGGCCTGGAGGCCAGCATTGTCAGCCACCTCAAGCATGACCGGTGCCCCCATGGTTGCAGGCTAGCCCCGGGGAGCCTGGTCCTGGAGGTAGGGATGCACCTGTCAGCACCCATCGAGAGCTTGGTGCCGGGGCTGCGTGGGCGGGTGCTGACCGCGCTGGTTCGTTCCCCACGACCGCTGTCCCTGCGGGAGCTGGCTCGACGGGCGGGATCCAGCAGCCCTGGAAGCGTGAAGCGTGTCCTGACCAGCCTCATGGAGGAAGGCCTCGTCCGGTACGGCCTTGTCTCGAAGGGCAGCACGTTCTTCGAGGTGAACCACGAACACCTGCTGGTCAAGCACTTGGTGGACATCGATCACGGCAAGGACACGGTCATCGACGAGGTGCGGGCGCATGTTGCGACCTGGCCCCGGGACCCTCGGGCTGTCGTGCTCTTCGGCTCAGTTGCCAGAGGCGAGGACACCTCGGCTTCCGACGTTGATGTCCTCGTGGTGTGGCAGTCCGAACAGGCGCCATCCGATGACTGGGACGCCGATACGCTGAAACTCATCGAGACCATCTACAACCAGACGGGTAACTCGCTCAACCTGCTCGTCTTCACTGCGTCCGAGTGGGAAGCGGCGGTCGAGCGGCGGGAGCCCGTCGTTGGGGATGTGGCCCGTGACGGGGTCTGCTTGGTGGGAAGCGCAGTCAGGACGCTGGTGAACGCGACTTCCACATCGGCTGCCCGATGACCGTCGTGCAGGATCCGAGTGCGAGCGTCGCCCACCTTCGGGATGCGAGGGAGTACCTGGACAGCGCAGAGGATGACTTTGCTTGCAGTGGACAGGCCGCGACCACAGTGGAGCCACCACGCTCCTGCGGATGACAACGGCTGGCGACCGCGGTGCTGGGCTGCTCGGCGAAGCCGTTGCCGCGACGAACGTGAACCAGTACCGCACGATCGAGACCGCGGAGCCGCAAGCGCTCGTACTTCTCGATGGGGTACGCGAGATGTACGAACTGGCTCGCACCGCAGTCATGCGAGCGGGATTTCCTGTGTCGTGAAGCGGCGACTGATCGACGTTGCTGTCATCACTCGCCGGAACGGAGTTCAGTGGGTCCGCAGCAAGGCCGTCACCCGCGACTGACACCCGCCCTGTCGGGGAGTCACCGCGTAGTCAAGTGGAACGGTGCCGGGATCGACGAGGGTGGTGCCCCCGTCGATGGTGATGCTGGCGCCGTTCACGTAGCTGGCCTGCGGGCCCAGGAGCCACCAGATGGCATCGGCGATCTCCTGCGGCTGTGCGGGCCGGCGCTGCGGGACGAGCGAGGTCACCGTTTCGTATGCCTGCTGCCGGTCCTGGCCGGTGCGGGCGGCGAACTCGTCCATCTCGGCATCGGCCATCTCGGTGCGCACCCACCCCGGGTTCACGCAGTTCGCCCGGACGCCGCTGGCCGCCTCCTCGACCGCCATGGTCGCCACCAGCATGCCGAGCGCGGACTTGCTGATCGCATAGGCGGCTGCTCCATTGGGCGCGCGGATGCCGGCGATGGAGCCGACGGCGACGAACGCCCCCCGGGTCCGACGCAGGTGCGGGATCGCATGCTTTGCCAGCAGGAATGCACTGGTCAGGTTGATATCGATCGCTCGCTGCCAGTCGGCCAGGTCGGTCTCGGCCACGGTGCCGACGACCATCGTCCCGGCATTGGCGACGGCACCGTCGAGCCTGCCATGCCGCGCAATGGTCTCCTCGACCAGTCGCTGGACCTCACCTGGCTGGCCCAGGTCGCCGGCGATGACGTCAATGCCTGGGCTGACCGCGGCCGTGCGGGCGAGGGTGTCCTGACGGCGGCCGGCGATGATCACCGCCGCCCCGGCTTGGGCTGCGGTGCGGGCGGTCGCGGCGCCGATGCCGCTCCCGCCGCCCGTGACGAGGATGACGCGGTGCTCCGGTGCGGTCATGCGCTCCCTGCCTGCTCGCTATGCGACCCCGTCGTCAGCGCCCACGTCACATCCGTCATGGGCTGCTCCGTGTCAGGCGTCTGCGCGGGACGCTGTCTGGCCGAATGCCCGATCCTACGTTTCGAGGCAGTCTCCCCTGGGGCCTTCGCGATCGAAGGTCACCCATCGCCACGCGTCTCGCCGTCACCTCGATGCCAGGAGACTGGCCAGTCTCGTGCGCACTCGATCATCCTGCTCGTCATCGACCTGGATCTCGATGACCTTGGTGCGTGAGGTCGCGCCGGCTGTGATTGACAGGTTCCGCCGAGACACCTCCAGCGCCCTGGCCAGCGCGTCGATGACGGCGGCGTTCGCGCGGCCATCGACCGGCGGGGAGTGAACCGAGACGACGAGGGCGTGGTCGTCGCCGTAGGCGCCGCCAACCGATGGTCGTGATGCCCCGGGCTTCACCCGGATGGTGAATCGATGGATGCCCATGGAGCGCTCCCGGCAGGACTAGCGTGTGCACGTGTACCGGATCCTGGCACTGGCCGTCGGCCTGGGCGTGCTGTGCTCGCTGGCCGCGTCGGGCTTCCTCTGGCTGGTGAGCGCTGGCCAGGACCTGCTCTTCGTCAGCCTGCCGGCATCCCTGGGGCTCGGCGGCCCGCCAGCCTGGCTGGTTGCTGTCATCCTGGTCGTGGGCGCCCTGCTCGTCATCCTGGCCAGGCGGATGCCTGGCTCCACCGGCCCGGGCCCGCTGACGGGCTTCCACTTCGACATCCCGGTCGGTGCTGCCGGTTCGGTGCTGGTGGCCGCTGCGGCAACGCTGGTCTTCGGCTTCGTCCTCGGCCCGGAAGCGCCGCTGATCGTCCTCGGATCGGTGATCGGCGCCCTCGTCATGCGCGGCCGGGCCGGCGAGCAGGTCAAGGCGGGGCGGTTGCTGGGCGGGGCCGCGGCGATCGGTGCCGTCTTCGGCAATCCCTTCATCACCGCATTCATGCTGCTGGAGTTCTCCGCCATGGGCCTGCTGCCTGCGACGCTGATCCCAGCCGTGCTGGTGGCCCTGGCCAGCGGCTATGCCGTGCAGGTCGGGGTCCTGGGCTTCGGCGGCATCGGAACCCACAGCCTCGCAGTGCCCGGCCTGCCGACCTACGACACCATCGGCCTGGGGGACCTCGCTGCCGGGCTGCTCGTGGCGATCGTCGCCGCAGCGATCGCCGTTGCGGTGCGCGTCCTGGCCCAGTCGGTCGACAGGCTCGCGGACCGAGCTCGCGCCATCGCACTGCTCGGTGCAGCCGTGGTCACCGCGCTCGCATTCGGCATCGGCACTGCCGCCGGCGCGAGCCCCGATCAGGTGCTGTTCAGCGGCGACTCCGGCATGGCAGCGCTGGTAGCCGAGACCTCCCTGCAACTGGTCCTGGTCATCCTGGCGATGAAGGCCATCACGTACGCCGCTGCCCTGGGGGCGGGCCTGCGCGGCGGGCCGATCTTCCCGGCGACCTACCTCGGTGTCGCAATAGCGATCGCGGCCTCGCTCGTCCTGACCGGCGTTCCGGCCACTCCGCTGGTGGCGGCGGGGATTGCCGCGACAGCCGCGGGGATCACCCGGCTGCCGGCCACGGCGGCGATCCTGGGAGCCGTCCTGGTCGGCGGGAGCGGGGCAGCGGTCGCACCCTTCGCGATCATGGGTGCGATTGCCGGGCTCCTGGTACGCGAGCTGGTGGAGCGCCAGTGGGGGCAGGCAGCGCAGCGATCATCGATCAGCCAGCAGGCAGCAAGCTGAGACGGAGATGACGATGACGATTCCCGATGGGTTTCCCGCCGACGTGCCAGTCGAGCGGCGCTCCGTGGAGAACTGGTCGCGGATGATCGCGGTCCACGATGTGCTCACGGCCATCCCGGAGACCGAGGAGCAGGCCCTCGCCGTCGTGCGCTGGGCGGCGGACGCCGGGTACCGGGTGCGGCCGATCGGGGCCTTTCACACCTGGGCGCCGATCCTTGCTGAGCGGGCAGAGGGGATCGTGCTCGTCGATCAGTCTCGACTGACCGGCCTGGTCGGCTTCGACCTCGAGCCCGTCCCCTGTGCGACGTTCCGCTGCGGTACCACGCTGGCCGAGGCGACGCGATTGCTCGAGTCCATCGACAATGGCGGCCGGGCTCAGGCGCCGGGCTGGGCGTGGCCGGACTACCCGGGGATCCCCGATGTCACGATCGGCGGCATGCTGGCCATCGGGGCCCATGGCGCGGGCATTCGCCTGCGTGCCGATCAGGAGGACCTGTTCGGCACGATGAGCAATCTCATCCTGGCCTTCCGCGCGATCGTCTCGGATGGCGATACCTATGTCGTCCGCGACTTTCGCAGGCAGGATCCGCAGGCGGCGGCATTCCTCGTCCACCTCGGCAATGCCTTCCTGCTGCAGGTGACGCTGCGGGTCGTCCCGAACTGCTTTCTCGGTCGCCGAGTGGAGTACCCGGACTGGCAGGAGGTGTTCGCCGAGCCGAGTGCGGAGCTGCCGGCGCGCAGCATGCAGGCGATGGTCGAGGAGCACGGTCGGGTGCAGCAGCTGTGGTTCCCGTTCACGACCACCCCGATCGTGCAGCACTTCACCGAGGAGCCTGAGCCGGCCGGTGAGGCGGTGACGGAGCCACTGACGGTTCGGCTGTCGCCGGATCTGCCCGCGGCATTCTCCACTGCCTTCACCTCGACCCTGGCGCACCTGCCCTGGCTCACCCCGCTGGTCGAACGGACGACGCTCGCGGAGATGCGTCACCTATCGCCACCAGGTCATGCCTGGCATGGGACCAGCGGGAACATGCTGCTGTACGTCCAGCACGACACCCTTCGCGTCATCAGCCTGGCCTACGCCATCCTCGTCCGCCGCGACGAGGTGCAGTCGGCCGTGCATGCCCTGGGCCACCAGTTCGGCCAGATGCTGCACGCATACGCCAGGGCCGGGCTCGAGCCGATCAACAGCTGCCTTGAGTTCAGGGTCACCGACGTCGATCGTGCCGAGGCTCTCGGCGTGCCAGGTGCGACGCCGGCGCTGCTCTCGCCGGCTCGACCGCTGCCGGGCTCGAACGCGGAGCGGGTGATCTGGTTCGACCTGGTCACGACGCCGGGGGCGCCGAACTACCTGCAGTTCTATGCCGAGTTCGAGCAGTGGCTCTGGTCGCGCTTCGATGCTCCGGGAGCGCTCCGGGCCGAGTGGTCCAAGGCCTGGGCGGTGAGCGCGAGTGGCCCATGGACGAACCGGGAGATCATCGATCGCGTCCTGCGCTCCTACGATCCCGATGGCTCGCTGGCGACGGTCCGTGACCTCCGTGACGCCTGGCGCAGTCATGATGCACAGGGTGTCTTCGGATCACCGTTCATCAGCGGGGTCTTCGCCGTTGATGCGGGTGGGGATGTCCTGCGCACGCACGAAGGGCCCGGCACTGCCGGCCTTGGATAGGCAACCAGGAGGAGGTCACGGCCGCGATGACCGGCAATGAGGCGCTGACTTACAGCACCTACCTCAGGATCGGCGAGCTGCTGGAGCTGCAGCGGCCGCTCTCGGACGGGCCCGAGCACGATGAGCTGCTGTTCATCGTCATCCACCAGACCTACGAGCTGTGGTTCAAGGAGCTCATCCATGAGCTCCGCGCGGCCCAGGCGAGCCTGGAGGCTGGCGACACCCACCGGGCCCTGTCGATCCTCGGACGCATCCGCACCATCCTGAAGACCTGCGTCGCCCAGGTCGACATCCTGGAGACGATGACGCCGTTGCAGTTCAACTCCTTCCGCGATCGACTCGGGGAGGCCAGCGGATTCCAGTCGGCGCAGTTCCGCGAGATCGAGGCCATCCTCGGCCGCAGGGATGCTCGGGCGGCTGCGCACCTGCTGCCCGCCGATCGCGACCGAGTCGACGCCGCGATGCAGTCGGCGTCGCTGTGGGATTCCACCCTGCGCTACCTGGTCACGCAGGGAGCCGACCTGCCGTCGGAGATCGTCGAGCGTGATCTCGCGGCCGCCTACCAGCCCAGTGCGGTCGTGCAGGCGGCGCTGATTGACCTCTACCGCAATGACCCTCAGGCGGGCCTGGTGTTCGAGCGCCTGGTCGACATCGACGAGGGGCTGCAGGAGTGGCGGTACCGGCATGTGCGGATGGTGGAGCGCACCATCGGCCGCAAGGCCGGCACAGGTGGTTCGACGGGCGCCGACTACCTGCGCTCCACCCTGTTCACCCCGGTCTTCCCGGATCTCTGGGAGATCCGCAGCGCCTTCTAGCGAGTCCCCCTCGCCAAAGCGCGTTCCCCCCGCCGACGCACCCCTCTCGCCGACGCACCCTTCGCCGAGTTCGACCGCGCGCGTCATTCAGGGCCGTTCTTGTGGCGACGGGAGTCGAAGTCGGCGGGTGCGGGGTCGATCGGGTCGTGGGCTTGGGCCGCTCAGGTACACATAGGGTTCGCAGATGCGCATCGCGATCGGCACCCGCAAGGGATTGTGGACGGCCCAGGGCGGCCCTGATCACTGGCAGATCAGCCAGCCGCTGAGGCAGATGGCCGAGTTCGCCTCCGTCGCCTGGGTCCCGATGACGGGTATCGACACCCCAAGGCTGGTCGTGGGGGCGCGCAGTTGGTTCTGGGGTCCGTCGATCCTGACCAGTGATGATGACGGCCGCACCTGGTCGGAGCCCGAGCAGGGCGCGGTGGCCTTCCCCGAGGACACCGGGGCCAGCGTCGAGCGGATCTGGACGATCACGCCTGATCCGCGCGTGCCCGGTCGCGTCTGGGCCGGAGTCGAGCCGCACTCCCTGTGGCGGTCGGACGACTCGGGCAGCACCTTCGAGCTGAATCGGGCCCTGTGGAACCACCCGCATCGCGCCGAGTGGCAGCCCGGTGCCGGCGGCCCGGCCGTCCACACCATCGTGCCCCGGCCAGACGAGGGCATGGTGATCGCGATGAGCACCGGCGGGGTCTACCGCTCCCCGGACAGCCAGGCCGACTGGAGTCCGGCGAATTCCGGGATCAAGGTCGACTTCGGTCCCGACCCCTACCCGGCCTTCGGCCAGTGCGTCCACCGCATCGCCATGGACGCAGTGGACCCGGATCGGCTGTACGCGCAGAACCATGGCGGCGTGTTCAGGTCGGAGAACGGCGGACGATCCTGGGAGCCCATCACGGCAGGCCTGCCGGGGGACTTCGGATTCGTCGTGCTCGCGCATCCGACACGCACGAGGGTCGCCTGGGTCGTCCCGATCGATCCGAGCACCATGTTCCCGCCCGAGGGCAGGCTGCGCCTGTGGCGCACCGATGACGCGGGCCAGACCTGGCGGGAGGCAGGGCGCGGGCTTCCCGATGAGCACTACGCCTCGGTCATTCGCGATGCCGCCCACGTCATCGACCTGGATGGCACCGCGGCGATCGCCTTCGGCACGCGCAACGGATCCGTCTACGCCAGTGTCGACGAGGGGGAGACGTTCAGCGAGGTGGCCACGCGACTGCCGGATGTGCTGTCCGTCCGGATCAGCGCCTGACCGTGCCGGTCACCCTTCAGCTGCCGCAGGCACTGGCTCCGGACGCGGGCGGCAATCGCACCGTGGTCATCGAGCTCGAGCAGGGGAGCAGCCTTGGCGACTTGCTGCAGCAGGTGAGGCATCGTCATCCTGCGCTGGTGCGGCGCATCTGCGACGAGACCGGCGAGATCCGCCGATTCGTGAACGTCTACGTCGGGGACGCGGAGAGCCGCACCATGCAGGGCATGCGCACGCCCGTGCCATCCGATGCCGTGGTGATGGTCGTCGGCTCGGTTGCGGGCGGCTGAGCCGCGCGGGAGAGTCTGGGAATCGGGCCCGCCCGAGGAGCGTGACTAGCATGGCGTGGTGGCTTCCAACCCCGACCGTGCGTCGTACTTCCCGGCGATCGAGAAGCGGTACGGCATGCCGATGTCCGCCTGGTTTGCGGTGATGGACGAGATCAAGGATCGCAAGTATCCCGAGCAGATCGCCTACCTGCGCGAGAACCACGGCTTCAGCCAGGCACATGCCAATGCCCTGGTGCTGTACAGCCGAGGCTCCACCAGCGCGCGCCGTTTCGACTCACTGGCCGAGTACCTCGCGCCGTGCACCGTCGAGCAGCAGGCGACCGTCCGCGCGATCTTCGCAGCCATCCAGCGCAAGTACCGCAGGCTCGAGCTCGTGATCGCCTGGAATCAGCCGATGCTGAAGTCGGGCACGCAATACGTGTTCGGGGTCTCCGTCCTGAAGAACTACCTGCTGATCGCGCCGACCGGGCCGGGCATCATCGACGAGTTCGGGCCTCGGCTGGCGGGGTACCGGGTGAACAAGAAGACCATTCAGGTGCCCTCGGACTGGAAGGTCGATGCCCGGCTGCTGCAGGACATGGTGGCCGCTCGTCTCGCGCAGCTGGAGCCGAGCCATGGCCATTGACCTGCCCGCACCACTCGTGGAGCCGGTCGTCGGCGCGCTCATGGCGGGTATCGACGTCAACGGCGGGCCGACGCACGAGCAGGTCAAGGTCCTGCAGGCCATCGTCGCCCGCGTCTGGTCCCGGCCAGACCTCGACGTGCGCCGGGTACGTCCCGTCAGCCCGGGGGAGCTTGCCGACCATCTCGGCCACACGGCGCATCGCGACCTGTTCCACGAGATCCACCTGACCCTGGAGGCCTGCCGCCACCCGCAGGCGCCGGAGCAGGTCGAGGCGGTCGAGCGCTACGCCGCTGCCCTGGAGGTGGGCGGCGAGGACCTGCGCATGTTCCGCGACCTCGTCACCCAGGGAGTGCAGGCAGCGTCCGCCGACTACGCGAGGTTCCTGGACGCGAGCCTGCAGGAGCGAGCGGAGCCCTCGCTGGCGAGCCTGCCGGTCGACCCGGATCACCCGGAGATGGCCTTGGCCGAGAAGCTTGAGGCATTCGCCGAGTATGCCCCCGATTCCCTCGGTCGTGCCTACATCACGTTCTATGAGCAGTTCGGCCTGCGGCTGCCTGGCCTGGACCCCTCGGCCACGAATCACTTCTTCGTCTCCCATGACATGACCCACACCATCGCCGGCCTGTCGACCACGATTGCCGGGGAGGTGGCGCTGAGCGCATTCCAATTCGCGATGAACAACAACCGGATCAATCGCGCTGCGCTGCTGGCCTCCCTGGTCGCGCATGAGGCCGGCTTCGCGCATCCGGGCCATCTGCGCCAGGCGGATACGGCAGTCCTGGCGGACGACTCAGCGGTCCTGCTCCTGAGCCAGGAGATGGCCCGTGGTGGCCAGTGCGGCGCAGACTTCTCGCTCGTCGATCACTTCGACCTTGCGCCGCTGCCCCTGGCAGAGATCCGCGCCGCCTACGGGGTGCGGCCGCCGGCGAATGCGTCGGACGGCCATCACTTCCTGTGGTAGCGGGCAGCCCGCGGGCCTGGTGCGCTCGGGCGCTCAGCCGCGACGGCGATCCTGCAGGACGGCGGTGAGCAGCAGGACGACATAGGTCGCGCAGAAGCCGGCGCCGACGCCCAAGTAGGCCCAGCGGACCGGTGTCCAGGCTCCCTGCAGCGTCGCAGTGAGGATGGTCATGCCGGCACTGGCAATGATCATCACCGCGCCCGCGCCCCTGATGCCAGCATCGTCCGCGCGACGCACCAGCCACATCAGCCCGGCCAGGCCGATCAGGCAGACGCCGGTCATTCGCAGTGCCCAGGCGAGGGATGGGCCGGTTGGCAGGCCGATCCAGCCCGCGAACGCATCGGGTGCGACGAGCAGGCACAGCGCCGATGCCAGGAAGACGAGCGATCCGGCCGCCAGGACCTTCGACAGCGCCCGTTCCATCATGCCTCCCGTCGAGGGATAGCCGCATTGCCGGCCGCCCGTGACGATGCCAGGAGCATCCGGCTCGGCCACACGATAGTTGAGACAGGCGAGGATTTCCGGGCATCCGCGCGATTGCCAGGTGGCGACGATGCGATGCCGTGGCACTGTCATGCTGTGCGGATGCTGATGCGGCTTGCAAGCCTGCTCATCGCCGCCGGTGCTGCCCTGAGCCTGGCGGGATGCAGCAGCTCGTCCGGGACGGCCGTCAGCCAGGCAGCACCCTCTGCTCCTGCATCCCGGCTCGCCGCCGCGCCGACGGATGCGGACCTGTCCATCGTCCAGGGCTTTGCCTTCCAGGACGCGCTGGCACCCCAGTCATCGACCGCGAACGATGCCTGGGTGGCAGATGCCGCGGACAGCCGGGCGCGGCAGGCGGGCGTCGGCGCCCTCGCCCAGGTTGACCCTGCCGACTGCGAGGCCATCGCGCTGATGGCGGGTTATGGCCTGACGTCGGCTCGCAGCGAGCCGACGTCGCTGACGAGCGTCGGCTTCAGCGCGCGCCGCAGCAACTCGGGCCAGGCCTATCCCACCGAGGGCTCCGTTGATACCTGGCAGTCGACCGCGTATCAGCTCCCACCCGGCCAGGCCGATCGTCTCGCCGCGAGCGCCCTTGATGCGTGGGCCGCGTGCTCGGCCTTCACCCTGGTCGATGCAGACGGGCAACGCAGGCAAGGGGAGCGTGCCCACAACCTGACCGCGGGGCGCGGGTGGCAGGTCAGCGTGTCGACGTCCGGGCGTGCGTTCATCAGGACGGCCCTGCTCGACGGCCCGGTGGGCGCTCAGCTCATCACGGTGATGGAGCCGATCGGTGACGTCCTGTATGTCACCCGGATCGGCATCTGGTCCAAGCAGCCAGCGGTATGGCAGCGGGCATCGGACCTCTACAACCGGCTTGCGGAGCAGGTCGCGACGGGAGCCTCGCGCGATCGCGTCGAGCTCACGGCAGGATAGGCCGGTGACCATCGAGCCCGCACCAGCCGATCAGCCCCAGGATCTCCAGTCCCCGCACGATCAGTCTCCGCATGATCAGTCTCCGCACGATCAGCTCCCGCATGATCAGCCCCCGCCGGGGGAGCAGCCCGCAGCCCCGGCCGTCGACGCGACAGGTCTTGCGCTGGCCCGGCTTCGCCAGGGCATCATCCTGGGATTCATCCTGGTCGCAGGCCTGGGCATCGCTTCGCTGGTCCTGGTGCTGATGACCCGTCAGGACGTCACCGCGCTCGCCCAGCAGCTGGCCGTCGTTCGCGCCGCGATCCCGTCCGGCCAGCCCGCGCCGGCAGCCCAGCCGGCAGCCCCGTCTGCCGAGCCGGCCAAGAGCGGCCTGCGCCCGCCGGTCGCGCTCAAGGCTCGTATCCCCTCAGGAGCCGATGACTTCGGCGCCCTGCTCATCGGGGATCCGTCAGCCGCCAGGGTGGTGGAGGTCTTTGTCGACTTCCAGTGCCCGTTCTGCCAGCGGTGGGATAGGCAGGTCGGCGCCCGGATCATCGACCAGGCCCTGACGCCGGGCTCAGGGCTGCTGGTCAAGGTGAACCCGCTTGCCTTCCTCGGCGAGACCTCGGCCACCCTGTCAGTGCCCGGCGCATCGGCTCGCGCGGCAAACGCAGCTGCCTGCATCCGGCACGCCGATGGCGCGGACGTCCTGGCCCGCTATATCACCGCGATCTACGAAGTGGCGGACCCCTCCGAGCCACCTGGCCAGTTCCCGCCGGATCAGCTCGTCTCGATCGCGGCCAAGGCCGGAGCGGGCAAGGCAACTGAGTCGTGCATCCGGGCCAACACGTTCATTCCGTACGTCGCCGAGGTGACGCGGGAATCGATCGGCCGAGGTGTTGCCGGCACGCCGACCGTCCTGCTGGACGGCACGCTCATCGAGGATCCCTTCACCAACGTCGACCTCGCATCGCTCGTCGGCACCTGATCGTCGCTCATCCGGGTCGGACGATCACCTTGATGTCCGACGGGCCCGGTGCCTGCACCAGGCTCTCGGATGCCTGGGCCAAGGTGACGATCCGAGTGGCCAGGGGATCAAGCTGCAGCAGGCCAGCAGCTACCAGGTCAGCGGCCCGGCGCTGCGTCCGGGGATTGAGGAAGGATCCCTGGATCCGGATCTCGCGGGCCACGAGATCGTACGGATTGATGGGGTACGTGTGATCCTGGGGCGTGATGCCCAGGACGATGACGGTGCCCCCGGCGCGAGCCAGGTCGACTGACACCTGGAGCGTCCCGCTGGCGCCTGCGCACTCGAAGACGACATCGTGGGCGCCCAGATGGCCCTCGCCGGGCGCGCAGGCGCTGGTCGCTCCGAGGTCGACGGCGAGCCGGCGGCGCTCGGCCTGGCGCGTGACCATGGTGACCGCGCTGGCACCGCCGAGGCGGGCCAGTTGCGCAGTCAGCTGGCCCATGACGCCGCCGCCGACGACAGCGACCCTCGCACCAGCCAGGTCGCCGGCCAGGTCGGTGCCTCGCAGGCAGCAGGCGAGCGGCTCGGCAAAGGCAAGTCGGACCGGGTCGACCTGCTGGTCGACGGGGTACATCTGGGTGTCGGGGACGATGCAGAGCTCAGCGAGGCCACCATCGAGGTCGACTCCGAGGGCGAGCCGGCGCGGGCAGAACGCGGTGCTGCCGTGGGTGCAGGCATGGCAGGACCCGCAGCTGATGTTCGGGTCGATCGATACCAGCGTGCCCGAGGGAATATCGCCGTCAGGGCTGGGCTCGTGGACGACCCCGGCGAACTCATGGCCCAGAATGAGCGGCGGACGAGACGGATACTCCCCGTGCACGATATGGCGATCGGTACCGCACAGGCCACAGGCCAGGACCTTGATCACGCTCTGGCCGGGAAGCGCTCGAGGTGCCGGTCGATCCTGGAACGCCAGCTGCTCGGTGCCGGTGAGCACGACGGCCGACATCCGGTGCGTGACGGATTCCATGGCGGCATTGTCGCGAACGCTCGCAAGGAGCGGGTGGGAAGTCCGAGACTGGCACGATGGGCCCATGAGCGAAGGCGTTTCCGGGCAGGAGTCCTCCGGCCAGCGCGTGATCTGGTTCGAGCTGTTCTACGACCTCATCATCGTGGCCGCCGTGGCCCTGGTGGGCAAGGTGTTCATCAAGTCGCCGGACTGGAATACGACGTTCCTGGTCGTGACCTCCCTGCTGGTGCTGTTCGCGATCTGGCTGCTCACCACGCTCAGTCATAGTCTCTTCCCGGCCAACGACCCGGTGCGCATGCTGCTGGTGCTCGTCCAGATGATGCTGCTCAGCATCTCGGTGCTCTCCCTGGGCAAGACCGGCCTGCCGACCTGGTCCGGATTCGCGGCTGCCGGTGCGGCATTCCTGACCATCACGCTGATCTTCGCCCGGCATGCCCGGCGGGCTGCGAGTCTTGCACCGGTCGCGCGCAGCATCGTCATCGTCTCCGCCTCTGGCGCTGGGCTCCTGTGTGTCAGCGGCCTGCTCTCGGCTTGGCTGACCTCGCGGCAGTCATCGCAGCTCGCGCCCGTCCTGATCGTCATCGCACTCGTCGCCCTGCTGATACCGATGACGACCGTCGTGGTCACGAAGGTTGCGTCGAGCGGCGGGCTGGATCCGCATCACCTGCAGGAGCGGTTCGGCCTCTTCGTCATCATCGTCCTCGGTGAGTCATTCGTCGGCCTGCTCGCGAGCCTGGGCAATGTCGGCTCGATCCCCAGCCCGCCGTTCTTCATCCTCACGTTCATCGTCGCGTTCAGCATCTGGTCGATCTACTTCAGCGCCGTGATTCCGCATGGCTTCCCTCGGACTCCCAATCGGCTGAGGTCCTGGATGCTGGGCCATGCGCTCCTGGTGCTGTCCATCGTGGCCGTCGCAGTCGAGTTCGCCGACCTGACCCTGGAGGAGTACGGCCAGAGCCTGGTGGCGCCGCATGGGACCTGGACGGCGATGCCGATGCTGGGTGTCATGACGGCGATCACGATCCTGTCGTATGCCCTGCCCACCTGCCCGCAGGCGATGCGCCGGTTGCAGGCGGCAACCGCGGCGATCCTGCTCATGCTGACGGTCGCCGACTATGTCATTGCGGACCTGCCGGCCAATGCCTCCGGCCTCGCCGGCGGGCTCCTGCTCGCCGCCGACGCAGCAGCAACCGCCATCGTCGCTCGCAGGTCGACGGCACGCGCCTAGTCGGGGGCAAGCGCCCATCACGGGGCAGTCACGTGCGTTCGGCGGTGGCACGATACGCCGTTGAATCGTGGTCGCGACGCCAAGAACCCGTCGAAGCAGCAGGCCAACGGAGTCGAGCTGTTCCACGACTTGATCAGCGGGGCCGCGATCGGCGTCATCAACAAGGTCGATGCGACCTCGCCGAAGTGGCGCACCTCATCCCCTGTCGATGTGGACCTCCTGGTGCTGCACGCCACCTGGCTGCTCACGACCATGGGCCACAGCATGATTCCTGGGAACGATGGCCTGCGCCGGGTGATCGGCCTCGTCCAGATGATCCTCATCAGACTGCCCGCCCTGAGCCTCGGCAGCGGATGCTGCTGCCCACAGTGGGCGTCATCGCGGCGATCCTGATCCTCGCCGGGCGCTACAGCAACTGGTCGAACTTCGCGGGTGATGTCGGCCAGGATCGGCTCAGCCGGGTGGCGGCGGTGGGTTCTGGCCGTCTGCAGGTGGGTTCTGTCCGGGGGCGGGGTTGTTGCCGCTGGTGTTGGCGCCGTTGCCGGTTGGTGGGTTCTGCCCGTTGCCGGTTGGTGGGCTCTGTCCGGGGGCGGGGTTGTTGCCGCTGGTGTTGGCGCTGTTGCCGGGTGCTGGGGTCTGCCCGCTCCCGGGTGCTGGGTTCTGCCCGTCTGCAGGCGGCGGGTTCTGCGCATCTCCGGGCGGCGGGTTCTGGCCATTGCCGGGGCTACTCGGATTCGGCGGCGGTGCGGCCAGGGCCCGGAACTGCTCCACCTGCGACGGATCGACCTGCTGCGGTGGTGCCGGGCGACCCTGTGCCTCGAACTGGCCATTGCGCGGATCGAACCGCCCGTCGAAATTGACGACCTGGCCATCCGGGTTGACCTGCTCGATGCGGAATGGCTGTTGCGGGCCGCCGGGCCTGCCCTGAAACTGGATGGGCGCTCCGCCACTGTCGTCGTTCGGTCCGACACGGAATGCGCCCTGGTCGGCCAGGCTCAGGTCGAGGCCGTTCTGGCCGTTCGCGATGCTCGCCCGGGCTTCTCGCCCCGGCGGGGTCGTGACATCGACGCGGCCAGTGTCCGCGACGCGAAAGGTGGGGTCCGGCGCCGGGCCGGCGGTCGTCGTCGTATCCACCTTGACCCGTGGCACGCCAGGGGTGTCGATGGACATGCTGTAGTCGCGGTCTGCGGCAACCTCGCCGGTCTGGCGTGAGCGCGCGATGCCGCTGGCCTCGAACTCGGGGACGACCGTGCGATCGATCGTGACGTACATGCCGTTCCCGGACATCCCCGCGCCGAGCAGTGGCCGGGCGATGACGCCCTCGGGCAGGTCGGTGAATCCTTGCGTGGTGTCGTACGTCCGGCCGTCAATGGTCAGGCTGACGCCGACCTGGGTATCCGGATCGGCAGATGTCACGAGCAGGCTGGAGGAGTCGCCGCGCACCGACGCCGATCCCTTCGCTTCGGCGACGCTGAAGGGCGCACCGGTGGGGACCTCGCGGATGGACATCGGTGTCAGGTCGATCGTGCCCGTGCCGCCTTCCCAGCCGGTGGTCGGCGAATCCGGATTGGTTGTCCCCGCTGCATAGCTCCAGCGCTGGGTCGCCGGGTCGACCATCACGTGCTGAACCGTCCCGGGGTAGTTGTTGTCGTAGATCGAGATCGCGTACTGCGAGCCGTCGAAGGTGACCGCGATCGGGGTGACCGAATGGCCTGCGCCGGTGTCGGAGTAGATGGCCATCGTGTAGTTCGTGCCGTCGGCGAGGCCCGCCTTCAGGGCATCGACGACCTGCGTCGGCTCCTGATCGTGGAAGGACGTGAAGGCCTCCTGCACGGCAGGGAACATCTGGGTCGTCCACCAGAACTCGATGGCCGACGTGACCTTGGGGTCCTCCTTGGAGAGCGCGAAGGTGTTCGCGGCTGACGGGCTGATACCACTGAGCAGCGTGGGGTCGGTGAAGATCCGCTGCGGAAGCGTAGCCATGCCCTCGCAGTGACCGCCGTTCATCGCCTGGTTCACCTGATCGGCCCACTGCTGGGCAGCGGGCAGCACCTGGCAGTCGTCGGAGGCTGCATCTGCGCAGACGGATTCCTTGCCGAACAGCGCGACCATGGTGGTGGCATCGATCGAGCCGGTGCCGGCCCAGTTCTTGAAGCTGAAGCCATTCACATCAGGCACGAAGCCGCTCGCGATGCAGGCCTGCGGATCGATGCCGGCACAGTCGGGCTGGGCGAAGCCGCCGGAGCCATCCGCGGCGACCTGCCCGTTGATACCGGAGGCACCCACGGCCGGCAGCGTCTGGCTGGAGCCGCAGCCGGCGACGGCGACCCAGGCCGCGAAGGCCAGGCACGCTAGGCGTGCACTGACGGGCACGGCCAGCAATGAGCGTCGAGCAGCCATCGACCGGCCTCCTTCCGGCCCAGCGGCGTTCGCTGCGCCCTGCCCCGATGCCACATTTCGTCCGATGCCAAGGTTCGTCCGAAGGCATCTCTCGCCTGAAGCCTGGATCTGGAGCGTGCACCAGTGAAGCCGAGCATGGCAGGTTCGCGTAACGGGCGACCCGACAGGTTCATCGGTTTTTACGCACGCCGATTACCCGACATGCGATCCCGCCTCCTGGCTCCATCCGACCCGCCGGCCCTATCCTCAGCGGGTGCGAGCCGTTCAGTTCGCCTCCTTCGGCGGCCCGATCTCGCTGGCTGACGTCCCCGATCCGGTGCCCCCGGCCGACGGCGTGGTGATCCAGGTGGAGGCGACGGGCCTGTGCCGAAGCGACTGGCATGGATGGCAGGGGCACGACCCCGACATCACGGCCTTGCCGCACACTCCGGGCCATGAGCTCGCCGGCTGCATCGTGGCGGTCGGCGACCAGGTGCGGCTCCGTGCGGTCGGCGAGCGCGTGACCGTCCCGTTCGTCTGCGGGTGCGGGTCCTGCCCGCAGTGCCTGAGCGGCAATGCCCAGGTCTGCCCGCGGCAGTGGCAGCCGGGCTTCAGCGGTCCGGGCTCCTTCGCCGAGTTCGTTGCCATCCCTCGGGCCGATTTCAACGTGGTGCCACTGTCGGCGTCGGTGTCGATGGACGCCGCTGCCGGGCTCGGCTGCCGATTCGCGACTGCCTATCGGGCCGTGGCGGGCGTGGGCGACGTCCAGGCCGGGGAGACGGCGATCGTCTTCGGCTGCGGCGGCGTTGGGCTGTCGATCGTCATGGTGGCGACGGCCCGCGGAGCATGCGTGATCGCGGTCGATGCGAATCCCGATGCCCTGGCACTGGCCCAGGAGCTGGGCGCGGCGCATGCCCTGCACGCGGACGACGGCTCCCCGATGAGCCAGCGCCAGTCGGTCGTCGAGGCGATCCGCGAGCTCATCCCGCCTGGGGCGGATGTCACCTTCGACGCACTCGGCAGTATCGACACCTGTCATGCCGCGGTCGAGAGCCTGCGTCCGCGCGGGCGTCATGTGCAGGTGGGCCTGTTGCCGCCCGCCGAGATCGGCGACCGCGCGACGGTGCCCATGCACCGCGTCATCGGGCTCGAGCTCTCCATCCTCGGATCGCACGGGATGGCCGCCCGCGACTATCCGCAGATGCTCGCGCTCGTGGCCGACGGCACCTGTGACCCGCTGCGGCTGGTGACCCGACGGATTGGCCTGGACGAGGTGCCGGCGGCCCTCGCAGGCATGGCCACGCATCCGCATCCTGGCGTGACGATCATCAGGCCTCGTCCGTAGCCATCCCGGCAGCGGCGTCCGCCTTCGACACGCGAGGTCCGGTCGTCCGCACCTGGGCGTCTACGATGCGCGCATCCGCCGAAATGTGAGGTGGGCCAGTCTCGGAAGGAGCCCATCATGAGCCGGCGAGCAGCCATGGCCCTGATCACGGCAGGTGCGCTGGGCCTCATCGCGGCGACCATGGCGCTCGCCGGATCCGGCAGTGCATCGGCTGCGCCGGCAGGGCAGTTCACGTCCGTCACGATCGGCCCCGCCGGGTACGGCGGGAATGCCATTGCCGCCGGGCCGGATGGGAACATGTGGTTCACCGATAACGCGAGCAATGCCATCGGCCGGATCACGCCCGGTGGCGCAGTTGCCTCGTTCCCCGTGCCGACCTCGACCACCCTGTCGTCCGGGCCAGGCCTGTTCTCCCTGGCCGCCGGGCCGGACGGGAACATGTGGTTCACCGAGTTCTACGGGAACATGATCGGCCGGATCACTCCCGCGGGCGCTGTGACGACCTTTGCCGTGCCGACGCCTGCCGGGGCCCAGAGCGGCATGGCTCCGTACGGCATCGCGGCTGGCCCGGACGGCAACCTGTGGTTCACGATGGACTTCGCGAACGCGATCGGCCGGATCACCCCGGCCGGCGTGATCACGCAGTTCCCGATACCCGCGACCGGCACGAGCGGATCCACCTCCATCGTCCAATCGACCAACTGCGTCATGTGCGGCTACCTGATCACGGCCGGTCCGGATGGCGCGCTGTGGTTCACCATCCCCGCGGCAAGCAGAATCGGGCGCATCACCGTCGATGGGGTGGTCACGAGCTATCCGGTGCCGACCGCGCCGCCTGCCGCGACGGTGGCCAACCCCATCAGCGTGGGGGACATCACCGCCGGGTCGGACGGCAACCTGTGGTTCACCCAGCCGAACGACAACCAGGTCGGCCGGATGACGCCGGCCGGGGTCATCACGGAGTTCAGCATCCCGACGTCGGGGGCCACGCCGACCATGATGACCCAGGGCCCGCTTGGCAGCCTGTGGTTCACCGAGCCGGGGGCCAACGCCCTGGCCCAGATCACCGTGAGCGGCGCGATCACCCAGGTGCCCATCCCGACGGCGGGCTCTGATGCCACCGACCTGTCGTCGGGAGCCGACGGCAGCATGTGGTTCGCCAACGTGGTGGGGGCCCCGCCAGCGAATGTCCTGCAGATCGCGAGCGTCGGTACCGGTGCCGGCGCGATCCTCAGCGCCCAGGTCACCGGCCATGCCAAGGTCGGGTCGCCGCTGACCTGCAAGGTGAGCAACACCTCCGGATGGGCGGTGTCCAAGGTCCGCTTCCAGTGGCTGCGCGGTGGCCGTGCGGTCGGCGGCCAGACGGGCAGGACGTTCACGCCGGACCGGCGAGACGTCCGTGCCACGGTTGCCTGCCGGGTGGCGGTGACGTTCGCGCCGATGCTGACGCAGCTCGGCGCCACGTCCCCCGCAGCGCGAGTGCAGCGCTAGGGGCCAGGCATCGCGACCTCTCCGAACTGACGCGCGGCATCCCGTAGGTTGACGGCATGGAGCCGCCCAACGCCGAGCCGCAGGTGCATATCCGAGTCGAGGACATGGGCGGGGTGTGGGCCAACTGGGCTCGGGTTGCCCACAGTCCATATGAGTTCACGATCGACTTCGTCCGGATGGACTTCGAGGATCCGCCGAGCGGGGTGGTGGTCTCCCGGGTCAACCTCTCGCCGCTGTTCGTTCGTCAGCTGATGGATGCGCTGGACGAGAACTGGCGGTCCTATGCGGCAAAGGCCCTGCCGCCCGAGGTATCAGCGGGGGATCAGGAGTGAGATCGGGCGCCCAGCGATGAGATCGGGCGCCTAGGAGTGAAACGGGGCGCCCTTGGGTGAGATCGAGTGAGGCCGGGCGCTGGCATTTCAGCGCCCGGCCTCACTCGGCGCCTTCATCAGGCGCCGTGGTCACGGCTCAGGAGAGATCGAACCGGTCGAGCATCATGACCTTGTCCCATGCGGCGACGAAGTCATGGACGAACTTCTCCTTGGCGTCAGCGCTGCCGTAGACCTCGGCGAGGGCCCGGAGCTCGGAGTTCGAGCCGAACACCAGGTCCACCCGGCTGGCCGTCCACTTCGCCTCCCCGGTGGCGCGATCACGACCCTCGAAGGTGTCCTCGGTATCCGAGGAGGGCGCCCAGGCAGTGCCCATGTCCAGGATGTTGACGAAGAAGTCATTCGTCAGCGAGCCCGGAGTCCTGGTCAGGACGCCGAGCGGGGACTGGCCGGTGTTGGCACCGAGTGCGCGCATGCCGCCCACCAGGACGGTCATCTGCGGTGCCGACAGGTCCAGCAGGGCGGCCCGCTCGACGAGCAGGTGCTCTGCCGGCAGGTTATGGCCCTTGGCCAGGTGATTGCGGAAGCCGTCGAAGGTCGGCTCCAGCACCGCGAAGCTCGCCACGTCGGTCTGCTCGGCGGTGGCGTCGGTGCGACCCGGGGTGAAGGGCACCTCGACGGGCACGCCCGCTGCCTTCGCCGCCTGCTCGATGCCGGCGCATCCGCCGAGCACGATCAGGTCAGCCATGGAGATGCGCGTGCCGCCGCTCGCGGAGGCGTTGAACTCCTGCTGGATGCCCTCCAGGGTGCGCAGCACCCGCGCGAGCTGGGCTGGGTCATTGACCTCCCAGCCGTTCTGCGGCTCCAGTCGGATCCGGGCTCCATTGGCACCGCCCCGCTTGTCGGTGCCGCGGAAGGTCGCCGCGGAGGCCCAGGCCGTGGCCACGAGCTCTGCCACCGTCAGCCCCGAGGCGTTGATCTTCGCCTTGAGCGCGGCGATGTCGGCCGCATTCACGAGCGGATGGTCGACCGCCGGGACTGGGTCCTGCCAGATGAGCACCTCGGCGGGGACGTCCGGGCCCAGGTAGCGGGCGCGCGGGCCCATGTCGCGGTGGGTGAGCTTGAACCAGGCGCGGGCGAAGGCGTCGGCGAACTCAGCCGGGTTGTCCTTGAACCTGCGTGCGATGGGCTCGTAGATCGGGTCGAATCGCAGTGCGAGGTCGGCCGTGGTCATCATCGGGGCATGGCGCTTGGACGGGTCATGCGCATCCGGGACGGCGTCGGCTGCGGCGCCGCCGGCCGGCTTCCACTGCTTGGCGCCGGCAGGGCTGGTCGTCAGCTCCCACTCGTAGCCGAACAGGGTCTCCAGGTAGGAGTTGTCCCAGGTGATCGGCGTCGGCGTCCAGGCGCCCTCGATGCCGCTGCCGATGGTGTCGTAGCCATTGCCGGTGCCCTTGGAGTTCTTCCAGCCCAGGCCCATCTGCTGCAGGGGTGCGCCCTCCGGCTCGGGGCCGACGAACTGCCCCGGGTCGCCGTTGCCATGGGCCTTGCCGAAGGTATGCCCGCCGGCCACCAGGGCCACCGTCTCCTCGTCGTTCATGGCCATCCGGCCGAAGGTCTCGCGGATGTCGCGCGCGGAGGCAAGTGGATCGGGCGTGCCGTTGGGGCCCTCGGGGTTGACGTAGATCAGGCCCATCTGCACGGCAGCCAGCGGATTGGCCAGGTCGCGCTCCCCGCTGTACCGATTGTCGGCGAGCCACTCGGCCTCGGTGCCCCAGTAGGTCTCGTCCGCCTCCCAGACGTCTGCCCGCCCGCCGCCGAAGCCGAAGGTGGTGAAGCCCATCGACTCCATCGCGACATTGCCGGTGAGGATCATCAGGTCGGCCCAGGAGAGCTTGCGGCCGTACTTGGCCTTGATCGGCCAGAGCAGCCGACGGGCCTTGTCCAGGTTGACGTTGTCCGGCCAGCTGTTCAGCGGGGCGAAGCGCTGCATGCCGGCGCCGCCACCGCCGCGGCCGTCGCTGGTGCGGTAGGTGCCGGCGCTGTGCCAGGTCATCCGGATGAACATCGGGCCGTAATGGCCGTAGTCAGCCGGCCACCACTCCTGGGAGTCGGTCATCAGGGCCCGCAGGTCTGCCTTGACCGCCTCGAGGTCGAGGCTGGCGAACTCCGTGGCGTAGTCGAAGCCCTCGTCCATCGGGTCGGACTGCGGGGCGTTCTGCCGCAGGATGCGCAGGTTCAGCTGGTTGGGCCACCAGTCGCGGTTGTTCGTCCCCTCGGCACCGCGGTGCACGACCGGGCACTTGGCTTCATCTGACATGTGCTGTGTCTCCATTCGATGACGGTGTCGTTCGCTGGCTCAAGTATTGGGGCGCCGGTCGATGGTCGCCACACGGGCGACGGGCTCGCCATCAGTCACCAGGCACTGCGGGCAGCGCCCCCAGTAGGCGACCTCGGCCTCGTCGATCTGGTAGCCCTGGTCGTCGGCGGCAACCAGGCACGGGGCGCTGCCGATCGCGCAGTCGACGTCGACGACCGCCCCGCAGGCCCGGCAGATCAGGTGGTGATGGTTATCGGCCACGCGATCCTCGTAGCGGGCAGGTGAGCCGGTGGGCTGGATGCGCCGGACGAGGCCGATCTCGAGCAGCAGGGCCAGCGCGTCGTAGACGGACTGCCGGGAGATGGCTCCGATCGCCGATCGGGCGGCGGCCGCGACCTCGTCGGCGGTGGCATGCGGATGATCGCCGACGGCCTGCAAGACGGCCAGCCGCTGGGCGGTGACCTGCACCCCGTGCGCGCGCAGCGATGACGCTGGGTCGGGCATGGGCACCTCCGACGCTCGCGGTTGATGGAACCAGGGGATCGGGAATCGCGGATTCTGGACAGATCCAAAAGTTGGCAAGAGTATAGCCTTCTGGTCCTGTGCCGACTCCATCCGGACGGCTACATTGCGCCCATGAGCGACATGGTGCAGGCAGCGGTCCTGGTGGCTCCGGGCCGCTATGAGATCGAGGAGTTCTCGCGGCCGGCACTGCCGGATGGCGCCCTGCTGATGCAGATCGAGCTCTCCGGCATCTGCGGTACCGACAAGCACACCTACCAGGGCGAGACCAAGCAGTACGCCGGCACGCCGGCTGAGACCGACACGCCGTTCCCGATCATCCAGGGCCATGAGAACGTCGGGATCGTCTCCGAGATCACCCCGACGGCAGCCAGCAGCCTGGAGTTCTACGGCCGGCCGCTGAAGGTCGGCGACCGCATCGCGATGTGCCCGGACATCGTCTGCGGCCGGTGCTACGAGTGCACGCACGTGATGGGCTACGTGTGGTGCGAGCACAGCGACTGCTACGGCAACTCGTACTCGTCGGCGGACTGGCCGCACCTGATGGGCGGCTGGTCGCAGCAGATGTACATCCGCCCGGACACCTTCGTCTACAAGGTGCCCAGCGGGCTGTCGCCCAAGGCGGCGGTGCTCGTCGAGCTGATGGCCTGCGCAGCGTCACTGGACAAGCTGAAGGAGTTCAGCTCGATGTCCCATGAGGGCTTCAACTCCGGTGACACCGTGGTGGTGATCGGCAGCGGTCCCCTCGGCCTGCTGCACGTGGCGAAGGCCGACATGATGGGAGCAGGCCAGGTCATCGCCACGGACCTCAGCGAGACCAGGCTGGCGTTCGCCAAGCGGATGGGGGCGGACGTCACGATGAACGTGGCCCAGACCTCGGCCGAGGAGCGCATCGCGCTGGTCCGCGAGCTCACCTCGGGCCGAGGTGCCGATGTCGTCCTGCACATGGCCAATACCCCGGCCTCCTTCGTCGAGGGCATCGAGATGCTCAAGCGAGGGGGGATGATGCTGGAGATGGGGAACTTCGCCGACACCGGCGAGGTGTCGATCAACGTGCACCGGCACGTGTGCAGCAAGAACATCCGGCTGATCGGCATCACGAACCATCCGTCCACCGGGTACGGCCCGGCTCTATCCCTGATGGAGCGGCATGCCGATCGCTATCCATTCGAGGAGATGGTCAGCCATCAGTTCGCGCTCGCGGACGTCGACCTGGCGATGCGCACGAGCATGGACCCGACCAGCCTGAAGGTCGCGATGGCCCCGAACGGCTTCATCTGACGGTACGGTCAGGGCCGCCGAGGGCCGCCAGTGCGGTGCGGACGACCCGGTGCCGGCCGGCGCGTGCGAGGGTCGTCTCGCCGCTGGAGAGCCGGACGAACGCCGACCAGCCACGTGACGTCCGAAGCGCCCGGTAGAAGGCCCTCGGATGCCGCTCGTATGCAGCCAGGGCACGGAATCCGATGGCCATCTCCTGGCCGAGGCTGTCGATGACCTGCTGCTGGTAGGCAGCGCCGACCGCCGAGACATCCGCGTCCTGGCGCGACGACCCCGGGATGCGAGCCATCCGTGCCGCCGCGGTGCCGGCAAGGCGGCCGGAGCGAAGGGCGAAGGAGATCCCCTCGCGGGTCCATGGCTCGAGCAGTCCCGCGGCATCGCCGGCAAGCAGGACGCGGCCTGATGCCAGCGGCGAGTCCGACGCACGGCAGCGGGTCAGGTGACCTCCCTGATGGGCGATCGCGAGGTCATCGAGGCCATGACGGGCGATCAGGTCGGCCACGTAGGCGCGCTGCTGGGTGGCCATGCCCTTGGCCGCGATAGCCCCGACAGTAAGCCGGTCGCCCTTGGGGAAGATCCAGGCGTAGCCGCCGGGCACCCGGCCGAAGTCGATGAGCACCCGGCCCTGCCAGTGCGCCCGGCATGGTGCGTCGGCCTCGAGCTCGGCCTCCAGGCCGAGATCGACCTGACGGTACCGGGCACCGACCACGTGCGCCGTGGTGCTCGCGCTGCCGTCAGCCCCGACGACCGCGCGGGCGCGCAGCAGGCCCGCAGGCGTGTGCACGTGCACCGCATCGGCCCGCTGCTCGATGCGCTCGACGGCGACGCCGGTCATCAGGTGCGCGCCTGCCGCAGTCGCTGCCGCGACCAGCTGGGCATCGAAGGCGTCCCGCATGACCATCGGGATGATGGTGCGTCCGGCATCGCGGTCGGCCTCCTCGGCCAGGTCGTAGCTGAAGCAGGCTGATCGTGCCTGGTTCAGCGCCGGCACCTGGAATCCCTCGGGGAGCGACTGCGTCGACAGCCCGATGAGCCCGCCGCCGCAGAGCTTGTAGCGGGGCAGCTCATGGCGTTCGATCAGCAGCGCGTCCGCGCCGGCGCTGGCAGCTGCGTGGGCCGCCATGGCACCGGCTGGCCCGGCACCGATGACGATGACGTCCCGCATGCCGTCACTGCTCGGGACGTCCACCCGCAGACTGTAGCCAGCGGCGGGATCACCGCGGCAGATGACGGGTTCGCATGCTGATCACGGGCTGGTGTGCAGGGCCCGCAGCCGGCACGGGGGAGAGCCGGACGGCGGGCAGTTGCAGCATGCCTGCTCGGCCGGTGCGGTGCCACCAGGCCACGCCCGTTATCCGATGAATGACCGGGCAAGGCTGTCGACCAGGGCGGCGTACTCGGTGCAGCCCTTGACGGTCAGGTGGATGTGGTCGCCGCCGACCAGCCCCTCGACGCGGTCGCTCAGGCGATTCCAGTTGATCACGTAGGCGTTCGGGTACCGGTGCGGCAGGCGGACGATCGCGGCGTTGGTGCGCGCCTCGAAGGTGTACCGGGAGGTGTCATCCGGCAGCTGGATGGTCATCAGGAAGACCGTGCGATCCGGCCCGAGGGTGGCCATGAGCCGGTCGAGATCGCGTGGCTGCAGGCCGCCGTTCGTGCCGAGATGGACGACCACCCGCGCTGGCGGCTTCCCGGATTGCAGCAGGTCGATGCCCGCGCTCATCCGGCGATTCCCCTGGGCGTCGACCTCGTAGCCGAGGGTCTCCAGGCAGCGCTGGGCACCGAGCATCACCGAGTCGCCGATCGCCAGGATCGGTCCGCGATAGCGAGCTGCCGTCGTCGTGGACGGACCAGGCTCGCCAGGCTCCGCGCGGGCGGCTGCCGTCCCGGGCGCTGCCAGCAGTACGGACGTCAGCAAGGCCATCAGCAGGGCCATCAGGAGGGCCATCGGCGGCACGACCCATCGGCTGCGCCGCGGCCCGGGCGAACGCCGTGGATCCCGGAGCACCCGCTGATCCAAGCACGCCCGGGGCGCCGGGCCGCAGGCACCGGGCTCACGGCCCCGGGCTCCCGGCCACAGGTGCAGCCGTGACCGTCCTGTGGCCAGTGACGAGTGGTCCTCGCCGCGACATCCCCGGCAGGCACCCGGCACGGTTGCTCGACGGCTCCCTGTGGCCGCCTTGATAGGAGTGCGATGACGGTCACCCGGCGGCTTGCCACCAGTGGGCTCCGAGTGATCGGCCTTGTGCTCGCCCTGCCGGCAGCGCTCGCGCTGGCCGGCTGTGCCGGGCCCACCATCAGCCCGCAGCGCGGGATCATCTCGCTGGCGGCCCCGTCCAGTCCTGGGCCGGACTCCGCTCCACCCCCGGAGACCGTGACGCCAGCCCCGCAGGACGATCCCGGGGCCGACACCCCGCTGTGCTGGGCCATGCTCGAGGGCCTGCCGGTGATGGATGACACCGGGCTGGACCCGAGTCGCGCGGCGTTCTTCGTCGCCTGGGGTCGCTACATGAGGGACGTCGATCGCTACCTGAGCAAGCAGATCCCGGGTCTGGAGGCGATGGTGGCCCAGGCGCCGGACGATGCGTGGCTGGCCCAGCAGGACGCGATGGAAGGCGTGCTGCGGATGCAGTCCTCCGTGCATGCGGCGTCCGGTCGGCTGCTGGCCGCGACCGACCCGGTGGACGACGCGGTCGTGCGGGTCTTCACCGTCGCGTCATCGGACTTCCTCGACGGCCTCGGGCAGGCCTGCCCGTCATCGCGCCTGGCCGATGGCTCCGGTCAGGACATGGGGTTGTCGATGACGTAGGTGCCGGTGTTGAGCATCGCCGGCCCGCCGTTGGTGAAGGTCAGCCGCACCTGGCTGAACACGTCGGGCTTGCCCGGGGCAGCTGCCAGCCCGCCGAGGCTGATCCGCACCGGATAGGTCTCGTTGTTGCCGGCTGCGCAGGTCGGCTCGCAGGTGTTCACGGTCAGGGTGCCCTTGCCCTTGGCGGAGGACGCCTTCCAGGATGACCAGCTGATCTTCGTGATGGCGACGCCGGCATCCGCGCATGCGATCGTGATGCTCGATGGCTTGGTGACCCCCGTGCCGGTGCAGTCGACCAGGACGGGGGAGGTGGCGGCTCCCGCCGGCGCGCCAGCGAGGAGGCTGCCGAGGCCGATGACGGCGCTGGCCCCGAGGGCGGTTGCGATACGGCGGGTCCGTGGGTGCATGGCTTCCCCTGTGTCTCTGCGGCGGCCGGGCTGATGCGGGCACGTCGGCATGGCTTGGCCGGGCCATTCTCACACGCGCGCAGGCACTGATGCCGTCAGGACGGATCGCGGCTCGCCGGCTCCGCCGCTACCGTTCCGGTATGAGGAGGGCATGATGACGAGCGCATCCGCAGGCATCGCATCCGAGGGGAACGCAACCCAGCACGAGCCGGACGTCCAGGCGATCCCGCGATGGGCGCCGATGGCCCGGGTGGTCGACTCCAATCGCTTCCAGCTGCTGATCAGCGGCGTGATCGTGGCGAACGCCGTCGTGCTCGGGCTGGAGACCTACCCGGCGATCGAGGAGCGGTTCGGCGACACGCTCGCCATGGTCAATGAGGCCTTCTACGTCATCTTCGTGATCGAGCTGCTGTGCCGGATCGCCTCCTACGGCCGGCAGCCGTGGAACTTCTTCCGCTCCGGCTGGAATGTCTTCGACTTCATCGTCATCGGCGGCGCGCTGGTGCCGGCGCTGCGCGCCGAGGCGGAGATCCTGCGGCTGCTGCGCCTTGCCCGCATCGTCCGGCTGATGCGCTTCCTGCCGGACGCCCGCGTCATCATCGCGACGATGGCCAACGCACTGCCGTCGATCTTCTCGATGCTGGTGCTGACCGTCCTGATCATGTTCATCTACGGGATCCTGGGCTGGAGCCTGTTCGGCCAGGACCTGCCGAGTGAGTGGGGCACGATCGGCCAGTCGATGCTGACCCTGTTCGTGCTGCTCACCCTGGAGAACTTCCCGGTCTACCTCGAACAGGCCCAGCCCTTCAGCCCGTTCGCAACCCTGTTCTTCCTGTCGTACGTGATGATCGCCGGTTTCGTAGTGCTGAACCTGGTCGTCGGCATCGTGATCGGGGCGATGGAGAAGGCCCGGGAGGCTGAGGCGATCCGGGTGCGCAAGGACACCGTCGACGATCACACCAAGCTCATCCATCACGTGATCGCGATCAGGGATCAGCTCGACGAGATCGAGGCCGAGGTGGAGGCGCTGCGCCGGCGCGGCGAGGGCTGAGATCCGCGATCGCGCCTAGATCGACCGGCCCTTCCAGGTGAGGGTGCCCCGGCGACGCCGGACGATCGACGCGGCCGTGAGGGCAGCGAAGGCCGCCGTCGATGCGGGCTGCGTGAAGGCATCGGGCCAGATCCGCTCGCCGGTCTGCCGGGCGACCATCGCGCGGCTGGCCACCCCGGCTGCGTAGCCGGCCATCCCCCAGCGGCGGGCCGCCGGGTCCTTCGAGGTGAGGGCGATGACCGGTGGCGCCGTATAGAACAGCAGCAGCGCCGCGATCCCGCCCACGGCGCCGGGGGTGTTGCCGAAGATCGACCACAGTGACTTGGTGTAGCCCTCGTAGAGATCGGCATTGCTGACGTACATCCGGCAGGACGCGATGTCGCCGCCGTTGAGCGGGATGCCCCGATAGCCGCGGCGCTTCAGGGCCCGCAGGACCTCGACATCCTCGACCACGAACGCGGCGACGGCCGCATGGCCACCACTGTCCCGGTAGGCGTGGGCATCGATGACGAGGAACTGCCCGATGGCCGCGCTGAAGGCCGGATGTGGCCCGCGGGCCAGTGCCATCGGCAGGGTGGTGAAGGCCGACCAGGTGACCAGCGGCTGGGTGAGCCGCTCCAGGATCCCGTGCGCCACCTGCCGGGGGTACGGGGAGACCAGCTGCAGGTCGCGGTCGCGGAGCTGGCGCACGGCCGCGGCCACGGCCGCGGGATGCAGCACGACGTCGGCATCGATGAACACCAGGACGGAGCCGGTCGCATGCTCCGACAGCCGGTGGCAGGCCCACGGCTTGCCGCGCCAGCCCTCCGGCGGGGCGTCGTCCAGGCCATGGATCACCTTCACCCGCGGGTCGCCGTTCGCGATGGCCTCGGCCACCTCGCCGGTGCCGTCGCTGGATCCGTCGTCCAGGATCAGGATCTCCAGGTCGTCGATGCCCTCCTGGGCGAGGACGGAGACCAGGGTCGGGGTGATGCGGTGGGCCTCGTTGCGGGCAGGGATGAGGACGGATACCCGCTCATCGACCCGCGCCGCCGGCTGGCTCGGCGCCGGCCGGGGAATCTGGCGCATGTTGATCGCCGTGTTCGCCGCGAGAGCCATCGACGCCAGTGCCCCGATCTGGGCCAGGCCCCGGGCCAGGCTGCGAGTCCCCACGGTGGGACAACGTACCGCCTGCCCTGGCCGGGGCACCGAGCAGGAGCACGCCGAGGGCAATCAGCAGGCTCAGCGCCGGGATCCGGTACAGCTCATGGGGGAAGACCAGGGTGCGCCAGCTCAGCACGGCCATCAGCACCACCTGCATGACGAGCACGCCATCCAGTGGCGAGCGCAGGTTGCGAGCCGCCCACAGGGCAGCCAGCAGCACCACGGCGATCGCGATGAGCATCGGCGGCGCCGTGCTGCCCATCTGCTGCTGGTCCAGCGAGCCGGCATGCTGCAGCCAGGTCGCCCATCGGAAGGCCTCCAGCCACCCCATCAGCGGCAGGTCGACATTCCCCGGGTCAGCGGGTGCCGGCATGCTGCCGAAGCGCGTGTGGACGTACGCCAGCCAGCCCACCAGGGCGACCGGCCCGGCCGCCAGGGCCAGCAGCCGCAGCCCGTCGACTCGCTGCAGGCGACGGCGATCGCGCAGGTGATCCACCAGCTCGAAGCCGGCGATGCCCAGCAGGACAAGGACCAGTTGCTCCCGGTACAGGCACAGCAGCACGGCCAGGATCGCGATGAGCCAGGCCGGTGCCCGGCGCATCCACGCCAGGACGATCCCGATGGTCACGGCGGCGCCCATGGTCTCGGTCACCGACACGGTCGCCGCGAACAGCAGGCCGGGGCTCATGGCGATCGCCAGGCCGCCCCAGGGGGTGCGGCCGAACACCACGCATAGGCGGCTGGCCAGGTAGGCCCCGGCGCCCAGCCCGATCAGCGACAGCAGCAGCAGGGCCTCGGGTACGGAGGCGGGATTGCCCAGGCTGAGCGCCGATGCCAGCCAGCCGTGCATGGGCCGTCCGTATCGATAGCCGGCCTGGTCGATAAGCCCATGGGCCTGGCCCAGGGCCAGCGGGTCGAGGGCGATCGCGTAGTAGTAGACGCCGTCGTAGTGCTCCTGGCCCCCGACGAGGCCGAAGCCCGGGTCATGCGCCAGTGCCAGCGGCGCGATCGGGTCGCTCGCGGCGACCTTGACCAGCTCGGATGCGTCCGGCCAGGCGACGTGCGAGGCCCAGATCGCGGCCAGGCCGGCGAGCACCGCCACCAGGGCGCAGGCCAGCGAGATCCGACGGGTGCACTGCCGTGCGCTGCGCACTCCTGACGCGACGGCCACTGCCGCACTCTAGGCGGACGCGCACGTCCGGCGGATGCTCCGAGCATCGAATGACGCATCCGGGACCGGTCCGAAACACCTGGCACTCGATGGGTCTTGTCTGCTAACGGACGTTTCGGGCAATCTTCGCTGCAGCGTCGAAGGGAGGCAGGGATGCCATCGGTCGAGATCGCACCCTTTCATCGTCCTGACTTCACCATTGCCGGGTTCGTGATCCACGGGCGATGGCCGAGCAGCACCAGGGAGTGGACGGCATTCCTGGCACTGGCGGTCGGCATCGCGGCGCAGCCGGGCCGGCTGCGCTCCAGCGCGATCTTCCACGCCGTGGAGGCGCTGCCGGATCAGCCTGATCCGACGGCTGTCGGCCTGGTCATGTGCGCGGGCCCGGCGATCGGGGAGCAGGCCCCGCGGCCGGGCGACCTGGCCGAGCCCCCGCCGCCGGCGCTGCTCGTCCTGCATCCGCCGGCGCAGACCAGGCCGTCGACCCCCGAGATCGAGGTCGCCGCGTCCGGCGCCGTCCTGCTGCCGGGGATGCCGCACCTGGGCCTGGATCACCGCGCCGGCTGGGCGGAGGCCGAGCCCGATGGCACGGTCACCAAGCTGCTGAGCCGGATCGGCGTCAACCCGGACGAGGATCCCGACCTGGCCGTGCTCGCCCAGCTCTGCGCGGCGTAGCGCTCCGGCCGGTCAGGGCACGGCGGGCGGCGCGGGCAGCACCTCGAAGGGCCGGCACTCCAGGAAGCCGGCCGCTGCCCGCAGGACGAGCCCGTCCGCCAGGCGCGGCCCGGCGAGCTGTAAGCCGACGGGCAGCCCGGCCGCGGTCAGCCCGCATGGGACGCTGATCGCCGGGCCGTGGGAGAGATTGAACGGGTAGGAGAACTCCGCCCAGCTGATCCAGTCCCAGGGGTGCTGCGGCCAGTGCGCCGGCTGCATGCGCCCGACCTCGAATGCGGCCACCGATGCGCTCGGGGTGACCAGGAGATCCCACCCCTGCTCGCCGAACCAGGTGTTCACGGCGGCCGCGTAGGCCAGCCGCCGCCCGGTCGCCCGGACGGCCTCGAGTGCGGTCATCTCGGCGAAGTCGCGGGCGCAGGCCACCAGGGCCGGATCCATCTGGGCCGCGACCGTGTCGTCGGCCGGCAGCGCATTGAGCACGCTGAGCCCCCACATTGCCCGGATCAGGCTCGGGCCATCGACGCCCCAGGCCGGCGTCACCTCCTCGATGTGCGCACCTGCTTCGGCGAGGGCGTCGACGGCCGATCGCACCAGGCCGGCGACCTCAGGGTCGACCCGGGCGTGGCCGAGGTCGGGGCTGTAGGCGATGCGCAGGCCTGACAGGCCGCCGGGCTCGATGCCAGCGGGGATGCTCCCGGGCAGGCTGACCAGGTCGAGCGGATCCGGCCCGGCCATCACCGCCGTGATCAGGGCCGCATCGGCGACGGTTCGGGTGATCGGCCCGGCATGGGACAGGTGCGCATTGTTCGGCACGGGGGTGTAGGGGACGCGTCCATAGGTCGGCTTGAAGCCCACGGCACCGCAGAAGTGCGCCGGGACTCGGATCGACCCGGCGCCATCGGTGCCCACGTGCAGCGGCCCGCAGCCGGCGCCGGCGAGCGCGCCTGCGCCGGCGGAGGATCCGCCGGAGGTCAGCCCCAGCCCCCAGGGGTTGATCGTCGGGCCGGTCAGCGGGCTGTCACTGGTGGCCGTCCAGCCCTGCTCGGGCATGGTGGTGGTGCCGACGACGACCGCGCCGGCATCGCGCAGTCGGGCGACGAGCGGCGCGTCGGCTGCCGCGGGGGTATCGGGGGTGAGCCGGGATCCGCGCCGGGTCGGGTAGCCGGCCACCGCCTGCAGGTTCTTGATCGTCACCGGCACGCCGTGCAGTGGGCCGAGCTCGGCACCAGCGGTCACCGCTCGGGTCGCCTCGTCTGCCTGCTCGAGGGCGGCCTCGGCATCGAGGTCGACGAAGGCATGCAGGTGCGGCTCCCAGGTCGCGATCCGCTCCAGGACGGCCTCGGCGCACTCGCGGGGCGAGGCCTGCCGCCCGGCTATGAGGTTCGCCATATCAATGGCGCTCATCGTCGCGATATCGGACACCTGCCTGGCCGCCTTCCATCTCTGCCGCCCGGATGGCGGTGCACTGACGAAGCCCGAAGGCCGCGGGCAACGCTACCTCGCGATCGGCGTGCGACCGTGGGTCACCAAGGCGCGGCTGAGCCGTCGCCGTCAATCCGGGGCGGCGCGTGCCAGGAAGTGGAAGCTATCGCGCTTGTACCGGTGCAGGAAGCGCTCGCAGTCGCCGATGATGGACGGGTCGAGCTTTCGGCAGACCAGCTCCCCGTTCCTGCGGTGCCGGAAGATGAAGCCAGCCGTCCACCAGTCGTTCATGTCGAGCACCATGGCGCGCTGGGCGCCGGCCCGCACCATGGTGTCGGCCAGTCCCGCGGCGGACAGGAATGGCGACCCGACATACAGGATGCTGCCGTCGGCGCGCTGGCCGATGGCCGAGCGCCAGGCCATGCTCTCCTTGTCGGTGGTGCCGCCCCAGACGTAGGTGTCGTTGGGGTTGGAGACCCGGGAGACCCCCTTGTCGACGATGAGGGCGAGGTTCTGGCGCACCGCCATCATGTCGTCGGTGAGCCCGGCGAAGTCGCGTCCCCAACGGCCGATCTCGAGCCGGCCATCCCGGTAGACCACGGCCGATGCGATCCCCTTGGCCAGGGGGCGGACGACCTGGCCGTCGTAGGCGTACCCGCCCTGGGAGTCGTTGAGCCGGAAGCCGCCGTTGACGTTGGCCAGCAGGCCGGGCCAGTACTCCTCGGGGAGGGCTCCGTCGAAGGGGTTCGGCCCGCCGAGCGGCTCCTCGTAGCCGGGGACGAACATGGTCGTGGCCAGGGTCGGGTCGATCCACAGCACGGATGCGTAGTAGGAGGTGTGGACGTCGTCGGCGCGCACCCGGGTGGCATACATGGCCGGCAGCCCGTCGACCTTGCCGCCGACCGGCTGCCAGATGCCCTCCATCGGCTCAGGCTCGGCGACCGGGGAGATGATGGGCGGGGGAGGGTCGAGGTGGGTCCGGCTTGGGCTGGGGCTGGGGCTCTGGCTCTGGCTCGGGGTTGAAGTTGGCGTCGCGCCAGCGATGGGGGTCGAGGTTGGCGTCGCGCCAGCGACGGGGGTCGAGGTTGGCGTCGCGCCAGCGATAGGGGTTGGGGCTGGCGTCGCGCTGGGGCCTGCGTCGGGATCGCCCGCCAGATCCGCGCCGAGGTCCGCGCTGATCGATGGCGACCCTCCGACCCTGGCCCTGGCGACGGTCGCGTAGTAGACGTCCTCGAGCCGCGCCACCGCCCAGCCCAGCTGATGGTCGCGCATCCAGGTGGCCACGACGACCTGAGGCGGCTCCCCGTCGGAGTCGGCGAAGGCCTGCCCGAGCCCCCAGCCGGCGTAGGCCAGCCCGGCGACGGCCACGGCCCCGAGGGTCGCGGTGAAGGCCAGCAGGCTGCGGCGCATCTGACCCCCCTCTCGCTGCCTCGTGCTCGTTGGCGATAGCGTGGCACGATGCCGTGGACGACCGGAATGCGGTCCCCCCGTCGGGCCCGCCGAGAGCTGGCTGGGTGCGCGGCGAGCCTGGTCATGGGGGGCTCGCTGCTCCTCGCCCCGGCCCCCGCCCTGGCGGAGGACACGCACGTCGGCGGCGGCAACGCCGGCACCTCGGGCCGATCCGAGCCGGGCAAGGCAGGCAAGGGCGGCAAGCCAAGCGGCCGCAGCTCATCAAAAGGTGACGGCATGGCGTGCCCGACGCGCGACTTCTGGGTCGGGGATGGCTTCGGCGCCGATCGCGGCAATCGCAGGCACCTGGGCATCGACCTGGGCGGCGACCGGGGCGTGCCGATCTACGCCGTCGAGGACGGTCGGATCGACCGCACCAAGCGGCAGGAGAACGGGGCCCTGCAGATCGTGATGCGCGGGGTGAGCGGCAGCAAGTTCTACTACGGTCACATGGATGAGGTGCTCGTCACCGGCGGCCAGCGGGTCCGGGCCGGCGACGTCATCGGGACGATGGGCGACACCGGGTCGCCCGGGGCCGTCCACCTGCACTTCGAGTACTGGAAGAGCGGCGGCGAGTCGGACGCCATCGATCCGCGGCCGCTGATCGAGCGGATCTGCCGGGACGAGCTCGACTAGGCCCGGCCAGTGCCGGGGCGTGAGCCGGCGCTGGAGCCTGCGTCGGTATCCCTACCGCCCGGCCCGGTAGGCGGCGTACGGGACGAAGCACATGGCCAGCCGATACCCGGCCCGCCAGCCGGCGCGCTTCGGCCAGATCGCCCACCATCGATTCTCCGGGTCGTCGTAGCGGGCGGCTGCCCGCCGGCATAGGGCCTTGGCTTCGCGCGCCGACGCATCGGGCCCGGGGAAGGCGGCGGTCGCGGCCGCGATACGCGGCTCGTCGATCAGGATCCAGTCCCGCCGGGGCCGGGTGCAGCGGCTGGCCACCTTGGCCTTCGACCCCGGGACCCCAGGGGTGCAGAAGTCGAACGCCCGGGGCGCGGCCTTCGCGATGACCTCCGACAGCGCGCCTGCGAGCCGCGCATAGGTCGACCCATGCAGGAGTGCGGCATCGCACCGCATCCACCTGGCTCCCTGACGCCACTGGGCGTTGGTGGGGAACACCACGACGACCTCGAACCGGCTCGGGATATCGCGGCTGCCCAGGCCGATCGCCCGGTGCATGGCCTGCTCGGTGCAGGGTCGGGCTGCTGCAGCTCGCTCGGCGTAGGTCGCCGCGCGCGGTGGCCCGAGCGAGGCCGGCAGCCGGTCGACCAGGAACGTCTCCGCGGCATGTCGGCGGCGGCAGGGCACCGGGGAGGCCTCGGCGGCCTTGACGGTGGCGAACCGGGGGTAGTCGTAGCAGTCCCCGGGGCGTGGCTCGCGGGGTGCCGCATGGGCGGGTGTCGGGAGGGCCAGCGGGCCGACCGCCGCGATCAGGCAGGCGGCGACCAGGTATCGTCCAAGCAGTTCCATATGCGCACGGAGCCACGCCGTACGTTGATATACGTGACTTGCCATATATGCGTGACGTGCACCGTGCTGGGCCTCGACGAAGCGCACCGAGCCACGATAGCGCCGGCGTTGCCGAGCCCCTACCCGGCGACCTCGCCATGTGGTGCCGCCTGCTCCAGCAGGTGGAGATTGCGTGCGACCTGCACGGCCTGCTGCCGGTCATTGGCCTTGAGGAGCTCCATGGTCCGGCTCAGCTCGAGCTTCACGGTCGACTCGGAGTAGCCGAGCAGCGAGGCGATGGCCTTGTTGGTCTTGCCCTCCGCGACCAGGCGCAGGATGCGTCCCTGCCGATCGGAGAGCAGCCCGGCCTCCCGGCCGGGGGCTCGGGTGCTGAGGCCAGCGAGCGGGTGGGTCATCCATAGGCCGAGGGCGGCTGAGACGGCACCGAGGAGCGGGAAGTCCTCATGCTGCAGCGGCTGGGCGACCCAGGCCGCAAATCCGCCGACACTTCGACCCTGGCAGGTGATCGGGGCCGCAACGAGGGCGGCAGCTCGGACGCCATCGGGAGGGGCGGGACGTGCCCGGCGAGCGACTCGACAGATCGACTCCAGCCGTCCGGGATGAGCGAGCCAGCGCCGTCGCCCCGCATCAGCACGACATCGCTGGTCTCGAGGTAGGCCAGCGGCCCACCGGCGAGCGCATAGGCAACGGCATCCGGCCCAGGGAACGTCCCCAGGTAACTGAGGAATGCGGGGATGCCCCCGAGCGATGCCTGTGTCATTGTTCCCCCCGAGCTAGTGCGGGCAGGGCTGTCGAATCGCCAGATGCGGTTGCGATTTCGCAAATTCGAAAGGACGTCACTTTGCTGAGCAGTGCCCTGCGGCCGCAGAGCGGCGAACTGGGCCATACTGCGCCGATGGGTAGCCGTGCCGCGCTCGGGCGATCCATGCAGTGGCTGGCGCTGGCTGCCGCGGTGCTGGCCGGCCAGGCATCGCCGGGGCCCATGACGGCATTGCCCGCTGTGCCTGCGAGCTCGGTGGCTTGGGCATGACCGTGCTCTGGGTGGTGGGCGGCCCGCGGATCGACCTGATGGCACCCTGCGGAACTTCGTGGGTGCTTGCCTCTGGCTTCTCCAGGACTACCAGGGCCGACGTGCGCCGCCCGCGCCTCGGCGGTGCTTGAGCCCTGGCACGAGGCAGTTGTCCTGCTGCCGGGGGTTAGCGCCGTGGCCAGCTAAAGGTCACCCTGCGGCCATCCTTCCGGCGCATGGGGTTTGGATCGGCATCGGGATCTACGGCCCCAATGCGGACGAGTAGCTCGTAGACACTGACCTGCAGACCCTCGGCGAGGCCCTCGAGCGCATCGACCCTGGGCCGCTGCTGCTGGTGGAAGATCCGCGAGATGTTCCCCTTGTCGGAGCCGCAGCGCTCAGCGACCGCGTCGAGGGAGCCAAGATCGAGTTCGGCCATGCGAGCACGCAACCACGTGGCGCTCTGCTCTGGGGTGGCGTACATCGTGTTCTCCATCCGGCTGTGTTCGTCTTGGGTGCGGGAGTGTGTGCGCCCTTACGATAATCCTGCGACTAGCCGGTTCGCTCACAGGGTCTGTCCCGTGTTGAGCGAGGAGACCTTGGCGGCCTGCCGAGAGTCAATGAACCTTGCGTGCTGGCAACTGAAGCTGGGCCGGCCCGACGGATGAGACCTGAGGTCATCTGCTCGGCCGCTCAGGCCACCTGTGGCGGCGGGGCGGCAGCGTGATCATCCTGGATGAGATCGGCGTGGGTGGCAAGGTGAGCCAGGGATCGGGCCGCAGGTCGAGTCGATGGGACAGTGCAGGCACGGCAGCGAGGGCGTCGTCTCTGGGCTGCACGACTGACGGGCCCTGGATGCAGGCGGAGGCGTGCGGCTCCTGCGCCCGATGATCAGGTCCGACGACGATGGACCAGAGGCCTCGCCGCCGATGGAGCGGCTGGGGGTGTCGAGGGAGTCGAGCCACGCGAACTGCGCGGCTCGCGGCCCGTGCTTGAGTCCCGCGGCGAGGGCGATCGGGACGCCTTCGGCACCGGCTTGCCGGCGCAGGTCGACTGGAGCGCCGTTGTCGAGCAGGTGTTCAGATGCGCTCGACGTACAACCGACCGAGGCCTGCCCGTGAGATGTCGTCCGGGTCGGATGTCCAAACGATGTCACCTCGGCGCAGGGCGCCTTCGGCGACCGTCAGGTCAACGACATCTGCAACACCAGTCGAGGCGGCAAGGACACCAACGCGTCGTGCTTGCTCGGGGGTGAGCGATTCGATCAGGCACCCGTTGAGCAGGCGCGCCACAAGCACCTGCGTGTGCGTGCGCCATGCTTGGGCAACGACGGGCGCAGGAACCGTGATGAGGTAGCCGCGCTTGAGTGCGCCTGCGTGCCGGGCCCAGAACGTCCGGTCGTTCCGATCAGCAGCGATCAATGCGCCGGTGTCGTAGGTGATGTCCATCAGGCGGCGCCGGTCGACGGTTGGGCCTCGGCGATCATTCGGTCAAGCCATGCGTCCGCGTCTGCCTGCTCCCGCGCGGTGAAGGGGCCATGCTCTGCTTCATACTCGGCGACTGCGGCAAGGCCTGCCTCGATGCGGAGTGCCCGCTGCGCGGCATGCGCGAGCCATCCGGAGTAGGTCATGCCGGATCGCTCGGCTGCGGCTCGGATGGCGGCGTCCAATTCCGAGGGCACGGAAACGGACTTCTTGACGCGATCGACCATCCCGGAAATGTACCACCGCTGTCGTACCGGTCAGTGGACCATCACTTCCCGCTCGTCTGCCAACGTGCGTCCGGACGCCTGGAGGACATGCGTGAGTTCGGAGCGTCCTCGTCCGCGGTCAGTCGGACACCCGTGGTTCCTTCGCGTACAACAAGGCGCTCAGTGCCGGTCGTGCTGAGAACGTCCGCACCTGGATCCTGCAGCGCAAGCTCGATGCCGTCTCCGGCGAGCAGTCACCCTTGGGCGAGCGGGATCCCGCGTACCTGGACACCGCCTCGAGAGCCGACTGGTGCAACCGCCGAGCCGACATCATGCCACAGGCCGGCAAGCGGATATGGCCGCTTCCTAGCCGCAAGGCTCCTTGCCTCCTGATGCCCCGCCTGGCATGGTGATGCGCGGCGGTTCTCGGGGGGAGCGTGTCAATGGGTTTTTTCTGGGGAATGTCCATTGCCCGGCACGTGCCGCCATCGGATATCGATGCGGTGTCCACTGCTCGGGGGCGTGTCGTCGACGAGGGGGGCGACCCAGCCGTCATCGCGCTTTCGCCGCCAATCGGCCTCGCGTTCGCCTCCGGCAGCCGAACGGGCCTGGTCTACTTCACCCCGCCGGAGCGACCCGGCGACGTGACCATCCTCGGCTACCAGGTGTCACGCGATGACGGGGTGACCTGGTCACCCAGGGTCGCGCCGGCAAGCCCTGCTGAGGTGAGCCTGAGCCACGGGCGCAGGCTCCTGCGGATCCGGGTTCGCGCGGTCGCTTCGGCGGGGGTGAGCGAGGGATCTGACCCGATCGAGACTCCCGGCGGGCGGCCCCCGGGCCGACCGGCAGTCCTGCGAGCGCAGGTCAAGGACGACAGCGCGACGGTCTGGTTCCGCCCGCCGTCGGATATGGGCACGCCGATCTCGGGGTACGAGTACTCCATCGACGACCGGCGGTCATGGGCCTATGCCGGCACGCACCCGTCCATCGAGATCGCCGGCCTGGCATCCGGTCGTGCGTATCTGATCTGGCTGCGGGCCGAGAACTGCGATCGCGTCGTCGGGCTCGCCTCCAAGCAGCCCGCGTACGTCTACCTGCCGTAGTCGGGCTGGTCGACTCGCCCTGGGTGTGAAGGCCCTGGTGGTGATTGGTCTGCATGTGATTGCCCGGGACGCGATCGTTGGGCGTCGGGCTCGGCGACAGCATGAGGGTGCCGGAGGCGCCGTAGAAGTCCCGCAGCCGGTCGGCGGCCCGCTCATTGAACTCGGCATCTGCCGCGTCGATGCCCTCGTCCACCAGCAGGACGTCAGCCCGGATCGAGGTAATGGCGGGTGACCGCGTTCGGCAGGGTCCGTTTGAGGTTGTAGTAGTGAGCATGGTGCACGCGCCGCTGCACCCAGACGTTTCGCAGCTGGATCACGGGCTCAACGGCCGGCAACGGCACCTTGGCAGGGCTACCCGGATCCTCTCTGGTGCGCCTGCTCATAGCCAGTGGGCCAGTCAACTGCAGGTGCGGGAGAAGTGGATCAGCCCGCCGAGGACGTTCACGGCCGTGACGCCGAGCGACACGCTCACCGTCAGTTGCGTCAGCTCGCTGGGGACCCAGAACACCGGGGGCGAAGATGAACACCACCCGGGTCAGTGAGTTCACGATGATCAATGCCAGCGTGGCCGGTACACAGGCCAGCGGTGCTGGCTGCCGCGGTGATCAGCGGCTCGGCCGCTTCGGATACGCCGGCAGTCGCCGCGGCCGGCGCTTAAGGCCTGTGCGCCCGCGTCGACTCGGGGCAGGCGCTCAGTCGTGAGCCTGCGCCTGCACCAGCTCGGCCGCGCGGGCGACCTGCAGCACCTGCAATCCTGCCGTGATCGCCAGGGTGCCGGAGACGGCGATGGCCGCGAGCAGTGGTGCGTGTCGAAGGATTAGCCGCAGATGAGCCACATCCCGAGGGTATCGGGCCTTGCGTGAACGCAACAGCCTGCTATGGTTCAGGCGTTGCCATCAGGCAACAGTACTCACCATCACATGGGGGTTGTTAATGTCCCGGTTTACCTCAATTGCTGCAGCTGGGGCCGCTGGCCTTGCCGTCGCCGCAGCCCTGCTCGTGGCTCCGCCTGCTTCGGCGGCCCTCTGCGGCTACCCGCCGGTGGAGTGCCAGTCCATCGACAATCCGCGCCAGGTGACGGCTGCCGACGTGCAGGGGCTGTCGCCTCGCGAGGTCTCTGCCGTCCGGCCGATCGGCATCGCCCGGCTGCCAGCGGCTGCCATTGGCGCCCTGGATCCCGCAGCCGTTGCGGGCATCCGGCCGGTGGTGCTGGCGCAGATGACCTTCGCCCAGCTGCGCAGGCTGACGGCAGATCAGGTCAGTGCGCTGACCCCGGCCCAGCGCTGGGCCCTCACGCCGGCCCAGCGGAGGGGCCCAGGCGTTGCTGTGTGGCCCACTCGGCGGTTCGGCACATATATATATGCGTCCCGGGTTTGGCCGGCCAGGCACAGGACGCACCGGCGATTCGCCCCATGTGTCCCTGCCGTCCGGCTCAATTCCGTTGATTTGGCCTGCCGTGCCCCTGCCTGCGTCCACACTTGGCGTCGTGCACGGGTTCACGCGCGCTCGGAGATCGCTCGCGGTCGTCTGCGGGCTGTGCGTGACGTCGATGCTTCCCGGTGCGGGCGCTGCTGCTGCAACCGTGCCGACCTGGACGACCGTGGTGTCGGTGCCCGGGAGCGCGACGCGCCAGGATGCGTCGGCGCTGTCGCCCTACGAGCGCGTCAAGGTGGCCGGCCAGGTCGCCACCACGGCCCTGGCGAACCTGCCGACGCAGGCGGAGGCCGGTGCGGTGATGGGCACGGCGTTCGTCGAGGTCTCGGCCTACTACGCCAGCCCCAAGGTGGCGTCCGCCATGTCGCTGCCCGGCTTGCGCTCGCGCATCATCGGCGAGTACGCGGGCCGTGATGGCAACGGCTTCCTCGGCGTGAGCCTGGCGCAGTTCACCTCGCCGGCAGCGGCCGCCAAGGCCATGCGCGCCAGTGCCCGCGAGGCCGGCATCACCCTCCAGCTGCGCGAGCAGGCCGTGCCGGGCCAGGGCAGCTGGCCGGCCTTCGATTCGTGGGCCGGGGCAACGGCCACAGGGGATCTCGGCCAGTCCTTCGCTATCCAGGGCTCGACCTTCATCCGGATGGTCATGAGCCCGCCGAAGGGGGCGTGGTCGGCCGCCCAGTGGGACCGCGCCTGGGCCGAGGCCCGTGCGCTGCAGCAGCGCATGATGCTGCCCGGCGATGCGCTGGCCCTGCCCCCCTACCTCGCCAGCCTGCTCCCGGCGGCTCCGCCGGCGAAGCTCACGCCCATCAGCGCCGGGGTCCGGTCGCGTGATGGCTGGCTGCCCTACGGGAAGCCCACGCCGGGGTTCTATCAGTCGATGCGGCCGCTGAGCCTGGCACTGCAGTACGCCATCGCCGGTGCCCCCTCGCAGCTGCTCCTGCAGGTGCTCATCACGCCGACCTCGAATCCGGCGCTCGCCCAGGAGTTCGTGGCCGCCCTGGCGGACGACCCCGCCAGTATTGGTGCCTATCGCGTCGACGGCCTGCCCAACGGATCCGTCACGGCCTCCTACCAGGGCGAGGAGGGCATTGACGCCATCGTGACCCGGCTCGTCGGCGAGGGGATGCTCATCGACATCGCGTGCAGCAACATCACGAGTGCGCCGGCGCTGCAGCCTGCCCTCGATGCGTGTGCCGGCGCGACCCGGGAGCTCGCCCTGGCCTTTCGCCGCTGACGTGCGCTCACGCGAGTCGGACCTGCCGGCCATGCGACATGCCGGTGGCGAGCGTGACGGGTACGCCGTCGGCGTCCGTCCCGCACCAGGCTCGGGCACCCAGGGCGAACGTCTCCGGGACGGTCGAGCCCTGGGGAGATGGGCCCTGGGTGGATGGGCCCTGGGTGGATGGGCCCTGCCTGGATGTGCCCTGGGTCGGCGCCGCGTCGGCCGACCACTCCCACCAGACATGCCACAGGGGCATGCTGGCGCTGGCCTGTGATGCCAGGCGCAGGATCTGCCGCTCGACGCCCTGGCGCTCCTTCGGTGGCAGGTAGATCCACATCGCGCTGTGCCAGAGCACGGTGATGGTGCCCTCGCGCAGGCGCAGGCCGCGGACGAACTCGACGGCATCCTGGCGGATCACCGTGGCGGGCACACGGGCCGCGACCTCGAAGGCCTGCCGCAGGCGCTCGTAGCGCTCCACATCGTCCAGCCACACGTAGCTGGTCAGCCGGGCGCGCCCTGCGGTCGTGGTGGCGTCGATGGGGTGCAGGTCGCAGCCGAGCCGCTCGACGATGGCGGGCATCGGGCCCGCCTCCAGGCTGGGATCCCCGGGCAGGTGATCGGCCCGGAGGTTGAGCCCTGCGGAGGCGCCGATCTCGAGCAGTCGGACGGGCATGCGCGGTCGCTCGCCGAGAGCTTCCTGATGCCCCGAGTCGTGGCGGGCTGCGATCCGGCTGAGGGCGATGCGCAGCGGGACGCTGCGGCCCACCTCATTGGTCTGCGGTACCTCGGCGATGGCCTGGCGGACCTGACCGAGATGCCCGGCGATGGTCTCGATCACGGCCTGCTGGAATCTGATGCGCTCCCGGGCTGGATTCGCGCTGGCATCCGGCGCGATCCCGCCCAGGGTCGGCACGCGGATGGCGATGGCCGGCGCCTGGCGCTCGATGGCCAGTCGGTGCAGGACGGCCATGATGCGAAGGCCGAGCAGGTCGCCGAATCTCGTCCGCTCGGGCAGCACCTCGAGGCTCACGCCCGCGGCGGCGAGGTCGTCGCGGACGGCCTGCAGCAGCAGGGCTGCGGTGGGCGACCCCGCGGACCTGCAGTACTCCTCCTGCCAGGCGAGTTGGGCATCGATCGGGACGATGTCATCGTCGCCAGGGCGGCCAGGCATGACCGCATGCTGCCAGATGCAGGTCGGTGAGCGGATGCGCGTCAGGAGTGGCTATCGGGGTGTCGGCAGGCGCTGGCCAGGCGGGCGTGGGACCATGCCTTATGGCCATTGCCGATAGTCCTGCCGTCTCGACGCCCAGCCCGATCACCGCGCAGCGCCTGCGCCGCTGGAACATCATCGCCGGCTTCGCCCACCTCGTGCAGGCGATCGCCGTCCTCGCACTCGCCAACGACTTCACCCTGCCGATCACGGCCAGCTACATGGCCGGCCCGCCCGGCACGCCGCTGTCCGAGCCGGTGACCCTGCTCGATTCGCGCATCGGGTGGGGCGTCGCACTGTTCTTCCTGCTGTCGGCCTTCTTCCACTTCATCGTCTCGGTACCGCCGTTCTACCAGCGCTACTCGGCGGGGCTGGTGGAGCATCACAACTACTTCCGCTGGGTCGAGTACTCGATCAGCTCCTCGGTGATGATCGTCCTGATCTGCCAGATCGTCGGCATCACCGACGTCGCGGCGCTGATCGCGATCTTCGGGGTCAACGCCTCGATGATCTTCTTCGGCTGGGTGCAGGAGAAGTACGAGAAGCCGGGCAGCGGCGGCTTCCTGCCGTTCATCTTCGGCTGCATGACCGGGATCGTGCCGTGGATCATCGTGGTGTTCTTCGTGATCGCCCCCGGGTCGACCAGCGACGTGCAGACGCCGGGCTTCGTCTACGGGATCATCATCTCGCTGTTCATCTTCTTCAACTGCTTCGCGATCGTGCAGTGGCTGCAGTACAAGCAGATCGGCAAGTGGGCCGACTACATGCGCGGGGAGCGGGCCTACATCATTCTGAGCCTGGTTGCGAAGTCCCTGCTCGCCTGGCAGATCTTCTCCGGCACGCTCGCTCCCCAGTAGCCACGGCCATCCGGCTATGACGTGCGGGTGACCTTCGTCAGGCCCGGCGGCTGATCGGGGTCGTGGCCCATCGCGGTTGCCAGGCGGTGGGCCAGCAGCTGCAGCGGGATGGCCTCGGCGATGGGCGCGACGAGCGGATCGAGCCGCGGAACGGGGATGTGCGCTCGGATGCCGGGGGCCGCATCGCCGGACCCGACCTGGATGACCTCGGCACCGAGGTCGACCAGCCGCGCGATGACGTGGGCCAGCGAGCCGGCTGCCGGGCCGGCGGAGTCGATCACGATCACCGGGGTTCCCGCGTGCACGCAGGCGATCGGGCCGTGCTCGAGGTCGGCGGCACTGTAGCTGAGCGCCGGCAGCCCCACGGTCTCCATGATCTTCAGCGCCCCCTCGTGGGCGATCGGGGTGCTGGCACCCCGGCTGACGACCAGCAGGTGGCCGGCGCTGGCCAGCGCGGATCCGAGCAGGCGGGCGGCATCGTCGAGATCCGCGTGCGGGGCGATCACTGAGGCGATGGCGCCGGCGATGCCGGCGCGCTCGGGTGCCTGGGTGCCGCAGATGGCGGTGGCCAGGTCGAGCAGCGCGAGCAGCTCGCAGGTGAAGGTCTTGGTGGCGGCCACGGCATGCTCGACGCCGGCGGCGAGGTCGACCACGAAGTCGGCCTGCACGGCCAGGGGGGCGGCTGGATCATTCGTCACCGCGATGCCCAGGCTCCCGGCCTCGCGCATGGCCGACATGGCCCGCAGCAGGTCAGGCGACTGGCCCGACTGGCTCACCGCAATGCACAGCGACCGTGCCTGCCGGGGCTTGGCGCCGTAGAGGGTGACGGCAGAGGGGGAGGCGCTGCTGACGACATAGCCGCCCATGATCTCCAGCAGGTATTTCGCATACCCGGCCGCGTTGTCGCTGGTGCCGCGAGCGATGAGGGTCACCGATGCTGGGGCGTAGGACGCCACCGCGTGCGCGATGTGATCGACCCGGTACCCGCCGGCGCCGGCCCAGTCGGCGGCGAGCCGCGCCTGCTGCCGGATCTCGTCCAGCATCACGGTGCCGGCCGGGGCGCTGGGCTGGCTCACCTGCGCCGGTCGAGCCAGGGCTGCACCAGCAGGTGATCGCCGGTCGGCCAGGGGGGTGTCACCACGCGATGCTCGGCGGCGGCCACGTAGGCGGCACTCACGATGCCGAGGATCTCCAGGCCGTCGGCGCCGGTGAGCAGCGGCTCGGCACGACCGGCGAGGACGTCCGCGAAATGGGCGAACTCGCCATGCCAGCCCCACGTCCAGGCCTCGTCATGGGCGATCCAGGCCAGGCCCGTCTGCTGCACCGACTTCTCGGCGGTGGCATCGAAGCCGGCGTCGCTGTAGGCGAGCAGGGACTGCCCGCGGGCGAGGTCGGCCATCACGTGACCTGCCGTGCCCAGGACCTCCAGCCGCTCGTCGATCCCGCCCGGCGCTGCCCAGGAGGAGTTGATGACCGCGATGGTGCCATCGGCGAAGCGCAGGGTGACCAGGGAGTGATCCTCGACCGGGTGCTCATGATGGACGAACGTGCCGAGCTGGGCGCTGACCCCGACGACCGGAATATCGCCCTTCAGCCAGCGGGCGACGCCGATGCCATGACAGCCCATGTCCAGCAGCACGCCGCCGCCCGACTGCACCGGGTCGTAGAACCACGACGCATGCGGGCCGCCGTGCCGCTCCCAGTGCTGGAGCTGCACCAGGTCGCCGAAGGATCCCGCGGCGATCAGCTGCTGCACCCGCCGGTAGCGGGGGGCGAAGCACAGCTGCTCGGCGTAGAGCAGGTGCACGCCGGCCTCCTGGCAGGCCCGCACCATCGCCTCGGCATCGGCATAGGTGGGGGCCAGGGGCTTCTCGCAGATCACCGACAGCTCGTGCGCGGCCGCCAGCTCGGTCAGCGGTCGGTGCAGGTGATTGGGCACCGCCAGGGATACCGCATCGCACGCCACGACCCCTGCCGTGACGTCCGCCAGGAGGGCCTCCAGCGTCGGATAGGCGGGGACGTCCCATCGGGCAGCGAAGGCATCCCGGGTCTGCGCAGAGCGCGAGACGCCGGCGCTCACCCTGGCGGTGGTGGTCAGGCTGATCGCCTCGGCATGCAGCGTTCCGGCGAAGGCGCCGCCGATGACCGCGATCTGCACGCGCTCGTCCTCGCGCTGGCCGGTGGCGGTCATGATGCGCTCCTTGCGTGACCCGGCAGAGCGTCGATGGCAGCCCACGCGGCCTGGGCCGTCGGCTCGCTGATGGTCGCCATGGTCGCGATGCAGTCGTCGAGGCCCTCGGCCTTGACATAGGCGCCCAGGCCCATGAGCGCGCCGACCACGGTGGGCTGGTCCAGGCCGAGTGATGACGGGTGGGCGCTGGTGCCCGCTGCCCGGATGATCCGCGCGGCTCGCTCGGGGTCATTGCCCTGGATGGTGCTCATCGCGACCACGCACATGCTGATGAGCTCGCCGTGGACGTAGTGCTCGCCGGTGACCTCCTCGAGGGCGTAGCCGAGGAAGTGCTCACTGCCCTCCTCGAAGCGCGAGTGGCCGGCGGCCGCGCAGGCGGCGCCGATCCTGCGGTAGGCGTCCAGCAGGAAGCCGACGCCGGCCGCCGATGCCGCATGGATATCCGCGGACGCGGCCTCGAGCTCGTCGAGCAGGGTGCGCCCGAGGGCGGCGAGCCGCTCATCCCAGGGTGCGCCCAGGCCCGCGTCAGCCGCCAGCCGCCAGTCGAACAGCCCGGTATGGCAGGACAGGATGTCGCCGATGCCGCCGCGATTGAGCCGTGGCGGTGCCGAGGTGATCAGGGGCAGGTCGATCACCACCTCGCGGGGCCGCACCTGCCCGATGTACGCCACGCGGCGGTCCCGGCGGATGCCGACCGCATCGGTGAAGGTGGCATCGACCGAGGCGATAGTGGGGATGTAGACGGCCGGCAGGCCTCGTGCCCAGGCCAGGTACTTGGCCGTGTCGATGGCCGTGCCGCCGCCGACCCCGATCACGCAGGTGGCGCCCCGCTCGATCGCTTCGTCTTGGGCGGCGGCAAGCTGCGCGAGGTCGGCCTCCTCCATGCTGGTCGCGAGCACAACGCCCAGGCCGGTGATGCCGCGGTCCGCGAGCGCGGTGCTGATGGCCGCCCATGGCGGGTCATTGGCCGCGATGATGGCCGTCGGTCCGAGGTCGGCAAGGACCTCGATGGCGTCGGCGTGGACGGTGTCGAATGGCTCGCCGATCACGTCGGCGTGCTTGGTGTCGAATGGCTCGCCGATCACGTCGGCCTGCTGATCAGTACGCAACTGCATCCACCTCCGCCAGCTGCCCGCGAAGGCGATGCACTTTCTCCATGGCACGGACGACGTCGAGGGCGTCCTCATCGGTGCCGTTGAGGACCGAGGTGGTGAACCACAGCGAGGTGGCGGCCAGGCGCTCGGTGACCGGGAAGGACTGGCGCGCGTAGTCGGGCAGGGCTGAGCGGTCCTTGATGCGAGGGGCCAGGCCGGCCGGGTCGCTGAACAGCTCCAGTGCGTGCAGCGGCGGATAGGACGTCGTCAGCGGGATGCCCTCGGCCAGCAGTGCCGTGCGGACGTGGTCGCGCGATGCGCCGAACTCGTCCGGGTCGACCATGACCACGTAGCAGTAGTTGCCCTGGCTGTCGCAGCCGGGCAGCCGGCCCTGGGGCGTGACACCGGGGATGCGGGCGAGCTCGGCATTGAGTAGGTCGGCATGGGCGGCACGGTTGGCCTGCTGCTGCGGGAAGCGGGCCAGCTGGCAGCGCAGGACGGCGCCCTGCCATTCGGTCATCCGCCAGTTCTCGCCGAGCCGGAAGTGCCGGTAGTACCAGGTGCCGGGGTCGCGCCCGCAGCTGACGTAGGACGCCAGCAGCGCGGCCACGTCGTCATGCCGGGTGATCACGGCACCGCCCTCGCCGGCAGTCATCAGCTTGCTGGCCTGGAAGGAGAACGAGCCGGCGTCGCCGAGGAGGCCGGCATGCACCCCGTGCCAGGTACTGCCGTGGGCGTGGGCGCAGTCCTCGATCACCCGCAGGCCATGTCGCTGGGCCAGGGCCGTGATGGCGTCCATATCGGCGACGCTGCCGCAGACATGCACCACCAGGATCGCCCTCGTTCGCCCGGTGATGGCGGCCTCGGCCAGGGCTGGGTCCATCGTGCCCGTGCGCGGATCGACGTCGACGATGACCGGGACGGCGTTCACGGCGAGCACTGCGCCGATGGTCGCGAAGAACGACCAGTCGGGGACGATCACCTCATCGCCTGCGCCGATGCCGGTGGCGAGGAGGGCCGCCTCCAGGGTGTGGGTGCCGTTCGTCATCGCGACGGCATGCGGGGCACCGGTGAAGGCGGCCCACTCCTGCTCGAATGCCCGGACCTCGACGCCCTGGCTCGACCACCAGTTGCGGCTCTCCAGGACGCGCAGCAGGCCGTCGCGCTCGCTGTCGTCGTAGTGCGGCCAGGCCGGGTAGGGGGCGCTGCGGATCGGCGTCCCGCCGAGGGCGGCGAGCTCAGACATGGGAGTGCCCTTCCTGGAAATCGGGTTCATGGGCCTGGGGTTCATGGGCCTGGGGTTCATGGGCCCTGGGTTGCGCGGCGGTGGCCCGGGCGGCCGCGAGCGCCCCCATGACCCCGCATCGATCGCCCAGGATCGAGCGCTCGACGCGGATCCGGTGCGGGCTGATGTCGTCCAGCCGGGCCCGCAGCCGGTCGATGAGCAGCGGGTCCGCGCCGATGCCGCCGGTGATGATCACCAGCTCGGGGTCGATGACCGCGGCGACGGCGAGGATCGCGTGGGCGAGCAGGCCAGCCTCGTGCTCCACCAGGGCCATGCCGAGCTGGTCGCCGGCGCGGGCGGCCTCGAAGACGGCATGGACGTCGGCCTCGGGTGCCAGCCCGGTCGCCGGGTATTGCCCGGAGTCCAGGGACGCCATCAGCGCACGCCGGATGCCGGCCGTGCCGGCGGCCCACTCCAGGGCCCCGAATCGACGGGCCTGCGCAACGCTCGGGTCCTCGCCGATCGGCAGGTAGGCGATCTCCCCGGCGAAGCCCCGCGAGCCCCGATGCAGCCGCCCGTCGATGACCAGGCCCATGCCCAGGCCGGTACCGACCGACAGCACGACGAAGTCGCGGCAGCCTCGGGCCAGCCCCTGCCATTGCTCGCCGAGCGCGGCCATGTTCGCGTCGTTGTCGACGATCACCGGCACGCCGACGTGGGCCGCGATCTCGGAGGCCAGGGAGAGATCGGCGAGCTCGTCGATATTGAAGGACAGCTGGAATCGCCCGCGCTCGTCGACGACCCCGGGGGAGCCGACGGCGAGCAGCTCGGGCCGGACCCCGCACTGCGCACCGAGCGAGCGCACCATCCCGGCGATCTGGGTGATGACGTCGCGTGCCCCGCTGGCGCGGGTGGGCTCGGTGGACTCGGCGATGATGCGACCGCTGGGGTCGGCGATGGCCCCGCGAACCTTGGTGCCGCCGAGGTCGATGCCGGCGACGGGTACCGAGCCTGGCTGGCGGAGATCAGTCGAAGTCGAGGGCGGCACGCGCCTGCTCCTTCGCCCGGCCGACGTCGAACCCCTCCTGGATCACCGAGTGCCAATAGCCGCCGGCCGTGGTGAAGGCCCGGAGGTGATCCAGGGTGGCATCGATCTCGTCCCAGGTGATCGCGAGGTCCTGCGGACGATGCCGCGTGCCGGCCGAGTGGACGATCGACCGCGGCAGCCACGAATTGTTGCCCTGGATGGCGGACATGATGAGCACGCCCACGCTGACCAGCTCGCCATGCAGGATCGTCCGCCCGGTGACCTCCTCGAAGCAGTAGGCGAAGAAGTGCTCGCTGCCCTCCTCGAAGCGCGCATGCTGCATCTCGTGGCAGCGCCAGCCGATCTCGCGATGCAGCTCCATCAGCGACGCGATGCCGGCATCGGTCACGTCGTGGATGCCGGGCGCGGCCCGTCGCAGGGCATCGATGTAGCGCATCGACGAGCCGGCGCTGTCGTCATCCCAGGCCGGGTCGAAGCCGGCAGCCACGCCGACCCGCCAGTCCCACAGGGCGGTATGGCAGGAGAGCACGTCGCCGATCCCGGCGCGCACCAGCGCCGGGGGCGCGGCCTGGAAGATGTCGAAGTCGACGATGACCTGCTCGGGGATGGCGTTGCCCTCGTAGCGCACGCGGCCGCCGTCGCGCAGTGCCGTCATCCGGGTGAAGCAGGCGTTGACGCTCGGCAGGGTCGGCACCTGGATCAACGGCAGTCCGCGGCGCCAGTGCACCCACTTCGCGACGTCCATCGCGACCCCGCCGCCGATCCCGATGATCGTGGCGTCTGCCGGAACGGAGCCGGCGAGCTCGTCGAGGTGGGCGGGGGAGAGCTCGACCGCGTCGATGCGCAGGTCGGGTGCCGGGCCGAAGGCAGGCCCGAACCACTGCCAGACCTCCGGATCGCAGACCGCGACGACCGAGCCTGGTCGGTCGCCGACCCCGGTGGCAACGCCGTGGCCGTACGTGGTGGCGAAACCGTGCCGGGAGACGAAGGCTGACGGGTCGGCGGCGTTGGTGCTGGCGCTGGCGTTGGTGCTGGCGTGGGCGCTGGCGTGGTCCGGGCTGCTCATGCGGATCCATTCAGGTCGGGGCGCTCGCTGGTCGGCGGGCGAGGGCTGGCATCGGGCGTGCTGGCTGCATCTGTCCTGGCTGCATCTGTCCTGGCTGCATCTGGAATGGTGCGATGCCGGGGCGCATCGTCGAACAGGGCGGCGAACCCGCTGAAGCGCACGACCCGGAAGGCCTCCGTCGTCGAGTGGCCGACCATCCGCCGGACGATCGCATCCTGGTCGCCGAGCACGCCGCCGAGCCAGTCGCTGTCGACCTCGGCGGTCCGGCCCATCAGGGTGAGCTGGCGCATCAGGTTGCCCATCATGGTGCGGTGCGCGACGGCTGCCTCGGTCTTGGCGGGCATCGCCGCGCTGATGTCGATCACGTCCGTCGGCTCGGTCACCCGTCGCCCGAAGTACCAGCGCTCGACGACCCCGTGGGGTGCGAGGCCGGCCTGGAGGTGCTCAGGATGGTGCTTGTCGAACATCGAGGTCCAGAACGCCTCGTCGACCTCCTGGGCGATGCGGATGTGATCCTGGTTGTCCTCGCCGAATCGCGCGTACGGGTCGAAGGTCAGCACGGCATAGGGCCGCACCTGGCGGATCAGCCGGATCGCATGCTCGCGCAGCTCGCCGCGGCGCACGTCGCCGAGGGTGTCGGACGGGTAGCCCAGGTCGTGCCGGTGCCGGATGCCGAGGATCTCGCACGCTTCCTGCAGCTCTCGGTCATTGCGCCGGATGGTCTCGGACGGGTCCAGTCCGTCGGAGTCAGTGCAGTCGTCGGTGAACCGGACCAGGGTGATGGGGCACCCGGCGTCGGCGAGGAGCCGGATCGTGCCGCCGATGAACAGGGCGCAGTCGTCGGCATGGGCGACGAAGGCCAGGATCGGGCGCCCCGCGAGCCGGTCAAGGCTGCTGCGCCCATCGCTCACCCCTGCTCCCTCCACCGCTGCCGTGAATTGGCGAACAGTATTTACAAAGCGCGTGACTTCGTCAATATTGCGTACTAACCTGCTCGTCAACCACCAGGCGGCCGATCGGCCTGCCGAAAGGAGTCCTGCATGACGATGACGCGACGCAGCATCGCAGCCATCGCGGGCCTGGCAGTCGCCGGTCTCGCCCTGGCCGCATGCTCGAGCAGCAGCACCAGCACCTCGGGGTCGGCCGCGGCCGAGTCCGCCCCAGCAGGGTCCAGCGCAGCGAGCGCGCCTGCCGAGGCGACCTGCGAGGCGATCAACGTCTTCCTCATCCCCAGCCCGAGCGCTGATGCGATGAAGGCGATGATCCCGGCGTTCACCGAGGCAACCGGCATCAACGTGAACGTCAGCGAGGTGGAGTACGGCACCGCGCACCAGAAGGCACTGCTGTCGATCCAGTCCAAGCAGGGCGCCTTCGACGTGGTCCAGTTCGACAACACCTTCCTGGCGGCATTCGCCAAGGCCGGGGCGCTGACCGATATCGGCGACTGGGCGGCGAACTCGGCGGAGTACGACATCAGCGACATCCCGCCGTCGCTGCAGAACTACGGCGACTTCGACGGCACCAAGTACGGCCTGATGCTGTCGACCGAGCCGTTCATCCAGTGGTACCGGCAGGACATCTACGACAAGCTGGGCCTGAAGCCGGCAACCACCTGGGACGAGTACAAGGCGAATGCCGAGGCGATCCAGAAGTCCGGCGAGGCAGCCGGCCAGATGATGGGCTTCGGCCCGAACACCACCTGGTGGTGGATGCAGCTGGTCTGGTCGTTCGGCGGGGCGCTCTACGACTCCGACTTCAAGCCGACCGTCAACACCCCGGAGGCCGCAGCGGCGACCGAGTACTACAAGAGCCTGCTGGCGTCATCCCCGAGCGGTGCCCTGGGCGCGACCGGTGACGACGTGACCCTGCAGTTCGTCGGCTCCGACATCGGCCAGATGGTGCAGTACTCCGGCTATGCGGCCGGGGTGTTCGACCCGACCTCGTCCAAGAATGCGGCGAGCATCGCGGTGGCGCCGCTGCCGGCGGGCAAGGTCAATGCGGTCGAGCTGGCGGGCTGGAATATCGGCATCCCGTCGGATTCGCCCAACCCGCAGTGCGGCTGGAAGTTCCTGGAGTACATGCTGGGCAAGTCCAATGCCAAGACCCTGCTGGAGAACGGCGCTGCCGCCATCGGCCGGATCTCGATCATCGATGACCCTGCCCTGCAGGCGAAGTACCCGTACCTGAAGCTGCTCAACATCAGCCCGGATGCGGTGGTGAACACCTACCCGCAGATCGTGGTGTGGCCGGAGTTCGACAAGGTGGCCTCCGACAACCTCGCCAAGATCCTCTCCGGCGAGGTGCCCGTCCAGGAGGGCCTCGATGCCATGCAGTCGGCACTGGAGCCGGTGCTGGCGAAGGAGCCCAAGTAGGCGGAGGAGCACTGGTAAGCGAAGGAGCGTGGGTACCCATGGCCTCGGGCACATGGCAGTGACATGGCCGAGCAGGCGATGACCGCGGAGGGGGCGCCAGCATCTGGCGCCCCCTCGGCGGGCTCGGTCTCGTCGGCGGGCTCGGTCTCGTCGGCGGGCTCGGTCTCGTCGGCGGGCCCGGTGGCGTCGAATGGACGGCTGGCCGGCGCGCCGCCGGCGCGCAACTGGATCGCCGAGCGTCGGGCACGCAGTGCCGTCCTGCTGACCCTGCCCACGTGGGTCTTCCTCGTCCCGATGTTCTTCCTGCCGCTCGGGGTCGGGATCTACCTGTCGTTCTACGACAAGACCCTGGGCTTCCCGATGGAGCCGTCCTTCGTCGGCCTGGACAACTATCGCACCGATGTGCTGAGCCCGGTCTTCGGCGAGGCCCTGGTCGTCACCCTGCTGATCCTCGCCCTCGGCCTGGCCCTGCAGTTCCCGCTCGGCATGGCCCTGGCCCTGCTGCTGCATCAGCAGATGCGCGGCCGCGGCGTCTTCCGCACCGCGATCCTGGTGCCGATGCTGCTGACCCCGGTGGCCGTGGGCCTGATGTGGCGGTTCATGTACAACCCCGAGCTGGGCATCATCAACTGGTGGCTGGGGGTGCTCGGCCTGCCGGGCGTCGACTGGCTCGGTGCCCCCTGGCCGGCGCTGTTCGCGGTGACCTTCGTCGACAGCTGGCAGGCGCTCTCGCTCGTGGTCCTGATGCTCACCGCAGGCCTTGCCTCCCTGCCGACCTCGCCGGAGGAGGCCGCCCGGGTCGACGGGGCATCGGGATGGCAGGTCTTCCGGCATGTCACCCTGCCGGCTCTGATGCCGGTCATCCTGGTCACCCTGATGATCCGGGTGATCGACGGCTTCAAGATCTTCGACGTGGTGTTCATCCTCACCAGGGGCGGGCCGGGCACCGCGACGCAGACGGTGAGCATGCTCGACTACAACGTCGCCTTCACCTTCCTGGCGACCAGCCGCGCCTCGGCCATCGGCGTGGTGCTCATGCTGATCACGCTGCCGATCTACTTCCTGTGGCGCCGGGTGTCGACACTGGCGGAGCGGTCGTGATGGCGCGTCGGGCGGGCGGTCGCAGCCCGCTGGGCTCGATCGGGCTGTATGCGGTGCTGACGGTGACCTCGGCCGTCATGCTGTTCCCGATCTTCTGGACGGTCTCCACGTCGATCAAGGACCGCGTCGATACCTTCCGCCTGCCGCCGGTCATCGTGGGCTTCACCCCGACCTGGAAGAACTACTCGCAGCTGTTCGAGGATCCCACCTTCATCCGGGTGATGGCCAACACCATCATCGTGACGGCTGGGTCCACCATCGTGGCGCTGCTGATCGGCTCGCTGGCGGCCTACGCGCTGGCACGCGCACCCCGCTTCCGCGGTCGCCGGCCGCTGGAGGTCTCGCTGATCCTGCTGCGGGCCATGCCCGGTGTCGTGCTGGTGGTGCCGCTCTACGACGTGCTGGCGGGGGTGGGGCTGCTGGGCAAGATGCCCATGCTGATCGTGCTCTACGCGATGGTCAACCTCCCCTTCGCGATCTGGATCATGACCCCGTACTTCCAGGGCATCCCGATGGAGCTGGAGGAGGCCGCCGTCATCGACGGCGCGTCGGGGGCGCAGGTCTTCCGCACGGTGGTGTTCCCCCTGGCCCTGCCCGGGGTCGTCGCGACCGGCCTGTTCGTCGGGCTGCTGGCCTGGAATGAGTTCCTGCTGCCGGTGGTCCTCGGCAGTGAGGCGACCAAGACCCTGCCGGTGTTCATCTCCGGATTCGTCAGCGCCCGCACCCTGGACTGGGGCCCCCTTGCCGCGGCCTCGAGCCTGGCGATCGTCCCGATCGCCCTGCTGACCGTGGTGATGCAGGGCCGGCTGGTTCGCGGGCTGAGCCAGGGCGCGGTCAAGGGATGACCGACGCGCATGTCGATCGGCATGTGTTCGTCCGGCAGCACAACGAGAGCCGCATCCTGGCAGCGATCTCAGCCGAGGCGGAGCCGGTCAGCCGGGTCGCGATCGCGGCGGCCACCGGCCTGAGCAAGCCGACCGTGAATGCCCTGGTCGATGAGCTGCTGTCGACCGGCCTGCTGCGCGAGGCCGGTATCCGCACCGGTTCGATCGGCCGGCCGGCCTCCTTGGTGCAGCTGAACCCGGAGGCGGGCATGGTGCTGGCCCTGGCCTTCGACGGCGACGGCATCGGTGCCGTCATCGCCGACATCACCGGCGACCAGCGCGCCCGGCAGCATGCCCCGCTGCCCCGGCCGGATCGGCTCATCTCCGGGACGGCCGCGCTGGTGGACGAGGTCCTGCAGCAGGCGGGGGTTGACGCTGATGCAGTGCGAGCCATCTCCATCTCAGCTCCGGGCATCCTGGAGCCCGGCTCCGACCACCGGGCGCTGGCTCAGAACGTGCCCGGACTGGACGACCGTGCCTTGCATCGCCTGCTCGGCAGGCGGTTCGATGCGTCCATCGCCTTCGAGAATGACGTGAACCTCGCCGCGATCGCGGAGCATCGCTACGGCATCGCCCGGGGTGCCGATGACTTCGTCTTCCTGCTCGTCGACACCGGTGTCGGCATGGGCCTGATGCTGAACGGGGAGCTGCTGCGCGGCAGTCGGGGTGCTGCCGGCGAGGCGGGCTACCTGCCGCTGGGGTCAGCGCGGCTGGTCGGCCCAGTGGCGCGGATCGGGGCCCTGGAGTCGCAGGCCGGGCTCAGCGGGCTGCTCGCGCGCTACCGGGCCGAGCGGACCGAGCGCGGACTCGCGGCCGGCCGCCCAACCCTGGAGGCATTCCTGCGGGCCCTGCAGGAGGCGGAGCCGGCGGCGGTCGCGACGGCGCAGCAGGAGGCCGAGCTCATCGCCCGCGCCATCCTCGCCGTCTGCGTCCTGGTCGATCCGCAGTTCGTGGTGCTCGCCGGGCGCATCGGGTCGGTGCCGTTCGTCCTCGATGGCGTGCGCCGGGAGCTCGCGCGCGTTGCCCCGTATCCGATCAAGGTGCATGAGTCGTCACTGCACGGCAGCGCGGCGATCATGGGCGCCGTCGCCCGGGGCATGCAGGTGGCCCGGGCGAGCATCGGCCTGCCGGAGTCCTGAGCCTGACGCGCGCCTGAGCCTGACGCAGGCCTGGGCATGAAGCGCCGCAGTGGATCAGGCGCGGAAGGGCTGGATCGCGTTCGCCGGGATGCGCCCGAAGCGTCCGGCCTGGAAGTCCTCGAATGCCTCCATGACCTCGGCCTTGGAGCTCATGACGAACGGCCCGTACTGCACGATCGGCTCGCGCAGCGGCACCCCGCCGAGGACGAACACCTCCAGGCTCGGGGTGCGGGAGTCCTGGCGCGGTGACGCCGAGATGCGGATGGTGTCGCCGGCACCGTGGACGGCCAGCTGCCCGGCGCGGAACAGCCGGCCCTCGGCCCCGACCGCGCCGCTGCCGGCCAGCGCGTAGGCCAGGGCGTTGAAATCGGCTCGCCATGGGATGTCGACCTGGGCACCCGGTGCCAGGGTCACGTGTGCCAGTGCCAGTGGCGTGTGCGAGATGCCTGGCCCGGCATGGCCGTCGATCTCACCGGCGAGCACTCGGATGATGGCGCCGCCGTCGGCGCTGGTGATCATCGTGAGGTCCTGGCCCTGCAGGTCCTGATAGGCCGGAGCGATGCGCTTCTTGGCCCGCGGCAGGTTGATCCACAGCTGCAGGCCGTGGAACAGGCCGCCAGACATGACCAGGTGCTCGGGGGGTGTCTCGATGTGCAGGATGCCGTCGCCGGCGGTCATGTACTGGGTGCCGCCGTCATTGATGGTGCCGCCACCGCCATTGGAGTCCTGGTGCAGGAACTGGCCGTCGATGAGATACGTGAAGGTCTCGAAGCCGCGATGCGGGTGCCACGGAGTGCCCTTCGGCTCGCCCGGCGCGTACTCGATCTCGCCCATCTGGTCGAGGTGGATGAACGGGTCGAGGTCTGCCGGGCTGACTCCCGCGAATGCGCGGTGGACGGGGAAGCCCTCGCCCTCATATCCGGTCGGTGCCGTTGTGAGCGAGGTCACCGCGCGGGGGCGAGCCTGCGCGGAGGCGGACACTCGGGGCAGGGTCAGCGGGTCGGCGGTTGCTGCGGGCATGGCGTGACTCCTGGTCTGCTCGATCATGCGTGCTGGTCGGGTCGTGCTGGTCGGGTCGTGCTGATCGTTCAAGTTTCAACTACCACTCTACGCCACTGGCCGGGATCGCGCATCTGCGGTCGCGTAGGTTTCGGCCATGAGCGAGCCCACTGCACCGATCGCTGCCAGCGGCACCTTCGTCCTTGGCGGCTTCACCGACGACCCGATCGCCGTCCGACGGCTGGGCTTCGGAGCCATGCGCATCACCGGCCCCGGGATCTGGGGCGATCCGGCCGACCCTGAGATCGCGATCTCCGTCCTGCGCCGGGCCGTCGAGCTCGGCGTGGACTTCGTCGACACGGCCGACAGCTACGGTCCGGAAGTCAGCGAGGACCTCATCCGTGCGGCCCTGTACCCGTACGACGGCATCCTCATCGCGACGAAGGGCGGCCTGACCCGGCAGGGGCCCGATCAGTGGCAGGCTGTCGGCCGGCCCGAGTACCTGCGCCAGTGCGTGCAGATGTCCCTGCGCCGCCTAGGGGTCGAGCGAATCGACCTGTGGCAGCTGCACCGCATCGACCCGAAGGTCCCGGCGGACGAGCAGTTCGGGGCGATCCGCGAGATGCAGCAGGAGGGGCTGATCCGGCATGTCGGCCTGTCGGAGGTCTCGGTCGATGACCTGCGGGCCGCCCAGCAGGGGCTGCCCGTGGTCAGCGTGCAGAACCTCTACCACCTGCAGCAGCAGCAGAGCCAGGCGCTCCTGGACGTGTGCACCGCCGATGGCATCGGGTTCATCCCATGGTTCCCCCTCGGCGGGCGCACCCTGGTCGCAGCCGACGGCCCGCTGGCCGGGATCGCCGAGCGGCTGGGCTGCACCCCGTCGCAGGTCGCGCTGGCCTGGCTGCTGCAGCGGTCTCCCGCCATGCTGCCGATCCCGGGGACGGGCTCGGTGGCGCACCTGGAGGAGAACTGCGCCGCTGCCCTGATCACCCTGGACGATGCCGCGATCGCCGAGCTCGACGCCCTCGGCTGACGGGCAGGGCAGGACGGCCCGGACTCGTCCGACGTCCAGGCAAGATTCGACGTCCAGGCAAGATTCGACGTCCAGGCAAGATTCGACGTCCCGGCAGGATGGCGGGCTGCGCTCGGTTGCCGCTGCGCTGGAGGTCCTGGACTGCTTTGCCCAGGATGCCGAGCTCGGGGTCTCCGAGATCGCCCGCCGGATCGGCATGTCGAAGAGCTCGGCCCATCGGCTGCTGACCACCCTGGCCTCGCGGGGCCTGGTCGAGCAGAGCCCGGCGACGAGCAAGTACCGCCTGGGAGTCCGGCTGTTCGAGCTGGGGGACCTCGCGGTCAGCCGCATCGACCTGCGCCGGGAGTCGCAGGTGCTCCTGGAGGAGCTGCGCGAGCGCAGCGGCATGACGGTGCACCTGGCCGTGGCATCGGGGGCCGACGTGCTGTACCTGGAGCGGCTGTCGACCCTGCGCGGCATGCGGGCGATCGGGGAGTACCGGCGCCGCTGGCCCCTGCATGCGACGTCCAGCGGCAAGGCGATCTGCGCCCATGATCCGGTCGCCTGCCAGGCGCGTATCGAGGCCGGCTTCCCGGTCTTCACCCCGCAGACCGTCGCGGACGAGACCGGCTTCGCCGCGGCACTGGCGGGGGTGCGCCGGATGGGGTACGCAACGGCGAACGCCGAGCTCATGCCGAACCTGGCCTCGGTGGCCGCGGCCGTGCTCGATCGCCATGGAGTGGCGATGGCGGCCATCTCCATTACCGGGTCCGTGGACGATCTCGGCGAGCACCAGGATCGGCACGCTCGGCTGGTGATGGCCGCCGCCAAGCGGCTCTCGGGGACGATGCAGCGGCCGTCCCGAGCCGGCCGGCCGACCGGCGTGGGTTCGTAACGGGCCGGGCGGACGACCGTCGTGGGTTCGTAACGGGGCGGGCGGACGACCGTCGTGGGTTCGTGACATCCGCCGGATCCCGTGTGGCGGATGCCGACCATGCGTTCCGCATGATGGAACGACGTGCGCCACCCGGATCACGGCACCCCTACGGTGGTGCTGTTCACCTGCCAGGCGCAGATCCAGGAGGGCCAGTGGATTCCGGCACGCGCGAGATGCTCGCCCATGAGCTGTACGAGGCCTACCGAACCAAGGTGCCCCTGGATCGACTCAGCGACCGGCACCCGGGCATGGTGGTCGAGGACTCGTACGAGATCCAGCTGATCCAGATTCGCCGTCGGCTTGCCGAGGGGCGCACCATCGTCGGGCACAAGGTCGGCCTGACCTCCGCGGCCATGCAGCGGCAGCTGGGCGTGGATCAGCCCGACTACGGGCACATCACCGATGACATGGTTCACCTCGAGCACCTGCCGATCCCTGTCGACGCCTACATCCAGCCGAAGGTGGAGCCGGAGATCGCCTTCGTGCTCAAGCGCGAGCTCCGCGGCCCTGGGGTCACCGTGCACCAGGCCATCGCGGCCATCGACTTCGTCCTGCCCGCCATCGAGATCATCGACAGCCGGATCAAGGACTGGAGGATCGGCCTGCTCGACACCATCGCCGACAACGCATCCTCCGGCGGCATCGTCCTGGGCAGCACACCGGTCGGGGTCGGCGAGGTCGACCTGCGACTGTCCGGATGCGTCCTGCACGTCAATGGCGAGGTCGCGGCCACGGGTGCCGGGGGAGCCGTGCTCGGCTCGCCGCTGACCTCCCTGGTCTGGCTGGCCAACACGGTCGGGGCGCTGGGGGTGACCCTGGAGCCGGGCCATGTGATCCTGCCCGGCTCGCAGACCGGCGCCGTCGCGGTCAGTGCAGGGGACGCCGTCACCGCCAGGTTCGGCGGGATCGGCAGCGTAACCGCCAGGTTCACCGGGGATCGCGTCGCAACGACAGTGGGAGCAGCATGACCAAGGCAACCGCGGCCATCGTCGGGTCGGGCAATATCGGCACCGACCTGCTGGCCAAGCTGCAGCGCAGCGAGCACGTCGACGTGCGCTACATGATCGGCGTCGACCCGGCATCCGACGGCCTGGCCCGGGCCCGGGCCCGCGGAGTCGAGGCGTCCGCGGGCGGGGTCGACTGGCTGCTGGAGCAGGAGGACCTGCCCGACCTGGTCTTCGAGGCGACCAGCGCCTACGCGCACAAGGCCAATGCGCCCCGCTACGAGCAGGCAGGCATCACCGCGGTCGACCTCACCCCGGCGGCGATCGGCCCGTTCATCTGCCCGCCGGTCAACCTCGACGTCAACCTGGCCGCACCGAACGTCAACATGATCACCTGCGGCGGCCAGGCCACCATCCCGATCGTCGCCGCGGTGAGCAGCGTGGTGCCGGTCGACTACGCCGAGATCGTGGCATCCATTGCATCCAAGTCGGCCGGCCCCGGGACCCGTGCCAATATCGACGAGTTCACCGAGACGACGTCCCATGCGATCGAGGTGGTGGGCAATGCCAGGCGCGGCAAGGCCATCATCATCCTCAATCCGGTCGAGCCGCCGATGATCATGCGCGACACCATCTTCTGCTCGATCCCGGCGGACTGCGATCGCGATGCCGTTGCAGCGTCCATCTACGCCATGGTCGCGCGGGTGCAGGAGTACGTCCCCGGCTACAGCCTGCGAGCCGAGCCCCAGTTCGATGATCCGCGCGAGATCTGGAACGGCCTGGCGCGAGTGGCCGTCTTCCTCGAGGTGATGGGCGCGGGCGACTACCTGCCGACCTATGCCGGCAACCTGGACATCATCACGGCGGCTGCCGCGCACGTGGGCGACATGCTGGCCAAGGCCAAGGCGGGAGCGAGCGCATGACGCAGGAGAGCACGGCCCCGAAGGTCCGCATCACCGACTCGACCCTGCGCGATGGCAGCCACGCGATGGCGCATCGGTTCACCGAGGAGCAGGTGCGCAGCGTGGTGCATGCCCTCGATGCAGCCGGCGTCGAGGTGATCGAGGTCACCCATGGCGACGGGCTGGGCGGATCCAGCTTCAACTACGGGTTCAGCCTGGTCGACGAGATCGCGCTCATCTCCGCCGCGGTGGAGGAGGCGCAGCAGGCCAAGATCGCCGTGCTCATGCTGCCGGGCCTGGGCACCGTCAAGGATCTCAGCCGGGCCCATGATGCCGGGGCATCCGTCGCGCGCATCGCCACCCACTGCACCGAGGCGGACGTCTCCATCCAGCACTTCAAGGCGGCGCGGGCCCTGGGGATGGAGACCGTCGGCTTCCTGATGCTGTCGCACCGGGCCACGCCGGCCACCCTTGCCCAGCAGGCACGCATCATGGTCGATGCCGGCGCGATGTGCGTCTACGTCGTCGACTCAGCCGGTGCCCTCGTGCTCGGCGACGCCCAGGCCCGGGTGCAGGCGGTGCTCGACGAGGTCGGCCAGCAGGCACAGGTCGGCTTCCACGGCCACCAGAACCTCTCCCTCGGGGTGGCGAACTCGGTCCTGGCCTACCAGGCCGGTGCCCGGCAGATCGACGGCGCCCTGCTGGCCCTGGGCGCGGGGGCCGGCAACTCGCCGACCGAGGTACTGGCCGCGACCTTCGACCGGCTCGGCGTGCCCACGGGCATCGACGTGCAGGCCGCGCTCGCCGCAGCCGAGGAGGTCGTCAAGCCGTTCATCCCGCGCCTGCCGCACATGGACCGATCCTCCATCGTGCAGGGCTATGCAGGCGTGTACTCCAGCTTCCTGCTGCACGCCGAGCGGGCCGCGGCACGGTACGACGTGCCCACCCACGAGATCCTGCAGCGGGTCGGCGAGGCGGGCTACGTCGGCGGCCAGGAGGACATGATCATCGACATCGCCCTGCAGATCGCGCAGGAGCGCGACATGGGCGACCTGGCAGGAGCGGGGACACGCTGATGGCCATCACCGATATCGACTCGTGCGCAACGGAGCTGCTCGCCTGCGAGGAGGAGCGGCGCGATCGCGGGCCCATCACCGAGGAGTGGAGCGGCCTGGATCAGGCGAGCGCCTATGCCGTCCAGGACGAGGTGCTGCGCCGCAAGGTCGCCGCCGGCCAGCGGGTGATCGGGGTCAAGCTGGGGCTGACCTCGCGCGCCAAGCAGCAGCGGATGAACGTCCACGCCCCGCTGACCGGGTGGCTCACCGACGCGATGGTGCTCCAGGCCGGGGTCCCGGTGCCGCAGGATCAGCTCATCCACCCGCGCGCCGAGCCGGAGATCGTGTTCGTCCTCGGGGCTGACCTCGTCGGCCCGGGCGTCACGGCCGCGACCGCCATGGCAGCGGTCGACATGGTCTACGCCGGGGTGGAGATCATCGACAGCCGCTATCGGGACTTCCGGTTCACCCTGCCCGACGTCATCGCCGACAACGCCTCGAGCGCGAAGTTCATCCTCGGAGGCGTCGGGCGAAGGCCCGAGGAGCTCGACCTGATGATGGAGGCCTGCCTGCTCGAGGTCAATGGCGCCATCGTCGACTCCGCCACGGGCGGTGCCGTGCAGGGGCACCCCGCCGAGGCGCTGGCCCTGGCGGCGAACGACCTCGCCAGCCGCGGCCTGCGGCTCGAGGCCGGCTGGATCGTCCTCACCGGCGGCATGACCGATGCCGTCTTCACCACGCCCGGCACCAATGTCGGGGCCCATTTCACCAGCCTCGGATCGATTGCGGTCCGCGGCTGACGGTCGACTCCCGGTCACGAGCCCGGGCAATGCAGGAGGCAGAGGCGATGGACTTCTACGGACACATCATCGACGGCGTCGAGGTGCCCAGCCTGGACGGCGGCACCATGGACGACATCGATCCCTACACCCGTCAGCCCTGGGCGAGCATCGCATCCGGGACGAAGGCCGATGCCGACCGGGCGGTGGCCGCGGCTCGCCGGGCCTTCGACGAGGGGCCATGGCCGCGGATGGGCTTTGAGAAGCGGCAGCAGCTGATGCACCGGCTCGCGGACCTGATGGAGGCCCACGCCGATGAGCTGGCCATGGCCGATACGCGGGACATGGGCAAGCCCATCACCCAGTCGCGGCACGATGTCGCGCGCAGTATCTGGAACGTGCGCTTCTTCGCCGACCATGCGCGGATGTCGATGTCCGAGGCGTATCCGATGGACAGCGGCCACCATGCCTACGCGCAGATGGATCCGGCAGGGGTCGCCGTGGCCATCTCGCCCTGGAACTTCCCGCTGATGCTGGCCACGTGGAAGTTCGTCCCCGCCCTGGCCTGGGGCAACACGGTCGTGCTCAAGCCGGCCGAGGACACCCCGGTGTCGGCGACGATCACCGCCCGGCTGGCCATCGAGGCCGGCTTCCCGCCCGGCGTCTTCAATGTCGTCCACGGGTACGGGCCCGACTCCGTGGGCTCGGCCCTGACCGAGAATCCCGATGTCGACCGGATCACCTTCACCGGAGAGTCGGGCACCGGCAAGGTCATCAGCCGGGCGGCCGCTGCCAATCTCATCCCGGTCAGCCTCGAGCTCGGCGGCAAGGGCGCGAACCTGGTCTTCGAGGATGCCGACCTGGACAATGCCGTGCACTGGGCCGTGGAGTCCATCTTCCGCAATGCCGGGCAGGTGTGCCTGGCCGGTAGCCGGCTGTACGTGCAGCGGGGGATCTACGAGGAGTTCATGCTCCGCTATAAGCACGCCGCCGAGGCCCTGGTCGTCGGCGACCCGAAGGACCCGGCCACCCAGTTCTCCGCGGCGCTGGCCAGCGAGCAGCACTTCACCAAGGTGCGCAGCTACCTCGACGAGCAGTCCCTGGCCGGGGGCAGGGTGGTCACCGGCGGCCTGGGCGATGGCTGGAGCGTCCGGCCCACGATCATCGCCGATGCCCCGGCGACCGCCCGGGTGATCAAGGAGGAGATCTTCGGCCCCATCGTCGTGGCGACCCCCTTCGACACCGAGGACGAGGCAATCGCCCTGGCGAACGACACGCGATACGGGCTCAATGCGATGGTCTTCACCGAGAACCTCAGCCGGGCGCACCGGGTGGCGGGCAAGCTGCGCGCCGGGACGGTCTGGGTGAACTGCTTCTTCATCCGCGACCTGCGCGCACCCTTCGGTGGGGTCGGCGAGTCCGGTGTCGGTCGCGAGGGCGGCAACTTCAGCCGGGAGTTCTTCACCGAGCCCAAGGCCGTGGTGATGCAGATCGACCGCGGCTGAGGTGCGCTGAGCGTCACCTGATAGAACCGCTGCATGAGCACCCCGCCGCACCTGCGCCTGTCGGCGGGAGCCGTCCTGGAGCGCTGGCCAGGGCGGGTGGGCTCGCTGGCCGTGCTGCATTCCGGGCTGGTCGACGGCGTGCCCGGCGCGGATCAGGCACAGGCCTGGGCCGTCCTCGTGCCGGGCTTCACGGGCAGCAAGGAGGACTTCATCGCGCTACCGCCCCTGCTCGCCACCGGGGGCGTCGGGATGCTGACCTACGACCAGATCGGCCAGCATGAGTCCGATGGGTCGGCCGAGGCGAGCGACTATGCGCTGCCCCGACTGGCGGAGGACCTCGCCGATGTCATCGCCCAGGCCGCCGAGCGGCTGGGCCGAGCGGATCCGCCGCACCTGGTCGGCCACTCCTTCGGCGGCCTGGTGGCCCAGCAGGCCGTGGCATCCGGCGTCGTGCGGCCGGCCTCCCTCGTCCTGCTGTGCACCGGCCCCGGTGCCCTGCCGCCCCATCGTCATGGTCCGCTGCCCACCCTGGTCCAGTCCCTGCCGCGTACCTCGCTGGCGACCCTGTGGGAGATGAAGCGGGCCCTGGACGAGTCCGAGGCGGCCGAGCGCGGCGAGGGGATCGGCCAGCCGCCCGAGGTGGATGCCTTCCTGGAGCGCCGCTGGCTGCGCAATCATCCGCTGCAGCTGCAGCAGTTCGGCCGACTCCTGCTCGAGCAGCCGCCGCACACCGTCCAGCTCAGGGAGCGCGTCAGCGGCGGCGATGGGGGAGACGCCATCCCGACGACGGTGATCTGGGGGGAGCACGACGACGCCTGGCCCATCGAGCTGCAGCAGCAGCTGGCCCGCGACCTCGGCGCGCAGGCCATCGAGATCCCCGGTGCCGGCCACTCCCCGAATGCCGACTCCCCGGACGCCCTGGTCGCCGCCCTGCTGCGTGCCTGGGCGTGAGCGCGATGCGTGCAGGCGGGGGCGCCCAGACCCGGGCCATCGGGCACCTGGACGATGTCAGCCTGGCGGATGCCTATCCATGGCCCCAGGGGCCCTGGCTGCGGGCCATGATGGTCACCACCCTGGACGGAGCCGCTGTCGGCCCGGACGGCCGCAGCGGATCGATCTCCTGCGCCGCCGATCGACGGGTGTTCGCCGAGACCCGGCGGCTGTGCGATGCCGTCCTCGTCGGAGCCGGCACGATCCGCGCCGAGCGCTATCGGCCGATGCTCGCCAAGGCTGAGCATGCCGAGCAGCGTGCCGAGCTCGGCCTGGCGGTGGCACCGGTCGTGGCGATTGTCAGCGCAGCGGCCGACCTGCCCTGGCAGGAGCCCCTCTTCAGCGAGTCAGCCCTGCCCGTCCTGGTGCTCGCCAGCCAGTCGGCGCCTGCTGACCGGCTGTCGCTCGCCCGGCGGCATGCCGAGGTGATCGCCCTGCCGGGGGAGCGGCTCGACCCGCGCGAGGTCGTGCGGATCCTGCATGAGCGCGGCCTGCGGCGCATCGTATGCGAGGGTGGTCCGATGCTGCTGCGCCATGTTGCCCAGGCAGGGCTCATCGACGAGGCGGATATCTCCGTCGCGCCGGTCATCGCCGGAGGCGGCCAGGTGGTCACCGGCCCTGCCTTCGACGCGCCCATCGCCTTCGACCTCGTCCAGGTTGCCTGGGCCGAGGGTTTCGCCTTCCAGCGCTACCTGGCCCGGCGCCCGTGATCACCCTGGCCGGGCTCGCGGATCTCGCGCAGGAGTTCGGGGACGGGCCGCGGGATCCGGTGGGGCCGCTGCTCATCGGCGGGCAGGCGTTCGACGTGGATGCCAGCCCGGTGGTGATGGGCACGGTCAACCTCTCCCGGGACTCGACCTATCGCGAGAGCATCGCCACCTCGACGTCGTCAGCAATCCGCAAGGCGCGGATCCAGTCGGCGCAGGGAGCGCACCTGGTCGACATCGGGGCCGAGTCCAGCACCGCCCGGGCGGCCCGGGTCGGCGCCGAGGAGCAGGCACGGGCGATGGTCCCGGTGATCGAGGCCCTGGCATCCGAGGGGATCCTCGTCTCGGCGGAGACCTACCTGCCCCAGGTCGCCCGTGCCTGCCTGCAGGCAGGCGCACTCGTGCTCAACCTCACCGGGGTGGAGTACCAGCGCGAGTGCTTCGACCTTGCCGCCCAGTTCGGCGCGACCGTCATCGTCTGCTACGTGGGCGGGGCGAACGTCCGCGAGGTGACGCAGGTACGCACCGAGGATCCGATCCCGGTGCTCGCCGAGCACCTGCAGGCCCGGGTCGAGCTGGCCCGGTCGCACGGGGTGCAGCGGCTGGTCATCGACCCTGGCCTTGGCTTCTACTACGCCAACCTCACCGATCCGATGACCAGGGTGCGACACCAGGCGAAGGTCCTGCTCCAGACCTTCCGGCTGCGGGCGCTCGGCCTGCCGGTCTGTCACGCGCTGCCCCATGCCTTCGACCTGTTCGAGGACCAGTTCCGCCAGGCTGAGGGATACTTCGCGGTACTTGCCGCGCTGGGGGGCACCAGCGTCATGCGCACCCATGAGGTCGCGTCAGTCGTGCCCGTGCTGCGGGCGATGTCCGACCTGGACACATGAAGAAGGAGATGGCGATGGACATGAACACGACGGTTCGCCTGGCACGCCGGCCGGTGGGGAGCCCCGTCCCGGAGGACTGGGCGATCGCCGAGGAGCCCATGCCGGTCGTCGGCGAGGGCCAGTTCCTGGTGCGCACCACCTACATCTCCCTGGACCCGGCCATGCGCGGCTGGCTCGATGACCGGCCCTCCTACCTGCCGCCGGTCGGCCTGGGCGAGGTCATGCGGGCAGGCACGGTTGGGGAGGTCGTGCAGTCGCGTCATCCGAAGTTCCCGATCGGGACGATCGTCCAGTCGACCGGCGGGGTCCAGTCGTTCGCCCTCAGCGACGGCCGGGGCGTGACGAGGGTGGATCCAGCCCTGGGTGCGCCGTCGACGTACCTCGGGGTCCTGGGCATCACCGGCCTGACCGCCTACTTCGGCCTGCTGGAGCATGGCCGGCCCCGGCCCGGTGACACCGTCGTGGTCTCGGGGGCGGCAGGGGCCGTCGGCACCATCGTCGGCCAGCTCGCCCGGATCAACGGCTGCCGGACGATCGGCATCGCCGGCGGGCCGGAGAAGTGCCGGATGGTCGTGGACGAGCTCGGCTTCGACGCCGCCATCGACTACCGCGACCCGGCGATGCGCAAGGAGCTGCGCGCGGCGGCGCCCGATGGCATCGATGTCTACTTCGACAACGTGGGCGGGGAGGTACTGAATGCGGCCCTGGCCAGCCTCGCCATGCACGCCCGGGTCGTCATCTGCGGGGCGATCTCCCAGTACAACGCCGATGCGGTCGTGCCAGGCCCGTCCAACTACCTCAGCCTGCTGGTGCGCCGGGCCACGATGTCCGGCTTCCTTGTCTTCGACTACGAGCGCGAGTACGCAACGGCCCGTCGGCGCCTGGCCGGCTGGGTCGCCCAGGGCCGGATCACCGCACCCGAGACCATCGTCGAGGGGCAGGTGAGCGACTTCCACGACGTCTTCATGCGGCTGTTCAGCGGTGACAACGTGGGCAAGCTGCTGCTGTCGATTCAGGGCTGATGCCGTGCGACACTGATGGTGTTCGCACTGAACGAGTTCAGTGCGGATGGTGTTCGGCACTGAACGAGTTCAGTGCGGATGGTGTTCGGCACTGAACGAGTTCAGTGCGGATGGTGTTCGGCACTGATGCCGACTCCGCAGGCAGGTGGATCGGAGGCCGTCGATGGGCTGGGGCTGGCTCGCAGTGGCAGCGGTGGCCGTGGGGATCGAGCTGCTCGTCACGGACCTGACCTTCCTACTCATCGGTGCGGGAGCCCTGGCGGCGGCCGCGACCGCAGCCCTGGGCGGCCCGGTGTGGGCGCAGGCGGTTGCGGGGATCGCCGTGGCCGGTGGCGGCATCGCCTTCATTCGTCCGATCGCGCTGCGGCATATGCGCCGCATGCCCGCTGATGCGCGCACCGGGGTCGATGCCCTGCCGGGCATGACCGGGCGCGCGGCGAGCGAGGTCACGGCCGAGGCCGGGCTGATGTCCCTGCGCGGGGAGACCTGGTCAGCCCGGCTCGACACCGCCGTGACTCGTGTCCCCGTCCCCACGGGCACCCCCCTGGTCGTCACCCGCATCGACGGCGCGACGGCCCTGGTCCACCCGATCGACGAGCTCGACTGACCGATCGCCCGCACGCCAACCCGACGGGATACGTCCCGTCACGAGTCAAGGAGATGCCATGGACGTGGTCCTGCCGGTCATCGTGGGAGTGGCGGTCGTTGTCCTGGCCGTCATCGTGCTCACCCGCACGATCGTGATCGTCGACCAGGCCTCCACGGCCGTGGTCGAGCGGCTCGGCCGGTTCCAGCGCACCCTGACCCCGGGGCTGAGCATCCTCATCCCGGTCGTGGACCGCATCCGCCGCCGGGTCGACATGCGCGAGCAGGTCGCATCCTTCCCGCCCCAGCCAGTCATCACCGAGGACAACCTCGTCGTCTCCATCGATACCGTCGTGTACTTCCAGGTCACGGACGCCAAGGCGGCCACCTACGAGATCGCGAACTTCCTGCTGGGCATCGAGCAGCTGACGGTGACGACCCTGCGCAATGTCATCGGCTCCATGGACCTCGAGCAGACGCTGACCTCGCGGGACTCCATCAATGGGCAGCTGCGCGGGGTGCTGGACGAGGCGACCGGCAAGTGGGGCATCCGGGTCAACCGCGTGGAGCTGAAGGCCATCGATCCGCCGGCCTCGGTGCAGGAGTCGATGGAGAAGCAGCTGAAGGCCGAGCGCGAGCGACGGGCAGCGATCCTGACCGCGGAGGGGCAGAAGCAGGCTGCCATCCTGACCGCCGAGGGTGCCAAGCAGGCTGCCATCCTGACCGCCGAGGGCGAGGCGAAGGCCCAGGTGATCCGGGCCGAGGCCGAGGCATCCGCCCTGGTGACGGTGTATGGGGCGATCCACGACGCGGCGCCCTCCTCGGCCGCGCTCGCGCATCGCTACCTCGAGGCGCTGCCGAGGATGGCCGAGGGCGATGCGAACAAGGTATGGATCATCCCCGGCGAGCTGACGGCAGCGATGGGCCTGCTGCGGGCGGGCATGACCGCACCAGCGTCAGCGGGGCCCGCCGACGAGCAGTAGCCAACGGCGACCCGGCCGGGCCGCCCTGCCCTACCCCAGCAGTGCGGGGTCGATCGGGCCTACCGGCAGGCGTGTCTCGATGACGCCGTCAGCCGTGCGGCGGATGACGTAGGCCGCCGGCCCGTGCGCCGGATCGACTGGCTCGTCCGAGATAACCTCGACCGGATCAATGCCCTCGTAGCGCACGGCGACGTGGTCATCGGTCGCCAGTGACGTGGGCAGCGTGCCGTCGCCCACCAGCTGGTGCACGAGGGGGCGCCGCTGCTCCTCGGAGTCGTAGTGGACGCCATTGCCGTAGGGCAGCAGGCCCAGGGCATCGGTGACCGGACGCAACTGGGCGCCGAACGAGTCCGTCGGCCCGCCGACGTGCCAGCAGATGGAGCCTGCGCTCACCCCGCCGAGGATCGTGCCGCGATCCCAGGCAGCCCGCATGGCCTCGTCGACGCCATGCAGCCGCCACAGGGCCAGCAGGTTCGCGACGCTGCCGCCTCCGACCCACACGACGTCGGCCCGGCCGATCGCCTCCTCGACCGGGCGATTGGGCTGGGTGAACAGGGTGAGGTGGTCCACATCGCAGGATACGTCCGCCAGGGCGGCGTACATGGTGGCCAGGTACCCGGGATTGTCGCCGCTGGCGGTCATCACCAGGCAGACCCGCGGGCGGTCCTTGCCCGTCAGCCGCAGGGCCTCCAGGAAGATCCGGCCCGGGCGCATCACCCCCCATAGGCCCGGTACCTGGACGAACCCTCCGCTGCTGGCCATCACCTGTCGAGTCGTCATCGTGATGCCCGTACCTGTGCGGTTGAGGTCAACTGCATGAGTCGCTCCATGTCCTGCAGGTAGTCGTCGATACGCCGGCGATCGAGGTAGCCCTCCAGCATCAGGGTGGCCATACCGTGGATCGTCGCCCACATGATCTCCTCCGCGCCCTGCCGGAAGGAGTCCGGGGCCGCCCCTGTGGTGACGAGCTGGTCGAGCAGCGCAGAGGCGCGGCCGTAGGCGGCATGGGCATCGACGGGCGCGCCTGCCGGCGCGTCGTGGCCGGTCGCCGGGGCGAGCTGGATTGCCGTCGCGGCGTCCTGGACGGCCGCCGCGGCGTGGCCGCTGAAGGCAGCCCGGAACAGGTGCGGGTGCTCCAGGGCGAACGCCAGGTAGGCACGGGCTGCGGCTCGCACCCTCGCCCGTGCGGCCCGGGCGCCGATCCCGCTGACCTCGCCCACGGCCCGCTGCATCGCCTCGTCGAGGCATGCGTTGGCGGCCAGGGCGACGGCCGCCATGAGGGCGTCCTTGTCGGCGAAGTGATGGTAGGCCGCACTCGGGCTCACGCCGACACTGGCTGCGGCCGCGCGCAGCGACAGGTGCTCCAGGCCGACCTCGTCGACCTGCGCCACGGCCGCCTCGATCAGCGCCGCTCGCAGGTCGCCATGGTGATAGCGACGCTCGGCGTCCTCGCGGCTGTCGTCCACGCGGCCATCCTGCCCGGCTGCCCGTCTGCCGGGCAATGTCCGCACCCAGGGCTGCGCCGCGCTATGCTGCGGGCGGTCGCATCGCACCGGGCACTGGGGAAGGTGAGCCGGGAGCGAGGGAGACCGATCATGCGTCATGTCCTGCCGTCGTCTGCGACGGCGCTGAGGGCCTTGGTTGACGACGCCAGCGTCGTGGCACGCGGGGTCGTATTCGTCCATGCCTGCCCCAGGGCTGTCAGCCCGCACCTGGAATGGGCGCTCGCCGCAGTGTTCGGCGAGCCCGTCCGCATCTCCTGGGCGGCCCAGGCGGTCGTCCCGACCTCCGTTCGCGCCCAGCTGGCCTGGGAGGGTCCGGTCGGTACCGGGGCCCGGATCGCCAGCGCGCTGCTGCCGTTCTCCCAGGTGCGCTACGAGGTCACCGAGGATCCCACCCCCGGCCGCCTCGGTGAGCGGTTCTCGGCGACCCCCTCGCTGGGCCTGTTCCGGGCCGATATCGGCCCGCACGGGGATGTCCTGGTTCCGGAGGATCGCCTCAAGGCCGCGGTTGCCCACGCCGCCTACGCAGGGACCTGCCTGGAGGAGGAGCTCGGACGGCTCATCGGTCAGCCCTGGGACGAGGAGCTCGAGGCATTCCGCTGCACCTTCGAGGAGTCGACGGTTCGGGTGCTGGAGCAGGTGATCTAGCGAATCGGACGGCCCCTAGAGGGGGATGTTGCCGTGCACCCCGCGCACGCCGGGGGTATCGAGCAGGATGCGTGCGACCGTCGTCCTGGTGACGGTCGGATCGACGACCTCGTCCACGACCCCGATCTCCACGGCTCGCTTGATCCCGCCGGAGATGACCTCATGCTCGGCCGCGAGCTCGAGCTCGACCTGGGCCCGGGCATCCTCGGGTACCTCGGCCAGCCGGCGTCGATGCAGGATGCGGATGGCCGCCACGGATCCCATCACGGCGACCTCGGCATCCGGCCAGGCGAAGACGCGGGTCGCTCCCAGGGACGAGGAGTTCATCGCCACGTAGGCGCCGCCGTAGGCCTTGCGGGTGACCACCGTCACCCGGGGGACGACGCACTCGGCGAACGCATGCAGCAGCTTGGCCCCGCGACGCACGACGCCCTCCCACTCCTGGCCCAGGCCGGGCAGGTAGCCGGGTACGTCGACGAGCACGATGAGCGGGATTGCGAAGGCATCGCACATCCGCACGAAGCGGGCAGCCTTCTCGGCGCTGGCGGAGTCCAGGCAGCCGCCTAGGCGCATCGGGTTGTTGGCCACCACGCCGGTGGTCCGCCCGCCGAGCCGGCCCAGGCCCACCACGATGTTCGGTGCCCAGCGGGCATGCAGCTCGATGAAGGTGCCGTCGTCGAGGAAGCCCTCGACCAGGGGATGCACGTCGTAGGCGCGTCGGGCCGACTCGGGCAGGTAGGCACCCAGATCGCGATCTGCCACCGCGTCGATGTCCAGGGAGCCCTGGTGGGCCAGCAGCACGGCCAGGTCGCGGGCCTGCCCGAGGGCCTGCGCCTCGCTGTCGGTGGTGATATGGACCACGCCGCTGCGTCGCCCGTGCGGCTCGGCTCCGCCGAGGATGTCCATGTTGACGTCCTCGCCGGTGACCGAGCGGACGACCTCCGGGCCGGTCACGAAGATCCGGCCGGCATCGGACATGATGACCACGTCGGTGAGGGCAGGCCCGTAGGCAGCGCCGCCGGCCGCGGGGCCGACGACGACCGAGATCTGCGGGACCTTGCCCGATGCCCGGGTCATCGCCGCGAAGACGCGCCCGACGCCGTCGAGGCTGGCGACCCCCTCGCGCAGGCGAGCGCCCCCGGAGTGCCAGATGCCCACGACGGGGCAGTGGTCGGCGAATGCCCGGTCGTAGGCCGTCACGATGGCCCGACAGCCCTGCGAGCCCATCGCGCCGCCCTGCACGGTCGGGTCGGTCGCGAACGCCACGACCCGGGCGCCATGCACCTGCCCGACCGCCGACAGCACCCCCCGGTCATCCTCGGGGGTGATGGGGGTGAAGGCCCCGTCGTCGAAGAGCGCGGCCAGGCGGGCGCGCGGGGATCGGGGGTCGATGTCGACCGACGGGCTCTGGGACATGTCAGGCGCTCCGGAACACCAGGGCGACGTCGTGTCCGCCGAAGCCGAATGAGTTGTTGATGGCCAGCAGGTCGCCGGCCGGCAGGGGCCGCGGCGAGCCGGCGGCGACGTCCAGGTGGACCTCCGGATCCAGGCTCACCAGGTTGGCCGTCGGCGGGACGAGCCGGTCGCGCAGCGCGAGGATGGTGAAGATCGACTCGACCGCCCCCGCGCCGCCGAGCAGGTGGCCGGTCATCGACTTGGTGCCCGTCACGACCGCCGCATCGGCATCATCACCGAGCGCGGCCCGGATGGCCACCGCCTCGGCGATGTCGCCCTGCGGGGTGGAGGTCGCGTGGGCATTGACGTGGACGACATCGGCCGGGCTGGCCCCGGCATCGGCAAGGGCGGCGACCATCGCCCGCGCGGCGCCGAGCCCATGCGGATCCGGCTGGGCGATGTGATGCCCGTCGGCCGAGAGCCCGGAGCCGGCGTACACCCCGTAGACCGTGGCACCGCGCGCGGCCGCGAAGGCAGCGGACTCCAGCACGAGCAGGCCGGCGCCCTCGCCCATGACGAATCCGTCCCGGTCGATGTCATAGGGCCGGGACGCGCCGAGGGGATCGTCATTGCGGGTCGACAGGGCCCGCATGGAGGCGAAGCCCGCCATGGGCACGGCATGGATGCATGCCTCGGTGCCCCCGGCGATCACCACGTCGGCGCGGCCCGACTGGATCATCCGGGCGGCGTAGGAGATCGCCTCGGCACCGGATGCGCAGGCGCTCACAGGCGCGTGCACGCCGGCTCGGGCGCCGATCTCGAGCCCGACCATCGCGGCGGGGCCATTGGGCATGATCATCGTGACCAGGTGCGGGGAGATCCGGGACGCGCCCTTCTCTCGCAGGGTGTCCTGGGCCTCCATCAGGGAGCGGATGCCCCCGATGCCCGTGCCGACCACCGCGCCAAGGCGCAGCGGGTCGACCTCGGGGGCCCCGGCATGGGCCCATGCCTCACGGGCCGCGACCACGGCCGCCTGCTCGCAGCGATCCATCTTGCGGGCCTGGACCCGGTCCAGGACGTCCCCTGGGTCGACCGCCATGATGCCTGCGATCTTGGAGGCCTGGTCGTGGGTCCAGTCCTCCTCGATTACCCGGATGCCGGGGCGCCCAGCCAGCACGTTCGCCCATGACGTGGGGACGTCCCCCCCGACGGGGGTGGTGGCGCCCATGCCGGTGATCACGACCTGGGGTGTCATCGATCCTCCTGTGATGCGCGTGGGTGAAGGCTTGCGTGCGGCGGCGCATGGCCTGCCGAATGAGGGCAGGAGTCCTGGAGGCGTCGCGTCGCGCGCGGTCGCAGGTGCGGCCCCGGACGACGCGACGCCCCCACTGGCCTAGGAGTTTGCCGCGATGAAGCTGACGGCATCGCCGACGGTCTTGAGGTTCTTGACCTCGCTGTCGGGGATCTTCACGCCCCACTTGTCCTCGGCCGCCATGACGACCTCGACCATCGACAGCGAGTCGATGTCCAGGTCGTCGACGAAGGACTTGTCCGGCTGGACGTCCTCGACCGGGACGCCGGCTACCTCGTTCACGATGGCCGCGAGGCCCGCCAAGATGTCCTGGCTCATTGCATACCTCTCATCTCTTGTGTCGTCACTTCCGGTTGTTGCTGGTGCGGATCATGGGTGCCTTGCGGTTCGTGGATGGGATGCGGATCGGGTCGGGCTGGCGGCTAGGGAACCCGGACGACCTGGGAGGCGAATGCCAGGCCGGCACCGAACCCGATGAGCAGGGCGATGTCGCCGCTTCGGATCTCGCCGTCGGCCAGCATGCGATCCATGGCCAGCGGGATGGAGGCGGCCGAGGTGTTGCCGGTGGTGGCGATATCGCGTGCGACCGGCAGGCCCTCGGGCAGTCGCATGGCCCGGACCATCGCATCGGTGATGCGCATGTTGGCCTGATGGGGGATGAAGGCGTCAAGGTCATCGGCGGTCAGGCCTGCGGCGTCCAGGGCCCGCTGGGCGACCTTGGGCATCTCGCCGACGGCCCATCGGAACACCTGCTGGCCCTTCATCACCAGGTGCGGGAAGATCTCGCCGCCCTCATTGCGGTACTGGATGAGGGTCTGCGTCATGTTGATCGCATCGGTCTGCGAGCCGTCCGCCCCCCAGATCGTCGGCCCGATCCCGGGGGTGTCGGAGGGCCCGATGACCACTGCGCCGGCTCCGTCGGCGAAGATGAAGGCCGAGCTGCGGTCATCCGGGTTCACCCAGTCGCTGAGCTTCTCGACCCCGACCAGCAGGACGTACTCGGCGGCGCCGGTGCGGATCATCGAGTCGGCCAGGCCCAGGCCGTAGCAGAAGCCGGCGCAGGCAGAGGAGATGTCAGTGGCCGCGGCGTTCGTGGCACCGACGCGGAAGGCGATCTCCACTGCGGCAGACGGCGTCTGGAGCGGATGGGTGACCGTGGCGACCAGGACCATCGAGATGGCACCGGGGTCGACGCCGGAGCGCTCCAGCGCGACTCGGGCGGCCTGCACTCCGAGATCGACGACGGACTCCTCGCGAGCGGCGTAGCGCCGCTCGATGATGCCCGAGCGCTCCCGGATCCACTCGTCGGAGGAGTCGATGCGCTCGCAGATCTCGGCATTCGTGACCACCCGGGCCGGCCGGAAGCTGCCGACCGACAGGATCCGGCAGGCCGGTGCCCCCGTGCGCTGGCCGATCCGGCCGCTCACGCCTGGGCCTCCTGGGGCTCGGGGTGCAGCCGCAGGATCGGCTGGCCGGGGGAGACCGGGTCGCCATCGTGCACCAGCCACTCCACGACCACCCCGCCATGCGGGGCGGTGATCGGCGTGCTGTCGCGCAGGGTGTCGATGGTGCCCACGATGGCGTCATTGGGCAGCGAGTCGCCGACCGCTGCGGTGATGCGCTGGACGAACGTGCCCTTGACCGGTGCGATCAGCAGGCGCCAGGTGGGCTGGCTGCCGATCGGCGAGGAAGCGCTGTGCTCGTTGATGAGCTCCCAGGCAGCCGGGAGGTCGTCCGGCGTCTTCAGGGCGAGCGTCTGAACGCCCGGCAGGGCCCGCCTCGCCAGCCCGACCAGGGTGCCGGCCGGCGGGATCTCGATGACGGCCGTCACCCCGAGATCGGCCATGGCCTGCATGCACAGATCCCAGCGCACCGGGCTGCGCACCTGGCTGACCAGCCGTGCGAGCACCTCCCGGCCGTCATGCACGACCTGGCCGTCGGCATTCGAGATCAGGCGCAGGCGCGGGTCGTGGGTGGAGATGGCCCGCGCATAGCCCGACAGGGTGGTGACCGCCGGGGCCATGTGCTCGGTGTGGAACGCACCGGCGACCTCCAGGGGGCGCACCCGTGCCCCCTCCGGGGGATCTTCTGCGAAGGCCCGCAGGTCGGCCATGGTGCCGGCGACCACGATCTGCCCGGCACCGTTCATGTTCGCCGGAGTCAGCCGGTGCTCGGTCGCCTTTGCGACGACGGCATCCGGCTCGCCGCCGAGGACGGCGCTCATCCCCGTGGGGGTGATGGCGGAGGCGGCGGCCATGGCCCGGCCGCGCTCCCGGACGAACACCATTGCCTGCTCGGCGGTCATGACGCCTGCCCCCACCGCGGCCGTGATCTCGCCGACCGAGTGGCCCGCACCGGCACCGATGCGCGCGAAGGCCGACGACGGGTGAGGGAAGAGGCTGAGCATGGTGACCAGGCCGGCGCCGACGATCAGCGGCTGGGCGATGGCGGTATCGCGGATGGTGTCGGCATCGGAGACCGTGCCATGCTCGATCAGGTCGATGCCGGCAACGGCCGACAGCCAGGTCAGGCGCTCGCGCACGCCCGGTACCTCGAGCCAGGGGGTCAGGAAGCCGGGGGACTGGGCGCCTTGGCCGGGGGCCACGATCACAAGCACGACGGTGAGCCTCCCACAACCAGGCCACGGCAGGCTTGGGCCGCTCCTCCAATGTCGTGCCGCATGGTTTGTAGGGTATCTACAAGGGCGTCGCGGTCAGCCGGCCCAGGGTGAGGCCAGCTCGCAGGCAGGCGGCCTCGCGTGGGTCCGTTGGGCTCCAGCCGGTGACGTCCGCAATGCGCCGCAGCCGGTAGCGCACGGTATTGGGATGCACGAACAGGGCTCGTGCCGTGCCCTCCAGCGTCCCGTACCGATCGAGGTACGCAATTGCGGTCTCCATCAGGGCCGGATCCCGCAGCAGCGCTTCGTGCACCTGAGCCACCAGGCGGGTCACGGCGGCCGGATCGCCGAGGAGTGCTCGCTCGGGCAGCAGCTCATCGACGCTGACCGGCCGGGGGGCATCCGGCCAGCCGACCGCGGCCCGCAGCCCGATGAGCACGGTTCGAGCGGTCGCGGACACGTCCGCGAAGGTCGACACGACCGGCCCGAAGACGACCGGCCCGGGGCCGAGATGGGCGGCGAGCAGCCGTGCCAGCCTCCCCGGCTCCTCGGCCCCGCCTGCCACGGCGAGCAGGGTGCGGCCCTGCATGCCGGTGAGCAGGTCGAGGTGCTGGGCGCCCGCCGCGCGGCGCATCACCTGCATCGCCTGCTCCGGGTCGCCGGTCGGGGCGTCACCGGCGACCACCACCAGGGCACGGTGGCTCGCCCACCCCAGGGCTGCGATCCGGCTGGCGACCGAGTCGTCGAGCTCATCGCGCAGGAGCGCATCGACGACGAGCGACTCCAGCCGGGCGTCCCAGGCACCGCGGGCCTCGGCCGCGCGGGCGTACACCTCAGCGGCGGAGAAGGCGATCTCCCGCGAGTAGCGCAGGATCGCGTCTCGCAGGGGCGGCTGATCAGCTGGCTCGACCAGCTCGTCGATGGCGGACTCGACGACCGCGATCGTGGCGCGCACGAGCGCCACGGTCTGCTCCAGGGAGATGACCCGGGCGAGCTGCGGGGGCGCTGCGCCGAAGACGCTGGACGTCAGTGCCGGTGCATGCCGGGGATCGCGATACCAGTCGAGGAAGGCGGTGATGCCTGCCTGCGCCACGAGGCCGACCCACGAGCGCTCCTGCGCGCCGAGGTCGCGATACCAGGGCAGGCCCTCCTCCATCAGCCGGGTCGCGGCGGTGGCCAGGGATCCGGTCGCCTGGGCCAGGCTCGCGGGTACGACGGCTGCAGCCATGGAACGTCCCTATGCAGGCCGAGGGGATGATGCCCCTAGGAGATATTGACCCCGATGATGGTGCCGACGACGAAGGTGACCCCTGCGGCACCGGCACCCCACATCAGCTGGCGCAGCGCGGAGAAGACCACCCCGCGTCCGGACAGTCGCCCGACCAGGCCGCCGACCGCGAGCATCGCGGTTACGGCTAGCGCGATGGCCAGCACCAGCGGGATCGTCGAGGAGGCCTGCGGGCCGAGGAAGAACAGGTAGGGCAGGACGACGACGACGGCCCCGATGGCGAAGGCAGCGAAGCTCGACAGGGCCACCTTCACCGGGGACCCGAGCTCATCGGGGTCGAGCCCGAGCTCCTCCCGGGCCAGGGTGTCAAGGGCCGTCTTGGGGTTGCCCATGATCTGGGCCGCCGTCTGCCGTGCGACGTCGGCGCTCAGGCCCTTGGCCCGGTAGATCAGCTCGAGCTCGCGCTGCTCCTCCTCCGGCTTGCTGCGCAGCTCCTCGGCCTCCAGCTGGATCTCGCGCCGGAAGAGGTCGCGCTGGCTGGCGACGCTGACGTACTCGCCGGCCGCCATGGAGAAGGCACCCGCCAGCAGGCCCGCCACGCCGGCGAACAGGATGGTGCGGTTGTCGGGCGATGCACCGGCGAAGCCCATGACCAGGGCCGTATTGGAGACCAGGCCGTCGCTGATGCCGAAGACGGCTGCCCGGGTGGCCCCGGAGCGGTCGCTGCGGTGCCAGGTCTCGCCCTTGCCCGATGCCGCCGACGTTGCCCGGGGCGCGGGGGTCGAGCCGTCGGTCGGGAAAGTGGACTGCTGGATCATCCGGCGGAACGCCTCCGCATGGGACCGCTCATCGGCTGCCATCGACTCGGGGGCCTCGGGCTCGTCATCGTAGGCCGACTGCGCCTGGTTCTCGGCCTGCTCCAGCGTGGCCAGGACGTCGGCGAATCCGGCACCCCGGGCGCGGCCGACCATGCGCGCGTCAGCAGCGCTCAGCTGCTCCGGCGGTGCCGGCACCGGGATGCCCGCATCGGCCAGCTTGGTTGCCCAGTGCTCGGCGTGGGCATCCTCCATCTGGGCAAGCTCCAGCAGTGCCGCTCGCCGCTCTCCGTCGACCGTCTCGGCCAAGGCGCGGTAGAGCAGCGCGGCATTGCGCTCGTCCTCGAGATAGCCCAGGAAGCGGCGGGGATCATTTCGCGACATGCGTCTGCCTGCCCGATCTCAGCCGGAGCCCTCGGTGTTGCCGGCGTCGGCAGCGGAGGGGTCGTCGAGCCGGTATCGGGCGATGACCTCGCCGAGGCGGGAGCGATCGAAGTCGCCCTGGCGGGCGAGCATGGCCAGGGCCTGGGCGGTGATCGACTCGGCATCGACCAGGAAGTGCCGGCGCAGGGCCCCGCGGGTATCGGACATGCCCCAGCCATCGGTCCCGAGCGAGGCGAAGTCGCCGGGCACCCATTCGCGGATCTGGTCCTGGACCGCGCGCATCCAGTCGGAGACCGCCACGACCGGCCCGGGGCGGCCCGCCAGGCGCTGGGTCACGTAGGGGACGTGCGCGGGCTCGTCGGGGTGCAGGAAGTTGTGCCGGTCGGCCGCCAGGCCGTCGCGGCGCAGCTCGTTCCAGCTGGTCACCGACCAGACATCGGCGTGCACCCCCCAGTCCTGCAGCAGCAGCTCCTGTGCCCGCAGGGCCCAATTGACGCCGACACCACTGGCCAGCAGCTGCACTCGTGGCCCGTCGCCCGCAGCCGGGCTGACCAAGTGCATCCCGCGCAGGATGCCGTCGACATCGACGCCGTCCGGCTCCGCCGGCTGGGGGTAGGGCTCGTTGTAGACGGTGAGGTAGTAGAAGACGTCCTCCGGGGCCTCGCCGGTCATCCGGCGCAGGCCGTCCTTGACGATATGGCCGAGCTCGTAGCCGAAGGCCGGGTCGTAGGCGACGACGCCGGGGTTGGTTGCGGCCAGCAGCAGCGAGTGGCCGTCCTGATGCTGCAGGCCCTCGCCGTTGAGCGTGGTGCGGCCGGCCGTGGCGCCGAGGACGAACCCACGGGCCATCTGATCCATGGCGGCCCAGAAGCCGTCGCCGGTGCGCTGGAAGCCGAACATCGAATAGAAGATGTAGATCGGGATCATCGGCTCGCCATGGGTGGCGTAGCTGGTGCCAGCGGCCGTGAAGGAGGCCACCGACCCCGCCTCGTTGATCCCCTCGTGCAGGATCTGCCCGGACTCGGACTCCTTGTACGACAGCATCAGGTCGCGGTCGACGGAGACGTACGTCTGCCCATGCGGGGAGTAGATCTTGGCCGTGGGGAACAGGGAGTCCATCCCGAAGGTGCGCGCCTCGTCCGGGATGATCGGGACGAATCTCCGGCCGAGGTGCTCGTCCTTCATCAGGTCCTTCAGCAGCCGGACGAATGCCATCGTGGTCGCCACCGGCTGCTTGCCGGAGCCGCGCCGGACGACCTCGTAGGCCGCATCGGCCGGCTGGGGGAGCGGTCGCGGCGGGGTGCGCCGCGACGGCAGGGAGCCGCCGAGCTTGCGCCGGGTCTGCATGAGGTACTCAACGGCCTCGTCATCCGGGCCGGGGTGGTAGTAGGGGGGCAGGTACGGGTCGAGCTCGCCATCGGGGATCGGGATCTGCAGGGTGTCGCGGAAGCCCCGCAGGTCGTCGACCGAGAGCTTCTTCATCTGATGGGTGGCATTGCGGCCCTCGAAGTGGGATCCGAGGGTCCACCCCTTGATGGTCTTGGCCAGGATCACCGTCGGCTGGCCCTTGACCTGCACTGCCGCGTCGTAGGCGGCGTACATCTTGCGGTAGTCATGCCCGCCCCGCTGCAGGGCCCAGATCTCCTCGTCCGACCAGCCCTCGACCAGCTTCATCGTGCGCGGGTCGCGGCCGAAGAAGTTCGCCCGGACGAAGGCGCCGTCCTCGCTCTTGTAGGTCTGGAAGTCGCCATCCGGGGTGCGGTTCATCAGGTTGACCAGGGCGCCGTCGCGATCGGCCGCGAGGAGCTCGTCCCACTTGCGTCCCCACACGACCTTGATGACGTTCCAGCCTGCGCCGCGGAACAGGCTCTCCAGCTCCTGGATGATCTTTCCGTTGCCGCGAACCGGGCCGTCGAGTCGCTGCAGGTTGCAGTTCACCACGAAGATCAGGTTGTCGAGCTCCTCCCTGGCGGCCAGGGTCAGCGCGCCGGCGGCCTCGACCTCGTCGGTCTCGCCATCGCCGAGGAAGGCCCAGACCTTCTGCTCCGATGCATCCGTGATGCCTCGGTGGGTGAGGTACTTGTTGAACCGGGCCTGGTAGATGGCATTGAGCGGGCCCAGGCCCATCGACACGGTCGGGAACTGCCAGAACCAGGGCATCAGGCGCGGGTGGGGGTAGGAGGGAAGTCCGCCGCCCGGGCGCGAGACCTCCTGGCGGAAGCCGTCGAGCTGCTCCTGGGTGAGGCGGCCCTCGAGATAGGCGCGGGCGTAGGCGCCGGGGGAGGCATGGCCCTGGAAGTAGATCTGGTCGCCGCCGCTGGGATGGTCGGGGCCGCGGAAGAAGTGGTTGAACCCGACCTCGTACAGGGTGGCGGACGACGCATAGCTGGAGATGTGGCCGCCGACCGAGACCCCGGGCCGCTGCGCCCGGTGGACCATGATCGCGGCGTTCCAGCGCACGATCCGCCGGATCCGCTTCTCGATCGCCTCGTCCCCGGGGAACCAGGGCTCGTTCTCGGGCGGGATGGTGTTGATGTAATCGGTGCTGCGCAGGCTCGGGACGCCGACATTGCGCTCGGCGGCACGCCGCAGCAGCGACAGCATGATGTAGCGGGCGCGGTAGTTGCCCGAGTACTCGACCAGGTCGTCGAAGGACTCGACCCACTCAGCGGTCTCGTCCGGGTCGACATCGACGTACTGGGTGGGCAGGCCACCGGCGAGCAGGGGGCTTCGGTCTGGTCCGGGTGTCACGGGTGGGAACCCTTCGATTGGCCGGTCCCGGGATCGCCGGGGCCGGGCTGCCAAGCGTGTGCCCCCATCCTTCCGCATCTGTTGCCGCCTGTCGCCCAGCAGGGGACAATCCGGACGACTTGCGGCCGGTCGCTTGCCAAGTCGGCCCGTGTCCGGTGGACTAATCCCCGGATGGCTGTCGGTGCGGCAGCCCGCAGGATCGGAGGGTTGTTGACCGCCCCAGCGGACCAGGGCAAGGGCACATCGCGCGCCCAGCGCCTTGGCATCGAGCCGAGCATGACCGTGCAGGAGATCGGCTACGACGACGACGTCGACCGTGACCTGCGCAGCGAGATCGAGGCGTTCATCGACGCCGGGATCGTCGACGAGGACTACGACGACGTGGTCGACGTGGTGCTGATGTGGTGGCGCGATGACGATGGCGATCTCGTCGACGGCCTCGTCGATGCCCTCGTCCCGCTGGCCGACCAGGGCGTCATCTGGCTGATGACGCCCAAGCCTGGCCGCCCCGGGCATATCGAGGCCGAGGACATCGCCGATGCGGCCCCCACCGCGGGCCTGCAGCAGACCACCACGATCAGTGCCGGGGCGAACTGGCAGGGCACTCGCCTGGTGGCCCCCCGGGCGAAGCGCTAGCGTTCGGTCCTCACATCCGAGCGGAGGAAGCATGCCAGTCGAGCCGGGCACCGTGGCCCCTGACTTCACGCTGGGCAACCAGCACGGCCAGAAGATCACCCTCTCCGACTATCGCGGCAGCAAGAACGTCGTCGTGATGTTCTACCCATTCGCATTCACCGGGGTCTGCACCGGCGAGCTATGCGAGCTGCGCGACCAGTACGTCGACTTCGTGAACGACGACACCGAGGTGCTCAGCATCTCCTGCGATCCCTCCCCGACCCTGAAGGTCTTCGCAGAGAGGGAAGGCTTCACCCATCACCTGCTTGCCGACTTCTGGCCCCATGGAAAGGTCGCCCAGGACTACGGGGTCTTCCTGGACGAGAAGGGGTTCGCGACTCGCGGGACCTTCATCATCGACAAGCAGGGCGTCGTCCGCTGGGCCGTCGTCAACGGGCCTGGCGAGGCACGCGATACCGCGGCCTACCGCGAGGCCCTTGCCGCCCTGGCCTGATAGCGAAGCCCAGGCGCCGACCGGCCGATCAGCGGATCGACTCGGCGGCCCACTCGGCGTCCTGCTGGCGGCTGCGGCGCTCCTCGCTGGCGAACCAGTCGGCCGCGACCCACATCATCCAGAACGAGTCCACCACCATCACCAAGGCCCACATCATGGCCCCGGAGAGCTGCTGATCGGCAAGGGCATCCAGGCCGAAGGGTCGCACGGTGTCGTACCCGTCGTAGAGCACTACCGGCGAGAAGTAGATGACGGCTCCGATGACCGCCTCGGGAATCATCATCAGGCCCAGGGAGACCAGCCGCTGGGCATGGGACGGGCGCCGCGGGAGCACATTCGAGCCGATCAGGGGCAGGTAGTACAGCAGTGAAACGAGCAGGAAGGCCGGCTGCTCGATGATCGCCATCGCGCCGTGATTGGCCAGGGCCCAGTCGTAGAACGGCGTGAAGTGCACGGCCAGGAGCGTCCCGGCGAAGAGCAGCCAGGTGAGGATCGGATCCGTCGCCACCCGAACTGCCCGGGAGCGCAGCACCCGGATCATCGAGCGGCGGTTGCGGCGATTGCACGCCCGTAATGCCAGCGTGATGGGAGCGCCGAGCACCAGCAGCGGAGCGGCTGCCATGGTGATGACCAGGTGCTGGGTCATGTGCACCCAGAAGAAGGTGTGCGACCAGGCAGCCATCGGCCCGAGGTACATCGCCCCGATCAGGGCCAGCCCGGTGAGGAAGCAGGCCGTCGTCCACGCGGGCCACCGACCGTGCATGACTGCGGCGGTGCGCGTGCCCGCCCCGGCGTTCACGCGACGGATCGCCATCAGGTAGAGCACTGCGGCGAGGACGACATTCACGGCCACGAACAGGTCGAAGTGCCAGGCGCCAAGGAAGGCGGCCACGTCATCCTCCCGTCGTCGACTGTTCACTGCCAGCCACGCCGCATTTGGACGAATGGCCGGACGGCCGACTCGGTGAACGCTACTGTGCGCCACGTCAGGTGTGCGGGCACGGCCGGGATGTCGTGGCGCTGGATGCGGTAGTCGACGGGAGAGCAATGAAGCGAGCGCTGGTGACGATCGTCACGGCGGTACTCGGCGTGCTTGTGGTGGCGGGTTCGATTCTGGCAATCTCCAGGCTCGACCGGGAGCCTGCCTACCTGGAGGCGACGCCGGCCGGCACGATCCAGACCCCGCAAGGGGAGCTGCCGCATGCGACTATCGAGCTGTCAATCATGCCGAACACCTCTGCCGACTACCCCGGCCCGAGCGGCGGCGTCAATGCGCTGATCGAGAACAACGGGGTCGAGCAGAACGAGGGCTGGCCGTTCTACTGGCCGTCGACCTCCCTGAAGCTGCCAGCCCACACTGCCATCACCGTGACCGTGAAGCAGTACGACGGTGGTACGGCACCCTGGAATCCCTACTGGGCCAAGGTGCACGGCACCGTCGGCGGCACCATGACGGTCAACGGCAAGGACGTCACCGAGATCAAGCCGGCGGATCTCGGCCACACGTTCACCATCCACCAGTACCCCCAGGCAGGGCAGGACAACCTCTTCGTGAGCGTCCCGATGATCGCCGTGCCCAGCAACGCCAAGAACGAGGCCAACGGGTACCCAGCGCCGCAGGTGATCACCTTCACCTTCATCACCGGCGGGCCAGGGGAGTACGTATGGAACTGCGAGGATCCCTGCGGTGACAGCTATCAGGACTTCGGCGGCGTGATGCAGGCACGTGGCTGGATGAGCGGCCGGATCGTGGTGGCCTGATGTCGACCGTCGACCAGCGCCCGCTCGCGGATCCGGAGCAGCCAGAGGAGCCCACCAATCGCCCCGCCCCCAGGGATCGCTTCCGGGAGTGGATCGCCCGGCCCTATGCCAGGCGCATCGTCATCCTCACGGTGATCCTGACCCTGTTGATCGTCCCGGTCGCCTTCCTGGTCCTCCACTTCATGAACCTCAGCGGCGGGCCGGCTTCGCCGGTGATGTACGAGATCGAGAAGACGATGTTCGTCTTCACCGTCGTCTCGGCGCCGCTGATGGCCGTGACCCTGGCGATCCTGCTGTACAGCCTGGTGGGCTGGGGCCGGGTAAAGGCCAAGGGCCTGGAGCCGCCAATGCAGGAGAGCCCGGCGATCCGCGGCAACAGCACCGCCACGGTGCTGTGGATCTCTGCCACCAGCGTGCTCGCATTCTTCCTCGTGGTCTGGGGTATCACCGAGCTCGCCACGATCACGGCATACTCCTACGGGTCGACCGCCGCCGACCAGCAGCCGAACTCGCAGAAGGCGGTCGTGGTCAACGTGACCGGCCAGCAGTGGGTGTGGACCTTCGAGTACCCCGATGAGCAGGGGATCACGTCCCCGACGCTGGTGGTTCCGGTGAATCGTCCCGTCTACTTCAACGTGACGTCGTTGGACGTCGTCCACAACTTCTGGGCAGTGGAGCTGGGCATCAAGATCGATGCGAACCCAGGTGCGGTCACGAACACAGGTGTCACGCCGACCAAGCTGGGGACCTTCAACATCAGGTGCGCTGAGCTGTGCGGGCTGCACCACGCCTACATGGAGACGACGGTCAAGGTGGTCACGCCCGAGGAGTACCAGGCGTGGGTCCGTGAAATGGGCGGGAAGAGGATGGCATGAGCACTGCGACCGTATCGATCCACGAGCAGGCCGACGTCCCGCAGCCGGTGCAGCATGGGGCACCGGGTGGCTTCGTGCGGCACTGCAACATCCTGACCGGCATCGCTGCCGGCCTCGTCCTCGCCGTCGTGACCTATTTCGTCGGCTCCCTGTGGCTGGTGCCGTGGGGGACGACCACGGCGAACTACGTGCAGGTCGGCAACGATGCGCTCTGGGCCGCCACCTTCATCGCCTGGGTCATCGGCTTCATGGCCGGCATCGGAGCCTTCGCGGGGCCGATCCGCTGGTCGCTCGGGCGTGACCTGACCCACGCCGATGCCGAGTACCTGGCCGGCAAGGATCTCGGCCGCGCGCGCTACTGGAAGTACACCACCGATCACAAGGTGGTTGGCCTGCAGTACCTGGTCATGGCACTGGTGCTCTTCGGGGTCGGCGGGCTGCTGGCCATGATGATCCGCACCGAGCTGGGCGTGACCTGGAAGGAGGTGTTCTCACCGGACTTCTACAACGCCATCATCGGCACCCACGGCATCGTCATGATCATTGCGATGATCATCGCGGTGGCCGGCCCGCTGGGGAACTTCATCCTGCCGATCATGATCGGCGCCCGCGACATGGCCTTTCCCCGGCTCAACGCACTGAGCTTCTGGCTGCTGTTCGCGGCCGTGCCGCCCTTGCTGATCTCCCTGGCCATGGGCGGTATCCGGGACGGCTGGTCGGTCTACCAGCCGCTCAGCGCCCAGGCGCCCACCGGTGCCATCGGCTACCAGGTCACCATCATCGTCTTCGCCTTCTCGACCGGTATCGCGGCGGTGAACCTCATCACGACCACGGTGACGATGCGTGCCCGCGGGATGACGTGGAATCGCGTCCCGGTCTTCGCCATCGGCATCATCGCCTCCTCCATCATGGGGCTGATCTGGTTCCCGATGTTCCAGTACTCGCAGGTGCTCGCCCTGAGCGATCGTGCGTTCGGCAGCTCGTTCTTCAACCCGGTCAACGGCGGCAGCGTGTGGCTCTACGAGAACCTCTTCTGGCTGCTCGGCCACCCCGAGGTGTACGTCGTCGTGATCCCGGCTACGGCGGCCATGATGGAGATCGCCGTGGTCTTCATGCGCAAGCCGCTGTTCTCGTACAAGATCGCGGTCGCGGGCTTCGCCGGGGTCGTCGGCATCAGTGCCATCGTGTGGGTCCACCACATGTACATGACCGGATGGGCGCCTGCGGCGAACTATCCCTTCATGCTGTCGACGGAGCTGATCTCCATTCCCTTCGGCTTCCTGGTCCTGGTGCTGCTCGGCACGATCTGGCGCGGCAAGGCATGGACGTCGCTGCCGATGATGGCCGTATACGTCCTGCTGTGGAACAAGGTTGTCGGGGGGATCACCGGGGTCTACCTCAGCGACACGCCAGTGGATCAGTACATGCACGGGAGCATGTTCGTGGTGGCGCACTTCCACTTCATGCTGATGGGTGCCGGCCTGTTCGGGGCCATGGGTGCGATCGTCTACTGGTTCCCCAAGATGACTGCGCGCATGTTCGACGAGCGCATCGGGTCCATCGGCTTCTGGACCGCGTTCTTCGGATTCCAGCTGACGTTCATGTCGATGTTCGTCGCCGGACTGCAGGGCCAGCCCAGGCGCGTGCTGCAGTTCGATAATGCCTTCAACATCTCGAACTGGCTGTCGACGATCGGCGCCTACATCATCGGGATCGGCATGCTGATCTTCCTAGCGGCCGTCATCACCTCGTGGCGCAGCGGCGTCAAGGCACCGGCCAATCCGTGGGCCTCGACCTCGCTGGAGTGGCAGACCCAGACGCCGGTGCCCCTGGAGAACTTCCCGGTGCTGCCAGTGGTGACCTCCGACCCCTATGACTACGGGGTGCCAGACCCCTACGACACGGCGTCCAGCAAGGACCAGGCCAAGCAGACGGTTGGTGCGCGATGACAGTGACCCGGGATATCCCGCTCTCCCCGACGACCGGGGAGCCGGTGAGCGTTGTCGCCCGGCGGAACCGGCTCGGAGTCTGGCTGTGCATCATCTCCGACGTCACGGGCGTGGTGGCGCTGCTCATCGCCTACGCCTACCTGTGGGCATTGAACGTGAACGGCGCCTGGGCGCCGCCGAAGGATGCCTTTGCCGATCCGGTCACCTTCTGGGTGGTCGCCCTCGGCGGCATCGTCACGGCGGCCCTGATCTGGTTCGGCTATCGCACGGTGGCCCGTGGGGGCCGAGGCGTGGCCATCCTGGCCCTGGCCGTCCTGGTTGTGCTGGCCACGTTCATCCTGCAGATCGTGCAGCTGTCGACCTTCCCGTTCGACATCCAGGACGGCGGCTATGCGTCCGCCACCTTCTGGCTGTGCATCGGGGCGGCCTTCCACCTGTCGCTCGTGCTGACCCTGGTCATCGGAGTCGTGGGTCGCACGCGCGCCGGGCTGATCAACGCCGCAAATCCGTACCACGCCCGACTGGTGGCGATGTACGCCACCTGGGCGGCCATCGCCATCTTCCTCGGGGCGCTCTTCGCCACCACGATGACGGTCAGCCCCAATACGCAGAGCCCGCCCTTCGGCGAGTTCCAGCAGGTGCCGGCGTCGGCGTCGGCAAGCCCTGCGGCATCGGCCAGCCCCGCGTCGTGACCGGCGCCCGACTCGGCGCGGGCCTGTGGTGGGGCCTGCTGCCGCTCGGGATTCTGCTGTGGGGGGTCGGCGCCCTTGCTACCGGGTCGCTTCCGGGCCTGCCTGAGGTACCGCTCTCCGTCCTCGTCCTGAACCCGGTTGTCCGCTTTGCGAAGGACGTCGCGCTGGCGATCGCCGTGGGCGGCGCGATCACGTCGCTTGCCTATCGTGGTCCTCGGCTGCGCCGGTGGACGATGGGCTGGAGCCTGGTTGCCGTGGCCCTGGTGGCGGTGTCCGTCCTCGGCCTGCTGCTGGACGCGTCGGCGGGCGACCTTCCATTGATTGATCCTGAGGCGCTGGCGGCGGCGACGGTCGGCCGAGCCACCCTCGTGCAGTTCGGATGCGTGACCCTCGCTGCGGCCGTGACGGCCTCGCCCGCCTTCGATCGAATCGCCCGTTGGCCCCGAGGGCTCGCGGTGGCCCTCCTCCTTGCCGGGATCGCCGCGCCCGCCTGGGCGAGCCACGCCGGCCAGTCCAGCGAGCATGCCCTTGCCGGGGTGATCGTCGGCCTGCACGTGGCGGCCATCCTGGCCTGGGTCGGCTCCTTGGCGGTGGTGTGCGGGCTGCTGGTTGTCGATGCCGATGCGGCGCCGGCGATCGTGCCGCGGTTCAGCCTGACTGCTTTGTGGTGCGTCATGGTCGCTGCTGAGTCTGGGCTCATGGCGGCCAGCCTCACCAGCGGCTCACTGGGCAACCTCCTCGGGAGTACCTACGGCAGCCTGGTCATTGTGAAAGCGGTGCTGCTCGCCTGGCTGATCCGGCTTGGCTGGGAGCAGCGGCGCCGCGCCGTGGACCGGATCAGCCAGGCCCACGCGCCGCAGCTGATCGTCAGGATCGCCGGGGTCGAGTTCCTGGCCATGGGCACCGCCCTGGCGGCCTCAGTGGTGCTCGCTCGCATCGGGCCGCCTCCTGTCCCTGTCGCGGGGTTCGCTCCGCTGACCCTGATCGCCCTCGGCCTGGGGGCACCCATGGTGGCGCTGCTGGTCCGGGCTCGCGGCTGGCGGGTCGCCCGGCAGCTGCCCGAGGCGAGCGTGCTGGTGCTGCTGGTGGTGCTCATCGAGGTCGGCGGCATAGGCCTGCTGCGGCAGGCATTCGGGGGCATCGGGCTCCTGCTCGAGGTGGGCTTGCTTGTCGTCACCGGCTGGTGCGCGTCATGGGCGCTCTGCGGCCCGAGGTCCGGCATGGCCTTGGCGCTCGGCCTCATCGGGCTGCCGCTGGTGATGGCTGCCAACTGGTGGCTGGCGCGCGAGTTCTCCGTCAGTGCGCTGACCGCCAATGTCTTCCCGTGGCCGATGGCGTCGATCGCAGCCGTGACGGGCAGTGCGCTGCTCATGGCCTGGTGGCGTGCTGGGCAGCGACGCCTCGCTCATGCCCCAGTGCCGGCGGTCAAGGTGGCCGCATGAGGCCGTCACGCAGCAGGATGCGGGATTTCTGGCAGCTCGACGTCCCGCTCGTGATCGTGCTGATCCTGTGCACGTCGATCACCGTCATCGAGGCCATGCGCGCGACCGAGGGCGTATGGCGTGCCTGGATTTACCTGTTCGAGTGGCCGATGATCGGGGCCTTCGCGGTGTGGATCTGGTATCGCTTCAAGCACGAGGAGGGCGGGGGCTTCGTCCGCAGATGGCGGGAGCGCGTCGCTCGGATGGAGGCGGAGGCGGAGCAGGAGGCGCAGGATCCAGAGCTTGCCGCCTGGCGGACCTACCAGCGCCGCCTACGCGAGAGCGACGCGGAGCAGCACCCGGATGCGGGCTAGCATCGACGGGTGAGGGAGCGCGCTCGACTGACGGCCCTGGCCTTGTCTGCCGTGCTCGTAACAGCCTCGTGGGCGACCTCGGCCTGCGGCCGCGACACCCCTGCCGTGCCTGGAGTGCAGACCTACGCGCCGGATGATCGCGGGGAGCCCCTGTCCCTGGCTGGCCAGACGCTGGACGGTGGCCACCTCGACGTAGCGCAGCTGCGCGGCACGGTGGTGGTCGTCAACAACTGGGCCTCGTGGTGTGCGCCCTGCCGGGACGAGATGCCCGCGCTCGTCGCAGCGTCGCGAGCGCACCCGGAGATTGCCGTGGTCGGGGTGAATGTGCGGGACGAGCGCGCTGCGGCAACGGCCTTCGCGGCTGACCTCGGGATCCACTTCCCGGTGATCGCGGACGCGGATGGATCGATCCTGCGGTCGATCCCGGGGGTGCCGCCTGCTGCCCTGCCGAGCACGGTCATCCTGGATCAGCAGGGGCGTATTGCCGCCCGGGTCATCGGCCCGACCAACCCCGATCAGCTCGAGGAGCTCATCGCATCGGCCACGGTGGTGAGCCCGCGCGGGCTCGAACCGACGGCATCCCCTTTGTAAGGGACGCCGTCGCGTGTTGCCTGGACGAGCGGACGAGCCTGAGCCTGATGTCAAGGGGTCGCTCACTCAGTGGACGACCCGGAGGGGGTGCGCCGGCCTGACTCGCGCACCGTTGACCTGACGTGGCCAGCCGGTAGGCATCCGTCGCCGTCAAGCGGGTCGCGAAGATCCGCACCGCCCTGGTCCGTGCATCTAGGCACGTGTGATGACGTATCGCTCATCAGGAAGGGCTACGGGGGTGCTGTGATGGGCCCGCAGCTCTCGCGCGGAACCGCTCACCGTGACGCGTTCATCCCTTCAAGGCCAAGGCAAGCGCCGGTGCATCGGCTGCTGCAAACTTCCAAATGAGGGCCGCTTCCGTTCTGTGGTAGAGGTGTGCGAGTACGACGCGCAATCCAGTGAGGCCTTCCCAGTCCACATCTGGGTATCGATCCTTCATCTGCGCAGTTCATCACCGCGCGTCACAACGGGACGGCCTCCGCAAGGATGTGGCGGTCGCGCTCCTTCAGGCCACCTTGGGCAACGACGTCAACTTCGCAGCCCAGAAGCTCGGTGAGCTCACGCTGGAGATGTACTTGATCAAGAATCGATGCACCTGTCGCAAAGAGGACCAGGAAGTCGACGTCTGAATCCGCGCGATCCTCTGCGCGGGCAACCGACCCGAAGACCCTGATGTCAAGGGCTCGATTTCGGGGCAACAGGCCCTTGATTTCCTGCGCCTGACGAAAGACGCCTTCGCGAATGCGGCCCACCAGGTCAGTCTAGGGCTTGCGGTTCCCGGGATGGGGTGACAGTGGTTGTACCTGGGTTGCCTTGGCTGGGTTGTCAGGATGAAGCGTGACCTAGGCGCCTGGTGAGTTCTTGCTTGACCTGCAGCGGGGTCCGGCCGCGGTGGAAGTGCGGGCGGAAGAACTCCCGCAGCACGGCTCCGTGGATCCGCTCGCAGACCGCGTTGTCGTTCGGGCTTCTCGGCGGGAAGCGGAGAGCCGCCGGGGAGCTGTGCCGAATCTGTGTCATGGCCGGGCCGCCGTGCCCTGTCGGCGAGGGAAAACCGTTGGCCCGCAATGGTGGGCCCAGCCGGACTCGAACCGACGACATCCTCCTTGTAAGGGAGGCGCTCTACCAACTGAGCTATAGGCCCGGGCTGAGGCTACCGACTCCGCGTGCGGGTGCCGATGGACGGGTAGCCTGCGCAGGTGCCCTCGGTTGCCGACGTTCTTGCCGCGCTGGAGTCGCGGTACCCGGCTACCCTCGCCGCAGACTGGGACGCGATCGGCCTCGTGTGCGGTGATCCTCGGGCATCCGTCCGGCGTATCCTGCTCGCGGTCGACCCGGTCAGTGCCGTGGCGCAGGAGGCGATCGACGTGCAGGCCGACCTGCTGGTGACGCACCATCCGCTGTTCCTGCGACCCGTGCACTCCGTGGCGGCGACGTCCGCGAAGGGCCGGGTTGTCCACGAACTGATCCGCAATGGCATCGCCCTGACCTGCGCCCACACCAATGCCGACCATGCCACTGACGGTGTCTCGGACGCCCTGGCGACGGCACTGGGGCTGCGCGGACTGCGTCCGCTTGATCCCCTCGCCGACCCGCTGACGGGGACCGGCCGAGTGGGCACCCTGCCGGCACCGGTGAGCCTGGAGCAGTTCGCCGAGCACGTCGCGGCCATCCTGCCCGCGACCGAGCACGGGGTGCGGGTGGCGGGCGACCCGATGGCCGTCGTCCAGACGGTGGCTGTCTGCGGGGGCGCCGGCGACAGCCTGCTCGATCTGGCCGCATCGCAGGCCGATGCCTATGTGACCTCGGACCTGCGCCATCACCGCGCGCAGGATCACCTTGCCGAGTCGACCTGCGCACTGATCGACGTGGCCCACTGGGCAGGGGAGTGGCCCTGGCTGGAGGTGCTGGCAGGTGCGTTGCGCGAGGATCTCGCCGGTACCGGCAGTAGCGTTGAGGTGCTGGTCTCCACCATCCCGACGGACCCGTGGACCTCCCATGTCCCCCGCTCGCATCCGCGCCCGCGCAGCCAAGGAGTGCCCGAATGAACGCCGACCCCCAAGCCCAGGCCCGGCTGCTGGAGCTGCAGGAGCAGGACACCAGGCTGACCCAGCTGGACCACAGGTCCCGCACCCTGCCCGAGGCGCAGCAGCTCGCTGAGATCGATACGCGACTGGCCCGGGTCCGAGACGAGATGGTGGCCGCCCGGGTGATCGCGGCGGACCTGCAGCGCGACCAGGCCCGGGCCGACGCTGACGTCGAGCAGGTCCGCGAGCGTGCCAGGCGCGACCAGGAGCTGCTCGACTCCGGCGGCATCAACGATCCCAAGCAGCTGCAGAACCTCCAGCATGAGCTGCAGTCCCTGGCTCGCCGGCAGTCCGAGCTGGAGGATGTCGAGCTGGAGATCATGGAGAGGGTCGAGGGTGCCCTCGCCGCCGTGCAGGTGCTGACCGAGCAGGCCGATGCCCTGGCTGTCGAGCAGGCCGCATGCTCAGCCGCCGTCGCGGACCTGCAGGCCGGCATCGCTGCTGAGCGCGCGGCCGTGATCGAGCGACGCGCGGCCATCGCCGCCGCTGTGCCGGCCGACCTGCTCGGGCTCTACGAGAAGATCCGCGCTGACGCCGGAGGGGTTGGCGCGGCGCATCTGCATCGTGGCCAGTGCGGGGGCTGTCGGCTGCAGCTCCCACCGAACGAGCTGGAGCGGGTGCGGTCGGCACCGGCCAGCGAGCTCATCCGGTGCGATGAGTGCCGACGCATCCTGGTGCGCACCGAGGAATCCGGCCTGACGGCATGATGGCGCGCTCGTTCGTGGTGGAGGCCGATGGCGGGTCCAGGGGGAATCCCGGCCCTGCCGCTTACGGGGCAGTGGTCCGTGACGCAGTGACCGGCGAGGTCCTCATCGAGGTGGCCGAGTTCCTCGGGACGACCACCAACAACGTCGCCGAGTACCGGGGTGCGATCGCCGGGCTCGAGCAGGCGCGCGCCCTGGATGCAGCTGCCGTGGTGGAGGTCAGGCTGGACTCCAAGCTGGTGGTCGAGCAGATGACCGGACGATGGAAGATCAAGCACCCGGGCATGCGCGAGCTGGCCCTCGCCGCCCGCTCAGTGCTGCCGCCGGGGCAGGTGACATACGCATGGGTGCCGCGCAGCGCAAATGCGCTGGCAGATGCGCTGGTCAACGAGATGCTCGACCTTGCCCAGGAGACCGGTGAGCCCCGGATCCACCGAACGGCGGCGCACCCCGTCGCGGCACCGGACGCACAGGATGTCGTGGGGGAGGCCGAGCAGTCGCAGGCCAGGGCCCTGATCGAGCAGCGGCCGCCGAACCGGATGATCGGCTGGAGCGATCTTGGCGCTCCGACGCTCACGGTCATGGCGCGCCATGGCGCGACCGAGTACAGCCTGCAGAAGCGCTTCAGCGGCAGCGGTGGACGCGACATGCCCCTGGCCCCCATCGGCTACAGCCAGGCCGAGGCGCTCGCTTCGGAGCTGCTGGCCCGCGGTGGCGCTGACGTGATCGTCACCTCGCCGCTGTTGCGCACGAGGCAGACCGCGCAGGTGATCGCGACCGCGGTCGATGCGGACATCGAGGTCGACGACGACTTCGCGGAGTGCGCCTTCGGCGCATGGGATGGCCTGACCTTCGCGCAGGTCCGCGATCGGTGGCCGGCCCACCTGGACGAATGGCTCGCGGCCACCGACGTCGCCCCGCCGGGCGGGGAGTCCTTCGAGCAGGTGCGCGATCGCGTCGACCGGGGTCGACGTCGGGTGATGGAGCGTCATCGGGGATGCCGGGTGATCGTGGTCTCCCATGTCACGCCGATCAAGGTGATGGTCAGCCTGGCGGTCGACGCCGGCCTGCACAGCCTGTTCCGGATGGAGCTGTCGCCGTGCTCGATCACCACCCTGGCCTGGTTCGCCGACGGGAACAGCTCGATGTTCGGGTTCTCCGAGTCGGCTCACCTGCGACACGTGCCGACCCCCGACGGCACCTAGTCGCTATGTCTCGCGGACGATGACATCGAGCGCGGCCGGGCCGGCCGCGCTGCCGGGCTGGCGCATCTCACAGCGGAATCCCAGCTCCTGCAGGTCAGTGGCCAGCGCGGCCGGATTCGCGGCCCTCGTGCCGTGCTCGGCGAGTGCGCGGACGATGCGACCCTTGGTCGCCTTGTTGTGGTGGCTGACGACCGAGCGCTTGCCAGCGCGCTCGAGCAGCACTCGAATCGTGACGCATCGCCCTGATGCCGCGCCGGGGATCGGCCCGAGGCTGGCGTAGGCGGTCGAGCGGAGGTCCAGGATGAGCCCTGACTGCTCGGCGATCACGGTGCTGACCGGCTGCCGCCACAGGCTGGCAAGCGGTCCCAGCGTCGGAACCTGCGCGTCGGCGCTCATCCGATAGGCGGGGATCCGGTCATCGGGCCGAAGCAGGCCGAACAGGGCGGATGAGATGACGACCATCGAGCCCAGGCGTCGCCGCGCGCGGGGACTGAGGGATCCGACATCCAGCGCATCGAACAGCACGCCGGTGTAGACCTCGATCGCCGGACCGCACGGCGCCGTGCGCAGCCTTGCGTTCACCGCAATCTCGCCGAGCTGACGCGGGCCCAGCCCCAGTGCCTGCGCAGCCTGCTGCTCACCGGTCCGGCACAGCCTGATGAGGCCGCTCAGAGCCCGGGCCCTGGCTCGGCCGAGGCCGGGGAAGGATAGTGCCGCCAGATCGAGTGGCTCGCCCTGGCCGGGGGCTGTCTTGCCCTCGCTGGGAGGCAGCACAATATGCACATGCGAAACCGTACCCGTGCGACCACGAGCGTGGCCGTGCTCGCATTGGCCGCGTTCGCTTTGGCCTTCTTCGGCTCTGGGTGCTCACCCGACGATGCGGGGACGATCCCGGCATCCGGGACCGAGGGAGCGGCCGACTGCGATCCGGGCGCCTTCGGCAATGCGCTTGGCGCGGCCCTGCAGGAATCGCTGATGACCGTGGAGTCCGTCGACGACTTCGAGTGCGCGGACGGCTGGGCAGTGGTGCAGGCGACAGTCGCAGGGGAGGAGGGACCATCGGTTCAGGAGCAGTATGTCCTGGCCGCCACCGACTCCGGGTGGGTCCTGGCATCGCCGGAGACGTCCTGCGGCACGATCGTGCAGGATGGGGTGAGGCCTGACGACGCCAGCGTCCCCGCGTCGATCTGGGAGCAGGCCTGCGGCATGCTGTGACGCCGCCGCGTGCCGTAGCCTAGGAGCGGACGAGTCGGCCGGGTGATCGCGGCGGCTGCCGATGGCAGCAGTCGAGGAAAGTCCGGCCTCCACAGGGCAAGGTGGTGGGTAACGCCCACCCGGGGTGACCCGCGGGACAGTGCCACAGAGAGCAGACCGCCCCGAGGGATCGGGGCAAGGGTGAAACGGCGGTGTAAGAGACCACCAGCGCCGCAGGTGACTGCGGCGGCTCGGCAAACCCCACCTGGAGCAAGGTCAAGAGGGCCGGTTCGCCGGCCTGTGCGGACGGGCGGCCCGCCCGATGTCCGCAGGTAGACCGCACCAGGCTGCTGGCAACAGCAGTCGCAGATGGATGATCACCGGCCAGTTCGCTGGCCACAGAAGCCGGCTTACAGGCCGACTCGTCCCCAGCCGTCAGTGCGCACTTCAGTGCGCTCCCCAGCGCGTTGGGCAGCCGGGGCCAGCCACCTGCTGGCACGATGACCCGATGCGCTCGCGAATGAGCCTGGACAAGGTCGGGGCGGTGGCGGTGGTAGTCGCCATCGCCGTGCTGCAGTGGTTCAGCCAGAACCCGGATACCGTGGCTCCGCATCGCATCGTCGCCGTGCTCGAGCTGCTGGGTGCTCCGCTGGTATGGGCGGTGGCATCCGGGCGCAGTCGACCGAGCGTTCGCGTGCGCCTGGCGATGTCTGCCTTCCTGTCCGTCCTGGTGGCGGTCTGCGTGGCGAACGCGTTCCTGCTCCTGGCCCTGGTCATGGAGCAGTCATCACAGGCTCCCATCCGGCTGCTGCTCGCTGGGTTCGGGGTCATGGGGGTCAACATGCTCTCCTTCGGTCTCATCTACTGGTGGCTCGATGCCGCCGACCCAGTCATCAGGTCTGAGGGTGGCGTGGAGTACCCGGACTTCCTATTCCCGCAGCAGGCCCTTGCCCAGGGCGACTGGCAGCCTCGGCTGCTGGACTATGTGTACGTCTCCTTCACGAACCTGCTCGCCTTCAGCCCCACGGACACCATGCCCTTGCGGGTGCGCACCAAGATCCTGTTCATGGTCCAGTCGACGGTCTCGACCTTCTGCGCGCTGGTCATCCTCGGCCACGCGATCAATTCGCTGCCGAACTAGCGCCCGGCTGCGCGACTACCGGGTGAAGACTGACGTATAGACGTCAGGCGGGGAGTCCGTCGCGGTGCGAATGCTGCGGATGATGCCGTCGGGTCCCACGTCGACGGTGACCGAGTCGATCTCGTCCAGGCTGGTGCGCAGCAGGAAGTTCGCGCCTGCCGGGGCAGCGATGAGGTAGGAGGTCGAGCCGTCGGGGCCGGGCATCGGGCGAGGGGTGCCGACATTGCCGTACCGCATGAGGTCGTCAAGGAAGTCAAGTCCACGGATCACGCCGGCATTCGGCTCATTGAGGCCTCGCTGGTTGGCAACCGAGACCGAGGCGAAGGCCGTCGTTGCGGTTCGGTTGGCGGCAGCCGAGAGCTGCTGCCAAGCGGCCAGGTTCGGCCGGCTCGGCCGCGCGAAGGCGTCCGCCTCCGTCAGCCGCGGGGCGGTTGAGCCATCCACGTCTGCCTCATAGGCGACTGTGCCCTGGTAGGTGGCCTTCTCACCGCCCGGGCACCGGGCCTGCCACTTCGTGCTGCGAATGAGGCCCTGGTTGATCACGATGCGAAGCGGGCCGTACGTGCAGTCGTCCTCGCCTTCCCGGTCCCCGGACCCCGACTGGGCAGTGATCACGGTGGAGCCATCGGCCTGCACTGACTGGGCAATCCCATCTGCGCTCCAGCCGATCTCGTCGGCGAAGGTGCTGTTCGCCGAGGGGGAGACCAGGGCCACGAGCGCCTGCTGCAGCATGCCGCTGTCGAGATCCAGCGTGGGCATGCGATCGTCGAGCTTGGTGATGGCCGTCGTCCTGGCCAGGCGACGGCTCTGGGCGAACCTGGCGGGCCAGTCTCCGTAGATGGCGGACAGGGTTGCCCATGACGACTCGCCAGGGTTCACTCCCCAGGCGCCGAGCATGGCCTTGGTCCTGGCGATCCGGTAGCTGGCGTACTCCCAGCCCTGCGGATTGGCCTCGTAGTGGAGGCGGACCTGCACGCCGGCGGGGAGCCGGAGCCCGGACACGCCGGGCGCGCGCACCTTGTTCGACGTACTGAGGACCACGATATCGATTCCCGACGTCTGCGCCGCCTGGGACGTCGCAGCGTAGGCAGCCGCATAGGTATCCAGTGGGTCGGCCTGCGCTGCGGGCGCGTTGACCAGGGGTGCCGTCAGGGCCAGGAGGGTGATGCTCAGCAGGCCGGTGGCCCGGGTGTGCGTCCGCATGCCTCGGACTCTATCGACGAACCGGGGCGAGTACGCGGGGTTCGCGTACTGATGGAGCGGATCTCACTGATGGATGATGATCTCCTCCACTGGCATCCGCACCCGCGAGCTCACGTGCGCCATCGAGTCCGCGGCGACGGCCTTGCCGGTGTCGCTGCCGTACGAGGCCTGCATTGCCTCCTCGGAGTCGAACCACAGTTCGGCGATTCCGTCGAAGGGGCCGTCGAGGACAAGATTGAAACGGATTCGCCGGACGTCGGGCAGGGTGCGTGCCAGCGGAGCGTGCTCCTCGAGCCACCAGTGCCGGAACTGCTCCGGCGTCATGTCCTCGCGGCGGACCAGGCCGATCATCACCTTGAACACTGCCTGCCTCCTGCTCAGCTCGGCTTCTTGACCCGCGCGTGTGGCCGCCCGCCAGCGGAGAGAACCAGGGCGACCAGGATCTCGTCGGCGCGCGGGGCGTCCGGAATGGAAATCTCCGCGGCGTCCATGTCGTCGAAGACCCATCGGTCGTCCTTGTTGCCGATCGGCATGGTGATCGATGCACCCGGGCCGGCGACCTTCTTGGTTCCTGGAATGATGTCGGTGCCCCCGCCGATGGCTGCCCGCACCGGTGCGCCGAATCGAGGATGCAGGATGGCTGCTGAGTGCTCGAGCTCGCCATCCGTGCCGACGATCGCGCCCTTGCCATAGCCGCGGACCTCAGCAGGCTGTACGCCGGCCGACCCGAGGACCTCCAGGGCGCGGGCGACCAGGAGCGCTGACACCTCGGCGCCGAGCTGCTCCAGCACTGACAGGTCCCAGGCCAGCGGCTGGCCCGCGAGGGGATTGGAAATGGCAGCGGCCGCGACCACCTTGCGGGTCGGGGGAGTCACCTGTGCGCCCGCCTCCCGGTGGACTTCCGAGAGCGAGATCGTCAGGGAACGGATGCTCAGGTTGCTCATGCGAGCATCCAACCATCAGCCCGTGTACTTGACCTCCAGCGGGCCGGAGGTGCCGTACGGGGTCGTGACCACGAGTTGCACCTTTACCGTGTAGTTGCTCGCGTTGGTCACGCCGGGGATGGCTGACAGCGGCGGCAGGTTGACCTGGATGCTCCGGATATCGAGCTTGCGGTAGGTAAACGGACGTGCGCCGTTGATGGTCACCGGATTGGAGAGATTGTTCGCCGGATCCAGCAGGCCTTCGCCGGAGATCTCCACGATTCCCCCGGTGGCCTTGGGCAGGCTGGCCGATGGCCGGCCGCTGGCCAGCGCGGCCGCATCCTTGTAGGGCAGCACTGAGGTCACCAGTGGCGCCCCGAGGTAGGAGTACTCGCAGACCTTGGTTGCCCCGGCGCCCGTGGTCACCCAGATGCCCGCGGTGCCGGAGATGGGCTTGCCCGCCTGATTGCCAGGGCCGCCCTGCAAGGTGATCCGGATGCGGGTGTCGGTGTTCTCGAGCAGGGTCTGGCGGGAGTTGCTGCGTGGCGACGTGCTCCCGGCACCGTTGACGACCCACACGTCGGCAGTCGTTCCGGTTGCCGGATCCCGGAGGTAGCTGCCATCGATGACGAACTCACGTGTGCCGTTCGTCGGGCCGTAGCAGGCGGTGCTCGACGTGACGACGGGCGGCCGTATGACGACCGGTCGTGTCAGCGAGGGCGTGGGCACGACGGGCAGTCGCGTGGCAGTCGCGGTGACCGTCGTGGCTGGCGTGGGCGAGGCAGATGCGCTGGTGGCAACCGTCGCCGGCTTGGCGGTGGTGTTGACGGGGGATGGCGCCCCGGGCGTCGCTGACCCGCTCGATGCGGCACTCGGCGTGGGCGACATCGAGGCTGCCTGCGGCTGGGCGGCTGCGCCAGTCGGGGATGAGGTCGCCGATGACGTTGTCGTGGGCGATGGTGACGGCGTTGTCGATTGCATTGCGGTTGCCGTTGCCGTGGGCGTCGCGGTCGTTGCGTTGCCCTTCACCGCCGGCACGGCTGCAAGAGTGCTGGGGGCCTGGCTGGCCTGGCCTGCGCAGGATGCCAGGCCAGCACATGCCAGCCCGGCAGCCACGGCCAGCAGACCGGTTCGGATGCGGCGCCGGCGGTGCGCACCGCATGAGGTCGACCGAGCGCCGCTGGCTCCATGATCCGAAGTGATGATCGGTTCCACGCGCCAATTTGTACGCCTGGCCCGTGGAGTAGGCAAGGGCACCGGCCCGGCTGGCTCAGCCAGCGGAGGATTCCATCCAGGCCAGGTGCGAGTTGCCGAATTTGCCTCGCTCGTCCATTTCCGACCGCATTGCCATGAAATCAACCAGTCTCGGATAGCGCCTTCCGTAGGCGGCCGCCGGTGTCGCGTGCAGCTTGCCCCAGTGGGCTCGGCCACCGAAGGGCTCGAAGAGGTCATCGAGTTCCGGCAGCAGGGTCAGGGCCGCCGGGTCCTTCACCCAGGTGAAGTGGATCCCGACGGTATCCCGGCCGTATGCCCCGCTGAGCCACAGGTCGTCGGATGCCATCGTGCGGATCTCCGAGACATGCAGCAGTGGGGCGATCCGCGGCGCAATCCCCTGCAGGGAGGCCAGCGCTGCGACGGCCTGCTCTCGTGGCACGAGGTATTCGGTCTGCCGCTCGTCGCCGGAGCTCGGCGTGAAGTCGAGCTTGAAGTGTGGAAGGCGATCGTGGCTCGGCCCTGCGATGCCGAGTTGCTCGGTGCAGTGGACGGGGTCATGGCCGGGCAGCGGATGCTGCTTCACCTGGCACAGGCGCCCGCCCATCCAGGTATCAAGGGTCCAGGCCGCGTCCTGCCCCTCGCGCCGCTTCATCCACACCTGCCCCGTCAGGTCGCTGCCCCAGGTGGTGAAGAAGCTGACGCTGTAGGCACTGCCGAAGATCTCATCGAAGCTCTCCAGGACGGCTGTATGCGAGATCCCGTCGAAGACGTACTGGCGCACCTGGTAGGCAGGTTCGATCGCCAGGCCGATGCGCGTCACAATGCCCAGGCTCCCGAGGCTGACGACCATGGCCGCAAGCCTGGGGTCATCGCGGTCGATCTCCAGCACATCGCCGCCTGCGGTGACGAGCTGCATCCAGCGCACGGCCGCCGACAGATTCTGGTTACGGTCGCCTGATCCGTGCGTGCCGGTCGCGACGGCTCCGGCGACGCTGATGTGCCCCAGGGATGCCAGGTTGTGCACCGACCACCCCTGCGCATCGAGCAGCCGGGCCAGCTCGCCGAATCGGATACCGGCCGAGAACCGAGCCTCGCTGCGCACATCGTCGATCTCGAGGTCGACGGGCAGCCGGGCGACGCTCAGGTGCGTTCCGGTGGTGTCGGCGAGATCGTTGAAGCAATGGGCTGTGCCGATCGCGCGGATGCGGGGGGATCGGGCGACCGCCTGCTGCACCTCTGCCAGGGAGGCCGGCTCGACTCGATCCGTCGACGAGAAGTCGACTAGGCCGCACCAGTTGCGCATCGATGTCTCCTCGATCCTGCGGCGTTCGTAGACTCGCGGCATGGCAGTCGCGCTCAGTCTGATCATTCTGGCATGCGCTGTGCTGCTGGTGCTGGCCTTCGTTACGGGCAGGGTGAGCGCGATGACTCGTCGCACGTACCTGCCTCCGCAGCCGGCACAGCCCGCCGACGACGCGTCCCCGCTCCTTGATCCCCCGTCACCCAGAACTGAGGAGACAAAGGATGGCGCGGCCGCCGACGAGCGCGATCTGAACGAATAGACGGGTGCGAATGGGGGAGGGACGTGAACCGAGAAGGAGTCGTTGCTCTCACCGTACGTACCGGAACCGCCCCGCTTCCAGGCCCCCCTTGCGGTGATCGAGGACGATAGTCACGCTGAACTCCCCGGTGACGGCTGGCGCGATGACGACCAGCGTGGTGTCAGAGCGGGACGCGATCGCGGCCTGCAGGTCCCCGAAGCGAACCCCCGTCACCAGGTTGAGGTTGCGGCCGGTGATCGTCACCGAGGTGCCGCCGGACATCGGGCCCGAGTCCGGCGTTGCTGAGGTCACCTCGACCCGGTCGTCCCCATCGGGTGGCTGGGGTTGCGGGGCGCCGGGCTTCGCGGTCGGGCTCGACGAGGGCCCGGTCGGCGACTCGTCGCCGAGATACGTGAAGGCCTCATCCGCGACGTCGGTGCCCCCGGAGCCGAACACCGTCACCTGCACCGGCCCGGGCTGCTGCTGGCTGGGTGCCCGCACGACGAGTCGCGCGCGGCCGCGCACCAGGATCTTCGCCGGTCGAAGGCCGAAAGTGACCGACTCGATCTCGCCAGGGAAGCGACCCTCGATGGTGACGACCGTGCCCTCCCGTCCGGTGCGCGGTCGAAGGCTGACGACCCGGGGTACGGCCCGCACATATCGATACGAGCCAGCGGCCAGGCGGGCACCGTCCGGGCCGACGAGCGTGACATCGACGGGGCCGATGCCGGGGCCAGGCGGTACCTGAACGGACAGCGACGCGGCCGAGCGGTCGCGAATCCTGGCGGTGACATCAGCCCCGAAGATCACGTCGGTCACCTGGTCCAGGCCCGATCCGGTGATGACCGTGAGGGTGCCGCCATTGAGGGGACCCTGGGCCGGCTCAATGCGGTCGACTCGGGCAGCCCAGGGGCCTGGGGTGATGGACGGCACGGCATTGGATGGGGTGGGGCTGAGCGTCGGGGCAGGAGTCTGCGGTGCCGCTGGTGATGGTGGCACCGGTGCCACTGGGGCGAGCGGGACGGGCTCGTTGATCCAGGGGGCATTCACCAGGATGAGTACAGCGGCAAGGACGACGACGATGAGGATGCGCAGGATGCCCATGGTCGGTGTCCCTGTCAGTCGCGCACTCGCTGCTGTGCCTGGCGAACTCGAGTCTGGACGAGCGTACGCACCAGGACGCGTGGCAGGGGTCGTTTCACGCTGAATCGAATGACCCCGCGGTCGACGGGGTAGCCGCGCAGCTCGACGTGCAGCTCGGTGATCACTGATGTACTGAATGGGATGAAGGCACAGCCGGCATCGTCCGCGGCCAGGCCGCAGACGACGATCCCCTGGGTTCGGAATGCGGGGATGCCATGGCTGATGATCTCCTCGATCCCCGGCACGATTCCGTGGATCAGCTCGCGAACGCGTTGCAGTGCCTGGCGATCCTGGTGGGCAAGTCGATCGAGGTAGTGGTCGACGTGCGATGGCTCGGACGGGAGCACTAGGAATCCGCCAGCTCTCCGCGTGCCACGGACGCAGTCTAGGGACGCCGTCGCGCGGATCAGCCGCTGCGCAGGCGCTCGGACACCTTCCGGCAGGCCTGGCCGAGAGCCTCGAACTCCTCGGGCGACAGGACGTCGACGAGGTGGCGTCGCACGCTGGCGACGTGGTCGGGAGCGGCGGCAACCAGGGCCTGCCAGCCCGTGTCGGTCAAGGCGGCGAAGGCACCGCGGCGGTCCTCTGCGCAGGACTCCCGGCGAACCAGCCCGGCCTGCTCCATCCGGTCGATCTGATGGGAGAGCCTGCTGCGCGATGCCAGGGTCAGCTCGGCAAGCTCGCTCATGCGGACGCGCCGATCGGGCGATTCCGATAGCCGGACGAGAATCTCGTAGTCGGCGCCGCTGAGGCCGTGGTCGGCTAGCAGGTCGCGATTCAGCTGATCCATCAGGAGCGTGATCGCGCTGAGCCAGGCCCGCCAGCTGCGCTGCTCCTGATCGCTCAGCCACCGGGGCTCGCAGGCTGTCGACGGCTTGGTCACCTGCTCATTGTAGGCAATGTCGTTGAAGATGAAACTTCATTGGCGCCCCGGTTCCTCCTGGTGAAGCTCCCACACGCGCACGCCGCCGACCAGTCCAGCCGTGTTCGACACGATCGACCCCTTGGATCCGGTATCGGCCGGCGCGAGGTGCTTGGCGTTCCCTCCGCCGACGTAGATGTGGTCGAACCAGAGCATGTCGTCGAAGAGGGCGATTGCCTTGCGCACCCTCTTGACCCACCGGTGGTGGCCGATCTCCTTGCGGGCTGCATTGCCAAGGGCAAGGTCGACGGTCAGGTCGTCGTTGTAGGGGCCGTGCGAGAGCTCCAGATGGGGCAGCAGGCGACCGTCGTGGAACAGGGCCGTCCCCACTCCCGTCCCGAGGGTCATCACGAACTCCATGCCGACCCCGGACACAACGGCACAGCCCTGCATGTCGGCGTCGTTGACGACCTTTGTGGGCAGGCTCAGGCGTGCGCTCAGTTCGGTCTGCGCGTCGAAGCCGGTCCAGGCAGCCGTCAGGCCGGGATCGGGCGGGCCGCCATAGGCCGCCCGGCTGAGCGAGGGCACATGCAGGACATGGCCGCGACGGACCATGCCAGGAAAGCCGACTGAGGCCCGGTTGGCTGGACGGAGAGGGTCCGTGAGGCTGCCGACCGTTGCTACGAAGCGATCCGGGGGGCAGGGGTAGGGGGTGTCGACCCGCACGCGATCGCCGAGCATCTGCCCGCCGGTATCGAGCAGGCAGGCCTTGAACCCGCTGCCCCCGATGTCGATGCTGAGCGTTACCACGTCAGGCATGCGCGCGATCCTCGGGCCCGGTGTCACTGGGCAGGGTCAGGATGTCGGCGCCCGTGGAGGTCACCAGGATGGTGTGCTCGAACTGAGCGGTCCGCAGTCGATCGCGGGTGACGACCGTCCAGCCATCGGGCCAGATCTCGTAGTCGTAGGTGCCGAGCGTCAGCATGGGCTCGACCGTGAAGGTCATGCCTTCCGCCAGGACGGTGCTCGCAGATGGGTCGTCGAAGTGCGGCACGACCAGGCCAGTATGGAAGGAGGTACCGATGCCGTGACCGGTGAAGTCACGAACGACGCCGTAGCCGAATCGGCGAGCGTAGCTCTCGATGACCCGGCCGACGACGCTCAACGGCCGCCCTGGGGCGACGGCTGCGATACCCCGCCTGGTGGCCTCCCTGGTGCGCTCCACGAGCAGGGACGACTCCTCGTCCACGGCGCCGACGAGGAAGGTCGCATTGGTATCGCCGTGCACGCCTCCGATGAACGCGGTGATGTCGATATTGCAGATATCGCCGTCCATGAGCATGGTGCTATCGGGGATGCCGTGGCAGATGACCTCGTTGACCGAGGTGCACAGGGACTTGGGGAAGCCGCGGTATCCAAGGGTGGAGGGGTAGGCCCCGTGATCGCACAGGAACTCGTGACCGATGGCATCGAGCTGATCGGTTGTGATGCCCGCGGCGACATGCCGGCCGACCTCGGCAAGGGCGTCGGCCGCCAGCCGGCCGGCGATGCGCATCGCCGCGATCGTCGACGCGTCCTTCACCTCCGGGCCCCGATAGGGCGTCGGGGCCGGCTTGCCGACATACTCAGGCCGGGCGATGCGTGCTGGTACCTGCCGCATGGGCGACAGGTGGCCTGGCTCGAGGGGGGCCCGGTGGGTGGCCGATCTCATGGGATGCAAGTCTAGGTTGTCGCCGTGCGAGCCTGATGAGGGAGCGGCTCCCTCACACATACCGGAAGGAAATCGCGATGAGTTGGTACTACTGCCTGGCGCATCAGGCGGTCGAGTCAGAATTGGGTTGCGCGAATGCCGAGCGCATGGGTCCCTACGCGACCGAGGCGGAGGCCGCCGAGGCTCTCCACACAGCGCAGGTGCGCAATGAGGCATACGACGCGGGGGATGACGACTGATTCACTCCTCGTCGCTGGCGGCCCATCAACGTCGGGCAGAAGGCAAAGACAAGCGCTGAGGGTCCGCCTCGATCGATTGCGGACCCTCAGCGCTTGTCGGTGTGACGGGGTAAGGCAGGCGGAGGACTAGGCCTTCTTCGCCGGTGCCTTCTTGGCTGCGGCCTTCTTGGCCGGAGCCTTCTTCGCTGGTGCCTTCTTGGCTGCGGCCTTCTTGGCCGGTGCCTTCTTCACGGCCTTCTTCGCCGCTGCCTTCTTCGCCGGAGCCTTCTTGGCAGCCTTCTTCACTGCCTTCTTCGCTGGTGCCTTCTTCACGGCCTTCTTCGCCGCTGCCTTCTTCGCTGGTGCCTTCTTCGCTGGTGCCTTCTTGGCAGCACGCTTCACTGCCTTCTTGGCTGGCGCCTTCTTCACGGCCTTCTTCGCCGCTGCCTTCTTGGCTGGCGCCTTCTTCGCAACCGCCACGTTGCCTCCTGTGTCGTCGGAACTGCTCTGCTGCAGTATCCGTCGACACAACTGTGGCAGATGAACCAGGAATTTGCGCGTTCATTCATGTCGGAATGTCCGCCCGTGTCGCGTGCGTGATATGCGTCAACGTCAAGCAGTGTCAACATCCGCATCCGCATCCTGATGCGCATCAGCACGCGCATCAGCCGTCATTGCGTCGTCGTGCCTTCTCGCGACGGGCGTGCGGGTCAGTTCGATCGTCATATCGCCACAGGGCTGGAAGCGTCACGGTCACGATGCCGACGGCGACGATGCACAGGACGCCGCCGCTTGCGAGCGAGAATCGAAGCGAGGTCAATGATGCAGTGGCACTCGCGCGAACCTGGCCGAGCAGCGGGCCGATCGAGTAGCTGAGCATCTCGATCCCTGCCATGCGCCCGCGAACCTCGTCGGGAATCGTCTGATTCCACATCAGGCCGCGGAAGATGCCGCTGACCATGTCAGCGGCACCCGCGCAGGCAAGCAGGAGCAGGATGAGCATCAGGCTGGGTGTGGATCCCAGCGCAATTCCAGTCATTCCGATGGCGAGTCCCCAGCAGCATGCAGCCAGGACAATGGCCCGGCCATGTCGGTGCACATGGCGCACCCAGCCGCTGGTGAGGGTGACCACGATGCCTCCGACGGAGCCAGCGGCATAGAGCAGGCCCAGGGCCCAGTCGGCATCGAGTTGCGCTGCGAGGAACGGAAACAGTGCGTACGGGAAGGCGAAGATCATCGCTGCCAGGTCCACGAGGTACGTGCCCAGCAGGTCCTTGCGCGAGACGGCGTAGCGGATGCCCTCGACCACGTGCCGGATGCTTGGCCGCTCATCTGCTCCGCGATCCGGCCGCACGGGCCGCAACTGCCTCAGGAAGATGACCGAGACCAGGAACGTGGCCATGTCGACGCCGTAGGCCGCGGCTGCGCCGCCGCTGGCCAGGAGGAGTCCGCCGATGGCGGGGCCGGCAATGCTGCCGAAGTTCCAGCGGAAGGTGTTCAGGGCCCCTGCGGAGGCCAGCAGGTCATGAGGCACCACGCGCGGCGTGATCGCGTCGAGCGATGGCCGCTGCAGGCCGCTGTTTGCCGCAAGCAGCATGGCCGCGGCGTAGAGGACCCACAGCTGGGGTTCCGGGATGAGCGAGTTGATCATGAGAGCGCCCACGAGCACGAGCGCGACAAGCTCGGTGACGATGACCATGACGCGTCGATCCACTGCGTCAGCGAGGGCACCTCCGTAGAGGCCGAAGACAACCAGCGGAACGACCTCGGCGAGGCCGATGAGGCCGACGGCGACGTACGAGCCGGTGAGCTGGGCGACCTGGAATGGCACGGCAACGTAGGTGATCATCGAGCCGAGGGACGTGATGAGCCCGCTGATGAACACGGCGCGGTACTCGGCCGACTGCCGAAGGGGCGTGAGGTCCATCATGAATCGACGCACCCGCGGATTCTGGCAGGATGGCGCCATGAGCGATCAGGCTGCAGCCAGCGCAACTGTCCCCTCGTCCTCTGATCCGCGGGAGCTACCCGACGCATCTCGGGTCCGCGTTGGGATCCTCGGCGGGACCGGTGAGCAGGGCCGGGGGCTCGCCCGGCGATTCGCGATGGCAGGCAATGAGGTGATCATCGGCTCGCGTGATGCTGCTCGTGCCGAGCAGATCGCGAGCAGTGTTCGGGACTCCATTGCCAGTGGCCAGCCCGTCATCTCCGGGGCGAGCAACAGCGTCTGCGCGGCTGGATCGGACGTCGTGATCATTGCTGTGCCGTGGGATGGTCATCGGGCGATCGCCGAGTCCATGCGCGCCGACCTGGTCGGCAAGGTGGTCGTCGACTGCGTCAATCCGCTGGGCTTCGATAAGCAAGGGGCCTTCGGGCTGCCGGTACCGGAAGGCTCAGCCGCGCAGCAGGCGGCGTCGATCCTCGTCGAGAGCACGGTGGTGGGGGCGTTCCATCACGTGTCTGCGGTGCTGCTGCTGGACGAGGGCGTCGACCGCATCGACACCGACGTCCTCGTCCTCGGCGACGATCGCGCGGCGACCGACCTGGTCCAGTCCCTGGCCGGTCGCATCCCGGGGATGCGAGGGGTGTACGGAGGCCGGCTGCGCAACTGCGGTCAAGTGGAGGCGATGACGGCGAATCTGATCTCGATCAATCGGCGCTACAAGGCGCATGCGGGCCTGCGGGTGACCGACGTCTAGGAACCGGGGGGCCAGAGCACGGGGCTACCCCGGCCTTCGTGCGCCCTGGCACCTATTTACTTCGTGCGCAGGGGCGCCTATTTATATGAGTGCTCGGCGCCCGGGTAGGTCCCGTTACGTACGTCGTCGGCCCAGGCCGCCACGGCCTCGCCGATGGTCGTCCGGACGTCGGCATAGCGCTTGACGAACTTCGGGGCGGGATCCGGGGTGAGCCCCACGAGGTCCTGCCACACGATGACCTGGGCGTCGGTCGACGGCCCTGCTCCGATGCCGATCGTCGGAATGGCGAGCAGCTCGCTGACCTTGGCGGCGAGCTCCGCCGGGACCACCTCCAGGACGACGGCACATGCGCCCGCTGCCTGCAGGGCCTTGGCATCGCGCATGAGCAGCTCGCCGTCCTCTCCGCGGCCCTGCACTCGGTAGCCGCCGAGGAGATTCACCGACTGGGGTGTCAGGCCGAGATGACCGATGACTGGGATCCCGGCCTGGACGAGCGCCTCGACCTGCGGCAGGACTGCCTGGCCGCCCTCGAGCTTGACGGCATGGGCCCCGCCCTCTTTCATGAATCGAGCAGCCGTCTGCAGTGCCTCGGCGGGGGAGGCGTGGTAAGAGCCGAATGGCATGTCGGCGACGACCAGTGCCCGACGGGTACCGCGGACCACGGCGCGCACAAGCGGCAGCAGCTCGTCGACGGTGACCGGGACGGTGTTCTCGTACCCATATACGACCATGCCGGCCGAGTCGCCCACGAGCAGGACGGGTATCCCCGATTCGTCGAAGAGTCGGGCGGTCAGGGCGTCGTAGGCCGTCACCATCGACCAGTGCTCGCCGGCATCGGTTGCCCGCTGCAGGTCTCGGACGGTGACGCGGCGATTCGTGATCGAGCCGTACAGGCCCGTGGCGTGCTCGCCCATGATCTGCTCCCATCTCGAGGCTGCGATCGCAGTCCCCGGACGCCCTCATGATGGCACACTCGGGTCACCGAGGCGATTCGGACTGCCGGCGACAGTCAGCCGGCTGCTGCATGCGCATCGGATGCCGTACCTTGAGGCCATGAGCAGCCCCGTTCCGCGGCCTCCCGATGACTGGATGAGCACTGGCGAGGGCCACCCCAGGCGCTGGGCGATCCTGTCCGTCCTGGTCGTCAGCCTGCTGGTCGTCGTGCTCGACAACACCGTGCTGAACATCGCCCTGCCGACCATCCAGCGCGATCTTGATGCCAGCCAGGGGGAGCTGGTCTGGGCGGTCGACTCATACATCCTGGCCTTTGCCGCCCTGCTGTTCACCTGGGGCGTGATCGGCGACCGGATCGGGCGCAAGCGGGTGCTGGTTATCGGCTTGGTGGTGTTCGGCCTGGCCTCGGCGGCCTGCGCGTTCGCGGAGTCCGCTGGGATACTGATCGGCTTTCGGGTATTGATGGGCATCGGCGGGGCAGCCGTCCTGCCGACGACCCTCGCGATTATCACCGTGGTCTTCGCGCCCCATGAGCGCGGCAAGGCGATCGGGGTCTGGGGAGGCGCCGTGGGCGCTGCCGTTGCACTGGGCCCGGTGATCGGCGGCGTGCTGCTGCAGCACCCCTCCTGGTCGAGGTGGCTCACCGGCAATGACTGGGGATCGGTCTTCCTGATCAACGTCCCCATCGTGCTGGTCGGCGTGATCGCGATCCTGCGCGTGGTGCCGGAGACCCGCAACCCGCATCCACGGCGCTTCGACGTGACCGGACTGCTGGTGTCCATCGCGGGCCTGGTCCTGCTCGTCTACGGGATCATCCATGCATCTGAGACCAAGGACTGGCTCGCGACGAGCGTGCTGGTGCCCGTCCTGCTCGGCATCGCGATCCTCGCCGCGTTCGTCCTGCTGGAGGCACGAAGCGACCACTCGAGCTTCGACGTGTCGCTCTTCCGCAACCGCGGCTATGCGATCAGCCTGACCGCGGTCAGCCTTGCCTTCTTCGCCATGTCTGGCATCACCTTCAGCCTGCCGTTCTACCTGCAGATCATCAAGGGATTCGACACCCTGACGGCCGGCCTGTGCTTCCTGCCCTTCGCGGTCGGCCAGCTCGCCGCCGCTCCGCGCAGCGCCACCCTCGTGCTGCGATTCGGCTACCGCGCGGTGATCACCACCGGCCTGGTCCTGGTCGGCCTGTCGCTCGTTGGCCTGACCCAGGTACGGGTCGACACCCCGGTCTGGGTGCTGCTCCTTGACTTCCTGTGCTTCGGCCTGGGCATGGGCCTGGTCATCGCGCCTGGATCGACGGTGATGCAGAACGTCCTGCCCCTGGAGCGGGCTGGCGCCGGATCGGCAGTGCAGAACACCGTCCGCCAGGTCGCCGGAGCCCTCGGCGTGGCCATCATCGGGACGGTCCTCGGCACGCGCTATGCCGCCAACCTGGCACCGGCCATGCAGTCGCTGCCTGCCCAGGTGCCCGATCAGTGGAAGGCCGCGGCCTCAGACTCGCTGGTCGCAACCAATGCCCTGCTCCAGCAGGCCAGCGCGCAAGGATTCCCTGAGCCATTGATCCAGGCCCTGCGGTCAGGAGCGTTCGAGGCATTCCTGGCGGCGGCGCATGCGGCAACCCTGATCTCCCTGTCGGTGATCGTGGTCGCGGCACTGGTCGTCGGCTTCGGCCTGCCACGCATCACCCCGCCCACCAGGCGCACGGAGGCCGGCCAGGATGCCCCGGCCGCCGATGCCACTGATGCGCTCGTGCAGCAGGAGGCCGAGGTCTACCAGGAGCAGGCGGAGCAGGAGTACCCGGCCCGCGACTAGCCGGGCGCCTGCTCGCGCCACGCGTTCGTGATCGGAAGCCGGCGGTCGCGTCCGAATGCCCGCAGCGAGATCTTCGTGCCGGGCGGATACTGGCGGCGCTTGTACTCAGCGAGGTCGGTGAGCCGAAGGATGCGATTGACCAGTGCCGGATCGAAGCCGGTGCGCACCAGGTCGGCGGCCCCTCGGTCCGCGTCCACGTAGGCGGCCAGGATGGCGTCCAGGCGCTCGTACTCTGGCAGGGAGTCCGTGTCGACCTGGCCGGGTCGTAGCTCGGCGCTCGGCGGCTTGGTGATGCTGCTCTCCGGGATCGGCGGTACGGCTCCCGCGGCGACCGCCTGGGCATTGCGCCAGCGGGCCAGTTCCCACACCAGCGTCTTCGGGACGTCCTTGATCGGGGCGAAGCCGCCGACGCTGTCGCCGTAGAGGGTGGAATAGCCGACCGAGAGCTCGCTCTTGTTCCCGGTGGTCAGGATCAGGTGGCCCTCCTGGTTGGACAGTGCCATCAGGGTGGTGCCGCGGACCCGCGCCTGCAGGTTCTCCTCCGCCAGTCCGGTCAGCGACAGCTGCGCCAGGAACGACTCGACCATGGGCTCGATGGAGACCGTCCGGTAGTGCAGGCCGGTTCGCCCGGCGAGCTCGGCCGCGTCGTCCTTGGAGTGATCGGAGGAGTACGCGCTCGGCAGGGACACCCCGTAGACCCGTTCGGCTCCGATCGCATCGCATGCCAGGGCGGCGACGAGTGCCGAGTCGATGCCGCCCGACAGGCCCAGCATCACCGACCTGAATCCGTTCTTGGCGACGTAGTCGGCCAGGCCCAGCTCGAGTGCGCGATAGACCTCCTCGAGGTCCGACAGCCGTGGTGCGATCGGGCCCGGCGCGCCGAGCTCGATGGCCAGGTCCGCCTCGGCGAACTGCGGTGCCCGGGCCAGCAGGCTGCCCTCGGCATCGACGATGAGCGAGTCGCCGTCGAAGACCAGCTCGTCCTGCCCGCCGACGAGGTTGACGTAGGCCAAGGCGCAGCCGGCCTCGCGGGCCCGGCGCTGGCACAGCTCGAGGCGGACGTCGTCCTTATTGCGCTCGTACGGCGATGCATTGATGACCACCAGCAGGTCGGCACGCGCCTGGCGCGCCCAGGCGACCGGGCCGCCCTCCTGCCAGAGGTCCTCGCAGATGGCCAAGGCGACGCTGGTGCCGGCGATCTCCAGCACGAGCGGGGCGTCCCCCGGGACGAAGGTCCGTGCCTCGTCGAACACCCCGTAGTTGGGCAGGTGGTGCTTGACGTACCTGGCGACCACCTGTCCGCCGTGCAGGACTCCGGCTGCGTTCACCGGCCGGGTTCCCCAGCGCTGGGACTCGATCCGGTCCAGGTATCCGACGACGATCCACGCCTGGCCGCAGCCGTCCTGCTCCAGGTCGCGGGCCAGGGCCGACAGGCCGGCGATCGAAGCGTCCTGGAAGCTGGCGCGAAGGGCGAGGTCCTCGACCGGATAGCCGGTGAGCATCATCTCTGGGAAGGCGATCAGCTGGGGCCCCTGGCCATCGCACAGCGATCGGGCCCTGGAGCGGATGCGCTCGGCATTGCCGGCGAGGTCCCCGACGGTCGCATTCGCCTGAGCCAGGCTGATTCGCAGGTTCGGCACTGCAGGAGGCTACCGTTGTGCCCGCGATGCACGGGCATGCATGGCAGCGAGGGTCCGGCAGGGCCAGGGAGGCATGTCGATGGACAAGCAATCGGAGTTCGTCCTGCGCACCATCGAGGAGCGCGATATCCGCTTCGTCCGGCTGTGGTTCACCGACGTGCTGGGCACCCTGAAGTCGGTGGCGATCGCTCCTGCCGAGCTGGAGGGGGCGTTCGCCGAGGGCATCGGCTTCGACGGATCGGCGATCGAGGGCTTCGCGCGTGTCTACGAATCCGACATGCTCGCCAAGCCGGATCCATCCACCTTCGCGCTGCTGCCCTGGCGCACCGAGGGTCCCGGCGTGGCCCGGCTCTTCTGCGACATCCTGATGACGGATGGCACGCCGTCCTATGCCGATCCCCGCTACGTCCTCAAGCGCACCCTCACCAGGGCTGCAGACCTCGGCTTCACCTTCTACACGCATCCGGAGGTCGAGTTCTACCTGTTCCGCTCCCAGGTCCGCGCGGGGGAGCAGCCCGAGCCCGTCGACCACTACGGCTACTTCGACAACACTCCCCATGGACAGGCGCATGACTTCCGGCGCCAGGCGATCACCATGCTGGAGCAGATGGGCATCTCGGTGGAGTTCTCCCATCATGAGGGCGGCCCGGGGCAGCAGGAGATCGACCTGCGTTACGCCGATGCCCTGACGACCGCGGACAACCTCATGACCTTCCGGCTGGTCATGCAGGAGGTGGCCCTCGAGCAGGGCCTGGCCGCGTCCTTCATGCCCAAGCCATTCCGCGACCATCCAGGCTCGGGCATGCACACCCACCTGTCGCTGTTCGAGGGTGATCGGAATGCCTTCTTCGAGGCGGGGGCGCAGTTCCAGCTGTCGAAGGTGGCGCGGTCGTTCATCGCCGGCCTGCTCGTGCACGCTCCCGAGATCACGGCCATCACCAACCAGTGGGTGAACTCCTACAAGCGGCTCGCCGGCGGCGCGGAGGCGCCGGCCTGGATCTGCTGGGGCCACAACAACCGATCGGCATTGATCCGGGTCCCGATGTACAAGCCCGCGAAGGGCAACAGCACTCGGATCGAGTTCCGCTCGCTGGACAGTGCGGCGAACCCCTACCTGGCCTTCGCCGTCCTGCTGGCTGCTGGCCTGCGCGGCATCGAGGAGGGCTATGAGCTGCCCGCCGGGGCCGAGGACGATGTCTGGGCGCTGACCGAGTCTGAGCGGCGGGCCATGGGCATGAAGCCCCTGCCGACCAGCCTCAACCAGGCGATCCAGGCCATGGAGAAGTCCGAGCTGGTGGCAGAGACGCTCGGGGAGCACGTCTTTGAGTTCTTCCTGCGCAACAAGCAGGCCGAGTGGGAGGAGTACCGACGCCAGGTGAGCCAATGGGAGCTGGACCGGTACCTTCCTATCCTGTGAGCGATCCGAGCCACCCTGCAAGCGATCCGACCCACCCGCCCGCTTCGTCGCAGCCGGCCGTCAGCGGGCGGCCGATCGTCCTGGCGATCGAGAATGAGGCAGCCGATCAGCCGCTGTGGGTCGGCGAGTGGATCGAGGAATGCGGCATCGAGGTCCGCGTCGTCCGCGGCTGGGATGGCGACGAGGTTCCCGCTGCAGTCCCCGACGGCGTCAGCGGGGTGCTCGCGCTCGGTGGCGCCATGGGTGCCATGGACGATGACGTCGCTCCTTGGCTGCCGCACGAGCGCGCGCTCCTTGCGGATGCCGTCGGTGCCGGGGTGCCGGTGCTCGGGCTCTGCCTGGGCGCGCAGCTGCTGGCGGCAGCGGGCGGGGGGCGGGTGGAGCTCGGCCCGGTCGCGGAGGTCGGGCTGTCGTATGTCATGCGGACCGAGGAGTCCTGGGACGACCCGGTGATCTCCTCGATCGATGCCCCAAGCGACCGGATACCCGCCGCGCAGTGGCATCAGGACCACATCACCGTCCTGCCCGATGGCGCGGTACTGCTGCTCACCAACGATGCCTGCCGTGTGCAGGGGTTTCGCGTCGGATCGGCTGCCTACGGCCTGCAGCTGCACCCGGAGGTCGACCCACAGACCTTCGACAGCTGGGCGGTAGCCGACGACGAGGCGCTGGTCAGGTCGGGCCGGGATCCGCGGCAGGCCGCAGCCGAGGTTCGGCAGGCATGTGATGATCTGATCCGCGCATGGCGTCCGATGACCCGCGCCTGGTGCGACCAGGTGTGGGCCCGTGCCGGTGAGCACACGCCCGGATCATGAGCAGCCGGACCGTCAGGCCCGCGCGACCATGAGCCGATCGGTGTCGCCGCGGACGTCATTGGCGCGCCTGGGGCTGATCGACCTCGATCGAGCCGAGAGGCTGGTGAGCGGCCCCGTCCTCGCCCGGCTGGTGGGTCCCGACGGTGGCGACCTGGATCGCCTGGCACCCCTGGCCGGTGCGGCCGACCCGGACCAGGCCCTCATCCTCCTGGACCGCCTGCTCGATGCCAGCCCAGCGGACGTGGGGATGGCTGATCGCCTGCGCGTGGACGTCGATGCCATGGGGCGCCTGGTGGACGTCCTGGGGATGTCCGAGGCCCTGGGTGACTTCCTCGTACGGCATCCGGATGCCTGGCTCGTCCTGGCCGATGCGGACGCCCTGAGCCTGGCCCCGTCGGGCACCATGACCAGGCGGGTGCTGCTGGAGTCCGTCGGCGCGGATCCGGATCATCCCGAGCCGATCGCCGACGGCAGCGGGCCGGATGTGCTCGATCGCATGCGCGTGGCCTATCGAACCTGCCTGCTGGGCATTGCGGCACGCGACCTGTCGGGGCTCGCCGAGATGGACGCCGTGGCGACCTGGCTGACGGACCTGGCCGATGCCGTGCTGGAAGCCGGCCTGGCCGTCGCTCGCGCCGGGCTCCCGGTCGACACGGCCCCATGCCGGCTCGCGGTCATCGGCATGGGCAAGTGCGGGGCACGCGAGCTGAACTACGTCAGCGACGTGGACGTGATCTTCGTGGCGCAGGCAGACTCAGGGCTCGCCGGACTCGATGAGCCGGCCGCACTGCGCACCGCGACCGCGCTCGCCAGCGGGCTGATGCGTGCCTGCAGCGCGGTCACCGCGGAAGGCACGATCTGGGAGGTCGATGCCAACCTGCGACCCGAGGGTCGGCAGGGGGCGCTCGTGCGGACCCTTGCATCGCACGTCGACTACTACCAGCGGTGGGCCAAGACATGGGAGTACCAGGCACTGCTGAAGGCCAGGCCCGTCGCAGGTGACCGTGAGCTCGGCCAGGAGTACGTCGATGCCGTATCGCCGTTCGTGTGGAGTGCCGCGGACCACGAGGGCTTCGTCGGGGATGTGCAGGCGATGCGGCGCCGCGTCGAGACCAATGTCCCGCCGCGGATCGCCGACCGCGAGCTCAAGCTCGGCCCTGGCGGCCTGCGCGATGTGGAGTTCTGCGTGCAGCTGCTCCAGCTCGTGCATGGGCGAAGCGACGTCATGCTGCGCAGCCCCACGACGCTGGTGGCGCTGGAGGCGCTTGCCGTCTGGGGCTATGTCGGACGGGACGACGCCGCATCCCTGGCGGATGCCTACCGCTTCCTGCGCACCCTGGAGCATCGGCTGCAGCTGCACCGCCTGCGCCGCACCCACACCATGCCCGAAGCCGAGGCGGACCTTCGGCGGCTCGGCCGCTCCCTGGGTTACCGGTCTGACCCGGTACCCGACCTGCTGGCCGCATGGAAGCGCCACGCGCGGGAAGTGCGCCGGCTGCACGAGAAGCTCTTCTACCGCCCCCTGCTGCAGGCAGTCGCCCGGCTCGATGCCGGTCAGGCACGACTGACGCCGCAGGCGGCCGAGGAGCGCCTGCTGGCCCTGGGCTACGCGGATCCGGCCGGGGCACTGCGGCACCTGGAGGCGCTCACCTGGGGGGTGAGCAGGAGAGCGGCAATCCAGCGCACCCTGCTTCCGGTCATGCTGGGCTGGTTCGCGGACGGCCCCGACCCGGATGCCGGGGTGCTGGGCTTTCGCCGGGTCAGCGACGAGCTCGGCTCCACGCACTGGTACCTACGGCTGCTGCGGGATGAGTCGCTGGCCGCTGAGCGCCTGGCCCTGGTGCTGGCCAGCAGCCGCTACGCGACGGACCTGCTGCTGCGGGCGCCCGAGACCGTCACGATGCTCGCCGATGACGCCGAGCTGCGGCCGCGCGATCTCCAGGCGCTGCTGGCCGAGGCACGCGCGGCGGTTGCCCGGCATGAGGATCCCACTGGCGCGGTCGCCGCCGTCCGGGCCCTTCGTCGACGTGAGCTGTTCCGGCTCGCAGTCTCCCAGCTCACGCATGCCAGCAGCATCGATCAGGCGGGCGATGCCCTGTCAGATGTGGCCGTCGCCACGATCAGCGGTGCCCTTGAGGTGGCGCTCAGCGCCGCCGGCACGTCCCCCGGCACCATCCGATTCAGCGTGATCGGCATGGGCCGGCTCGGCGGCGCAGAGCTCGGCTTCGGCAGCGACGTCGATGTGATGTTCGTCTACGAGGCTGTCGACGGTGTCGATGACACCGAGGCGAACTCCGCGGCTTTCGCCATCGCCAATGAGCTGCGAGCGATGCTCATGGCGCCGTCGAGCGATCCGCCGCTTGACGTCGATGCGGGCCTGCGCCCGGAGGGCCGGCAGGGACCGCTGGTCCGCTCGCTGGCGTCCTATGCGGCGTACTACGAGCGCTGGTCCGCTGGCTGGGAGGCCCAGGCCCTGCTTCGCGCGCGCCCGATCGCAGGGGACCACGACCTCGGCGAGCGGTTCATCCGCCTGGTCGACCCCCTGCGGTATCCCGTGGAGGGCATCAGCGAGGAGGCTGCGACCGAGGTCCGCCGGCTCAAGGCCCGGATGGAGTCCGAGCGGCTCCCACGAGGGGCGGACCCTGCCCTGCACACGAAGCTGGGCCGGGGCGGCCTTAGCGACGTGGAATGGGTGGTCCAGCTGCTGCAGCTGCAGCATGCCGGGCGTATCCCGAGCCTTCGCACCACCCGGACGCTCCCGGCTCTTGCCGCGGCAGCTGAAGCCGGATTGATCGACTCGCCGGACGCGCAGTCCCTGCGCCGTGCATGGGAGCTTGCCAGCCAGGTCAGGAACGCCAGCATGCTGGCCAGGGGCACCGCCTCGGACATGGTTCCGACGAAGGCCCGGGATCTGCGGGCCATCGCGTCCATCCTCGGCTACCCGATGGGCGACGCGGGCCGGCTGCTGGACGACTATCGACGCGTCACCCGTCGCGCCCGTGCGGTGATGGAGCGGGTTTTCTATCAGGCGGGCTAGGGGATCCGCCATGTCTGCTGACTGCTCGGCGTCACATGCCCAGAGCCCAGTCCCGGACTCCATCGACCCAATGGGTGAGCTGGGCGGTGATGCTCTCGCCGTCGTCCTGAGCCCAGCGCTCGCCCACGGACCAGCCGGCGCCCAGGGCTCCCCCCAGGCAGATGATCGAGGCGATGATGGCGGCGAATCGCAGTCCCCACCCTCCGCGCGCGCGGTGGCGTCCGCGGCGCCAGGACCACGCATCAGTCACCGGCTCGAGGGCAGGGGCAGAGGTCGGCTGGCTGGACGCAGGAGTCCCGGCATATTCGGGCTGGCCGAACAGCACCCCGGCCGGTGCGGTGCCGGGTCGGTCCGGGACCGACGGCGGGATGCTCACCGAGCCCGGGGGTCGAGGCACGAGCACGGTGGCCTGCCGGGTAATGGTCAACGCCTTCTCCTGCATCGTCGGATAACAGGCTCAAGTGTGCTGCACCAGGCCCTCATCCGGCGGGATTGACGCCTCTGGCGCATGAACAGGCATCGGGGCGGCCGAATGGCCGCCCCGATGCGTTTCCCTGCGCGAGGCGAATCGACGCGGGAAGTTCGGGCCGCGCGCGATAGAGCTCGCTGGTCGATCAGATGTCGTAGTAGAGCTCGAACTCGTGCGGGTGTGGCCGCAGGCGAATCGGGTCCACCTCGTTGGCGCGCTTGTAGTCGATCCAGGTCTCGATCAGGTCGCTCGGGAAGACCCCGCCGGCCTGCAGGTACTCGTTGTCCTGATCGAGGGCATCGAGGACCGCGGGCAGCGAGCCGGGGACCTGCGGGATTGCCGCGTGCTCGTCGGGCGGCAGCTCGTAGAGGTCCTTGTCGACGGGCGCCAGCGGCTCGATCTTGTTCCGGATGCCGTCCAGGCCGGCCATCAGCTGAGCCGAGAAGGCCAGATAGGGGTTGCTGGACGGGTCAGGGACCCGGAACTCCAGGCGCTTGGCCTTGGGGGAGTTGCCGGTGACGGGGATGCGGATGCAGGCCGAGCGGTTGCGGGCCGAGTAGACCAGGTTCACCGGCGCCTCGAAGCCGGGCACCAGGCGGTGGTAGCTATTGACCGTCGGGTTGGTGAATGCCAGCAGCGAGGGCGCGTGGTGCAGGAGCCCGCCGATGTACCACCGGGCCAGGTCAGACAGGCCGCCATAGCCGCGCTCGTCGTAGAAGAGCGGCTCTCCGGCCTTCCACAGGGACTGGTGGCAGTGCATGCCCGAGCCGTTATCGCCGAACAGCGGCTTGGGCATGAAGGTCGCGCTCTTGCCGTGCGCCCAGGCGACGTTCTTGATGACGTACTTGAAGAGCATGACCTCGTCGGCGGCATGCAGCAGGGTATTGAACTTGTAGTTGATCTCGCCCTGGCCGGCGGTGCCGACCTCGTGGTGCGACCGCTCGACCTGCAGGCCGACCTGCATGAGCTTGGTGACCATGTCGTCGCGGATGTCGGCGAAGTGGTCGACCGGCGGGACGGGGAAGTAACCGCCCTTGTAGCGGGTCTTGTAGCCGCGGTTGCCGCCGTCCTCCACGCGACCGGTGTTCCATGCGCCCTCGATGGAGTCGATGAAGTAGTAGCCGGCATTCTGACGAGTCTCGAAGCGGACGTCGTCGAAGACGTAGAACTCGGCCTCCGGGCCGAAGTACACGGTGTCGGCGATGCCGGTGGATGCGAGGTACGCCTCGGCCTTGGCAGCCACGTTGCGCGGATCGCGGCTGTAGGGCTCATCGGTGAACGGGTCGCGGATCGAGAAGTTTATGACCAGCGTCTTTGCTGATCGGAACGGGTCGATGAATGCCGTCGACGGGTCGGGGATCAGCTTCATGTCGGACTCGTGGATCGCCTGGAAGCCGCGGATCGACGAGCCGTCGAACATCAGGCCGTCGTCGAAGACGTCGGCCGTGAACGACTCAGCCGGCGTATTGAAGTGCTGCATGACACCGGGCAGGTCGACGAACCTGACGTCGACGAACTGCACTCCCTCGTCCTTGATGAACCTGAGGACTTCGTCCTTGTTGCTGAACATGACACCTCCGTGGTGCGTCTGGTGCCCTCGTGGGGCTCGCCTCGCTTGACGCCCGGAAATCCAGGCATGTTCACTGTAGGCAGGGGCCGTGTCCGGGGGGTATCTCGTTTGTTTCGGCGGCGTTAACCGGCTGTGGGTACGGTGGTCGACATGTCCGAGCGTGCCGCGACCGAGGAGCGCCCCATGCCCGGCGAGGTCGCGGGCCTGTGGCGACGCCTGGGCGCACTGGCGATCGACTGGCTGGCCAGCCTGCTGATCGCCCGTCTGGCATTCTCGGGGCTGGGGTACCTGTCGGACGAGTACTCCTTCGGGGTGCTCGCCGTGTTCGCGGCCGAGGTGATCATCCTCACCTGGCTCACCGGGTCATCCTTCGGCCAGCGGATCGTGGGCATCAGGGTCGTCCGCCTGGACGGAGGCCGGCTGGCGCTGTGGCGCATTGCCCTGCGCACGGCCCTGATCTGCCTGGTCATCCCTGCGGTGGTGTACGACGGCAACGGCCGCGGGCTGCATGATCGCGCCGTCGGCAGTGTCGTGATCATCGCCCGGCGCGAGCTGCCCCGCTAGGAACGCTGGCGCCGCACCTGCCGGGCGCTCGTGGGCATCGGGCCCTTGGGGATGGGCAGCGGATTGGCATGCTGGCTCACCGCGTCCAGGCGCCGCCTGACCTCGGTGACCTCCCCGCCGCGCAGGTTCCGGGGAAGCCTGGTGAGCGCTCGCTGCAGCTTCAGCAGGGTGACCTGACCGGGCTCATTGCCGACCTGGATCTCGTAGATCGGGATATCCGGCAGCCAGCGAGCCGTCTTCTTGCGCTCATTGGCGAGCAGGTGGACGACCCTGGTGCTTGGTCCCTCGGAGACCAGGATCACACCAGGCTTGCCGACGACCCGGCTGACGATGTCCTGGTTCTTGTTGACGGCTACGCCGGGCGTTACGAGCCACCCGCCCCGCAGGGAGCCGATGACGGCGGCGGCTGCCCCGGGCTGGCCTTCCACCTGGCCGTATGCAGCCCGCATCGCACGGCGGCTGAACCAGAACGTCCCGGCCAGCAGGCCGAGCGGCAGGGCGACCAGCAGGGCCGACGGCCAGTTGAGGAAGTACGTCACCGGTGCGCCCACGACGACGACCGCGAGCAGGAAGAACCCTCCGACCTCCAGCGGGAGCGTCGGGTAGCGCCTCTGGGTCATCGCCCAGTTCTGCCCGATGGAGGACAGGGTGCTGCGGATCTTCGCGAACATGCGTTCCTCCTATGTCAGCCGGCTGCCGTGACCCTTGTGGGTCGGGCGGCCATCGCCTGCTCGTAGAGCCGACCGGCTCGATAGCTCGATCGAACCAGCGGCCCGCTCATGACGCCCGCGAACCCGAGCGCCTTCGCCACCTCCGCCAGCTCGATGAACTCCTCCGGACGGACCCAGCGATCCACCGGATGGTGCCGGGCACTGGGCCGCAGGTACTGGGTGATCGTCACTAGGTCGCAGCCGGCCGCTCGCAGGTCCCGCAGTGCCTGGTGGACCTCGGGGATGTCCTCGCCCAGGCCCAGGATCAGGTTGCTCTTGGTGATCAGGCCCGCCTCCTGCGCCATGGTGATGACGCCCAGGCTTCGCTCATAGGAGAACGCCGGCCGGATCCGCTTGAAGATACGCGGCACGGTCTCGAGGTTGTGCGCCAGGACTGACGGTCGCGCGCTGAAGACCTCGGACAGCAGTTCGGCCCTGCCGGAGAAGTCCGGGATCAGGACCTCGACCCGGGGCTGCGGATCGAGCGCGGTGACCTGGCGGACCGTCTCGGCGTAGAGCCACGCTCCCTCATCCGGGAGGTCGTCGCGGGCGACTCCGGTAATGGTCGCGTAGCGAAGCTGCATGCTGCGGACCGACTCGGCCACGCGTCGCGGCTCGTCCGGATCCAGGGCGGCGGGCCGGCCGGTGTCGATCTGGCAGAAGTCGCATCGACGGGTGCACTGCTCCCCGCCGATGAGGAAGGTCGCCTCGCGATCCTCCCAGCATTCGTAGATGTTCGGGCAGCCGGCCTCCTGGCAGACCGTGTGCAGGCCCTCCCGCCTGACCAGGGCATCGATCTGCTGGAACTGCGGGCCGGTGCGCAGGCGGGTCCTGATCCACTCAGGCTTGCGCTCGATCGGGACCTCGGCATTGCGTGCCTCGATGCGCAGCAGTCGCCGGCCCTGCTCGTCGGTGTGCACGATGCTGTCCTGGGCGGTCACGCGGCAAGCCTATGCCGTGCTCAGCTGTCCCAGTCCAGCAAGCAGGCCAGTCGGTCGGTCACCAGCGGCACGGCGTCGGCGACCGTGATCTCGCGGCCGGCTTCCTTGCTGAGGGACGTCACCCCGGCGTCGACGATGCCGCACGGGACGATCCGGCCGAACCAGCCGAGGTCGCAGTCGCAGTTGAGGGCGAAGCCATGCATCGTGACCCCCTGGGCCACCCGGATGCCGATCGCGGCGATCTTGCGGTCAGGACCGCGATCGTCGGCAGGCACCCAGACGCCGCTTCGCCCGTCGACCCGGGTGGTCGGCACGCCGAGGTCGCCGCAGGCATCGATCAGCATCGACTCGATCCGCCGCACGTGGGCCACGACATCGATGGGATCGGGCAGGGCGATGATGGGGTACCCGACGAGCTGCCCAGGCCCATGCCAGGTGATCTTCCCGCCGCGATCGACATCGATGACCGGGGTGCCATCGAAGGGCCGCTCATGCGGCTCGGTGCGCCGGCCGGCCGTGTAGACCGGGGCATGCTCCAGCAGCAGCAGGGTGTCCGGACGAGTGCCCTGCAGCACCTCGGCGTGCACGCGTCGCTGCAGCTCCCACCCGTCGAGGTAGTCCACGGGCTCCGCGCCGAGTCCGAGGAGCTGCACGTCCAGGGTGGCAGGGCTCGGGGCCGGAGCAGTCACCCGGCCATCGTAGGCAGCCCAGGCCTGCCGGGCTCTCGGGGCAGTCCGAGGCGGGCGAGGATGGCATCGGCGGCCCGCCGACCGCTGACCATCGCTCCCTGGATCGACGCCGTGTCGCGATGGTCGCCGGCAATGAACAGCCCATCGCCGAGGTCGACCGGGCGCCGCACCTGCAGGGGCGGCATCATCGCCGGGAGCGCGTACGCGATCGGATAGTGGGTGACCGGCTGCCAGTTGCTGGTGTTCACCTGGTGCATGAGGGCCAGGTGCTCGCGGACGGCGCGCTCGTCCTGTGCCGTCGGCACGGTGCCCAGGACCGATGACGACACCAGCACGCGTCCGTCGCTGGCATAGTCGGGGGCGGCATGGGTGATGGCCACCGAGTTGATGACCGGCCCGCGGCGATCCCCGTCGACGACCAGCACGGGCCGTCCGTCGGTGATGCGCTCGGCCGGGCAGTCGGCCAGGTGATACCAGGTGGTCACTCCGTGGCCCTGCGGGACTGACAGGCCCGGCACCAGTCGTGCTGCGGCCGCGGGATCGGTTGCCACGAGTACCGCTCGGGCGGCAATGCGCTCGCCATCGGCGCTGACATGACCCGATCCGATCTGCTGGACCGACGCTCCGAGGCGAAGCACGCCCGGCGGCAGCGCATCGCGCAGCTGCTCCGGGATGGCCTGCATGCCGCGCGCAGGCACGCCCGGACGGCCACGGACGAACGCGCGCAGGATGAGGTCCATGAATCGGCGAGAGGTCTGCAGGGAGGGGTCGAGGAACACCCCGGCCAGGAAGGGGCGCAGGACGCGCTCCAGCAGGGCGTCGTCGACGCCGATGGAGCGCAGGGCGACCTCGGCGGAGACGTCCTCCTCGGCCAGGATTGACGGGACGGATCCCCGGGCTGTCTGCCAGGCATGGCGGGCGAACCTGGCCTTGGCCGGCCAGGAGCCGGTTGCCGGTCTGGCTGCGTCCAGCGCCCAGCCGGGCTGGCGACGTGGATCGCCGAGCCGGTAGCGGCCGCCTGCCGTCGATACGACCACCCCGGGCACGAATGCCCGCAGGTCCAGTGCCTGGTGATCGAGCACGCGTGCGGCCTCGGGGTAGGCCGGGTTGTGCAGCTGGAACCCCCGATCCAGCAGCAGCCCATCGACGGCGTCAGTGCGAACCCGCCCGCCGACGGCATCCGCCGCCTCCAGCAGCAGCACGTCAGCGCCGTGGATGGCCAGCTGCCGCGCGGCGCACAGGCCGGCCAGGCCGGCCCCGACGATGACGACGTCGGCAGACGCGGGCACCGATCAGCCCATCGCTGAGCGGATGGCGTCCTCGATCCGAGGGTCCTGCCAGGTGAAGTCCGCGCCCTCGAGCGCGGTGGGCAGGACATACGCACTGCCCAGCACCTCGCTGGAGAACTCGCCGAGCGCGGCCTGCAGGGCCAGTGCCGGTACCGGGAGCAGGGTCGGGCGGCCCAGGGCCTTGCCCATCGCCGCCGTCACCTCCGCGTTCGTGGCCGGGTGCGGTGCGGTCAGGTTGACCGGTCCGCGCAGGGCCTGATGCTCGAGCAGGAAGGACAGTGCGCGGACCTCGTCCCGCATCGAGATCCAGGACCAGTACTGGCGGCCTGATCCGAGCCGGCCGCCCAGGCCGAGGCGGAAGATCGGGAATAGCCGAGCCCAGGCGCCGCCCTGCCTGGCGACCACCAGTCCGGTGCGGGCATGCACCACCCGGATGCCGGCATCCTGGGCCGGTGCTGTTGCGGCCTCCCAGTCCCGGACGACCTCGGCGAGGAACCCCTCGCCGGCAGGCGCGGACTCGTTCACCGGCCGGTCGCCCGTCTCGCCGTACCAGCCGATCGCTGAGCCGTTCACCAGGACACTGGGCAGGGGGTCGAGCGCAGCCATCGCGGTGGCCAGGGTCGAGGTGGCCTGGACCCGGCTGTCCTTGATCTCGGCCTTGTAGGCGGGGGTCCAGCGTCGGTCGCCAACGCCAGCACCGGAAAGGTTGATGACCGCGTCTACCCCGCCGATCGCGGCCAGGTCGACAGTGCCGGCCGATGGATCCCAGGGGGCTTCGTCTGGCGACGTGGGCTCCCGCCGCACCAGTCGCACGACCTCGTGCCCTGATGAGCGCAAATGGGGAACCAGAGCGGAGCCGATGAGCCCGGACGCACCGGAGACGACGACCTTCATGTGGGAATCATCCCGTACGGCGCCGGTGTTGGCATGCCGAGCCCGATGCGTGCGCGAGCCCGATGCGTGCGCGAGCCCGTTCGGCCTCGCGTGCCTACAGACCGAGCTCGGCCTCGAATGCGGCCTCCTCGAGGCGGACCTTCATGAAGCCCAGGAAGCGGGCCGCGTCGGCGCCGTCGACGAGTCGATGGTCGTAGCTGAGCGCCAGGTACGCCATCGAGCGCACTGCGATCACGTCGCTGGTGCCGTCATTGATCACGACCGGACGCTTCACGACGGCACCGGTGCCCAGGATTGCCACCTGGGGCTGGTTGATGATGGGGGTGTCGAAGAGCGATCCCCGGCTGCCGGTGTTGGTGATCGTGAAGGTACCGCCGCTGAGCTCGTCGGGGCTGACCTTGTTGGTGCGGGTGCGCTCGGCGACGTCGGCGATCTTGCGTGCGAGCCCGGCAATGTTCAGGTCTCCGGCGTCCCGGATGACGGGGACGAGCAGTCCGCGCTCGGTATCGACCGCGATGCCGAGGTGCTCGACATCGTGGTACGTGACCGTGCCCGCTTCCATGTCGATCGAGGCGTTGACCTGCGGGAACTGCTTGAGCGCCTCCACTGCCGCCTGGCAGAAGAACGGCAGGAAGGTGAGCTTGACGCCCTCGCGGGCCTCGAAGTCATCCTTCACGCGGCCGCGGAGGGAGTTGATTCGGGTGACGTCCACCTCGATGACGGTCGTCAGCTGCGCCGAGACCTGCAGGGACTCCACCATGCGCTCCGCGATCACCCGGCGCAGGCGTGGCATCTTCTCCGTTCGGCCGCGCAGGCCGGTGGCTGGCTGGACCGATGTCGGCTCGGCTGTCGCTGTCGTGCTCGGGGGCGCCGTTCTCGCGGCTGGCTGGCTCGGGGCCGGAGCCACAGGCTGGGGCGTGCTGCTGATGGACGACGTTCCAGGGCCGGCGCTGGCCGCCGCCATGACATCCTGCTTGCGGATGCGGCCGCCGACGCCGGTACCGACGACGGTCGACAGGTCGATCCCGTGCTGTGCGGCGAGTCGGCGAACCAGGGGAGTCACGTAGGCGTCTGCGCTGGTCGCATCGGGCGTGCTCGGATGCTGGGCGGCTGGCTCGGCAGCAGCGGGCAGCGGCGGGGCCGGGACCGGTTCCGGCACCGAGGTCTGGGGTGCCTCCGGTGCGGGTGCCGGGGCTGGTGCGGGTGCAGCCGGGACGGGCGCAGACGACGCCTCCCCGATCAGGCCGAGCTGGGCGCCGACCGGGGCGGTCTGGTCCTCGCCGACGGTGATCTCCAGCAGGGTGCCGGAGGCCGGGGCCGGGATCTCGGTGTCGACCTTGTCGGTGGAGACCTCCAGCAGCGGCTCGTCCGCAGCGACGACATCGCCGACAGCCCGCAGCCAGCGGGTGATCGTGCCCTCGGTGACGCTCTCGCCGAGGGCGGGCAGCACGATCGGGGTCGCTGCGCCGGCCGCTGGCGCCGTCGTCCGGGGTGCGGCGGGCTCCGGGGCGGCGGGCACTGGGGCGGCGGGCACTGGGGCGGCGGGCACTGGTACGGCGGGCACTGGGGCAGGCTCTGCGGCGGTTGGCTCTTGCGCAGTGACCGCCGACTCGCCGGCCTCGCCGATGACTGCCAGCTGGGCACCGACCGGGACGACGGAGTCCTCCCCGACGGTGATCTCCAGGAGCACGCCCGACGCCGGGGCGGGGATCTCGGTGTCGACCTTGTCGGTGGAGACCTCCAGCAGCGGCTCGTCTGCCTGTACCGGATCACCCACGGCCTTCAGCCAGCGGGTGACCGTGCCTTCGGTGACGCTCTCGCCGAGGGCTGGCATCGTTACGGAGACCGTCATGGTGTCGCGCTCCTTTGGGACGTGTGGTCAGGCGTGTGCGTGCAGTGGCTTGCCGGCGAGGGCCAGGTGGGCCTCGCCCATGGCCTCGTTCTGCGTGGGATGGGCGTGGATCAGCAGGGCGACGTTATCCGGGGTGGCCTCCCAGTTGACGATCAGCTGGGCCTCGCCGATCTGCTCGCCAACGCGCGAGCCGACCATGTGCACCCCGATGACCGGGCCGTCCCGGTGCTGGACCAGCTTGATGAATCCCGCGGTGTCGAGGATCTGGCTCTTGCCGTTGCCCGCCAGGCTGTACTCGTAGATCGCCACGTCATCGCCGTGTGCCGCGCGGGCCTGCGCCTCGGTCATGCCGATGCTGGCCACCTCCGGCTCGCAGTAGGTGACCCGCGGGATGTTGATGTCCTCGATGATGGCCGGGTTCAGGCCGGCGATCTGCTCGGCGACGAAGATCCCGTGCTGGAAGCCGCGATGGGCCAGCTGCAGGCCGGGCGTGATGTCGCCGACGGCGTAGACATTCGGGACGTTCGTGCGCAGCCGCTCGTCGACCAGCACCCAGCCCCGCTCCATGGCGATACCCTGCTCTTCGTAGCCCATGCCGGTGGCGTTCGGCCCCCGGCCCACGGCGACCAGCAGCAGGTCGGCGTCCAGGGTCGTGCCGTCCTCCAGGGTGACGTGCACGCCCGCGTCGTCCTGCGCCGCAGACTGGAATCGCACGCCGAGCGTGAAGCTGATGCCGCGCTTGCGGAAGGCGCGTTCGAGGGCCTTCGAGCAGGACTCGTCCTCATTGGGAACCAGGTGCGGCAGTGCCTCGACGATCGTCACGTCGGAGCCGAAGGACTTCCAGACGCTGGCGAACTCCACGCCGATGACGCCGCCGCCGAGCACGATGACCTTCTCGGGGACTTCGTCCAGGGCCAGGGCCTGATCGGAGGTCATGATGCGCCCGCCGATCTCCAGGCCCGGCAGCGTCCGCGCATACGAGCCGGTGGCGAGCACGACGTTGGCCCCCTCGTATCGGGTGCCGCCGACCTCGACGGCGTTCGGCGCCACGAGCCGGCCGGTGCCCTCGACGAAGGTGACGCTACGGCTCTTCACCAGGCCCTGCAGGCCCTTGTACAGCCGGCCCACGACCGCATCGCGGTAGGCATTGACCCGGGCCATGTCGATGCCCTCGAAGGTGGCTCGCACGCCAAAGTGCTCCGACTCCCGGGTGCTGTCGGCCACCTCGGCCGCATGGAGCAGCGCCTTGGTGGGAATGCACCCGCGGTGCAGGCAGGTCCCGCCGAGCTTGTCCTGGTCGATGAGGATCACCGACAGGCCCAGCTGCGATGCGCGCAGGGCGCAGGCATAGCCCCCACTGCCGCCACCGAGGATTACCAGGTCAGCCGTGGGCACGTGAGCCTCCCGTCGCAGGAATGTCGGTCGCTCCTATCCTGCCGCAAGCTCGCGGGCGACCTGCACGAAGGTGCGTACGGCTGCTCCCGTCCCGCCCTTGGGCGTGTAGCCGTAGGGGGACTTGTCATTGAACGCAGGGCCGGCGATATCCAGGTGCACCCAGGGCTGACCGTTGGGGATGAACTCCTTCAGGAAAACCGCGGCCGAGAGCATGCCGCCCATGCGGTCGCCGATGTTGGCGATGTCGGCCGTGGCTGAGTCCAGCGATGCGCGCAGTTCCTCCGGCAGCGGCATCGGCCACATGGTCTCGCCCGCCCGGTCGGCTGCGGCGCATACCTGGGCGCGAGCCGCATCGTCATTGGCCATCACCCCGGCCGTGCGACTGCCCAGGGCGACGCGCTGGGCCCCGGTGAGGGTCGCCACGTCGATGATGAGCGCGGGCTTGTCCTGCACGGCGATGCCGAGGGCGTCGGCGAGGATGAGCCGGCCCTCGGCGTCGGTGTTGAGCACCTCGACCGTGGTGCCGTCGAACATGGTGATCACGTCGCCGGGTCGCTGCGCCGTCCCGCTGGGCATGTTCTCGGCGGTCGGCACCAGTCCAGTGACCTTCACCTTCAGCCCGAGCCGGGCGATCGCCTGCACTGCGGCGATGACGGCCGCGGCCCCGGCCATGTCCCCCTTCATCTCGTCCATGTTGGCGGCCGGCTTGATGGAGATGCCGCCGGTGTCGAAGGTGATGCCCTTGCCGACGATGATGAGCTGGCGCTTGGCTCCCGCGGGGGCGTAGTCCAGGCGGGCCAGCCGTGGCGGGTTCGCCGACCCCTGGCCCACGCCGAGGATGCCGCCGCAGCCATGCCGCGCCAGCGCCCGCTCGTCCCAGATCGTCACCTTCACGGGCAGCCCGGCGACAGCGTCCTTGGCGGCAAGGGCCAGCTTCGCGGGGGGCAGGGCATTCGGCGGCGTATTGACCAGGTCTCGGGCCAGGCAGACGGCATCGCCGATGACCTCGGTGTCGGCGATCAGCCGCTTCTGGGCGGCTGTCGCGGGGCCGGGCACGAGCAGGACGATGCTGGCGACCGGTGAGCTGCCTGCCGTGGCCTTGGCACTGCCCTTGCCCTTGAAGTCGGTGAAGTCATAGGCGGCCAGCCGGGCGCCCATGGCCGTCGCCGCGAGGAGGTCCTCCTGCGGGGCCGCCACGATCGCGACCTTGCGCATCCCGACCGCCGAGCGGATGGCCGCCCCGACGGCGCGACGCAGGTTCTCGGTGTCGATCGTGGCACGCAGGTTGCCCACGCCCACCGCGATCACCACGGGTGCCTTGACGCCCGGCACGGACGGGATCCGGGTGACCTCGCCGGGCTTGCCCTTCGCGCCGAGGGCCGTCAGGGCACTGCTGATCGCGGTGAGCGCCGCGTCGGGCAGGCCATGGGCTGCCAGCTCCACTCCGGAGCCCTCGGGGGTAGCGGGCCCCTGCGGCATGACGGCGATCACCAGGGCGTCGCAGGCGGTGGTGGCAGGGGATGTGGTGGCCAGGGCAAGGGTCATGGCGGAAGGGTAGTTGCCCGGTCGCGGGGCGGCGGTAGCGTCCGTGCATGCGCATGCGGACGCCACTGTATGAGCGGCATCTTGCCGCCGGAGCCAAGACCGCCGACTTCGGCGGCTGGGACATGCCCATCGAGTACGCGGGGGTGGTCGCCGAGCATGCCGCGGTGCGCTCGGCGGTCGGCGTCTTCGACGTCTCGCACATGGGCAAGGTGCGCATCCATGGCCCCGGCTCGGTGGACTTTCTCAATGGCCTGCTGGCCAATGACATCGATCGAATCGGCGACGGCCAGGCGCAGTACACGATGCTCTGCACGGACGATGGGGGCGTGGTCGACGACCTCATCGTGTACCGCTGGGCCGCGGACGAGGTGTTCATGGTGCCCAATGCCGCCAATGCCGCCGCGGTCGTGGCTGCCCTCACGGATGCGGCTCCGGCAGGCGTCGAGGTGGTCGACCATCACCACGATCACGGCATCATCGCGGTGCAGGGCCCGCGCAGTGCTGCCGCAGTCGCCGGCCTCGGCCTGCCGGCCGACCACGACTACATGACGATGACGGCTTCGACCTTCGCCGGCCATCCGGTGATCGTGTGCCGCACGGGATATACGGGCGAGCATGGCTATGAGCTCGTCCTGCCAGCGCCTGGCCTCGGGCAGGCCTGGGATGCGCTCCTGGCCCAGGCAGATGCCCTCGGGCTGGTGCCCGCCGGGCTCGGGGCACGCGACACGCTGCGTACCGAGATGGGCTACCCGCTGCACGGCCAGGACATCGGCCCGCAGATCACCCCGGTGCAGGCAGGCCTGGGCTGGGCGGTCGGCTGGGACAAGGCGTCGTTCCGCGGCCGCGAAGCGCTCCTGCGCGAGCGGGCGTCGGGGCCCTCGCGCCGGCTGCGCGGCCTGCGAGCGCTGGACCGAGGTATCCCGCGGCCGCACATGCAGGTGCATGCGGTAGCGGATGCGCAACTCGGCGGTGCGGTCATCGGCGAGGTGACCAGTGGCACCTTTTCCCCGACCCTACGGCAGGGCATCGGCCTTGCCCTGATCGACTCGTCGATCCCGCTCGGTGAGGTCGTGGCAGTCGACCTTCGCGGCCGCGAGTCGCGATTCGAGGTATGCAAGCCGCCCTTCGTGGAGCCCAGCACCCGCTGAACGCCGGATCCGCTCCGGCTCAGGTCCGCAGACCCGCGCACGCTCTGGGCACGTGTCAGCAGGCAATCGCCGTCGCGACCAGTGCCGCGCAGCAGCCGCACTCGACGCAGGCACCGAGCACATCGCCGGTAATGCCGCCGAGGCGTCTGCGGGCCGTCCGCAGGACGATGGCTCCGGCGAGCAGCGCTGCCAGGATTCCGGCGGGCATCAGCACCGTGCCAGCGGCACTGCCGACGACCAGCCAGCCCGCCGCGCCGCCGGCTGCCGTGACGGCCAGGGTGAGCAGGATGCCGTCCCGAAGCCGGGTGGTGCCGGCAACCATCGCGCCTAGGCCATCGGGGCGGGCCGCCGGCAGCAGCGGGGTGCAGGCCCACACCAGCGTCAGCCGCGAGCCGATGACCGCGGCCGCCAGCGCCAGACCTCCGCGCCCTGCATCGATGGCCACGGCCAGGCCGCATGCCTGCAGCAGCAGCACCAGGACGAGGGTCATCACCCCGAACGGCCCGATGTCGGACTGCCGAGCGATCTGCAGGGCCCGCTCCGCCGGCGTTCCGCTGGCCAGTGCATCGGCGGTGTCGGCCAGGCCGTCGAGGTGGATGCCTCGGGTGAGCCAGGCGAGGCCTGCGATGCACATGGCTGCCAGCAGCATCGACCGCAGCGGGCTGCCTGCAGCAGGCATCGACCAGTCGAGCAGCGCTAGGGCGGTGATCGGGATGGCGGCGAGCAGCGCGCCGATCAGCGGGGCACGTCGCATCGCGGCGCCTGCCACCGCGGCATCCACCCGCCCCGGCGGCCGCACCGGGATTCGGGTGAGCGTTCCCAGTGCCAGGCGCATGCCTTCCTTCGCGCTGGAGTCAGCCGCAGGGACGTCGCTCACGGCCGATTGCTCACGCCGGCCTCGTCGAAGGTGGCCATCTGCGCCAGGGTCGTGATGGCGGCCTGCACCACCGGCAGGGCGATGAGGGCTCCGGTTCCCTCGCCCAGGCGCATCCGGAAGTCCACGACCGGCTCGAGGTCCATGCGCGCCAGGGCCAGGCCCTGGGCCGGCTCCGTCGACCGGTGCCCGGCCAGCCACCACGACTTCGCCCGGTAGTCGATGCGATCGGCGACCAGCGCGCATGCGGCGCTCACCGTGCCGTCCAGGATGACCGGCGTGCGGCGGAACGACGCCTGCAGCACCAGGCCTGCCATTGCCGCCAGGTCAGCGCCCCCGATGCAGGCCATCAGCCTGAGCGGGTCGCCCATCGCCGGCCGGCCGCGGCGCATGGCATCCCGGATCGCCGCGCACTTTCGCATCCAGCGACTGTCGTCGATGCCGGTGCCGTACCCGGTGACCTTCGAGGCATCGTTGCCGGTCAGCAACCCCACCAAGGCCGACGCGGGGGTGGTGTTGCCGATGCCCATGTCGCCGCCGATGAGCAGGTCGGCTCCGGCGTCGATCTCCTCGTCCGCCAGCGCCCGCCCGAGCTCGAATGCGGCCATCGCCTCATCCGCGGACATCGCGTCCTCGTGGTCGATGGATCCGCTGCCGCGACGGATGCGGCGGCGCGCCACTGCTGGATCCAGGTCATCGGCGTAGGCCGGATCCGCATCGACGCTGACGTCGACGACGCGGACGCCGGCGCCGGCCCGCTCGGCCAGCGCGTTCACCGCGGCGCCGCCGGACAGGAAGTTGCGGACCATCTGCGCGGTGACCTCGGGCGGGTAGGCAGAGGTCACCGAGGCGATGCCGTGATCGCCGGCGAGCAGGACCACGCGCGGCCGGGCGAACGGCGACGGCGGGCAGGTGCCCTGCACCGCACAGGCCCACAGGCTGAGGTCCTCGAGGCGGCCGAGGGATCCGGCGGGCTTGGTCAGCGCCTGCTGGCGCAGCAGCCCGGCGTCGCGCAGTGCGCCGTCAGGTGCCTCGACGCGCGGCAGGCGAGCCAGGTGGTCGTTCATCGCAGCTCCATCCTCACGGGAACTCCTCCATCGCGGGAGCTTGTCCCTCACGGCACCGTCTCCTGACGTGCGGCTCTGCGCTCACGGCAGGTCGCAGCCCGCCGGCGGCCGGTGTCCGTCGCGGGGCAGCGGCAGTGGTCGGCCGGCGATCATCATGGTCGCGTGCTCGCAGGCCCGGGCAAGCCGGGCGTTGACGATGCCAAGCAGGTCGCGGAAGAGCCGTCCTGACGCGGTGGCCGGAACGACGTCCATGCCGACCTCGTTGGACACGATGATGACGCTTGCGGGGCAGTCGGCGATCGCCTCGATCAGCTCGTCGGCGCAGTCGAGCACCTGCTCACGGGCGCGTCGAACTGTGTCCGGGTCGTCCGACCAGGCGTCGCGAGCGTCGAGGTGAGCTGTCAGCCACATGCCGATGCAGTCGATCAGGACGGTTTCCCCGGCGGCTGCCCCGGCGAGGGCTGCCGGCAGATCGAACGTCTCGACCGTGTGCCAGTGCGCCGGGCGACGGTCCCGGTGCTGCCGAACCCGCTCGGCCCACTCGGCGTCATCCGGCCGAGGTGCTGCCGTCGCCACGTAGCGAACCGATGCGCTGACCGCCGCCAGTCGCTCGGCGTAGGTCGACTTGCCCGATCGTGCCCCGCCGAGCACGAGATGCCGGGCAGGCGCCGGCTGGCCGCGGGCCGGCCTGCTGTGGGCCGACTGGGCAGGCGCGTCGATCACGGCGAGATCGTCCACCGCACGGACTCCCATGCCGGCCAGGATCGGCGCGAGCTCCTCCCGGGGCGGATTGTGATGCCCGAGGTGGACGGCGACGACATCGGTCGTCGGGGCGATGGACCCGGCCTGCCGGAGATCGTCCAGGAAGGCCGGCAGGGTCGCCAGGTCGAGGTGACCGGTGCCATGGTCGGCCTTGAGGCCGAAGGTGGCATCAACGAGGACGAGGTCGAAGGCAGGCTCCGGGCTTGAGTTGCCGATCGAGCTATCGATCGCGTCGAGGGTCTGGGCCGGCAGGCAGCCGGTATCCGTTGCGTACAGCAGGCGGGCTCCGTCGGGCGCGCGCAGGTCGTAGAGCAGGGCCTCCTCGGCGAGGGCATCGCCATTGCCATGGCCGTGGGCGGCAGGGATCGCGCGGACCCGATAGGTGTCATCCGTGCTCGGCAGCTCGAGGGTCAGCACGTCCCAGCCCGAGAGTTCATGCAGGGTCACGGGCGCGCCGGGAGCAACCCACTCCTGGCAGAGGGCCATCGCGGCCGGTGGGCCCCAGACGTGCAGGTCGGCGAGGCCGTCGACCCACTGCCGCCAGAGCAGGAAGGCGGGGGCCAGGTGGTCGGGGTGGCCATGGGTGACGAGCACGTGGCACACCGCGGCCAGATCGATGCCGGCTCGCGTGGCGGCGTGCGGGACGGTAGGCCCGCAGTCGATGAGGACTCGGCCGTCGATGAGCGCGCTGGTACTGGCCCGGGAACGTCCGGCCTGCCGCTCGGCGCTGCAGCTGGCACACGCGCAGAACGGGTTCGGCCACCCGTCAGCGGCACCGGTCCCGAGCATCGTCACGTGCATCAGGTCGTCACTCGCATCAGGTCGTCACTCGCATCAGGTCGTCACTCGCATCAGGTCGTCGTCCGCATCATGACGGCCCACCGACTCGGCTGCGACGGGCTGGTGGGCCGGCGTCTGGCGGGAGCCCTGGAACGTCCCGACCGAGCCGAATGATGCCCGGCGCGCGGCCCGACGAAGGGCCGCCAGGATCGGCTTGCCGGCGATCAGAATGAGGATGGTGGTGAGCACGGCCCGTGGGATGTCGTAGCCGAGGCTGGTGAGCAGCGTGAATCGGAGCCAGGCCAGGGTGTTCACCAGCGGCTCCGCGCCGGGCTGGTAGGCGATCGCGGACGGCAGCGCCGTGGCGAGGGGCCAGAACCACAGGTTCAGCAGCAGCCCATAGCCCAGGCTGGCGACCGCTCCGTAGCAGGCGAGCATGCCGATCTCGGCCCGGCCAGTGAGCCGGGGGAGCAGGCCAGCCCCCATGGCAACCCAGGCAGCCCCCAGCATCTGATACGGCAGCCATGGTCCGACGCCGCCGGTCAGCAGGCCGGAGGCGAACAGCGCGATCGCCCCGAGCAGGAACCCGCATCCAGGACCCAGGACCCGTCCACCCAGGATCAGGATGATCCAGATCGGCTCCAGGCCGGCCGTCCCGCCGCCGAGCGGCCGCAGCGCGCAGGCCACGGCGGCCAGGACGCCGATGATCGCCACGGCCTTGGCATCCAGTGCTCCATCGGACCCATCGGCCGCCGCGGCCAGGGCGACTGCCAGCAGCAGGGGCATCAGCAGGGCGAAGAGCCAGGGCGCGACATCGGCATGCGCGACCGCCATCGACCCGGCCGGGGCGAACAGCGGCCAGGCGAAGGCGACGATGCCGATCCCCGAGACGATCGCGACGGCGATCCAGGCCCGACCGGCGAGCCGGGACGCCAAGGGAGCGGCCGTCATGGGATCTCCTCCCCGCTCGTGGGCGCGTGGGTGCGAAGGAGCAGGGATCCAATCGACGCGGTGACATCCGACACGGTCAGCCACGGATGCGGGGCAAGGACCTTGGCGACCTGCGGCGCGAGCATGGGCGAGGCGACCACGACGTCGGCCGTGGGGCCATCGGCGACGACCTCGCCATCGGCGAGCACGATGACGCGCGTGGCGACCTCCGCGACCAGCTCAACGTCGTGCGTGGCCAGCACGACGCAGTGGCCGGCGGCCGCCAGGTCGCGGACCAGGTCCACCAGGCGGGCCTTGGTCGGATAGTCCAGCCCGCGGGTGGGCTCGTCCAGCAGCAGGACGGGGGGTCGCGCGGCGAGGACGAGCGCCAGGGCGAGCAGCAGCCGCTGGCCCTCGGACAGGTCGCGTGGATGCATGCCGTCCGTGAGCTCGGGTGCGAGCAGGGCCAGCACGGCCCGTGTCGTCCCCGGGTCGAGATGCCCGTCCCGATCGCCCGCCCGGCACTCCTCGGCGATGGTGCCGTGCTCGAGCAGGTCGGCCGGGTCGCAGGGCACCAGGCCAACGGTGGCGAGCAGGCCTGGCCCGCGCAGCAGCGCCGGGTCGCGTCCGTCGATGCGAACGTTGCCGGATTGCACCGAGCCGCGGCCCCGCTGCCCCAGCCCGACCAGGGATGCCAGCAGGGTCGACTTGCCAGCGCCGTTACGTCCCATCAGCGCGATGATCTGGCCCGGTGCCGCCTCCAGGCTCACGTCGGCAAGGGCCATCGTGGCACCGAAGAGCACCGTGAGGCGGTCGGTGCGGATCGCAGGTGCCGCTGCCCGGGTGCCCGTCCCTGGCGCGGCGCTCGTGCGCACCGGCGGGGCATGACCGACCAGCAGGTCGCGCAGGCCGATGGCCGCTCGGCGCGCATCGCGCACCGACAGGGGCAGCGGCTGCCAGCCGACGAGACGACCGAGTTCCACCACCGGGGGCGCGATGGGCGTCTGCGCCATCACCTGTGAGGGCGTCCCGGAGCGCACCGGCTGCCCGTCGCCAGGGACGATCACGATGCGGTCGGCGTACTGCACGACGCGCTCAAGACGGTGCTCGGCCAGCACGACGGTCACCGACAGGTCGTGCACCAGTCGCTGCAGTGCGGCGAGCACCTCCTCGGCAGCCCCTGGGTCCAGGGCGGAGGTCGGCTCGTCCAGCACCAGGATGCTCGGATGCGGGGTGAGGGCGGCACCGATGGCCACGCGCTGGCGCTGGCCGGCGCTGAGGGTCAGCAGGGGCCGCGAGCGGATCTCGCTCAGGCCGAGCAGGTCCAAGGTCTCCTCGACTCGCCGTCGCATGACCTCCGGCGGGATGCCCAGGCACTCCATCCCGTAGGCGAGCTCCTCCTCGACCGTATCCGCGACGAATCCGCTGCCCGGGTCCTGCAACACCACGCCGACCACGTCGGCGAGCTCCCTGGGCGGATGCGCCGCGGTATCGCGGCCGTCCACCAGCACCCGTCCGGTGAGCGTGCCGCCGGTGAAGTGAGGAACCAGGCCGTTGATGGACCGCAGCAGGGTGCTCTTGCCGCTGCCGGTGCGGCCGACGACGAGTACCAGCTCCCCCTCGGGGATCTGCAGGTCCAGGCCAGCGAGGACGGGTGTGGCCGCCTGCGGGTAGGTGATGGTGACGTCCTCGAATCGAATGATCGGCCTGGAGCCGGCATCCGCGGCCCAGCTCATCGGCGGCCGATCCGCGGCACGGCAGTCGCTGACCCTGGAATCGGGGGCGCCAGCAGGCCTGGGCCCAGAGCCAGGAGCAGCCCGATCGACGGGAGCAGCCCCAGCGCCGGCCAGGCGGGCGGGTCGACGGCGGTATGCATCGAGTCGGGGGAGATCCTCGCCGCGGCGGCGAAGGCGAACGCCACGGCGATGCCGCATCCCAGCACCCCCCATTCGGGCCGGCCCCAGGGATCCGGGCGATAGCGGGTGCGCGCGGTGGTGCGTCCGGACCATGCCAGGGAGGCGATGGCCGCGGTGACGCCGAATCCGACCATGGGCAGGCCGAGCACTCCGGGCGCGTCAGCGGAGACCAGCCCGTAGGTGCCGATCGCGCAGGCGACGAGTCCGGCCAGGAGCAGGCCTGCGGCGGTACGCGCCCGACGCGGCGATGCGGTTCCCCGTCGGCCATAGCCGCGGGCATCCATCGCGGCGGCCAGTGCGACGGACCGCTCGAGTGCGCCTTCGAGGACGGGCATGGCCGCTCCGGCGACCGCACGTGGGCCAGTGCTCGCGCGCCCGCGCAGGTAGCGGGCCTGCTGGACGCGCCCGAGGTCGGTGACCAGTGCCGGGGTGAAGGTCATGGCCAGCACCACGCTCACGCCGACCTCGTACAGGGCCGCCGGGACGGACTTCAGCAGGCGGGCCGGCGAGGCGAGGGAGTTCGCTGCCCCGAACGCGGCCAGGATCGCCGCCAGCCGCAGGCCGTCGTACAGGGCGATGAGCAGGCTCTCGATCGTCACCTGCCCGCCGATCCGGACTCCGGCCATCCAGTCGGGCAGTGCCACCCCCGGCAGGTCGAGGATGACCGTGGTGCCGACGGAGGCGGAGAAGGCGACCTGGACGATCAGCCGGATGGCGATGATGAGCAGTCCGAGCCGCAGGAAGAAGCCGAAGGAGCGAGCCCAGGGTGCCTGGGGCCGCCGGGAAACGACCACGGTCGCGGCGACCGCGATGATGAGCGCCAGGAGCAGCGGATTGGTCGTCTGGCTCGCGGCGGCAGCCAGCCCGAGCGCCCACGCCCACCAGGCTCCGGGGTGCAGCCAGCGAGCCCTGCGCCCGTGACTCATGGGGACCTCCTGCGCCGCCAGATGAACCCCAGCATCGCCCCGATGGCCAGGCCGCCGAGGATGAGGGGCATCGGCCCGACGGATGACGAGGGTGGCGGGCCTGACGCCTGGCTGGCTGTTCCCTGGTCGAGGGTCGCGGGCGGATCCGGGGCCGGGGGAGCCGTCGCCCGGGCCTGGTCGGCCACGACGTCGGCACAGCCGGTCAGGGGGTAGCCGTCGATGCCGCAGAGCAGTCCGTCCTCGGTCCGCACCGCAGCGACGCTGCGCAGCGCCTGGTAGCCGGTCGCCTCCATCGGGACCTGCGCGCACGCCAGCCGCGGCTCGCCCGGCAGCTGGCCATCGGGTGCGTCCGCGGGGACCCCGGGATCGATGACCAGGGCGACCCGCTTGGTTCCGGGCGCCGGCGCGACCGAGCCGCAGGCGCCTGCGAAGGCGTCCAGCGGATCCACGCGCGGTGCATCCGTAGCCGTCCCTGCGACTGACGTGACCCCGAAGTGCCAGCCCTCGACCGATCCGTCCCCGGGAACGGACGAGGATGGACCGGCAGTTGCGAAGGTCCAGGCGCCGTCCGCGGTCCACCAGTAGCTCCAGTACCGGTAGCTCGCCGCCTGGGCCGGGACGGTGCCCGCGACCATGGCGGCCGAGGCGACCAGCAGGCAGCCGGCCGCCGATCGTGCGCGAGGGCCTAGCACTGCCCATCGGCCCCGTCCGGGGGTCGAGTTCGACTTCATGCGCACCTGCCGCCCATCCCTAGCGCCGCATGCTGGACAGCAGGGCGCGCACGAGGTCGGTGGCCGGGGTACCGAAGCGACGCGGATCCTTGCCGGTGATGTCGGCGACGATCAGCAGGGCCCCGACGGATGCGGGAGCCACGTTCCCGCGGCTGACGGTGGAGGCGGCCACATTGGCCTGCAGTGCCTGCAGGCCGGCCTGGACTCCGTTGCGGCCGAGCGAGGCGGCGCCCAGGCCGATGACGGCGGATGCCGTGGCGTTCCAGTCGACGTCAGCCGGGTCCATCGGGGAAGGGATGCGTCCGCGGGTGCGCATGAGCAGGTCGCTGACATAGGCGGCGACCTTGGCCTTCATGGCGGAGGCGCAGGTCGTGCCCGCCAGGGATCCGTAGGCTGCCGGAGGGGCGAACGGGAGATCGGTCCCCGCGATGCCGATCAGGGCCTGTGCCGATGCCAGGGCGTTGGCCGTCTTGCTCGGCGGGAAGGTCAGGCCGAAATCGCCGGTCTTGGAGCAGTCGACCTGCTGGGTGGCGAGGTACGCGCGGGCGCGGGAGCGAGCCTGCCTGACGCCCTGGCCCTGCGCGCCGTAGAGCGCCGAGAGGACCAGTCCGGTGGAGTTGGCTTCGGATGACGAGCCGAGGATGTATCCCCAGCCGCCGTCCGCATTCTGCGAGGCCATCAGGGCACCGATCGCGCGCTGGGCATTGCCCGGCTGGCCCTGGGCACGCAGGGCCATCGCCGCGAGGGCGGTCGAGTTGGAGTCCGGGCCGGTGAAGTTCTCCGGATCGGGCGGCCGGCAGATCGTCCGGATCGACACCCGGTAGGCCTCGAAGGACCCGTCGAGGCACTGCTGGGCGGCAAGCCACTGCACCGCAGGGGCCGGGGCGGGAGCATCGACGGCGCGGAGGCCGAGCAGCGCAACCGATTGGCGAAACACCCCGTCGAAGGTCGGGTCGGCAGCCCCGAAGAGCCCAGCGTCAGGGCTGGCGGCTACGGCAGCGCCGGGGAGTGCGATTGCGGTGCCCGTCGCGATGGCGAGGGCGCATAGGGCCCTCAGAGGACGGGACCAGTCAGGCCGGGGTACATCTCTACGCATCAGTGTCGCCTTCGATGAGCGGTTCCGGGTGGACTCCTGCTCACCTTGCGCCGCGCGCCTCTGCATGGCGATGCCCGTGCAGGTGGTGATTCAGGCTCCGCCCCGTTGCCTCGACGTATGGGAGCCGCTCGCACTCGCCAGGTGCTCCGACTGCCCGGCCATCGGGCCAGTCGGCTGGCGATGGACGGGAACACGGTTGCGGGACAGCGCCGGATTCTCACCGGACTTCCCCTGGACCTCGAGTGCGTGGATTCAGTTGTGGGGACAGCATAGGCTCCCGGGGACGAGAGCAGTGCCAGATGGCAAGGTCCGAGGGAGTGCGCATGGGCTGGCGATGGAGGTACGAGCGGGCCGACGGGGCCGTCATCTCGGACGTCCCGGTGATCGCGGCCGCGACGGACTTCCCCACGCAGGGGGATGCAGAGTCGTGGGTGGGAGAGTCCTGGCGCTCGCTGCTTGATGCGGGGGTCGACGGGGTCACCCTCCTGGAAGGCGATCGCGTCGTCTACGGCCCGATGAGCTTGCACCCCGCGTAGGGGTCCATCCCGCGAACAGCAGGGTCAGCTCGTGCCGGGCGTCCGCGCCCGGCAGGGTCAGCTCGTGCCGGGCGTCCGCGCCCGGCAGGGTCAGCTCGTGCCGGGCGTCCGCGCCCG